>JBGPQK010000076.1:0-11137 GCA_041489005.1 Anaerolineae bacterium
ATCCATCCGCCTGTGGATTTTGCCGCCTGGGAGCAGGCACGCCTGCAAAACCGGGGGCTGAGCAATTAGCCGTTCTGTGTCTGTGTGCAAGAAAAGATCACAGATGATAGTAAGTTGTTTGTTGATTGCGTGCCCGCCTGGTCGCAGGGAAGTGAGGGTCGCTGCCTCCTTTCCCCGCAAAATGCCATACTTCAAGAGAGGTCCATAAACTGTAGACCCACCCAACTACAGCTGAATACCTAATTTGGTGGCTTCTATCCAACATACTAGTTGGTATTCGTCAAATTGACTTGAAAGGAAATAGCGATGAATAATCGTTTGGCAGTCAAAGGCAAAGTAACCTTTCTTCTTCTCTGGATAGGTGTCAGTACTCTCGGATGGTTTCTCGTTCCCATAAACACTCTCAATCCCACCTTGAGAACATACTTGGATGTCGCAAACCGTGCGTTAGCCTACACAGCTTGTGGACTAAGTATCGGTTTGGTCATAGGAATTGGACAATTCCTCGTGCTAAAACAAAAGTTGTATTCCTCTAAAAAATGGTTCTCCATGACTCTAATAGGCTATACACTTGCCTGGCCGATTGGATTGGCGATTATCACACTTTTCTCAGCTATTGCTTGGAATCTTCATGGCTCAAGTTTTTTGCCACTCAGAGAACATTAAACTATTTTCTTTTATCCTTACCCAACGGATATTGGTTTTGGTGGTTGGGTCGTTGGTATTACACAATGGATCTCCTTGCGACAGATATTGCCTTATCGGAACTCCCGCCTGGCAGCGCTTTGGATTCTAGGGGTTTGGCTTAGCATTGGGTCAGGCACAATCGCTTCGCTCATAGGGCGTATCGTACCAATCAATTTCAATTCGGGTATGTTATTCGATACAACCTTGGCGATTGAACGAGTCACAATCGGTGTGGTGTCAGGTTTAGTCACAGGACTTCTTTTGTTGTTTGTTATTCATCAAGCTGGACAATCAGAGAACACCGCGAGGCGGCTTGCCGAAAAAATAAAGGCTAATTGATGGAAACAACTCCGAATAAATCGTTCAGCCGACAGTGGGGATTCTCTTGCTAAATTGGGTTTTTACTCCGCCCGAGGAGAATCCCATACCGATAAGGAATCGCTACTCATAAATATATCAAGGCGATAAATAATCTGACGTATTGAGTCCATCGAAGCAAGGACGGCTGTCCCCTTCGGGGATGCTACGCGAAGCACCTAGTTGGCGGCTCAATGAGCAAAGTCAACAGATAAGCCAAAAAGGAGGAACGTGCTGTGTTTCGGAATATTATTTGGGATGTGGATGGCACACTTTTCAATACCTACCCTGCCATAGCCCAAGCAATCAAAGCTTCCTTGAATGATCTTGGCAAAGATGCATCTCTGGCCTGGATAGTGGAACTTGCCAAGCAATCCCTCAGTCAGTGTGACGCAGTTTTGGCTGATAAGTATCAACTGGATAGGGGCGAGCTTGAACAGACCCTTGAAAAACACTTTGACCGCATCACCATCGAGGAAAGTCCTCCTTTTCCTGGGGTGAAAGTCCTTTGCCAATACATTTGTTCAATCAAGGGGAAGAATGTAATTGTCACTCACCGAGGGCGGACAAGCACTATGAAACTTCTGGCTGGACATAAGCTGGATGGCTATTTTGCTGGTTGTATAACACGCGATGATGGTTATCCCAGGAAGCCTAATCCGGCCGCCTTTGAGGCGGCGCTAGCAGCTTATCATCTACAACAGGAGGAGACATTGACCGTAGGTGATCGCCAGATTGACATATTGGCGGGGCAAGCGGCAGGGTTATTCAGTTGTTTTTATGGGGTTGAGGCTGATAGTGTCAAAGCTGATCTAGCCATCAGCAGTTTTGACGAATTGTATGAATATTTGGTGAAGGCTGAGTGACTGGATTGCATCGGTCTGGTAATGGGATGGGTCGCAATAAAGTTAGCGAGCCAAGACGCCCAACAACGGCTTCAGCGGTCAGAGGTTTCCCCCTACGCTTCGCTCCGGGGACACTTCGCGGCGCCGCCCGCGAAGAGGGCGCGTTTTGACATAATTGGTACGATAATATTATCAAGTCTTACGGTTCCTTTGTCACTATGCTGTATTGCCGTCTTTTCTGGCTGGGCCTGTACCTGAAGAGAGGCGTTCAAGGAGGCGGTTGTTTGCAAGGAGGTGTCAAATGGCTGGTCCAATCTACAAATTCTTTCAATCCAGATTTACGGAAAGCTGGTACAAGTTATCCGAAGCAGAGCAAAATGCAATTCAAGCGAAGGGCCAGGAAGCCTTGAAAAAAGTAGGCGGCAAGACCGTCCTGGCGTGTTCCCCGGTCTGGTCAACGGAGAACTGGATCATCTGTGGCGTGGAAGAATTTCCAGACACTGAAGCTGTTCAAAATTATGCCCTGCTGTTATACCAGTTGGGTCATTACCGCTACTTCGAGGGGACATCCATGCTGGCAGTCAAATGGCCGCCGTCGTGAACGATTTTGCCTGCCCGGTCAGGTCGCCTTTGAAGAATAAACAAAAAAACCAAATCTGCACATGATGTTAGTCTAACCCTCCTTGAACGCATCTCTTTCGGTAAAGGATCTTCTAGAGAAAGTTTTGGAATCTGCCCGTCACCACCGTTGTCGCTGAGCTAAACCATCAGCTCACCAAATCTTCATTATTATGCGTGGTCCAATGCATTAAATGATATGGTGTATATCTGGCTGAAGTTCTCAAAGTTGTATAATATTCAAACCAAAGGATAGAGGATCAGAAAGGAGACCAGCGATGAGTTTTCTCTTCGGGAAAAAACAAACTGTTCAGGCGTTCGCCGTGACGCTCGAGGATGGCCGTGAGATCGCCAACCAGGAGATCACTAAACTCAAGTACCGCCGGGATTATCAAAACGAACCCGTGTTTGATATTCTGGTGCGCGTCGAGCCGCCGAACGAGACTCCTTTCGAGGCCAAAATGAAGGCGGGCATTTCCAAGACCTTCCTGCTGGTCACAGGTGTGCGCGTTCAAGTGCAATACGACCCAACCAACCTTAAGCAAGTCAGCATCGACGATGATCCCCAGGCTATTCTGGCTCGCAACCCCCAGCTCTCCAAAAAAGAGTGATCCATAGTTCGGCGATGGATTTCGATTTAGAAGAAGAGAAAGTCAACGCCACATCCAGCGGATCCCACCGCCCGCGCAGCGTCCCTGCCTCCACTCATGGCCGAGGCGGGACCGAGCCGCGGCGAGAAAACGAAAAGACCCGCGCGAGATAACCCTGCGGAAGACAGGTGTCGATCCAACCGATGGGGGATAGATTCCTTTGTATACCATCCATATGGATGACGGAGGATGGGATCGAGATCAAGGAATATCCAAAGGCCGAACATACCCTGCCAAAAGGTGTATGATTAAGACAACCTTGCTGCCACCGAGGCTCAGCCCGGGTTAGAGCAAGAGAGGATTGGATGACCACCATCGGAAACGTTATTGACCGTTTGACCGCTCCCGCCGAACTGGTTGTCGCCCAGGCGGACGGTTCTGTTCGCTGCATGGCCTGCGGGCACCGCTGCCTGGTACGCCCGGGGCGGCGCGGTATCTGCCAGGTACGCTTTAACGCTGGCGGAGCACTTCGCGCCCCGTGGGGCTACGTTGCGGCGCTCAACGCCGACCCGGTGGAGAAAAAACCCTTTTACCACTTCCTGCCCGGTTCCATTGCACTGACTTTTGGAATGCTCGGCTGCGACTTTCACTGCGGCTACTGCCAGAACTGGCTGACCTCCCAGGCCATGCGCGACCCGGCCTCCGACGAGGCGGCATATTTCATAAAGCGCATTTCTCCGGAACAGATCGTGGAGACCGCCCGCCGCGCCGAAGCGGAAGTGATCGCCTCCTCCTATAACGAGCCGCTCATCACCAGCGAATGGGCGGTGGCGGTTTTCAAGCAAGCGGTGGCGGCAGGCATCAAGTGCGTTTTTGTTTCCAACGGCAATGCCACGCCTGAAGTGCTGGAGTACCTGCGGCCTTATCTTACTGGAATGAAGATTGACCTGAAGTCCATGCAGGATAAAAACTACCGGCAGTTGGGCGGTGTGTTGAAAAATGTACTGGAAACCATCAAGCGGGTGAAGGAGATGGGACTCTGGCTGGAGGTGGTCACGCTGGTGGTCCCCGGCTTTAATGATAGCACCGGGGAGCTGTGGGAGGCGGCGCGCTTCCTCTCGTCGGTTTCACCCGATATCCCCTGGCATGTGACCGCGTTCCACTCCGACTACAAGATGGAGGATACTCCCAATACCCCGGCGAATACTCTCCTGCGTGCTGCCGAGATCGGCCGCGAGGCGGGTCTGCGTTATGTTTATGCCGGGAACCTGCCTGGCCGGGTGGATGAGTATGAAACCACCTTCTGCCCGCAATGCAATACCGCGCTGGTGGAACGGAGCGGCTATTCCATCCGGGCGATGCGCCTCACGCCGCAGGGGGATTGTCCGCAGTGCGGGACGGGAGTGGCAGGAGTCTGGCCCGAGGTCCGGAAAAGAGGAGTGGATTGAGCGAAAGATGTTCAGACAATTGTACTAAAAACGCTTGAATCACGACCTGAAATACTGTACAATTTTATTAATACGTGCCCCTCTTACCGATCGTGCGCGCAAGGGAGAGACTCTATGGACATAATCAAGGTATCCGCAACCTCCCGTTCTTCTGCTGTGGCCGGGGCCATCGCGGGCGTAGTCCGCGAACACAAACGAGCGGAAGTTCAGGCAATTGGAGCGGGGGCTGTGAATCAGACCGTCAAAGCGATCATACTGGCAACCAGTTATCTCAAGAACGATGGCATCTTTGTGGTGGCGATACCCGAGTTCGTGGATGTGGAGATAGAGGATAAAGTCCGGACGGCCATCAAAATCGTCGTCGAGCCCCGTTAAGGTTTTCACCCGGAGTCTAATTCTGACCAGTCAGGCGACGGCTCTTTGAGAATTCCTGTGAAAGAGGAAAAGAGTTCCCCTTCGCCGCGGAGATTTCCAGGGAACCCCGGCCAAGCACTGGGCAGGCTGCGCCGTGTGTTATGATTGAGGGGAGGAAATCACTTCGTTCATGTCCCGCACAAGAGAAAATCACTTATGGGTTGTGAGCACCTTAATCGTGCTGGGGTCCCTGGTTGGTGCACTGGCGGTCGGTACAGTGCGCGCCGCTTCTCCGCGGCAAAGTTATACGCTTTTATCTGTAATGATCAGCGAAGTGGCCTGGGGAGGGACAGCAGCATCTCCGAACCATCAATGGATTGAACTCTACAATCCTGGAGGTCAGCCCGTCGACCTTTCAGGTTGGCGGCTTGTGGCCGATAGCACGGACCCCAATATTTCTCTGGCGGGAACAATTCCTGCTGGCGGATTTTTTTTGTTGGAGCGTAGAGATGATAAGACCGTTCGTGACATTCCTGCTGATCTAATTTTCTCCTCAGTCTCTGGCCTGTTGGATAGCGGTGATGTTTTACGCTTATTTGCGCCAGGCAGTATTTTAATTGACACTGCAAATCTGGATGGAGGCGCCTGGCCTGCTGGTTCGGAATCTCCATGTTGTTTCAGTATGGAACGCGTTGGTCCCTTCCCGGACGATCCAGTCGCATGGGCCACCAATAATGGCATTGTGAGAAACGGATTGGATGCAAACCTCGGTCCACTCAACGGCACGCCAAAACAATTCTATGCTCTATGGCCTGCCACACCCACCCCCACATTAACATTTACCCCCACGAACACTCCAACCAACACCTCCACATCCACGTCAAGCAGCACTGCCACTGATACACCCACGCCCACCGATAGCGCAACTCCCACCCAGACAGGCACTGCCACATCCACGCCAACGCCGACCGTTTCTGCAACGGTCACTTTGACTGCCACCGGCACCGCCAGCCCGACCACGACAGCCACTCCGTCTGCGCCAGCGCATCTGGTGATCAGCGAATTTCGCTCGCGCGGCGTGTACGGACCGGCCGATGAGTTTGTCGAAATCTACAACCCCAGCGGCGCGGCGGTCAATATTGGCAATTGGATGATCAGAAAATCCGGCAGTTGCAGTACGGGCGCCGGGACGAGCATAACGACCCTGGTGACCTTCTACCCTGCCAATATCATCCTCCTGGCTGGCCAGCATTACCTGGTGGCGGCAACCGGTTCCAGCGTGGCCGGCGCAGACCAGACTTACACGGCATCTCTTGCCGATGACGGCGGTATAGCGCTGGTCACGGCAGCCGGCACGGTGGTGGACGAGGTCGGGATGTGCGCCACCACACTATTTCACGAAGGGAACCACCTTTCGCCACTTTCAGGTATATCTGACCAGAGCTACGAGCGCAAGCCTGGAGGCGCCACCAGTTGTTATGATACCCATAACAATGACGCAGATTTTGCGCTTATTTCTACCGCCAACCCGCAGAATAAAGCCGACTCGAGCGTCATGTGCGCGGGAGTCCAGACATCCACCCCCACGCGTACCCCCACGCGCACCCCCACGCGTACCCCCACACGCACCCCAACTGCCTTCCCCGGTGTAGTGGTTATCAACGAATTCCTGCCCCATCCGAGCACCGATTGGAATGACGACGGAACGGTCGATACCGGCGATGAGTATATCGAACTCATCAACATGGGCACGGGATCTATCAGCTTAAAGAACTGGGAATTGGATAATGGCGTCGGCGGGATCTCCAGTCCCTTTACCCTGCCCAACATGACCCTCCTGCCGCGCCAGATCCTCGTCTTATACCATAGCGAAACCGGTATTACCCTCAGCGATGGCGGTGCCACCGTCCGCCTGCTCAAACCGGACGGACGGACGGCGGACATCTACACCTACCCGGTGGTAGCTGCTGCAGACCGGACCTGGTGCCGTCTCCCGGATGGTACCGGGGTCTGGGCATTTGCCTGCCGCCCATCGCCCGGGAGACCGAACCTGCCCTTCGAATCCGGTACCCCTGGCAGCGGGTACATACCTCAAGGAGAGGGAACAGGCGCCTCGCCAGCCTGCCTGACAAATCTGTTCCCACAGCCGGTCCAAATGGCGGAATGCAAAAGTCCCGGTATGGGGATTTGGGGCGAGGTTGGGAACAGGGAATACTGGCTTGAGAGCCGCTGGAAATGGAACGTGTTCGTGGAATAAAAATTCCCCGGTTTAGTGCGAATGAATCAGCCTGTCAAATTCAATATCGTATTGATTCCATCATAAGGTGCGATTCGTAATGGTTTGCGTAAGCCCCGCGTGTTTTCCGCGGGGTAGCGGCAATGAGGCGGGCGTTGATCCGCCGTCGAAGCAGAAAAAACGCAAACCCAGAATAATGCTGTTTTGGCGGAGCGAATCCCCACCGTCAGTTGCACACTGTGTTGGGAGCACCCGTCTTAGCGATACTATCTCTCTTTTATTCGAGAGAGAAATTCATCTTTAGCTGGATGATTCTCGGGAATATAAAGGGGGCTAACCATTGCCTCCAGGATTCTCCTGCTTTATCATCCACTGCTCAGCCGCGGGGATTGTTAAGAATACTCGAACAAATACACCTAGATTGACCGCAACGTTCTCGGCGAATTTCATGGCGTCTGCATTGTGCTCGGGGTTAATATCCACATAGGCAATCTTGCGAACCAACCGCGTAGTCTGTTCGTGAATCTTGGAAATAAGATCATAGATGCTAAAGGTACTAAGGCCCGGACCTGCCAGGTTCTCCACTATGAGGACATAGGGGCACTTATATTGTAAGCACTTGTCACGCACCTCAGAAAGATAGCGAACGACGTTATCATAAGTGTTTTCACCTGTTACGGTGAAGTACAGGTAACTGCTCCTTAGTTCGACATTCAGAACGTAAGACATCCTTGGCTCCTTTCTCCGCGCACCCAACCAGATGCTTCGCGTAGCACCCCCGTAGGGGGCAGCCGTCGTTGCTTCGATGGACTCAATGCGTCAGATACCTTATTATTGAGATACTCATGAATTGCGATTCATAACTGCTGGCGATACCGGCAAGTGTGGGGCGAAGTTCACACTTGTCCGGCGAATGTGTTGATAGCCCGTTTTTGTTCTGTAAATCGTTTATGGTTATTTTCCAACATAATTCCAGGTTCCACAATCTTCGAGATGAACTTCGTAATCGGATTCTAGAATTGTTACTGTTCCACCAGCAAGTCCAAAATGATTGGCTATTGTTTCTTGTTTGTCATCTAGCCGTTGCCAGTAACAAGAATCGCCATCCCCAGTTGATTCCCATTTCCCAGGCGCAATTTCTACCCCAACGGTGTAAAATCCATCCTCTTTTGGCTCGGTAGCATTGGCTTGAATATTTCGCGCTAATCCTTCAACATAATTCCAAGTTCCACAATCTTCGAGATGAACTTCGTAATCGGATTCCAGAATTGTTACTGTTCCACCAGCGAGTCCAAAATGATTGGCTATTGTTTCTTGTTTGTCATCTAGCCGTTGCCAGTAACAAGAATTACCATCCCCGGTTGATTCCCATTTCCCAGGTGTAATCTCTTCTCCAACTGTATAAAATCCATTACCTTTAGGAGAATCAGGCGTTTCTGGTTGCGGAGTACTTATTGGTTTAGGGGTAGCAGTCGGTTCTGCTGGTTCGGTCAAGGAAGGTTGTTCTTGATTATTTGTTGAAGCAGGTTGAGTTGTCGCAATAGTGCCAGCTCCACAAGCCAGAGATACAAGCAGCAATACTGATAACACCAAAGAAGAGAGCCATTTCTGCTAGCCTTGCTTGATATTCATTGCAAATTCTCCTTATGGCTTGAGATTAACGTATCGCATACGATCCTAAGTGGTCTAACTAGGTACTTAGCAGTCGTTGCTAAGATGGACTGAATGCGTCAGATTACTTATCAATTAGAGATACTCAGGTGTAGCAATTCTTAAAGCTTTGCGGCAACATCAGGGAGAATTAGAAAGACTCATTAATATTATGGCATAAAACTTTGCATATCGCGTGGTGTATCCACGCGCCGAAGTCGGTCAGGTGGAGATGATCTTAGGCGGTGGAATTAAATACTCCCTCAGTCGTAGCTGGTGGTCATTATCAGTAACGATACTACCTGGATAGACAAAATAATGAATAGATTTCAACATTGGCTCTGAAATGGGTTTTGCACAGTAAATACAACGTGCTGGATTGCTAAATTTCCACCTGCCACCCGATGGAGCAAGCTGAAGCATCTTTTCAAAGCGTCGCTGATTTGCCTTCACAAGCGTCCATGGTGTCTCCCCAGGAAACATCTCATCGAAGACTGGGTCAAACATGCTCCAAACCAGCGTGAGCGTACCTGCGTCGTTGTAAAGAAACCCCTGGTCAGCAAAGCCGGCATGATAAGCATATGGCTGGTCGAAGACATTGTCTTTGCCACAATGTTTGCATTGCACAGTAAGATTCTTTGTATTGGACATTGCGAAAAAAGTTCGAACGGAGCTTAATTTTGGGTTCAGCCGCCATTGCTTCGATGAACCCAATGCGTCAGATTCCTTATTGCATTAAATTACCTATAGACAGCAATTCTTAACGGTATGGCTCAGCCGGAGCGGCATAGCCGCTGTCCGCTGGAGTCAGTTCTTTCGGGGTCGGGTGGAGAAAAAGTTGGGTGGCCAATTTTTAGAGCATATCATTTTTGGAGACTATTACTTGCCAGTATTTCATTTCAGACAGTTTAGTGTCAATATCACCAAATGATCAATTTTTCAAGAAATCAAGCACCAATCGATTGAATATTTCCGGCTGTTCAAACATGGGGATATGCCCGCATTGGTCTATTACTTCGAGGCGCGCATTGGGCAGGCTCTTAGCGGCCAATTCGCCGAGCGCAAGAGGAACGATGGTATCCTGCCGTCCCCAGATCACCAGGGTGGGATTGCGGATGGAGGGCAAATGCTGCAGGATGGGGCCGTAGATGCTTTTCTTTAATCCCCCCAAATTGGCCCACTGGCGCACAACCTTTAGCAGCGGCTTTACATGCTCCGGGCTTCTCTCCACCGGGTACAGATTTTCAATGAGTTCATCGGTAATATTGGCGGCATTCTTTGCTGATTTCCGCGTCGCAGCCGCGTATTTTTTTATATCGCCCTTGTAATCCTGTGCAACCAGCAACTCACCGGCCAGGGGAAGGCTCACAATACGGAAGAGGATGGTTAATTCTTTGCCAAGCCCGCTGCTGTCCGCCAGCACCAATTTGTTTACCCGTTCGGGGTAATCGATGGCAAGCTGAAGAGAAACCGCTCCGCCCATGGAGTGCCCGACCAGGTGGGCGCGTTCAATTTTTAATTCGGCCATGAAATCTTTTACGAACCCGGCCAGATAAGCGGCATCCAGGGAGGCCTCCTCTACCATATTGGTCCGTCCATGGCCGACCAGGTCCATGGCATAGACGCGGTGTTGGGCAGCAAAAGCGCTAAAACTCGGCAACCAGCCCGAGGCAGAACCTCCCATGCCGTGTACGAGGACGACCGGCGACCCTTCGCCTTCTGCCATGTAGCGCGTATTAATTAAGCCGATCTTGATATAGCGTTCCTGGGGGATAAACATATTCAACTCCTTCTTTGTCCCGTATTATTCCTGATATCGTTCGCCGCCGTGCTTATTCGAGGTACAGGTCATCGTGCGGTGATCCCGCCGAACTAGGTGTTCAATCACCGTTCGGGAGGCAAATAGTTTATGGATGGTTTGCAGAAATGAGCATAAACCTAAACCAGTATAGCAATATCACATAGATAATACAATCTCAGACCTTTGGAGATGGATCTTTTTCGCGAAATAAATATTCCCCGGTTTTCCGGGGAATTTGATTTTAATCGCAGGCTGCCCGCGCCACTTCTTCGGGGTCGAAGACGACCTCCTCCTTGCCGGTCAGCATCTCGTCTGCCTTCAGGGCGATCAGGTCGAGGTGGCCGGGGTGCGCCACATAATCAATATCGTCGGCAGGGACGGCCAGCACGGGGCACAGGGAAAAATCTGCGATCCAGGATTCATACAGGTTGTTCAGGCTGGTCAGGTAATCGGCAGGGATGGTACGCTCGTAGTCGCGCCCGCGCCGTCCAATGCGCTGGATAAGGGTGGGGACGGAAGCGCGCAGGTAAATGACCAGGTCGGGCGGCGGC
>JBGPQK010000077.1:0-10905 GCA_041489005.1 Anaerolineae bacterium
CCGGCGATCTCGGTTTTATTATTGGTAACAACTTGCACACCCAAGAACGGCAACCCTCAGGAATCAAACCCTGGCGTCGCCAGATTGGTCACAGAATCGCCGGTACCATCTCAGGAACCTGGAAATCCATCCGGAAATCAATCTACTCCAATAAATAACCCCTCATCAACTCCAAATGGGATGATCGGCCAACAGCAGACGGCACACCCAACATCAGCCGTCGGAACTCAAGAATCACCAGAAATCGACTGGCGTGATGTCCCGATCATGCCAGAGGCGAGTCAACACATCCTCCAGATCTACCAAGAAGGCCAGGCTCAAGGCCGCAACCCGCACAACTTCTCTGTGATTGGCGACTGCCAGTCAATCCCCTTTGTTTTCCTAGGACCCTATGGGCGTGGTGATTTAGCGCCCAGCAGCACAGAAAACTACCTCTGGGACGCCATTGACCAATTCAAAGGTTCATTCAGCCGCTGGAGCGTTACCTCTCGAGGCGGGTTCACAGCCGCTTCCATCCTGAATCCTCTTCAAGCGGATCCACATTATTGCAATCCCGGTGAAACCCCGCTCACCTGCGAATACCGGCTGAACAACCCGGCTTTCGCATTTATCACCCTGGAAACCTGGCTCGATTTGAACACGGTAGATCGATATGAGGCTTACCTTCGCCAAATTCTGGACTATGTGATCGGGCATGGCACCATCCCCATTTTGATCACCAAGGCTGATACTGCCGAAGTACTAAATGGCAAATATGTGATCAATCCTGCCATTGTGCGGGTCGCGCGCGACTATGATATTCCGGTGGTCAATTTCTGGCGGTCGGCGCAATATCTTCCCAACGGAGGAATCGATCCTGCCCGCGAAGGATTCCACCTGAGCCAGGCAGGCTATGACCTCAAGAACACCCTTGCCCTGCGGGGGTTATATATCATCTGGCAAGCGGTCAACCTATGGACCACCAATGGAAGCAATGGATTGGTCAATCCAACCACCACCCTTACACAACAAGCCACTTCCAACTCCGAGCCCGCTCCACAGATCACCGTGCCTGATTGTGAGGGAGGTTGTATCTTTTATGGAACCGCCTCTTCCCTTGATGGTGTTGTGACTACCCAGGGAGTATATGCGTACGCCTACGGTGGCCAAAAACTAACCCTGGTACTTGGCAATGGATTTGACCTGCAAGACGTCAGCAAAGATGGCCAACGGCTGCTTGTAAACAAGACCAACCGTCTGTATGAAATCGACCTGGTGAGTGGTTTGGCCACCCTGATCAGCGAATCGTTCTTCTCTAATGGTAAACAAGATGCATACTGGAATAGTAACGAAAGCGCAGTTATTTTAATTGATCAAAACCATTCCTTCCAAACTGAAACCGGTGGGGCGTTCAATCTTTTTCCGTCCACCCGTGATGAGGAACGCTATTTCGAGACCGGCTCCTGCACATCCAAGGATGTTTGCCAAGCCAGCGGGATTTACCGTCTCAACCCAGATCAATCATCCACCTATCTGGATTCATTCTCCCACCCGATTTTCTCTCCCGATGGCAAGTTAGTGGCATATCTCAATCCTGCTGCAGCCACCAAAGATAATTATTACCACATCGGGTACCTTCTGCTTGAAGATCCAGTCCGAGGCATCAGCAGCCGCGATGTAATCTACTTTCCGAAAGAAGGCGGTTTTATGATATACCCGGAAGTGCGTGGTTATGACTTCTCACCGGAAAACAATAATCTTTTCATCATCTACGATGTGTACAGTGCCTATTTTGAGAAGTCTTTACGCCTTCAAACTTACGTGCTGGATCTAAAAAACAATATCTTAATTGACTATGGCAGCCTCAGCAGTGCTAATGGCTCATTAAAACCGCGATTGGTATGGGCACCTGAAGGAAATAAGGTTCTCCTTTTCCTTACCGATTTGACCCCTGATAATCAATATTCGCTTAGCATTTATCAGACCAAGCTAAATACCGATGAGAGGTTGGTCCCTTACGACCAAGAAATCATGACAAGTAATGACTATTTTTACATCACCAATCTTTACTGGCGATAAAAGAAATGAAATCCTGGCCTTCTGTTCTTTTCACACTGATTTCACTGCTACTGCTTACCTCCTGCCAGAGTACCAGCAGCACCGTCACCCTCCTGGCGGATGGACAGGCATCCACGCTCGCGATGCCCGCTGAGCGTCTCCCGGCTGACATCCTTTCTGAAGCTGGGATCACGCTTGGGGCGAATGACCGCCTGCTATCCCTCGGCTCCTCCATCCCGCTCGACCAGGCGCTACCAGAAGCCGCCTCTTATACGCTCACTGTCCGCCGTGCGGTGACGCTTAACCTCATATCTCCAGAGGGACCACAAACCTTCCAGACTTCCGCCCTCACTGTTGGCCAGGCACTGACGGAGGCCGGGTTCACTCTCTACATGGCCGACCGGTTCGATCCGCTTGCTGAAACGCCCATCACCGGTGCGCTGACCGTCACATACCAGCCGTCGCACCAATTGGTCGTCACTGCGGATGGGAGGCAGGTCCAGATACGCTCCGCGGCGGCAACGGTGGGGCAGGCCCTGGCTGAGGCTGGTGTTCCGCTGGTTGGGCTGGATTACGCCATCCCCCCTGAAACTGCTCCGATTCCCGCTGATTGTCAAATCCGGGTTGTGCGTGTCGTTGAGTCGATTGCCCTGACCCAGAAAACAATCCCGTTCAAAACCCGGACCGAACTCTCCGCGGACCTGGAAATTGACCAGAGTGCGCTCCTGCAGGGCGGTGAGCCGGGACTGGCAATTACCCGCCTGCGCACCCGCAGCGAGGACGATGTGCAAGTCTCGCAGGTATCTGAAAGTGAAAGTGTTGTCCGTCCGCCGCAGGACCGCATCATGGGAATCGGGACGAAGATCGTCATCCGCACGGCAGTGGTGGACGGCGTGACCATCACATACTGGCGGGCATTGAATTTATTTGCCACGTATTACATACCCGTCTGCATACCCGGAGATTGTCATCCCAACACTGCCACTGGAAAACCAGTCCAGAAGGGAATGGCGGCATTTGTTTATCCCTGGTTTCTGCTCTTTGCCCATGAACGGCTTTATGTCCCCGGCTACGGCTTTGCCACCGTTGAGGATAACAATGGGGCCAACGTAAACGCGCTCGGCGAAACATACTGGATTGATTTGGGCTACAGTCTGACGGATAAGGTGGATTGGGCAAACCATTATGTGACTGTCTATTTCCTGACGCCCATTGCAGCCAACTATGCTGATACCTACGTCCTGCCATGAATGGACTCTCGCTCCCACCCCTGAATATTCCAAAACTGTTGCGGCGATTTGACCTACGACCGAGCAAAGGTCTGGGACAAAATTTCTTGCAGGACAATCACGCCCTGCAGGAGATCGTTGGTGCGGCGCACCTGGGGCCTGCGGAGGCTGTCCTGGAGATTGGTCCTGGCCTGGGCAGCCTGACGCGTTACCTGGCGCTTTCTGCGCGCTCTGTCACTGCAGTCGAACTGGATCGCAAGCTGTTTCCAGCCCTGGAAAGCGTACTGGCGCCGTATAAAAATGTGCGTTTGGTGCAGGGGGATATTCTGAAACTCGATCCCTCCGAATTAATGGAAACGTCGGGTTATATTGTTGTGGCGAATATTCCCTACTATATTACGTCAGCGGTCATACGCCATCTGCTGGAGGCGGAGAGGCGTCCGAGCCGCGTGGTGCTAACGGTGCAAAAAGAAGTTGCTGAGCGTATCTGTTCCGGTGCGGGGAAAATGAGCCTACTCGCATTGAGTGTGCAGGTTTACGGGAATCCGGTCATTGGAACGACCATCCCTGCAGAGGCTTTTTACCCACCGCCAAAAGTGGATTCAGCGGTACTGTGCATTGAGATTTATGCCCAGCCTATCATCCCTGCTGACAGGCTGGAGAAATTCTTCAAATATATCAAAGCCGGGTTTTCGCAAAAACGCAAAACCCTGCGTAATGCCCTCTCCAGCGGCCTGCGGATCGCAACTGTCGAGTCAGAAGAACTGCTTTCCGCGGCCGGGATCGACCCGCAGCGGCGGGCGGAGACTCTCAGTTTGGAAGAATGGGGGGAACTCTGCATGCAGGATGCAGAAAAATAATCGCAGTTATCACCATTTTTTATTCGCACCCAACCAACCTCACGTTTTGGCAATTTCAATGGCAATCTCGCGGATTCAGCATCCCGACTGAGGTGAATATCCGATCAGTTGGGAACCAACACGCGGGCAACCTTTACGGAGCGACATTTGGCGGTGCCTACAGGTTTCCAGCACGATTAAACTTCAAGCCCGGCGCACCATGCGTAAACGACCTGTTCGCCAGACGGTCGTTTCCCGTTATAGATCATTTTCATGCTTCCTAATGTAGCCAAGCAGCCAACCATGAATACCAAGCGATCTATTTCCACCCGGAAACGGAAAAGAGTTTATTCAACAACTCGACCCGCTCCTGCCCAGTCATCGGGCGTGGGCGCGAACGGTCCTCCAACATGGCGGTCAGCAACTCCGTATTTATGTACTTGTTATCGTAAAAGATATGTCGCGCAATCAATTCCTGGCGTGTATCGGTAGACATGACATTTCCAATCTGATAAAACATCTGGTCAAAAAAAAGGTTTCCGAGCCCATAAAGGATAAACGTACCATTGTAGAATTCCATCGCCTGTGGCACATGTGCCTGGCTTCCACTGACAATTATTGCGCCTGCATCCGCCACCAATTCGAAATCATGCACCTGGTTTGGGCGCGGCTCAGGAGTGTAGTATTCGTAATACTGAAATGTGACAATGGGAAGAAAACCTTCTGAACGCAAGCGGGCAATTTCATTTACCATCCAGGTGAAGTCTCCACATGGCGCCGCTCCTGGCTGGGATGGCGTAGCCCAGGCATAATCTGGACCGGAGGCGTTGCACCCGATGAAAGCGATACGGTTTCCGTTAGACTCAATCTCGACAGGCTTTTGAGAATCAGCCAGATCAGAACCACCCCCGTAATACAATAAACCCCGCTGACGGTACATGTCTATCGTATTATAGGCAGCGCTCGAACCCCAATCCTGGAAATGATTGCCGGTCATTTCGATAACGTCGGCGCCGACATCTTCGAGCAATTCTATATAGCGCGGGTCGCTGCAAAACGCAATCGCTTCTTGATTTGGATCAGGGTAAGGACAGTTTTGGGCAAAGGGTATTTCATTGCTGATGTGAGTAATGTCGGCCTTGCGGAGCCAATCACGGATATCCCGACCGGGGTAAAGGATACCCTTTTGTTCCATCGTCCAGGCTGTTCCGCGTACCAGCGCGGTGACACCGGTCATCACTACCACGGTCAGTTTGGATGAATCGCGGTTGGATCCTGGCAAGTTCAAGTTCGAACAATCCTTTCCAACGCAGGCAAAGGTCACTGTAAGAGGATAAGCAGACGGTTCGAATTCCTTATGGATAGGCGACTGCCCACCCACCGTCAATACTTTCCAACGAGGCTCCAGATTCTCAAAGGGAATTATGGCAAAACCCGGTTTCTGAGAGGACCAAAGCGTCTCCCTCAAAATATCAGCAGGTGCAGTATTTACAGCATCCAACCCC
Organism: Anaerolineae bacterium; assembly: GCA_041489005.1. Lineage (GTDB taxonomy): Bacteria > Chloroflexota > Anaerolineae > Anaerolineales > Villigracilaceae > UBA877. The sequence continues at coordinate 5,611 of JBGPQK010000077.1, forward strand.
GGCTCACCCCATAGAGCAGTAAATACTGCAAGAGTGGATTCATCCATCCATAACTGACTACCCGCCAAAGCAGGAGCAGGGTTTCCACCCCATGCGAGACGGATATCATCTGTGCCCACACCCTCTGTCAAAGTCGGGAAGGGAGCAACGAAAGCATAGATCCAAGTGATGGGATAAAAATCAGAAGGTAGATTCCGAGAGTCTGTCAGAACCAACCGGGTGGTTGCAGACGGGGAAGAGGAGGCTAAAGGTATATCGGCTGCGAGGGCAATTTGCCTAAGTTGGTTCGGAATAGTCAAGTCCATCCATAATCCAGGAGGTAATGCTGTCACGGCCGGTTCGGGAGTGTCCACCGGAATTACACTACCTCCAGGCAACGTGGGAGAAACCGGAACAGGTTCCAACGGAAGACAGGCGGTAAGAAGGTAAGAAAAGAGGAAGATCCCAATCAGGCATGGGGTCAACCGCCTAAATGCAGTGTGGAATAGACCCAGGTAATATTTCTCTTTTGCCATCTAATATCCTTCCATCCTGATGATTCGCGAATATCCGATATTCTACATTTCAATATAATAATATCGTTGCCTTTATGGGCAAATGAGACAATAAGACCGAATCTTTGATAATATCCGTGATAAAGGATAGAAATGGTGGTGTCAGGAGAGTGAAGCTCTCCCAACACCACCATCTTACTGCCTCATCTTGGCAATACCCGGAGTGCTTTCATGTTTTTGAACAACAGTTCATAAACAGCTACTACAAACCCTTATTTCCCACTCTTGCCCTTTGACCCGCACGCCTCAGGTCCCGGTAAGTCCACAAGACCTGCCACACCCGCGCGGCGGCTTCGACCTGGATCTTGAACGACATTTTCGATTTTCCCCAACGCCGGTCCGCAAAATAGATGGGGACTTCGCCGATCTTGAATTGCAAACACCAGGCTAGGTAAGCCATCTCGACCAGAAATGTATACCCGCTGGCTTTAACGCGTTCCAATGGCATCGCCTGGAGCGTTTCGCGTCGCCAGAGACGAAATCCGGTGGTCACGTCTCGCAGGGGCATGCCCAGAATACTGCGAGCGTAGAAATTCCCCCAAGCCGAGAGCCCTTTCCGCCAGATGGGCCAGCGGACATCGGTGCTGCCACCAGGGGTGTAACGAGACCCAAGCACGAAGTCACAGGTTTCGAGACGCTTTACCATCTCCATCAGTGCAGCCGGGTCATGGGAGAAATCGGCATCCATCTGGCCAATGGCATCCACGGAGTTCACGAACAGAGTGCGGAACGCCTGGAGGTAAGCTGAAGACAGTCCCAATTTCCCGGGGCGATGCATTACCTGTACCCGTTTAGGATTCGCGGCAGCCAGGTCATCAGCAATGCGGCCAGTGCCGTCGGGACTGTTATCATCTACGATCAGGATGTTTGCGTCCAATGGAAGCGCAAATAAAGCGGAGACCAATTTGGGAAGGTTCTCCGCTTCGTTATATGTTGGAATGATGACAACGATACGCAAATACTACTCCCTGTATAAATTACTGAACTACTGCTTCTTGCTTATAACCGGGAACAATTATCGATCAATTACATGGACCTTCAGCAGCAAATCAGGTTTCCTTCTCTGTGCAGTACCGTGTGGGCTCCACCTGCCCCTTGTACAAGAGGAATAACTTGAGAATAACAAAGGTATTTGAAAAAAAGGTATTCCTTGAGTGCAATATACCCAGATGGTGATCTTCGGTTTCTTTTCGGACAGGCGACTCAGGAAATGGGTTCTTTTTGAATAACGAACTCGCAAACGGTATCACCCACCGCACAACACTTTGATTCGTCGATGTGAAATTCCAATCCATCTGAGACCCATGTGAGCATTGCATGGAGCAGACCTGTCGACAGTGAGCAGACCGGGTTATCGGCGCCCTGGCGGGTCCAACAGATTGGGCAGCGCTGGATCGTCCAAATGAACGCACTGTCCGATTCGTTCACGGTAGATTGCTGGTCAGTAACCTCAGAGATGATTTTGGCCGCGGCTGGAAGGCATATGCGGACCTTAGCCAGGAGGGGAAGGATCTTGAATGCAGGGTCACCAATGCCTGCCAATGCACCGTAATTCTTAAGGGCGTCGTTGAAGGTGGCACGTCCGGCGCGCAAAGCCAGCCCGCGCCCGCCGCGTGGACCGTACATCTCTTCCAACCCAATATGGATGGCTGTGAAATCAGCAAAGTCAAATTGGCGCTCGAGGTCATCGGGAGGATAGTTGTCAATCAAAGAGCTCAAGCCTGCCAGGTTCAAAATGGCATTGAGGCCATTTTTCCCGATCATCCCTTCATAGGCTTCCAAAGCGATGCGAGTGAACCTATTGGCGTAATAGTAACCACTTTTTGGGATTTGCTGCATAGTCTCTACAACCTTAAATGAGTTTCGCCAGATCTTCGGCAGCGCGGCGCATATCGAGGAGGATCAGGCCAAGTTTGGAATGCTCGCGTGCCAATGCCGTGAGCACCGCTTCTTTGCCCACTGACATCAGAACAACATAGCCTTTCTCTCCTTTGATGTACACTTGTTCCAGAGATCCGCGTCCCAGTTCGTTCGCAATTCGCTCACCCAGCGAGAGCATGGCAGCCGACATGGCGGAGACCCGGTCTTCTTCCACACCCTGCGGCAGGGCAGAGGCGATGGTCAACCCATCGACACTTATAACCGCCGAGGCCTCAGTATCGGTTGAAGATGCATGAAGTTCCCGCAAGCGGTCAACCATAAGTTGGGAGCGATTCCTAGCCAAGACTGCCTCCTTGTAACCTGATATAAATTTAGCACAGGGCAGATAATGTGTCAAGTTACCTAACCGGTATAATATGCGATTGGCGGCTTACAAAATAGTCAGCATGGAAAATATGCTATAATCTTTTTCCGTCAAAAAAGGTATCCCTTATGCGCCGTATTCTGACCACTATATTTGTCGTCCTTTTTCTGCTGGGAAGCCTGCCTTTGAACAGAACGATCGTCGCGGCTCAAAGCGGGAGGCTGTCGGAGCTCGAGCCGGACTCTGGGTCCGTCGTCTGCCCGCCAGGGATTTATGTGACTGCACCGGATGGCTGCCTGCCGCTCGGCCCATCCGAGTATTTGAGTCAAATCGCTGCGATCGGCATTCCTTATCCCATCCTATCCTTACCAGCCTACAACCCACCTGCCACTCTAAATGACACTCCCTACCAGTATTTCAAGATCGGCGATAACGGAACACCTTTCTATTCATCCCTGGACGCAGCCGATGCAAACCAATCGTCAGGTCTTCATCTATATCCAAGTAATCATTTGTATGTCTCCTATGTAGAATTGGTGAAATCCAACGGGGACACCTTTTATCGACTACGCTCCGGCAACTGGATCCGCGCCTATGGCGGCCGCCTGGCCCGGTTCACCCCGCTTTTTCAGGGCCTACTGTTCAGTACCACGCCGCGCAATGCCTTTGGGTGGGTTCTGGGGGAAATCCAATCTAGTACTACCCCCGGTGTGAACGGCCCAAAAAGCGGGGTTTACCATTACCGCTTTGAAGTGGTACAAATCTTCGCAATGCAAAGTGCGGATAACCTGACCTGGAACTTGATCGGACCTGGCGAATGGGTGGATTCGCGCCAAATCTCCCGGGTGGATCCGGCCACCTCGCCACCCGAAGGGGTTGCAGGAGGCCGCTGGATCGAAGTCAACCTGTTCGAACAAACCGTTACCGTCTATGACAATAACCGCCTCATTTTCGCTACGATGGTTTCCACCGGCATAGATCGTTTCTGGACGCGTCCTGGTGTGTTCCAAATCCGCCATAAACTGGAAACAACAACCATGAGCAACAGCATCCCGGACGACTTCTACTACCTGGAAGATGTGCCGTGGACGATGTATTTTGATGAAGAACGGGCCCTGCATGGCGCATACTGGCATAACAAGTTTGGATATAAAATGAGCCATGGCTGCGTCAATATGTCGATTGGCGATTCACACTGGCTCTATGATTGGGCCAATGTTGGCGACACCGTTTACGTCCATGACCCATCCGGACAGACTCCGGTAGATCCGTCAGTTTATGGAGCCGGTTCGCCTTGACGCAGCAAAACCGGTATGGTATATTCAGCCCGCTTCTGGACCCGTGGTGTAGCGGCCAAACATGCGGCCCTGTCAAGGCCGAGATCGCGGGTTCGAATCCCGTCGGGTCCGCCTGAAGAAAATTTAAAAAGACCGACAGCCTGGTTTGACACATGTCAACCAGGCTGTCTGGTTAATCTACAGTATACGCCGTACGATCGTAGTGCCGCAAGCGTGGGGCAATCATCCAAACGCTTCCGCTTCCCTTCAACGAAAAGCTCACAGCAAGCAACCCCGGAAACAATCCCTCCATCTTTCTCAAGTAATGGGGTGCCGTGCGAAATGCATCAAATGGGTAAGAATTTATCCTTGTGCTTTTTTTCATTCTTCAATTTTCGTTTCTCCTTCAAACTGTGTTCGGGTTTCTTCCTCGGTTGTTTTTTGCCTTTATCTTTTTTTCCACTTTCACTCATGGCTGCTTCTCCTTTCATGCAAACAAGTTTTCTCGAAATGTCCGAGACTAGTGGAACTCGACCCCGAAGGGAACTCCGCTGCAGTAGCCTCCGAAGGGGATGCACCATTGCTCGACTACCGCCAACTCTTTCCCGTTATTGCAGTACGGGCAGGTATTGGTTCCCAGCATCTCACAATCAGAATTCAAGAAAATTCAAGTGCCTTTATTATATAGCCTTTTTCCGATTTACCCCGGAAGTGCGATTCCTAGAGAATAAGATTTCCCCCTTGACATTAACCTTACGTCAGGGTTTATATTATGTACGAGGTAAATGTGTATACTGTTAAACAACTATCGAAACTGGCAGGTATCAGCATCCGCACCCTGCATTACTACGATCAGATCGGGCTGCTCAAGCCGTCTTCGGTGGGGGCAAATGGCTACCGATACTATGGAGAAGAGGTATTGCTGAAACTCCAGCAAATCCTTTTCTATCGCGAACTGGATCTGAGCCTCGACGATATCAAAGCCATCGTGGATAATCCCGAATTCGACGTTCTGACCACCCTCCGGTCCCACAAAGAGGCATTGCAGGGACGAGTTGAACGGCTGAAGCACCTGATCCAGACTGTTAATAACACCATTGACCATTTGAAAGGAAATGAAAACATGAATGCAAAAGGATTGTTCGAAGGCTTCAGCGAAGAAGAACAGGAGAGATATGCCTTGGAAGCAGAGCAGATGTATGACCCCGAAACGGTGAGA
>JBGPQK010000078.1:0-10561 GCA_041489005.1 Anaerolineae bacterium
ATCCCTCTCCCTCCGCCTTACCATCTTCCGGGATTTAATAACTGCATATGGGGAGGTGCCAGAGTGGCCGATTGGGCTCGCCTGCTAAGTGAGTGCTGGGACTTAAAACTCAGCCGCGGGTTCGAATCCCGCCCTCCCCGCCAGAAGAAGAACGCGCCCGCAAGGGCGCGTTTTCGCGTCTGCAGCCCCTGGCCGAGGCGGCGTCAAGCCGCCATCGGCTGTTCCGGCGCTGCGAAGCGCCGAAGCCCCGCCATGGAGAACTGCGTCCGGTTAGGGCGCGGCTTTCGTTTCAGCTGCGAGCCCCCGGGAGGGAAGAATCTTCGAATCCCGCCCCCCCACCAGAAGAAGAACGCGTCCCAGAGTGGACGCATTCTTTGTTGTTAATTCTCTCTTGTAGGTAGTTATTACGCAGGCTTATCAAGCACAGCGCTTGGGATGGTTACCATTACCCCCTTCTCGCTCTCCCACAGCCCGTGAATGTTGCACAGCGCCAGGGCATGGAACGTACCCGGCTTGGATACTTTCAGGGTGACAACCAGTTGCGGGTCCGTGTAGACCGGGCCCTGATTCGGGCCTGCTACCGCCTCGCCGTGGGCGGTGAAGGCGAAGTGTCCCACCTGGTGCGGGAATTTCTCCCCTTCCGGATGGAAGTACAGGTCTATCCAATCGATGTGATGCTCTGTAGTATTCGGGTGTGGGATTTCCTTCCCGATGCTGACCTTCACTTGAAAGGCCTCGCCCGCTTTAACCTGCGCCGGGACTTCGATGACCGGCATGTGCTTCTCTTTTTTCCAATCGTCTTTCTGGATGAACATGGTGCCCTCCTTGGCAAATTTGTAGGGGTTCTCCCTCCATTATACAGCTACAATTCGGTCCAGAATATAAGAACGGATGTTATTATCGAATTAATACATTCTTCTATTACCAACGCACCTCAAATCGGCTACAATCAAGTCGTACTAATCCATTCCCCAAGCGTAAAAGGTGATTCATGGCTGATTTAATTGCGATTCCAGGCCAAGCGCAGAACGTGGCTCTGCCTGCCAAAAAAGGTCCGCGCGGTGAGGTTCTTATCTATGCCACCTGGTGTAAAGGCTGTCGCATTTGCGTCGAATTCTGCCCTCCCAAGGTCCTTGCCATGGATGAAGATGAAAACCACCCGCGTATTGTGGCTCCGGAGAAATGCACCGCATGCCATTTCTGCGATACCCACTGCCCTGATCTGGCAATCGTGGTCAGGAAGTTGGATTAATTCTCTATTGGACTGACTCCCATGATTTATCGAACGGCGTGGGAACCATCCCGGCAAGGAGGTCGTCTTGGCTGTCAAATTGATGCAAGGTAACGACGCCATCGGTTGGGGTGCTATTGCTGCCGGTTGTCGTTTTTATGCGGGCTATCCCATTACCCCGTCCACGGAAGTGGCTGAGATTCTGTCTCGTGAACTACCAAAAGTAGGCGGAAAATTCATTCAGATGGAAGACGAAATCGCCAGCATGGCCGCCATCATCGGGGCGCGTGTCGGCGGGCTTAAGTCGATGACCGCCACCAGCGGCCCCGGGTTTTCGCTCATGCAGGAGAACATCGGCTACGCGGCCATGACCGAGATCCCGTGTGTGATTGTGAACGTGCAGCGTCTTGGACCTTCGACCGGCCAGCCCACCGCTGCCTCCCAGGGTGACGTGATGCAAGCCCGCTGGGGCACGCACGGCGATCATCCCATCATTGCCCTCAGCCCGATCTCCGTCCGCAATTCTTTTGACCTGACGGTGAAAGCCTTCGACCTGTCCGAGAAGTACCGCACTCCGGTCATTTTACTGGCTGACGAGATCGTCGGACACATGCGTGAACCGGTCGATCTGCCCGATTTCAAGACTATCAAGATTTTCGAGCACAAGGTGACCGAGTCACCCTCAACCTACAAAGCCTTCCGCAACACTGCAGACGGGGTCCCGCCGTTGGCACCGTTTGGCGTTGGCTACCGTTATCACATCACCGGCCTATTCCATGATGAGAACGGATTCCCCACCCAGCGCCTGGACGAGATTGACCCCTGGCTGGAACGCGTCAACACCAAACTGGATAACCACAGGGACGACATTATACTTATCGAAGAAGATGTTCAGGCCGGTGCGAAGGTTGCCTTCCTGTCCTACGGCGCATCAGCCCGCACGGCGCGTCATGCTTTGAAGTTAGCCCGTGCACAGGGTAAAAAAGTGGATATGCTGACCCTGTTCACCATCTGGCCTTTCCCCGAGAAACAAGTGGAAGCCCTGGGCGATCGCGTTGACCGGATCATCGTCCCGGAGATGAACCTGGGACAACTGGCCTACGAAGTCGAGCGCATAGTCGGACGAAAAAAGGTCAAGCGGGTTGTCCGCGCCAATGGCGAGATGGTCACGCCGCAGATGGTCCTGGACGCGATGGAGGCCTAAGTCATGGACGAAACCATTTTGAAAGCCTACACCCAGGAATCCGAAGAAGCGCTCATCCCACAGTCGGACTGGTTTGAATGCAGCGAGACGCTTCAGAAACTCAGCAAGAAAAAGAAATTCCCCACCATCTGGTGCTCCGGCTGTGGCATTGGTATTGTGATGGGCGCTCTCATCCGCGCCATTGATCACCTCGGCCTGGATAACGACAATGTGGCCCTGGTGGCTGGCATTGGCTGTACCGCGCGTATGCCGGGCTACCTGGATTTCAATACCCTGCACACCACTCACGGGCGCGCCCTGGCCTTTGCCACCGGCCTGAAGATCGCCCGTCCTGATATGAAAGTCATCGCCATCATGGGCGATGGCGATGCACTCGCCATCGGTGGCAACCACTTCATTCATGCTGCCCGGCGCAACCTGGGCATCACCGCCCTGGTGGTCAATAATGCCATCTACGGCATGACCGGCGGCCAGTACAGCCCGACCACCCCACTGGGCGGACGCGCTACCACTGCTCCCTATGGCAACATTGAGCCACCCTTCCCGATCTGCGAACTGGCCATCGCCGCCGGCGCCTCCTATGTTGCCCGCTCCACCGTCTACCACGCCCTCGAGCTGGACAAGTACCTGGCTGAGGCCATCGCCAAGGACGGGTTCAGCGTGATTGAGGCAGTCTCCTACTGCCATACCACCTTCGGCCGCCTGAACAAGCTCGGCACCGCCACAGATATGATGCGCGCCCTGAAAGACAACAGTATCCCCAAATCCGCTCTTGACAAGCTCACGCCGGAAGAACAGGCTGCCAATACCAAAATTGTGCGCGGAAAATTCATAGATATCGAGCGCCCGCAGTATACGCAGGTTTATGCCAATTTGATTACCCGCGTCCAGGGAGGTGAGCTATGACCAGGAAAATGTCCGACCCTGCAAAGAACAAGGTAGTCCCGGTTCCAGCACGGAGCGGCGGGATCCTCGACCGGACCGAGGTCCGGCTGGCTGGCGAAGGCGGGCAGGGCATGATCCTGGCCGGTATCATTCTGGCCGAAGCGGCCACCATCTACGGAGGCCAGAACGCCGTCCAGTCGCAGAGTTATGGACCGGAAGCGCGCGGCGGCGCAAGCAAGTCCGAAGTCATCATCTCGTCAGGTGAGATTGACCACCCCGAAGTCCTGCAACCAGACGTGGTGGTTGCATTGAGCCAGGAGGCGTTCAGAAAATTTGGCTTCACCGTCAAGCCGACTGGCCTGCTCATTGTAGACGCAGACAAAGTGGATTCCAGCGGCGCTCCGAAAGCCATCCGTCTGCCCATTACGAAAATGGCGTTTGAGACAACCGGCAAGATCATTACGGCCAATACCGTTGCCCTGGGCGTGTTGGTCGGGCTGACGGGAGTGGTCACGCGGCAGGCTCTGGAAAAAGCCATCATCGCCCGCGCCCCACATGGGACCGAGGAGATGAACCACAAGGCGCTCGACGCCGGTTTCGCGGCTGCCGGGAAGGTTAAGAAGGCCTAAACAGAAAGGCCACGGAGTTACACAAAGGTTTTAGTAATATGAGAGCCGGAAGCAATCCCGGCTCTCATATTACTGGGTATGGGTTTGGTTACTCTTCAGGCTGAGTGATTTTTTCACTCATCTGACTGTGGTTTATTACCCAGAACGTCATCAATATGTGCCATGACTTCGGGGGTGAGTTTTTCCACGGTATCGAGGGCTTTCATATTCTCGCTGACCTGTTCCACACGGCTGGCGCCAGTGATGATCGTACTCACATGGGGGTTTTTCAAGCACCAGGCTAGAGCCATTTGCGCCATACTGATGCCCAGGTCAGCAGCGATGGGGGCTAATTTCCTAACCTTGTCTATTCGTTTCGCATCCGTCAGGGCAGGCATGAGCCATTCGTAATACTTCAGGGTGGGGCGGCTGCCGGCGGGAATGCCATCGTTGTATTTACCGGTCAGCAAGCCGGAAGCAAGCGGACTCCAGGTGGTAATACCCAACCCTATATCTTGGTAAAGACGGTTGTACTCATGCTCGACCTTCTGGCGGTCAAACATATTGTATTGCGGCTGTTCCATAACCGGTTTGTGCAGGTGATGTTTGTCCGCTATATGCCAGGCTTCCATAATCTCCGCCGCGCTCCACTCCGATGTGCCCCAGTAAACAGCTTTTCCGCGTGAGACAATATCGTGCATCCCCCAGACGGTCTCTTCGATGGGGGTTGTCGGGTCCGGGCGGTGGCAGAAGACCAGGTCCACGTAATCCAGTTGTAGGCGTTTGAGTGAGCCATCCATCGCTTCCAACAGCCGCTTGCGGTTGAGCGTGTTCTTCTCGTTTGGCCCATCGTTCAAGCCCCAGTAGAATTTGGTGGAGACTAGGTAGCTGCCGCGCCGCCAGGATAATTTCTTGAGCAGGCTCCCCATCATACTTTCGGATTGACCCCGGGCATACACCTCGGCATTGTCAAAGAAGTTGACCCCCGCCGCGTAGGCGGCAGCCATGCACTCGCCGGCTAGCTCTTCGCCCATCTGGCTGCCAAAGGTGACCCAGGAACCAAATGAGAGTTCGCTGACCTGCAGCCCTGATCTGCCAAGGTGACGATAGTTCATAAGGTATCCGTTATTCCTTTTCGTCGCCGGGTCCAATGCCCAGTGGTTTCCATTTTGAATCATCCTTAAGACGGTGCTGGATGCCATGCCGGTCGTGGATTTCGTCAAAGCCTTCGGACTTGATGAACATCTTCTCGCCATCCAACAAAGCTGTTATCCCTTCCTGACCCGGTTCGGGGCGTTTGAGACCCTTGTACTTGGCAGCCATAGCTGGGTTGTAATCGGTCGGTTCTTCATAGGTGGAAATGTAACCTTCATAGTTGCGCAGAATGATTTTATGATCTGACATTGAAAGCAGGTAGTTGGGCGAGATCGGGATTTTACCTCCGCCTCCGGGGGCGTCCACGATGAATTGCGGAACCGCGTAACCGGAAGTATGTCCGCGCAAGCCCTCCGAAATCTCTATTCCCTTGGCTACGGGGGTGCGAAAGTGCCCGGCGCCATGAACCAGGTCGCACTGGTAGAGATAGTACGGGCGCACGCGGATGCGCACCAGGTCCTGTACTAGTTTGCGCTGGATGTGAACATTATCGTTGACGCCCGCCAACAACACAGTCTGGTTACCAAGCGGGATTCCAGCCCGGGTCAGCTTATCGCAGGCCTCAGCCAGTTCCTTGGTGATTTCGTTCGAATGGTTGACATGGATATTCAACCACAGCGGGTGATATTTCTGAAGCATATCGCACAGATCGTCGGTGATGCGCTGTGGCATAAAGACCGGAACGCGCGAGCCGATGCGGACAACCTCAATATGCGGGATTTCATGCAAACGTGTGAGAATTTCCTCCAGGACCTTTGGGGCTAAAACGAGCGGGTCGCCACCCGAAAGCAATACGTCCCGGACCTGGGGTGTTTTTTTAAGGTATTCTATTTGCATATCAAATTCGTGGCGTGAGAACTGCGCCGCCGGGTCGCCAACAATGCGGGCACGTGTGCAATAGCGGCAATACGAGGCGCACTGCGTGGTTACCAGCATCAGCACCCGATCTGGGTAACGATGGACCAGGCCCGGTACCGGCGAGTGCTTATCCTCGGCCAAAGAGTCTTCCATTTCCGCTGTGAAAGAGACCATTTCACGGTCGGTGGGTATAACTTGTTTGCGTATGGGATCGTCTGGATCGTTGGGATCAATCAAAGAAACAAAATAAGGAGTCACGTCCACGCGGAAGAGATGCACTGCGCTGAGCGCTTTTCGTTCGGACTCGGTCAGGGAGATAATTTTTTCGATTTCTTCCGCTGAATTCAGGCGGTGGCTCAATTGCCAGCGCCAGTCATTCCACTTTTCATCAGGGATATCGGCGAAAGCTGGTGCACGCTTGGAAAGGAAAGGTAAAGCTGTCATTGTTCCTCCAATAAACAGGGAGAGAAACGGTTAAGGGGTAGGAACGCATCAAAAAAACCGCGGCAGGCTCGTGGTCCATTCTACTGCGCACGGCGGGTCGTGATCGGGGCGAAAGAATCCAGCATAATACTGGCAGGCAAAACCCATGGAGGTATTGTAAGAGTAAATAGGAGCGAGGTCAATATAAAAAATCATTAGTCCATGGTGAGAAATTGGGGTTTTAAGTTACAATGAGTATCTTAAAGGGCGAGACAAAAAAGGAAGGCTCTATGGATAGTATTCCCACCACCATTGTCATTTTCGGCGGTTCCGGCGACCTGACCTCGCGCAAGTTGATCCCGGCTCTTTACAACAGTTTCAAGAAGTGGCGCCTGTCGGAGCGCGTGAACGTGGTCGGGTTTGCGCGCCGTCCCTACACCGATGACACCTTTCGCGCCGCTCTGCGGGAGGGGGTGGCAAAATTCAGCGCGGAGAGTTACGACGCCACCGTCTGGGGCAAATTCGCCAGCAGGCTGCATTACTTTCAAGGCAATCTCGATGTCACGGCTGATTTCCCGAAACTGGAAACAACCCTGCAAGCATTGGAAGGCGGGCCGTCCAACCGGTTATATTATCTTGCCACTGCGCCGGAGCATTACGCCATCGTTGTCGGCGAACTGGGCGCGGCGGGAATGGCGAAACAAAGCCCTGGCGTGGATGTGTGGCGGAGGATCGTCATCGAAAAGCCGTTCGGCCGCGACCTGGCGTCTGCCCTGGAACTCAACCGCGCCGTCCACGTTGTTTTCGACGAGAACCAGGTCTATCGCATTGACCATTATCTTGGCAAAGAGACAGCGCAGAACATCCTTTTCTTTCGTTTCGCCAACACTATATTCGAACCAGTCTGGAACCGCCGCTACGTTAACAATGTGCAGGTGACCGTATCAGAGACGGTGGACGTGGCTCACCGCGCAGGCTATTACGACAAGGCTGGGGTGATGCGGGATATGTTCCAAAACCACCTGCTGCAACTGCTGGCACTGGTGGCGATGGAAGCGCCCAGTTCGTTCAGCGCTGATGCTGTCCGCAATGAGAAGGCGAAAGTGTTCGAGAGTATCCGCCCGGTCGCGCTGGCTGATACGGTGCGCGGACAGTACGCCGGTTATCGGGAGACAGATGGCGTTGCTCCCGGTTCGCATACGCCCACCTTCGCGGCGCTCAAACTAAATATTGATAACTGGCGCTGGCAGGGCGTGCCGTTCTACCTGCGCTCCGGCAAGGCAATGGCGCGCAAGACCTCCGAGATCATCATCGAATTCGAGCGCCCCCCTCATTTGATGTTCCATCTGCCGGAGGGCAGCGATTTCACCCCTAATATCCTCTCTCTGTGCATCCAGCCTGACGAAGGAATCCATCTACGCTTCGAAGCCAAACTCCCCGATTCCACCCAGGAGATGCGCTCGGTGGATATGGATTTCCATTATGCTTCCTTGTTCACCGGCTCCCTGCCAGAGGCTTACGAGCGTCTATTGCTTGAAGCAATGGATGGGGACGCTTCACTCTTCACCCGCAGCGACGGCATCGAGGCCTCCTGGAAAATGGTGGACCCGATCATCCAGGGTTGGGAAGCGGATAATGACCCACCACTCGCCATCTATCCGGTCGGCAGTTGGGGACCCGGCGAGGCGGACCAATTGCTCTCGCGTGACGGTAACCGCTGGCGATTGGGTTGTACAGACAAGCAGGATATACCTCCTGCGGCCTCGTCCTGAAACCGGGACTACCGGAAATTGAAGTCGCACCGGTCGCCTCGTCTTAAGCGGAACATGCCGCGGAGGCAATTGTCCGCCTGGCGGGCAACGTTCTCCGGACCCTTCGACATGCTCAGGTCGAGACCGGGAACCGGTACACGGTGGCGCTGGCATGAGCTTTAATCCCGAAGAAGATGTACACACGAATAACCAGGGTGCAAAGTGGATCCGATCAATGGTGTCGTACGCTGGCTGGTGGATCAGTCCGCAGCGTCGAAGCTTCTCCAACAACAATATCAATAACAAAAAGAACCTGGCATCTATTGTTGCCAGGTTCTAATCAAATCCTTGAAGCCTTTATTCACCTTTTCCTTCTTCATTGCCTGGAGTAACCTGTTTGGGAGCGCCGCCCAGCTTCGGTTGTCTTGGCGCACTTTCAAGGTATTGCTGGAGCAGAGACGGGGCTCCGGGGTGGTCTACATGCAGGGCGTGGTCATAATCTCCGGCTGGAATAGGTTGGGGAGATGTAACAGGGCGGCGAATCCCAAAGAGTCCGAAAAATTTGCTCAAAAAGATCAATGAGGTGTAGCGGTATTCCTGCATCTTCAGCGACTGCCATTCCACGATGGATGCCATTGAGCCCTGGACGCGGGCTTTTTCGCGCACGATACGATGGATGGTCTTTGGGTCACGCTGACCAATGGGAGAGAGCAGAAGGGCATTCGCTAACAGGACCAGCAAGCTGAAGGTAATCAACACCACCCAGCCTCCTTCGGTCCATTTTCCGACGATCTGGCCAACAAATACCGCCGCAGCAAGGATGCCAACTCCTCCAGCCGCGCGGGTACCCCAGACGCGTTTCTTCCCTGTGGAGGTTTTCTGGATGTGCTTACGGATGGCAAAACCCATTACCATAATGGGCATGAACACGCCTACCCCATAAAACGGAATAGCGACCGAGGTCCGGCCGCGCACGAGCAGCATCAGGCCGACAGCAATGATGAATCCCGCCGTCACCGACCGGGTGAATGTCCCCTGTGGGTTACGATAAACGACAATCTCCGGGATCTCCCCGATGGCAACATCACGCCAGGCAGTGGCTTGCAGATCCTGCAGGGCAGTCATTGAGGCTGCGGCGAGCAATAAGACTGCCAGCACCTGGTAAACCCAGAAGAGGATTATCCCGCCAGGGATCTGGTCGAAGCCGATGAAGGCAAGGTTGCCGACCAGGCTCCGGCCCAGCGTGCCATCATAGACATTGAAACGGATGGCAAATGCGGTGAGCATAAACGTGGTCAGCCCGCCGTAGAAAAGGAAAGAGGTCTGGACGAAGCGCCCGATGCCAGATTTCCCGCTGTAGAAATTCCACAATTTTTTCAGGCGCGGCAGACGCTTCTTGCCCCATTTGACAATCCCGGCATCCTCGTGGATGACAAACTGAATGCCGTTGGACATTGCTTCAAGGCCGCTCAGGGCAACCATGCCCTTCATTGAAGCAGTCAGCAAATGGTAAAGCGCCTGCCAGATGCTGGTGGTGTGAATAATGGGGGTAACGGCTGCCGTAGGCGGGATACCCTTGAGGTGGGCTAACATCAGGCCGATGAACAAGGTGATGGTGAGCAGGATGAAGATACCCAGCATCAAGAAGACAATGCGCGCAGATTCGCCGCGTCCTCGGATGGTCAACCAGTAAGTGATGCCAGCCAGGATGGCGCCAATCAGGAAATGCAGCCACCAGTATTTCCCATACAGGTTCAGAATTGAAAGCAACTGGTCGCCGCCATTGAGCGCCGAAACCACGATGGTCAGTATGTAATCCTGAATGAGTACGACTGCCACCACCAGACTCAAGCCGGGTGCCAGATACCGCATCGAGGCTGTGTACGCACCACCGCCCTCATTGAAGGTGCCAAGCGAGTAAATGTAAAGCATGCCGAAGCAAATATTACCGAAGGCGATAATCGCCGCGGCGATGTATCCCCAGTGTTCCAACCCATAGGGGTGCAAAGCGTTTAACATTTCACCGGTAGCATAAAAATACGAGGTGAAGTAGTCCACTCCAAACAGGGCCAGCGCGGCCAGCAGACCGATCTGCCCGGCGCCATGGATGTGAGCATGTTCTTGTTTCTCGACCGGTGAGATGCGAAATGCAATAAAGCCGATCACGATAAGCAATGCAATAGAAAAAATCATTCTTTACCTTTTTTTTGACAATCCCTGTCAGTTGGCCGTGTTACCGGTCGGTGACAGGCATTCAATTTGCCCTTAGACGATACCCAACGCCCGCATCTGTTACGATATAGCACGGTCGGGCTGGATCAGCCTCAATTTTTCGACGCAAGTTGCTGATGTTCACCCGTAACAGATGCGCATCCGCTTCGTAGCTGGTGCCCCACACTGCATGGACGAGTTGCCGGTGGGTTAGCACTTTGCCAGCATTCTGAAC
>JBGPQK010000079.1:0-10151 GCA_041489005.1 Anaerolineae bacterium
CAATCCCGGCGAAATCCTGTTCCCGTAAAAAGCGGACGCGGCTCTCCATGTGCTCAAAGCGCCACAAGGCGTAGAGCGTGACCTTCAACTCGTCCGCCTCGGCAATCTCATTTAGCAATTGCCGGAAGAACGAGTCGGGGATTTGGGTGAAGGTTTCGGAATCGGTGAAGCCTTTGAAGTTCATTTTGCTCCCGCGCTGTCCTTGGCGGCTCCTTTAGTGTACCCTTCGGGGGTAATGTGCCCCGCGAAGACGCCGCTGGGAGCGCTAGGCTTGTGATAAATCGATGCTGCGCGTTGCCGCGTCCACAAACTTGGCCAGGTGGCTCAAAAAAACCAGTTCCACGCTGCCGGTGGGACCATTGCGGTGCTTGGAAACAATAATTTCGGCCACATTCGGCTTGCCGTCCTTCTCATACTGGTCAGGCCGGTAGATGAACATGACGATATCGGCATCCTGCTCGATGGAACCCGATTCCCTCAAGTCGGATAAAACTGGTTTCTTATCGGTGCGCTGCTCGACGGCGCGGCTTAACTGCGCGGCAGCCAGCACCGGGACGTTCAATTCGCGGGCCAGCACCTTCAGGTTGCGCGTGATATACGAGACTTCCTGGACGCGGTTCTCGGTGCGCGTATCGCCGCTCATCAACTGGATATAGTCGAGGATGATCAGGTCGAGGCCGTATTCCATGTGCAGGCGGCGGCATTTGGTGCGCAGGGCCAGCGGGGTTATGGCAGGGGTATCGTCCAAGTAAATATTCGTGTCGGAAAGAACTTCGATTGCATGGGTAAATTTCGGCCACTCATCCTCAGCCAATTTTCCGGTACGCAAGTGTTGGGAGTCGATTTCTGTCATTTGGGTTATCAGGCGCTGGGCAACTTGCTCATTTGACATTTCCAAAGAGAATATGGCCACGTGCTTCTTATGCAGCAGGGCGGCGTTCTTCGCCACTGAAAGCAGGAAGCCGGATTTGCCCTGACCCGGACGCCCGGCGATGATAAGCAGATCAGATGGCTGCAAGCCCATCAGTTTGCGGTCGAGGTCAATGAAACCGGTCGGGACGCCGAAGATCTCCTCGGGACGCTTGGCGAGGTCGCCTATGCGGTCGTAGACTTCGCTCATCACCTGACGGATGGGCTGCACATCGTGACGCAGCCGCCGTTCGCTGACGTTGAAGATGGACTTCTCCGACTCCTCGATGATGTTCTCGACCGACTCCCGCTCGTTGTATGCCAGGGTGGCGATCTGGTTGGCTGCGGTCAACATGCGCCGGCGGATGGCGTCTGCCTCGACCATCCGTCCGTAAGCCTCAGCATGCAGCGAGGTCGGTACCTGGTTGAGCAGCGCAGTTAGATAGGCCGGACCGCCAATCTCAGCCAGTTGACCGGCACTCCCCAGTTCTTCAGTGACGGTCAGGAAATCCAGCGGGATGCGTTTTTCGTGCAGACGGGTGAAAGCCTCCCAGATCCAGCGGTGCCGGACAATGTAGAAATCGTCCGCCTGGAGGAACTGGGCCAGGTCGTAATAGACTTCGGGGTTAATGAGCACAGCCCCTACAACAGCTTCTTCGGCTTCGCGATTGTGGGGGATTAGTGGGGTGGATGGGAGCGAGGTCCCTTCGATGGGGTTAAGGGCAGGCTCTTCGGGAGGAGACATATCGGCCTTTGATTTATCCGGTAGGGCGGACCGGGGTTTACCCCCCAAAGGGGGTGTCCGCACTATGATTGTGGTTTCTCTTTGTCGCCTTTATCGGTACCAAGTTTCTTCAGGAAGTCCTCGAAAACATCCAGGCGTTTTTCGTCCTCCGGTTCGGCTTCCGCACCCTGAGCTGTTTTTTCGACCGTTTCAGGAGGAGTCCCTTCCTGGATATTTTTTTCGGGGATAATACCCGCTTCATCCATAACTGCCTGATTGACCAGGACTGGGACGTGGGTGCGCACTGCCAGGGCGATACCATCCGACGGACGCGAGTCGATGTTAATGATCTTCCCCTCTGTTTCGGCAACAATGTTGCCGTAAAAGATATCCTCTTTTAGAGCAACGATCTCGACGCGTAATATTTTTCCATTAAGGAGAGTCAGGAGATTTTTGAACAGGTCATGGGTCAGCGGGCGGCTGATCTCCACTTCCTGCAGCGCTACTGTGATGGACTCGGCCTCGTACGGCCCGACCCAGATGGGCAGGTAACGTTCCATGTCTTTCTGGCGCAGTACCACCACCCGCTGCGGAGACATCAAGCTGACGCGTACGCTGTCAATCACGACTTCGACCATCTCAGACATATCTCAGACTCCATTACCGATCAGTGAAAGGTAACGTTATTCTAACACGGGCGGGAGGGGGTTGCAACCGGAAACCGCCGGGCGGGCAGGTTCTTCCTGGCACATGAGCGGACTCACCTTGCTAGGCTCGCATCCCCTGGCAGGCTGCGTTACGATTGCCGGCGTAGAACGCTCCGCACCGCGGCATGATACAATGACGCTCGATGCCTGCAACCCGAAAAATCCTGCCCTACCTTGCCCTGGGGGTCACCATCGTGAGTCTCGGCTTCGCTGCCTTCTTCGTGCGCTGGGCAAATGCGCCGGCGCCAGTGATGGGATTCTACCGCCTCGGCATTGCCACCCTGATCCTGACACCGTTTTACCTGCGCCACACGGTTCGGACGCACCGTACACCCCGGGCCACCAGCCTGCGTTGGGGGATCGTGATGCTGCCGGTCCTGGCTGGGCTGGGGTCTGCCTTGGACCATTTCGTCTGGAACACCTCGCTGAAATATACTTCCGCTGCTAACGCCACGTTGTTGGGGAATACCGCCCCGCTGTGGGTGGCGCTGGCCGCCTGGCTGTTCTTCAGGGAGCGGACCAAAGGGCTTTTCTGGCTTGGCCTGGTCCTGACCATGGGCGGTGCGTTGGCCGTGCTGAGTTACGATTTCCTGCGCCACCCCGTGATCGGCTGGGGGGATCTGTTGGCTCTCGCGACGGGTATGTTCTACGCTGTTTTTTTCCTTTTTTCCCAGCGCAGCCGCCAGCATTTCGACACGCTCTCCCACGTCTGGATTTGCAGTCTGAGCAGCACCCTACTTCTGCTGATCCTCAGCCTGGCAACAGGCTCGGCGCTGACCGGCTATTCCCTGCACACCTACCTGATGTTCCTGGCCGCGGCTCTCCTGCCGCAATTGACTGGCTACCTGGCCATGGGGTACGCCCTCGGGCACCTGCCGGCTTCGATCGTCTCCCCGACCATGCTGGGGCAGCCAGTGCTGACTGCCCTGCTGGCCATCCCGCTCTTGGGCGAAACTCTCCAGCCCGTCCAATGGATCGGAGGGCTGGTCGTCATCGCCGGGATCTATCTGGTCCACCGCAGCCGGGAAGTTGTGCCACAATCCCTGCCCGGCGATTGAGAATTTTCCGTGGGGGAATAGTCATCCATCGAACGCGAAGGTTGGCATGCCCTGAATATTCGTCCGGATGCAAAACAACCCGCCTGTGAGCGGATCCTTTTTCATTTGTGCGGCGGTCATCCCCTTGCACGCCGAAGTAATGAAGAGATCGGTCAAATCAGGTCCGCCGAAGACACAGGAAGAGATATTCAAAGCCGGGACGGGGATCGCTTCCAGCAGTTGACCCGTGGCCGGATTCCACCTGGTCAGTTTTGCCCCGCCCCACATCGCCACCCATAACATTCCTTCGAAATCAGAGGTCATCCCATCCGGCCAGCCCATTTTTGGTGGGACATTTACCACCGGGCGCGGGTTGGCGATATCGCCGGTCGCCAGATCATAGTCAAAGGCTGTGACCAGGCGGGTCGGTGTGTCGATATAGTAGAAAGTCTTATAGTCGGGGCTCCAGGTCAGGCCGTTGGAGATGCGGACGCCAGTCAGCAGGGTTTTCAGCGTGCCGTCGGGAGAATAGGAATATAGCGAGCCGCTGGCTTCTTTTTCTGCGTCATCCATCGTCCCTGCCAGGAAACGCCCGGCTGGGTCGCATTTGCCATCGTTGAAACGGTTTCCGGGGAGATGCGGTTCCGGAACAACAAGGCGGGTCAGTTTTTGGGTGCGCAGGTGAAGGATCGCGAAACCGCTGCGTAAAGCGATGACCAAATCCCCGCCCTTGCACGGGGAAACACAACCAGCCGGTTCACCCAGGCTGATTCGGACATCGGTCTTTTTCTGCGGGTTGAAGATGTGCAAGTCTCCTGCAAGGATGTCCACCCAATAAAGCTGGCCGCGGGAAGCATCCCAGGCGGGACCTTCACCGAGGTTGGCACGTGCGTCCAGGAGCAATTCAGGGTGCATCTTTCATTTTATCGGACGATTTTGGCCCGCACCACGAATTTGTCTACCCCACCAAAACGGTACTTGTATTCCTCGTTCCCCCGCATGAAATCGAAATCGGAGCGCTTGTTCTCGTTTGCCCATTGCAGGAGATAACCCAACAGTACCCAACCGGGGGACAGTTCCAGGAAGCGCCGGTCTATGCCCGAGTTGTAGACCCAGATACGGTTCGAGTAATCGAAATTGAGATAGCCGGCGGCTTTCTGCCCATCAACTTCGAGGAAGGCCAGTTGCAGCCAGCCATTCTCGAACGCGGCACGGCAGGAGAGGTGCATCTGCCAACGCATCACCTCGGTCAGGAATTTCGCTTTTTCCGGTTCTTCCGCCATCATTGCCAGAAAGTCATCCACTTCGGCATCGAGAGTCGCGCCATCTGACACACTGTACCAGCGCAAATTCGTGCCGCTCTCTTCGGCGCGGCGCATTTTACGGCGGATCTCGTGCCGCTGTTTCTTGTCAATACCGGAGAGATAGGTCTCGAAGTCACCCTTGAGCGGGATAGAAGGGGCGTGGTAAGTCTGCTCCTGGACGAAGGTCCAGCCGCGCTTATCCGCTTCGGCTTTCAGCACCGGGAGCGTGTTCGAGGTTTCGGGGAAGTTCTGCCAGTCGAGGATCTTCCATGGTTTCGACTCCGCTTCCGGGGCAGGCACGCTCAAACCGGCGGGTCCGGAATGACCGAGAAAATCCAGTAAACCAGGGATGAAAGTGGATAAATCGGCCGGGCGGACGATCAGGTCAAGGTAATCCGAGATTTCGATACTGCCGAGCAGCAGGAGCGCCGGGTCACCGTCTCGATTCTTGACAGAAAAGAGCGGGGCCACCCCGGCTAGTCGCCCATCCTGACGGGCGACGACGACGGCCAATTCAGAGTCCGGCCACTCGCCTCCACCGCGCGTGTCCCACCAGGTTCGCAGATATTCATAGCGCAGAAAGGGCACATGGGTGACGCTCTCTTCCAGAAGTGCGTTCCATTCAGATTCCAGTGGCTTAAGGCCTGTGAAACTGCGGTGAAGGGTAAATTTCATACCGAGATTTTACCAGTATAATGTGGGTGTGACTGCCAAATTCGATCTCAACCTGCTCCCGTTATACCGTATCAAAGGCCAGGAATGGCCGCAACTGCCCGGGTTGCTGGTAATGGAACCGCCCCGGCGCACTGCCCGCGGACGCGAGGATGACCACCTGGTCATCTACCTGACTTTTTCAGGGAACGATCCTCTTTCGTTCAACGAGTATAACCAGACTGCCACCCAGATGGCTCAGCGGTTTTATCAGACCACCGGTTCGTTGACTTTTGCCATCCGCGCCGTTGCTGAGACCCTCAATCAGTCGCTAGTGGACCGAAACTTGCGCACCACCGGCAAGGGGCAGTACATCATCGGCCGGTTGATTCTGGGCGTGCTGCGCGGTTCGCAATTCGTGTTTGCCCAGTGCGGGCCGACGCATGTTTTCCACCTGACCGGAAAGGAAACGCGCCAGATCCACGATATACAAATTTCAGGGCGAGGCCTTGGCATCGGCCAGGCTACCCCGCTCTATTTGGCACAACTCGACTTGAATCCCGGCGATCAGTTGGTAATGTGCGCCGACCTGCCCTCCGGTTGGGAGACAGCGCTGCGGGGGAAACTCCTTATTTCACCGGACGCCCTCCGTCGCGAATTGCTCTCCATTACCAGTGATGACTTGAGTGCGATATTGGTTCAGGCGCAGCCCGGAAAGGGCAATCTGAACCTCCTGAAAACGCTGCCGTTGCCTGCTCCCAGCGCAACGGCTCCGAGCCGTCAACGAAATTCCGTAAAACGGGCAGTCAGAACTGCTCCCAGCGGAGAGAACCCGGTCATTCAACCGGCTTCCGTAGAACCGGCAGCCAAGCCTCCTGAAGCGACTGCCGCGCTTCAACCCTCCGCGCCTGCACCGACTCCGGCCCGCCCCACTTCGCAAGTGGAGAGTGAACATCCTGCCAGCCGTTTCGCCCGTCTCCTGGCTGGATCGGAGACAAATGCTCCAGCAGGCGTGCCAGTGGCTGAGTCTCCGCCACAGAAAACCGAAACTCCCGGCACCACGGGCAAACCGAAGGTTCAGAACGTACCAGCGCAACCGGTCCGCCGGCCGGTACCTGTTTCGAAAACGGCTGCCTCGCGCCCCGCTGCAAAGACCGGGCGTTTCGTTTCCTCGCGCACCACCGGCGAATTGCCCGAGATTATGCGTCCAACCGTCCGCCGAAGGGGCATCTTCCGAGGGCTGGCAAAAGTGATCCAGGGAATACGTGTGGGCACGCAGAAGATTTCTGACGGCATTAATAAATTCCTGCCGAATCTAATGCCCAATCCAACGGAGGGCGAATCGGAAGTTGGCGGTTCAAGCCTGGCATTTTTGGTGATTGCCATTCCTCTGATCGTCGTGACAATTGGGGGATTGGTCTACACGCGTTATGGGCGTTCTACACAATACCAGGAAAACTACAACATGGCTTTGGAACAAGCTGCCCAGGCCCACGGACAAACCGACCCGAATGAGGTGCGTCGCGCCTGGGACAGCACGCTTTATTACCTTGATCTCGCAGATCAGCACCAGTTAACCCAGGACTCGTCTAACTTGCGCCAGGAGG
Organism: Anaerolineae bacterium; assembly: GCA_041489005.1. Taxonomy (GTDB): domain Bacteria; phylum Chloroflexota; class Anaerolineae; order Anaerolineales; family Villigracilaceae; genus UBA877. Next base: position 6,940 of record JBGPQK010000079.1, read on the forward strand.
CTCAGACGGCTCTCGACAACATGGATGGCATCGTACGCCTGGATTTCCGTCCGGCAATTGTCACAGGATTGAGCCACACTGTGCAGATCAACCGGATGGCTGCCACCAACACTGACTTGTATCTGCTCGACACCTCACGCGGGAGCGTGCTGCGCGCTGCCCTGGGAAGCAACGGATATGAAATTGATACCAGTTTTGAATGCGGGCCAGGGCTGTATGACGCAACCAACGTCGGAAACCTGATTGATATTGAAGCCCTGCATATGAGCAATATTTACAATGCCCGTGTCATGGCAATAGATGCCAGCGGGAATCTGCTCTACTGCGGATTCAATATGCAGCCGGTGGCTGTGCCTCTCAGCCCCCCGCCGCTTGGTTGGCAGGGCATTTCTGCTTTTGCCTTGGATACGAATGGCAAGTATTTGTACGTACTCGATCCAACTGGGAACACTGTGTGGGTGTATCAAGGGGATTTTGGAAAATTTATTGATTCCCCTACCATGTTCTTCGGTCAACAAGTACCACAGAACATGAGCACCTCCATCGACCTGGCTGCCAATAATTCTGACCTGTACTTGCTCTTTGAAGACGGGCATGTCACAGCCTGCCCGGTGAGTCATTTTGAAGGAGTCCCGTTGCGCTGTACCGATCCGGTTACCTTTGTTGACAACCGTCCGGAGCGACAACCTGGCCCCGAGATCACCGATGCTGTTTTTAACCAAATATCTTTCGCTGCTGCGCCCGACCCGCTGCTTTATCTGCTTGAACCGCTAACGCGGGCAGTCTATTACTTTAGTCCGCGGTCCGCTTCGCTGGAGTTGCGCGGCCAGTTCCGTGCCGGAGTGGAGCAAAGCAATACGCTATTCGACGGCCCTGCTACGGCCATGACCATCAGCCCAAACCGGTATATTTTCTTCAGCATAGGCTATCAAGTGTTCTTCGCCACTAATGTGCCATAAAAGGAAAAATGGATAATCCATCCGGAAACTCCGCGTCGTCTCTTCTGGGTGCTTTGCTCAGGCTGTTTGGTCGCCCTAAGTCTCCCCCTCCCCGTCGCGTTATTCCACCCGATAACCCCATCGAACCGGTGCGGATTGTGACCACCCGCGTGCTACTGGTCATCTACGACCCGGTCATGGACCCGGCTTCGGGTATCAAACTCTCCCAGTTAATGAAATGGCGGTCTCCCGACGACCTGGCCAATGCCTACATTCAAGATATTCTGGAGACCAGCGGCGGGTTGGCGCGCTACCAGATTGTCCAGCGCATCGAACTAAACGAGTTTCCGGCCAAGACAGATGGTTATCGCTATGATCCTCAGACCTATCTGAGTGTACTGAAGGGTGTTCTGCCGTCGTATAAACCCGAAGGAGCTGACTACCAGGCCATCCTGACTGGATTGAAGGTCTTGCCAAGAATTGCGATGCGCGAAATTGACGAGGTGTGGCTGTTTGCCTTCCCGCAAGCCGGTTTCTACGAATCAACCATGGGTGGGGCGGGAGCTTTTTGGTGCAATTCCCAGCCTATGACGTGGGCATCCGGTTCCACCCGCCGGTTTATCGTTATGGGGTTCTCTTATGAGCGGGGCGTCGGTGAAATGCTCGAATCGTTCGGGCATCGGTCTGAAAGCCTTGTCTCCAAAGTTTTCAATTGTCAGGACTTTGTGGCCTGGGCTTATAGACCAGGCCGGGTACCTGCTACCATTGGCCCCACCCTTAACCTGTTTCAGCAGTTTATTAGTTTCGACCAGATCGCGCCCGGCAAGGCCGGCATTGGCACAATCCATTTCGCTCCCAATAGCAACCAGGATTATGATTGGAACAACCCGCGCGACGTACCCAGCAACTGTCACGACTGGTACAACTTTCCGAAATTTCAAAATGATATCCGCCTGGTCAATGCTGATGAATGGGGCCGCGGTGACATCCGTGCTCACCATATATGGTGGCTAAAGCACCTGCCCAAAGTCCCTGGGCGGACGGGTGGCGTAGCCAATAACTGGTGGCAGTACATGATGGACCCCAACCTGATCAGCTAGAGGAACTGCAATCGTCCCTTCACGGCTTGCTTAAAGTCTAAATCTTCAAACCCACCTTGCCTCCCCTGATCAACCATGCATCCCTGACCCTGTACATGGTCAGGAGTACGAGCTGGAAAGACTTGGCCCTCAAAGTACCGGGAGATTAATTGCAGAGTACTGCGTAATATCTGAACCCAAATTGTGGTAATTGCTTGTATTTAGACCGGTAGGTGTTCAAGGTTTTTTGTAAGGAGCAGTATTTCCAGGGATTACTAGGGGGACATCCGCGAATGGATGCGGGATCACTTGCACTGGCAGGTGGTATGCTGTTGAAATCAACTCCGGCGTCAGCACCTGCCGGGGCGTACCCGTAGCTTTGATTTTCCCATCTACCAGCAGGGCCACGCGGTCGGCGTAACGGGCGGCGAGATTTAAATCGTGCAGGGCCACCAGTACAGCCAGGTTGTCCCGGTGGGCCAGGGCGCTAACGATTTCCATAAAACTAACTTGATAGTGTAAATCAAGGTTGGTGGTCGGCTCGTCCAGCAGCAGGATCGGTGTGGACTGAGTCAGTGCCCGCGCCAACAACACGCGCTGCTGCTCGCCGCCGGAGAGTTCGCCCACCCGCCGATCGGACAGATCCAGTGCGTCCACTTTTTGCAGGGCAAGACGGGCAATCGCCTCGTCTTTGGCAGAGACCTGACCGAGAAAGTTGAGATAGGGAGTGCGGCCCATCAAGACGGTCTCCCAGACGGTGAAGGCGGGTGGCATGGAAGCTGCTTGTGGTACAACTGCAAGAGACCGGGCGCGCTGCATGGGCGACAGGGAGAGCAAATTTCCTATAGAACGACTATTCCCGCCCTCCCGGAAGGACACAGCGACGGTGCCCCCTGCGGGGACGATGTGGCGGGCGGTGTCAGGGAAGTCGTCATGTCGGATTCTTCCTCTTTCCACCGGAACAAAGCCGCTGACAGCCTTTACAAGCGTGGATTTCCCTGCGCCGTTTGGGCCGATGAGTGCCACCACTTCTCCTGAGTTGACTTCCAGCGAAACGTCCGTCAGCACACGGCGTGTGCGGTATGAAACTGACAAGTCCTCGATGCGCAGCATGACACTATTCCCTATTCTCTTCTTATGAATCTTGAACCTTACCAATAACCTTGATTCTTGGCTCTCCGGAGCACCCACAGGA
>JBGPQK010000080.1:0-10149 GCA_041489005.1 Anaerolineae bacterium
CGCGAAATTGGACTGCGCAAAGCATTGGGAGCCCGCAACCGGGACATTATGAACCAGTTCCTGGCAGAGTCATCCTTCTTGAGCCTGCTGGGCGGGTTGATCGGAATCCTGCTCGGCTGGCTGATCTCCCTGATCATCGGACAGATCGCATCGGCCAGCGGTACTTCTCTTAACCCGGCCGTCAGCCTGAATGCTGTCCTGCTGGCAACCCTCTTTTCAATTGCCGTTGGTTTGTTCTTTGGCATCTATCCGGCCCGGCGGGCAGCCCGTCTTGAGCCGGTGGAAGCATTGCGCTATGAGTAATACCTTTAGTTACAGGTAATATCTTTAATGCCCCGTACTGAAACCGGGGCTACTCCGGAGGTTCATATGTCAAAACTAAATTCAAAAACTCTAACAATTGCAGCTGTGGTTCTCATGGTGCTGGCCTTGCTGTTCATGGCCACGCCCCTCTTGCGCGTCTCTAGTATGTCAGGCCGTTTCAACCAGCAGTTTAATGGCCAATCCCTACCAGGAGGACAGAACGGTTTCCCCAGCCAGGGCGGCGGTTTGCAGGGACAGGGATTTACCGGTCCAACTGGCGGATCTCAAGGCCAGGGCAACTCAACCACCCCCGGCCAGCAGTTCGCGGGCCGGTCACGCAGCCTGCTCGGCTTTGGCTTCTTGAGCGGCATCACCGGGACCATTGTCTATGCCATTGCACTACTGGTCTCGCTGGCTGCAGCGATAGGTATGTTCATCACCAAGCGCTGGGGACAGGTTCTCGGCATCGTCATGGCCGTTATCTACCTCATTCTGGCACTGGTTAGTTTCCTCCCGATGCTCTTGATGAGTTTTACGAGAGGTTTAAATGGCTTAAACCTGGGCTTGAGTATCCTCCACCTGGTCTTGGCGCTGGCGGTCATCGTTCTCGCCTTGATCCCAGCTAAGAAGGTGCTGGTCCCTTCAATGCCAGCCACACCACCGGCTGCCAGTGCTTGACCTCAGGCCGCCTGCCTGCGTAGTCCCGGTTCTCGAATGGGACACGGGGCACAGAGTGTGGGCAGGCAAGGACCTTCACAAAGTCTGTTGACCCCCACCCCCTGACCCCCGGCACCTCCTTCGCCGCCTCATGGCGTCGAAGCAACCGATGGCGGCTTGTGGCCGCCTCGGTCAGGGGCGGGGGAAAAGAAAATCCTGGGGTGTTGGCGGGCAGCAAAGGTGCCCGCCAACACCCCAAACCCCGAGTTTGTGAGAACCAGTACGGGTAGGCCGCTTATTCTTGTCTGAATCAAACATCTGCGTCATAATATTGCTTATTCCAAAAACACGTGAACTTTCCTGTATCGAAAAGCTCAGAAATAACAGGAATTTTATACAAATATTTGCGCAGTACCCTGTAAAAGAAATGGCCAAGAAAATTCTCGTCATAGATGACGAACCCAAGATTGTCGAGATTTGCAGCGACTATTTGCACGCTGCCGGCTTTGATATCATCACGGCCGGGGACGGGCTCCAGGGGCTGGCGCTGGCGCGCTCCCAGAAGCCCGACCTGATCGTACTCGACCTGATGCTGCCCGGCATGGACGGGATAGACCTTTGCCGTTCGCTGCGACATGAAAGTAACATACCCATCATCATGCTCACCGCCCGGATCGAGGAGACAGATAAACTCATCGGCCTAGAATTGGGAGCGGATGATTACATGACCAAACCATTCAGCCCACGCGAACTGGTGGCGCGCGTCCGCACGGTGCTGCGGCGTGCCAGCGGAGATTCGTCCAGTGAAGTGATCCGGGCAGGCGACCTTACCCTGGACCGGACACGGTACCAGGTCAACCTGCCGGACCGGAGCGTGGTGCTCACCATGACCGAGTTCGAACTTCTGGCAACCATGATGAGCCAGCCCGGGCGCATTTTCACCCGCGCCCAATTGCTTAACGCGGTGCGCGGCGTTGCCTTCGATAGCTACGAGCGCGCCATCGACTCGCATATCCGCAACCTGCGCCGCAAACTCGAGCCTGGGGATTACATCATCACCGTCCACGGCGTTGGATACAAATTCGAAGAGTGATCGATGACCCATTCCAATAGCGTCCGCTCGATCCGCAACCGCCTGTTCCTGTTGCTTCTACGCGCCTTTATCATCGCGGTTGTCTTCCTCATCCTGTTTACACTTCTGGCTACAGGTCTTGTCTTGGCCAATCCTTCGCAATCCAACCCGCTCTACCGGCTGCCGTCCATTGCCCGCCTCGAAACCTATTACATCGCCCGCGGCAGTTGGGATGGTGTAAATACCATCTTTAATAATTCCCTGAATATTGAATCTTCCCAGTGGCAGTCCTCCATCCTCCTGGATGCACAAGACCGCATTGTTACCAATCATGGACAACCGGTAGATCCAGCCACATCGCCAATGTACCGGCCTGTGCGCGGAGAGACGGTCATTCCCATTGTGGTGAATGACCAGGTGGTTGGAAAACTTGTCCTCGGACAAAACACGCAGCCACCGGAAAGGCGCTTCACTCTCAACTTCCTCCAGCCAGTCATCCTAGCATCGCTTGTTCTGGCTGTCTTTGCCACATTGATCGGCCTGCTGCTCACGCGCCGAGTGGTTTCCCCCCTGGCCGAGGTCATCGCCGCGGCCGAGGAGATTGCCGGAGGGCATTTGCAAACCCGTGTGCGCGTGAAGGCACCGGACGACTTGCGCGATCTGAGCGACAGTTTTAACAAGATGGCAGACGCCCTGGAACGCAATGACCGCGAGCGGCGCGACATGCTGGCCAACATTGCCCACGAACTGCGCACGCCGCTGACAGTTATGCGCGGCCGCCTGGAAGGCATCATGGATGGAGTGTATCCGGCAGACGAGAATCACGTTGGCCCGGCTCTTGAGGAAGCCTACCTGCTTGAGCGGCTGGTGGAGGACTTGCGCCTGCTGACCCTCGCCGAGAGTCACCAGCTGGCCTTCGACAAAACCGAGCTGGATTTGATCGAGATTGCCCGGCGTTCGATCAGCATGTTTCAAGCCGAGGCCGACGAGAAGAAGATCAGCCTGGACCTGGTGACATCCCTGGAAAAAGCCCTGATCGTCGCCGATCCTTTACGCACCGAACAGGTGATCGGCAACCTGCTCTCGAACGCCCTGCGTTATGTCCCCCAGGGAGGGCGCGTTTGGGTCGAGATTTCCCGGTCCCGTCCCGTACGAGATTCGGGATCATATGCCGGAACCGGGACTACACAGCAGGGCGATGAGGTGGAAATCAGCATTAACGATAACGGCCCCGGCGCCCCGGATGCAGACCTGCCGTTTATATTCAACCGTTTCTGGCGTGGAGAGAAATCCCGCTCGCGCGTCTCAGGTGGAGCGGGTCTGGGATTGGCAATCGCCAAGCTCATGGTCGAGGGACAGGATGGATGGATCGCCGCCCGGAACCTTCCCGAGGGTGGTTTGCAGGTGAGTGTTTCCTTCCCGGCCACCGGTTGATGGGCCTGGCTGTTCCCGCGGCTCAAAATCCGTACCCAATACGACCCTCCCGCAGACATTGAAACTGCGGGAGGGTCGTGCTAGAATGGTTTTATGAAAACTGATCTTTTCACCCTCATTCGTTTTATCATCCTCTTTCTGCGCATCAAACTTCTCAATCTCACCTCTCGTTTCCCGCCCCTGCCGGGCGGCGTCCTGGATGAGCAGACTGCCCTGCTGCGCCGGGGGCAGGAGGTGCTGGGAGAAACGCCCCTCGATCAAGTCACACCCGCCCAGTCGCGGCTCAATTTTCGTAAGAGCTTTTCGCTGCTCAAAAGCATCGGCGGACTCTTCGAAAAAGTGGATTCGGTTCGCGAGCTGAGCATCCCGGGACCTGAGGGACGGATCCGGTCCCGTCCTGGAACCGGGATTGCTGCGCGCCTCTACCTGCCCGGCAAAGAAACTGGCTATCCCCTGTTCGTCTTCCTGCATGGAGGTGGCTGGGTCATCGGCGACCTCGAGAGTGCAGATAACATGGCACGCTTCCTTTGCAGGCACGTCAACTGCGCAGTGCTCTCGGTGGATTACCGCCTGGCGCCTGAGAATGTCTTCCCGGCAGCGGTGGAAGATTCTTTTGCGGCCGTCAAGTGGGCCGTGGCGCATGCCGGTGAACTGGGGGGCGATCCCAAACGGGTGCTGGTGGGTGGCGATTCTGCCGGCGGAAACCTGACGGCCGTTGTGGCGCAGATGAGGCGTCAAGAAGGCGCTCCAAAATCCCGTGCTGGAACCGGGACTACTTCGATCGCCGGGCAGGTGCTATTCTATGCAGCTACGGATGGAGCCCACCTTGATACCCCTTCATTTAAGAAATTTGGCAATCAATCCCTCGGCCTGCCCAAGAGCGACGTGGAATGGTTCCTGGAGCAATACACGCCGGACCCCAAAGACCGGCTCAACCCACTGGTCTCGCCGCTGCTCGAGGACGACTTACGCGGGCTGCCGCCTGCGCTGGTGGTGACGGCCGAATTCGACGTGCTGCGCGACGAAGGCGAAGCGTATGCCCGGCGCATGCAGGAGGCGGGGGTGAAAGTAAAACTCATGCGCTGCAACGGGATGGTGCACGGTTTCCTCAGCATGATCGGGCTGATCAGGCGCGCCACGCAATATTTCGAGCAGGTGACTGAAGAGATCCGGAAGATGGTGGTTTGATTTTCCCCCGCAGGGTATTGAACCATTTCTGGTTCCGATGCTCTGCATATGAACGAGAAAGTGTAGGTCACGCTTGAAGCGTGACCTGTTTTATTTCTCTATACATCCAAATTCCTCACCGTCTTCCCTGCGGGACGTTCCACAGTGGCGTGCGTCTGGATAAACCTCTTACGAGGATCCACCGCGTCGCCCATCAACATGTCGAAGGTGCGGTCGGCTTTCGCGAAGCATCCCCGAAGGGGACGACGGCGTCGTCCGGGTCTTCATGCCAAATTGATTCGTATCGTCACCATCTTTTTTGCGGCACGTTCACAATCCGTGTAAACAGGTTGACCCGTTGCCTCCAAACAAATCTGGACATACTTCGCAATTTTCGGGACTTTTTGGTAATACTCAAACAGACTCTTTGCCACGGCTTTTTCTTCTTCGATGACCTGCCCGCTTCCTTCCAAGTCTTTGCTTGTCACCAGAACACGAACCTTAGCGCCACCCCGCAAGTTTCGCCACCACTTTCGCTCACGCCAGCTGATCACCCACAATGTATTTCCATCGCGAAGATAATTGGCTGGTGTCGAAATGGATTTGCCGCTTTTACGACCAGTGACAGTGACCAGCATTATATTTTTGCTGACCATTCCGTGCATAGGGGATTTCAAAAGCCAGATCATTATCGGGTTGAACCACATGAATATTCTTCTTTTTAGTTATATTGGCAGATTATAAAATTAGTTTGAGGTTTGATCGCCGGCGTTGGCGGTATATCGGTCGAAATACAGGCTGGAAAAAAGACCTCCGAAGCGCCAAAGAGCAGCGAGACTTCGGAGGTCTGGAGGGCAGGTCTATATATCCAAATTCCTCACCGTCTTGGCGTGGGTCTGGATAAACCTCTTGCGGGGATCCACCGCGTCGCCCATCAGCATGTCGAAGGTGCGGTCGGCTTCAGCGGCGTCGTCCACCGTCACCTGCAGCAGGGTGCGGTTGACCGGGTTCATGGTCGTATCCCACAACTGCACCGGGTTCATCTCGCCCAGGCCTTTATAGCGCGACAGGCTGACTTTGTCGGGGCTGACGCCCAGTGATTTCAGCAGTTTATCCTTGTCGGCATCGTTGTAGGCGTAATGGACCTGGTTCTTATAAGCCAGGCGATAGAGCGGTGGCTGGGCGATGAAGAGGTGTCCCTCATCGATCAGCGTGGGCATGTAGCGGAAGAAGAAGGTCAGCAGCAGCGTGCGGATGTGCGAGCCGTCCACATCGGCATCCGTCATGATGATGATGCGCCCGTAGCGCAGGCCTTCGAGATCGAAATTGTCGCCGATGCCGGTACCCAGGGCTGAGATGAGCGCCCTGACTTCGTTGTTCCCCAGGATTTTATCCAGCCGGGCACGCTCGGTATTCAAAATCTTGCCGCGCAGGGGCAGGATGGCCTGGAAATGCCGGTCGCGGCCCTGCTTGGCCGAGCCGCCAGCCGAGTCACCTTCCACAATGTAGAGTTCGGTCTTGGACGAGTCGCGCTGGGAGCAGTCTGCCAGTTTGCCGGGCAGGGTGAGACTCTCCAGCGCGGATTTGCGGATGACCAGGTCACGCGCCTTGCGGGCCGCGTCACGCGCCCGCGCCGAGGTGAGACACTTGGCAATGATGGCCTTGGCTCCTTGCGGGTTCTCTTCAAGGAATGTCCCGAAGGCCTCGCCCACCACCTGCGTGACGTAGGTCTGCGCTTCGGGGTTCATCAACTTTACCTTGGTTTGCGACTCGAACTGCGGGTCCGGGTGTTTGATGCTGATAATGGCGGTCAGACCCTCACGCGTGTCGTCGCCGGAGAAGTTCGGGTCGGCTTCCTTGAGCAGCCCGCCCTTGCGGGCGTAGTCGTTGACCACGCGCGTCAGGGCTGCGCGCATCCCGGTCAGGTGCGTGCCGCCGTCCACCGTGTTGATGGTATTGGCGAACGAGTAAATGGACTCGGTGTAAGCGTCGGTGTACTGGACGGCGCATTCGATGCCGATTCCCTCAATATCCTTTTCGACGTGCACCACCGCATGCAGGGTATCGCGGTTGCGGTTCAGGTAGCGTACGAAGGAGGTGATGCCGCCCTCGAAGTAGAAAGTCATTTCGCGGTTGGAGCGCTCGTCCAGGAAGAAGATGGTGGTGCCGCGGGTAACAAAGGCCATCTCGCGGAAGCGTTGTACGAGGGTGTCGAAGCGGTATTCGAGCGCTTCGGTGAAGATCAGTGGGTCGAACTTGAAGGTGGTCTTTGTGCCCGTTACGCCGGCTTTGGTCTTACCGATCACCTTGACCGGTTCCTTCGGATAACCGCGCTCGTATCGCTGGAAGTGGACCTTGCCGTCGAGCTGGACCTCCACCTCGCACCACTCCGAAAGGGCGTTGACCGCGCTGACGCCCACCCCATGCAGCCCGCCGGAGACCTTGTAGCCGCCGCCGCCAAATTTCCCGCCGGCGTGCAGCTTGGTCATCACCACCTCGAGAGCCGACTTTTTCTCGGTTGGGTGCATGTCCACCGGGATACCGCGCCCGTCGTCGATGACAGTGACGGACGAATCGGCATGGATGACAATTTCGATGCGCGTACAGACCCCGGCCAGGGCTTCATCAATCGAGTTGTCCACCACTTCATAGACAAGGTGGTGGAGAGCCTTGATATCCGTACCGCCCACGTACATGCCGGGGCGTCGGCGGACGGCTTCCAGTCCTTCCAGGACCTGGATATCTTTTGCGGTGTAACTTCCATTTACTACCATAAATTCCTCAACTGCTTCTTGCATAAATCGATGAACTTTCCTGTATCAGAAAGCTCGGGGAAAACGTTTTTTTGGTTCAGTTATTTATGCAGTATTCTGAAACTATGCTTTTGCTGAAGTTGTTTGCTGTTGAAGTTGTTCGAAGACCACCTTCAACCAAGCATTAATATCACGATAATAGACAAAACTGGCCGCCAGCAGGGCCGTAGAGACGAAGGCGTGTCCGGTGATACCGACCAGCGTCCACCAGGAGTTATGCGGCGGGGTGTTCCATAGAAAGTTCAATCCCTGATTGATCACCACAAACGTCAATAAGAACAACCCGGTATTGGGCAGGGTGAAGCGCACCATGCGCAGGCTGTTCAGGATGGCCCGGAGTGCGCCCAATTGCAGGGTAAAAATACCGTGCGCAGAGAAGAAGATCGGCATCAGCAACCAGATCAGGATCATCACCCCGGCAAATATCACCACCTGTCCCAAAATCGAACTGATGGCCGTCAGGACCGACAACACCAGCAATCCAGGCAATCCGAAGAAGAACAATAGTCCCATCCAGATGAGCGAAAGGTATATAGCCTGTTTCAAGGATTTCCAGAGCGAACGCGCTTCCGATTTAAGCGCCACTTTGGAAACCCAATAATAGTACAAAGACCCGATGATCCAGCCCAGGAAGACCAGGATTATTGCCCAGCCCAGGATCCCGATGAACGAGCCGGCATCCAGGTTCACCGGAGCCCCCCACGGATTTTGCACCAACGTCTGGAAACTCAACAGGCTGGTTGTCCCGACCGGGAAGGTGCGCAGGATGATAAACAAGTTGAATTTATCCGCAATGTCTGTCCAGGCCGTCTGAATGGTGCCCAGGTCGGGGAAATTGGATGGGAAAGCGCTCGCCAGTGAAGGCAGGCGGTCAACCAGCGGCTGGACGAATCCCTTCAGCTGCAGACGCGGGCCAAGCCACAGGAACAGGTCGAGCAGAACCGGCGGCAGGATGACTGCAATGTGGTTGGCTACAGAGTCAAATCCCGCCATCAGTGAGGCGACCAAGCCCGGAGGCGGGGGGAGTTTACCTTGCGTAGTTTCCATGGACATCGATTGTTTCTTACTGCTAAATCCTCATTACCTTGAAATATCAATCTGGTATCTTGCTTTTTTGCCTTACAGCAAACTGTATTCTACCACACAGCGGATTTCGTACAAACGTTCTAACTTTTGGTTCTGCTGGATTTTTCCTCCATCAGGGGAAGTCCCAAAACCCCTTGGATATATTTTATTAACCTCCGAGATCAGCAGCCTTGGAAGGTTGATGGTTTCTGACGCCTCCACCTTCTCGACCTCCAGATGATACAGGAGGGGGGCTTTTGTACGCTGGTCGAATTGTATATTATGATAATATTTATCTATATTATATGATATAATACGAATTAATCAATCCTAACTTTAAAGTTCTCGAAAGGAGTTTATAGGTATGAACGCAATAGATTTCGTGAAATCCGGATTAGCCGCCACCGAGGCGGGTCATCCCAGTCAATTTGGAGAATTGCTTTCTGACGATATGGTATTCGCCGGTCCGATGCCCGAACCGGTCGGTAAACGCGAATTCATCGGCTTACAGACCGCCATGGTGGCTGCCATGCCAGACTGGAAATTCAACGCGAAGGACTTCAAACAGAATGGCGACAAAGTGAGTGCCACGTTCCAGATCTCCGGGACGCAGACGAGCGAATTGAATCTGCCCATGCCGGGTTTCCCTAAGATACCGGCCTCTGGAAAGCGTGTTTCTCTGCCGCAGGAAGGAATGACGTTCACGGTAAAAGATGGGAAGATCAGCAGAATCGAGTCGGCGAAGGTGCCGGGCGGCGGTGTGTCAGGCGTACTGGCGCAGCTTGGCGTTCCGATGCCGCAAATGGTATAACGCCTCGCCTCTGAAGCAAAATAATAGCAGGTCTCCAGAAATCTGGAGACCTGTTATTATTTAAGACGTCAAACAGAATTACGATTCTACTCTACTCTTTACGCAGAACCCTGGGATGCAAAGTCAACGCGAGTCTTACAGGGCTCACAGGCGTTCTTGATCTACTTTTCTACTGCCACCTGCGGCAAATCCTTCATGGCTTCCTCGATAGCATGTGCTGGATGCTCATAATCCACCAGTTCGCCATTCAGGTAGGATTGATAGGCAGTCATGTCAAAGTGCCCGTGGCCAGACAGGTTGAACAGGATGACGCGCTTCTCGCCTTTGGCTTTGGCATCCAGCGCCTCGTCAATTGCCACGCGGATGGCGTGCGCGGATTCAGGAGCCGGGATGATGCCTTCGGTTTTGGTAAACTGCACCGCAGCATCAAAGGTCCCGATCTGGGATACAGCAACCGCCTCTATGTACCCACCTTTGTACAAAGCCGAAACACTGGGAGCCATGCCGTGATAACGCAGACCACCAGCGTGAATACCGGCCGGCATGAAGGTGTGACCTAGCGTGTACATCTTGACAATAGGGGCCATTTGGGCGGAATCGCCATAATCAAAGGCGTAGGTGCCCTTCGTAAGCGAGGGGGTTGCGGTCGGTTCCACGGCCAATAGACGCGTGCGCTGTCCGTCTTTCAGGTTTTGGCGCAGAAACGGGTAGGCAATCCCACCGAAATTCGAACCGCCGCCCACGCAGCCGATGACCACATCCGGGTATTCGCCAGCCAGGTCCATCTGCATGAGGGCTTCCTCGCCGATGACCGTCTGGTGCATCAG
>JBGPQK010000081.1:0-10075 GCA_041489005.1 Anaerolineae bacterium
AATCTGTATGTCCAACTCAATCCAGTTCAGCTCAGAACCTCGATCGACGAGAAAGTCGCCAAACTTTGGAAAATCTCACGGTAACATTTGGTCTTGAGGCAACGATACCCCTATAGTAACATTTGGTCTTGAGGCATCACGGGGATCCAACCACACCCCCTTTCCCACCTCGAATCCGGGAGGGGAGGATAGTGGAAATCAAGGAAGAGGAGTTTCGGCGACTCATGTCGACATGGCAGCCGACGGCAGCGAGAGTCCGCCTCGGCCAGGGAAAACGGAAGATGGAAAGCTAAATACGTTAGACAGGCGGGGTTTTGAGTCATCGGCGCGAATAATTGGATTGTCCAAAGTCTTTCTCTATTTTGAAAACAGTAAAGGTGCTACAATGAACATGCAACAGAGGATTGCCTAAATACCTGAACCAAAATCTCCTTATTATCTAACCTTTCAATAAAGGGAGGTTAATGGATTTGGGCAAGAATCGGTAAAACAGGATAATCCCTTTTGTTTATTCTGAAAAACTCAGGAGAATGACAAATGAGTAAAAGTAATGAAGACGATCTTCGTGATGTTCTAAATAAAACCGCGCTGGAAATAGCGCAAATGTATCCCAACCCGCGTACTTGGCAATCATGGATGATCTATTTGTTGGAACGTCTGGAAGCACAGGCAATTGAAAATCCTGCGTACACAGAATCCTTCAAAGAAATGTTATCATCCTTGCAAGATGAATTAAGGAATCGGCTGAAAACAGGCGGTTGGTAACGCTTTTCCGTGTTTCCATACAGGTAAAACCCCAGCTCCACATTCCTCTTTCTTTTCGAAGAATCTCCCTCTTGACACATTAGCACAAATGTTCTATAATAATCTCAGGCAAGGGACGGCCGTAAACACCGTCCCTTCCTGTGTTTAATCCGCGAGCTGTCCTTGCCTTGCGCACCCTGCGACCCTGGCGTAATTTATCATCCCTGCCGATATCCTCCCTCACAAAGCACCCCCGCTGTGTGGTTGTTTCGACGATATGAGTCGTCGAAACTATTTTTCATCCCTTTTTTATGACCACTTTCTTATCCTCCTCTTACAACGCCATGCTATAATCCGCCCGAAAGGGATTTCTTATGCTCCAGAAATTTGTCAAAACCTTCGGGGGCGACCCCAATAAACGCGAAATCGAAAAGGCCACCGAATTTGTGGAGCAAATCAATGCGCTCGAAGCCGAATTCGAAGCGCTGAGCGACGAAGCGTTGCGCGCAAAGACGGATGAATTCCGCGCCCGGCTCGCCACTGAATTGGACGGCATCGAGGAGGACAAGGAACGACAGGAAGTTGAGAAGGCCGTCCTGGATGAGATCCTACCTGAGGCTTTTGCGGTGGTACGCGAGGCCGCCAAACGGACCATCGGTCAGCGCCATTACGATGTGCAGCTCATCGGTGGGACAGTTTTGCACCAGGGAAAGATCGCCGAGATGCGCACCGGCGAAGGCAAGACACTCGTTTCCACACTTCCCCTCTACCTGAACGCACTGACCGACCGCGGGGTCCACCTGGTGACGGTCAACGATTACCTGGCCCGCCGTGACGCCCGCTGGATGGGCGCCATTTACCATTTCCTCGGCCTGTCGGTCGGCATCCTGCAGATGGCCGCCGCCACCGAGAACGGCAAGAAAGCCTTCCTCTACGACCCGGAGAAAGAGTCACCGCATGAAGACCAGGATGAAATGCGCCTGGTGGACCGCGGCGAGGCGTATGAGGCTGACATCACCTACGGCACCAACTCGGAGTTCGGCTTCGACTACCTGCGCGATAACATGGTTTACCGCCTGGAAGATAAAGTCCAGCGCGGCCACCACTACGCCATCGTGGATGAAGTGGACAATGTACTGATTGACGAAGCGCGCACCCCGCTCATTATCTCCGGTCCGGCCTCCGGGGATGTGGGTTGGTACGCCAGGATGGCGGTGCTCGTCCGCCAGTTAAAGCCCGAGGATTACGAAGTCAGCGAAAAAGACCGCAGCGTGACTCTCACCGAGATTGGTACTGCCCATATGGAACAGTTGCTCGGTCAGCCGCTACGCGATCCCGACCGCCCCGAAGATGTGACCCCCGAGCAGGCGCACCTGCTGGGCTTTCTGGAGCAAGCCCTGCGCGCCCAGCATCTTTTCAAGCGCAACAAGGACTACCTAGTGCAGGGTGGCAAGGTGCTCATCGTGGACGAGTTCACGGGCCGTCTTATGCCAGGCCGGCGCTGGAGCGATGGCCTGCACCAGGCGGTGGAAGCAAAGGAAGGGGTTCGTGTGGAGCCGGAAAACGTAACCTACGCCACGATAACCCTGCAAAATTATTTCCGCATGTACACCAAGCTGGCCGGCATGACCGGTACGGCACTGACCGAGGCGGAAGAGTTCGACAAGATCTACAAACTGCCCGTCCTGCCCATCCCCACCAACCTGGAATACCAGGCCTTTGGGACGGGTGCGCTGCTGGTGGAGGTCAAGGCCAAAGATGAAGAGGGGTACGCGTACGCCTATTTCGCCCGCAACGACGACCCCGCACGAGAGGTGGTCTTCTGGCGGCGCAAGGACTACCCAGACATCATCTACCGCAGCGTGGAAGCCAAATTACGGTCGCTTGTGCGCGAGATCGTCGTATACAACAGCATGGGACGCCCAATCCTGGTTGGTACCACTTCGGTCGAAAGTTCCGAACGCCTGTCGAGTCGTCTGCGCGCAGAACAGGTCCGCCGCCTGATGCAGATCCTGCTGCTACGTCATACCTGGCTGGAAAAGAACGAGCGGGTCGAGGATGGGCGGATCATCGAGGAACTTCAAGCACTCAACAAACCGATCGAACAAGCCCGCCCTGAAGACTTGCGCCCGATGGCTAAGGAACTCGGTCTTTCACTTAATCCCGAAGATCAAGCCAACCTGACCCGCCTGGGCGAGATTTTGGGGCTGGAAGAATCGGATGAAAACCGGCTGAAGTCGGTTCTGCAGGGGGGAGTTCCGCATCAAGTGTTGAATGCCCGCAAGCATACCGAGGAAAGCCAGATCATCGCCGGGGCGGGAGCCTTCGGCGCGGTGACCATCGCCACCAATATGGCAGGGCGTGGCGTGGATATCAAATTGGGGGGTGACCTGGCGGAAGAGGTCATTTCCGCCGTGGCGCGTGTGCTGCGCAAGGCCGGGTACAAGGACCCATACGATATGTCTCTGCAGGAACGCCGCGAAGCCCTGCAAAAAGCCGACCCGGCCGCCTTCAGCATCTACGACGCCGAAGTGAAGCACTTCCTGCAATATTTTGAAGATATGGAACGCGTGCGCGCCCGCGGTGGCCTGCACGTCATCGGCTCCGAACGCCACGAGGCGCGCCGGATCGACAACCAGCTGCGAGGCCGTGCCGCCCGGCAGGGCGATCCCGGTTCGTCGCGCTTTTTCCTGTCCCTTGAAGATGACCTGATGCGCATGTTCGGCGGCGAACAGGTGAAGGGCGTGATGGAGCGCTTCAAGATTGACGACGACTACCCCATGCAGCACCGTATTGTTACCAACATGATCGAGCAGTCGCAGCACAGGGTCGAGGGAGCCAACTTCGATGTCCGCAAGCACCTGATCGAATACGATGATGTGCTCAATGCCCAGCGCCAGCGCATTTACGACCAGCGCAACCGCGTCTTCGAGAAGGAAGACCTGGTCGAGGACGTGAACGAACTGCTTTCACAGGAAGTCCAGCGCCGAGCCGGGGAAGTTGCCGCCAGCGAGGAATACTGGCGCTTCCTGGCATGGCTGGACCAGGTCCAGCCATCCTTCATTACTCCCAACGGCATCTTCCCTTCCTATACTTACAAAATCCTGCTGGATGAACTCAACGCATCGTCTGCTGACCTGCCAACTGCTCTGCGTGATCTGGCCGTGCGCGCCCTCCAGGCTGATCAAGTCCACTTCCTCAACACCGTCCTCGAACAGATCGACCATACAGGTGAGAACCTAGATTCCCAGATTAAAGACCGGACCGATTCGCTGGACACCGCCCTGGATGGCCTTGCCGAAAATAGCGAAAACGAAACCCGCCGCCCGAACATCATCCTGGATGAACTCTCCGGGCTGGTGCGCGTTCCCTTCCGGCTGGATTCGGCCCTGTTGACGCAAATGGCCAACGATCCGAAAGATCTGTCTAAGGAACTACATGCCCAGGTGGAAACCTATATCACCTCCACGAATATCACACGCCTCGCCAATACCATCGAATTTCGCCTTGGCGAATCGCTCGGTCTGAATGTATCCGAACTGCAGGAACTCAAGTGGGAAGATTTGGCCGAAAAAATCGAAGAGAGCGTAAGGCAAGTGCTGCTCGGACGCGAAGAGAAACTAGTCGGGACTGACGGGCAAATCGTACGCGACACAGAATCTGCCCTCGAGCGCCTGCCGGAGCGTGATGACCAGGCTAGGTTACGCCTGCTCGGGTTGATCGCCCAGGGAACAAGCACCTCCTTCGACTCGAAAACCCACCGCCAGGTACGCCAGGTCTTCAGCCGCCTGAACTATGTCCATCTGGCAGGAGAACTGCTGGCGAATAGTTCACCTGCTTCCCTGGAAGAGGATGTGCTGGAGCACTTGCAACAGGCGCAAGAAGCCCAGCGGCATGCCTGGGGTCAGAGCGAATTGACCCGCCTTGGCGAAAACGCCCCTGCCCTTCCAGCGCAGGAGGTTGGCCGCCGCGTGCAGAGTCAGATTTACCGCCAGGTACTGGTGGGAGCGATCACCGAACTGTGGGTGGATTACCTGACCCGGGTCGAGGCACTGCGCGTTTCCATCGGGCTGGAGGCATATGCACAGAGCGATCCGCTGGTAAAATATAAAAGCCAGGCCTCGGAAATGTTCCAGACCCTGCTGGCCGACATCCGAGCCGGCGTCATCGGGCGTATTTTCCTGTACCAACCCCGCAGTCCCACAGCCCAGGCCGAAACGGTACCCGATTCAAGATCCGAACCCGCTGCGGCGACTGTAGCTGCGCAAAGTACCGATAAAAAGCGAAAACGTCACAGGCATTAATGCACAATTCGATCGATTTCTAAAAGAGCCTGCCCAAGGTAGAACTCCACCGTGCGCGAAGCACTGGAGACGCTCAATACCGACCGTATTGGCCACGGCGTGCGCGTGATAGAAGACCCGAATACAGTGGCACTGGCGTGTGAGCGCGGTACTGCTTTCGAGGTTTGCGTGACAAACAATTACCAGACCGGTGTGTTCCAATCCTTCGAGGAACACCCTATCATGAAAATGGTGAATGCCGGTCTGAATGTCACCCTCGGACCGATGACTCATCCATTTCGCAAATTACCCTAACCGGTGAATACCATCGTATTTGTGAAGACCTAGAAATGGAACACATAATCCTTAAGGAACTTATCCTGGCTGCGGCACGAGCCTGTTTCCTGACGGAAGCCGAACGTGATAGACTCATGGAGCAACTTCAAAAAGAGTTGAGCATCTGAAGGTTGGAATCCACCAAAGGAGATCGCTATGCCAAAAGATTTCTTCAAGTCTCATGATGTTCTGAATGTTGGGAACAAAAAATACACCATTTTCCGTCTCGATGCACTGGAAAGAGCCGGGTTGACGAAACTTAACCACCTGCCTTTCTCCATCCGTATCATGCTCGAGGCGGCGCTCCGCCAATGTAATGACCGCGAGATCACACAGGACGATGTCAGGAACATTGCAGCCTGGACCCCCCTCCCGTCCGGAAGCCGCCCCGGAATTCCCTTCCTGCCTGCCCGCGTGGTGATGCAGGATTTCACCGGCGTTCCGGCTGTGGTGGACCTGGCAGCCATGCGCGCGGCAGTAGCCCGGCTGGGTGGCGACCCAAAGAAGATCAACCCGCTCGTGCCCGTGGACCTGGTCATAGACCACTCGGTCCAGGTGGACTTCTTTGCCACCGCTGACTCTTTGCAGCGCAACGCCGAGATGGAGTTCCAGCGCAACAGCGAACGCTATGAGTTCCTCAAGTGGGGTCAGAAGGCCTTCAGCAATTTCAGGGTCGTCCCACCTGCCACCGGCATCATCCATCAAGTCAATCTGGAATACCTGGCGCAGGTCGTGCTGGCCAAAAAAGAGAAAGGTGAGACCTTGGAGGTTTTGTTCCCGGATACGCTCATCGGCACCGATTCGCATACCACGATGATCAATGGTCTGGGTGTAGTCGGTTGGGGAGTGGGCGGCATCGAGGCCGAAGCCGTTATGCTCGGCCAGCCGATGGACATGCTGCTGCCAGATGTGATCGGATTTAAACTCCATGGCCAACTCAAAGATGGCATCAATGCCACCGACCTGGTGCTCACGGTCACGCAGATGTTGCGCAAGAAGGGCGTTGTGGACAAGATCGTCGAGTTCTTCGGCCCCGGCCTGGACAGCATGTCGCTGCCTGATCGTGCCACAATTGCCAACATGGCCCCTGAATACGGTGCGACGATGGGTTTCTTCCCGGTGGACACTGAAACCCTGCGTTACATGAAGTTGACTGGCCGACCGGCGGAGGTCATCGCCCGAACAGAAGCTTACTGCCGCTCCCAAGGTTTGTACCACGAAACGAACACCCCGGACCCGGAATATACCGACACGCTCGAATTGGACCTGGGCTCTGTGGTGCCATCCCTAGCCGGCCCCAAACGCCCGCAGGACCGCGTGGCTCTCACGGATATGAAGTCCGTGTTCCAGAAGGCGCTGACCGCGCCGGTCAAGGAGCGCGGTTATGAACTCAAACCTGACGCGGTGAACCGCAAAGGCAAAGTCGGCACCAACGGCGGTTCCTACGAAATCGGGCACGGCGCGGTAGTCATCGCGGCCATTACCTCGTGCACGAATACCAGCAACCCTTCCGTAATGGTCGCGGCAGGACTGGTCGCCAAGAAGGCTGTCGAGAAGGGGCTGTCTGTTAAACCGTATGTCAAGACAAGCCTCGCGCCCGGTTCACGTGTGGTCACTGATTATCTCAAGCAGGCCAACCTGTTGAAGCCTCTGTCCAAACTGGGCTTCAACGTGGTCGGCTACGGCTGCACCACCTGCATCGGCAACAGCGGGCCGCTGCCTGGCGAGGTTGCCAAAGCCATTACCGGGTCCGACCTGGTGGCGGCGGCGGTCATCTCGGGCAATCGTAACTTCGAAGGGCGTGTCCATCCGCTGGTAAAAGCGAACTACCTGGCATCACCACCGCTGGTCATCGCCTACGCCCTCGCCGGTACCGTGGACATCGACCTGTCCAGCGAGCCGATTGGCATGGGCAAGGACGGGCCAGTCTATCTCAAGGATGTCTGGCCGACGACACAGGAAGTGTCCGAAGCTGTGCTTTCGAGCGTCAGCACTGGCATGTTCTCCGATAAGTATGCCCGCGTGTTCGAAGGTTCGAACATGTGGAAAGATATCAAGGTAACCGAGGGTGATTTGTACCAGTGGGACGAGGCCTCCACTTATATCCAGCATCCTCCGTTCTTCCAGTCGTTGAATCTGGATGTGCCGCATATCGTCGATATCCGGGGGGCACGGGTGTTGGCCATGCTCGGTGACTCGATCACCACCGACCACATTTCCCCCGCCGGCAACATTGCCGCCGACAGTCCGGCTGGCAAGTACCTTCAGGAGCACGGCGTACAGGTGCGGGACTTCAACTCGTACGGTTCGCGCCGTGGTAATGACCGCGTCATGGCCCGCGGTACGTTTGCCAATATTCGCCTAAAGAACCTGATGGTCGCTCCCAAAGAAGGTAACTGGACCAAGGTCCTGCCTTCCGGTGAGGAGATGAGCATCTTCGAGGCGGCGATGAAATACAAGGCCGAAGGCATCCCGACAATCGTGCTGGCAGGCAAGGAATATGGCACCGGTTCCAGCCGCGACTGGGCTGCCAAAGGTCCCATGCTGCAAGGGGTGAAGGCCGTGCTTGCCGAGTCGTTCGAGCGCATCCATCGTTCCAATCTGGTGGGGATGGGCGTGCTCCCGCTGCGCTTTGTGGACGGACAGACTGCCGAGATGCTTGGTTTGAAAGGCAATGAGGTTTTTGACATTGAGGGTTTGAACGATAAAATGACACCGAGGTGCATCGTCTCAGTAATCGCGAGAAAGACCGATAGCAAAGAAATCGTTTTCAAGGCACAAGCCTTGCTGAATACCGATGTGGAAGTCAATTATTATCGCAACGGTGGGATTCTGCACACCGTCTTGCGCAATCTGGTTAAATAACCGAATCTCTTTGTGAATTCCTGTTATAGATGGAAAGTTAAGTAACGGTATGACAAAGGAGAAGAGGGCAAGGTATTCACGCGATCCTGAAAGTGCGCAGCTCAAACACCTGATGGCTGCCTGCCAGCTATCCGGAAAATCGGTCTTGGAGATCGGCTGCGACAATGGTATCCTAACCTGGCAGTAGCCCATATCCCCCAGAGGGTTATTGGGATCGATCCGAAGGCGGCTGAACTCCTAGAAGCCAGTCGCACCCGGCCTGTTTCCCGGTCGGAGACGTGCTTTATCCAAGCCATGGGGGAAGCGCTACCCTTTCCATCCCAGGCGTTCGACCTTGTGATCTTTGCGTCATCGCTTTGATGCATCGCTGTAGAGGGCATGGTTCATGCCCTGCAGGAGGCCTGGCGCGTTCTGGTTTCGGGCGGTATTCTCATTGACCTGCGTCCAATCTGCCTCGATGTTCCTCTGGAAATCATTACGGCATCCGGGAGTGAATCGGCGGGTCTGGTTGACATGAGCCCGGAAATCGACAAGGATATCGCTTCCGATGCTGCCATCCAAACCGTGATCAATGATGGTCTCTATATAAAGGAATTTGAGGAGTCCTTCGACTTTGCTTATTATTGGAACACGATCAGAGAGTTTAAAGCGGATCTGGTTGAACGCTGGAAAGATGAAATCACACTGCCCAAGGAAGTCTTGAAGCAGGACCGAGTCTTATATAAGAAACACCCGGATGGGGCACGTGTTCGGATTCAGATCCGCTTGATATTGGTAAAGTTCACAAAGGTTTGAGGTGGATTTCACCACCATTTACCTCACGGTCTGGTTAATTCCCAGAGTACCATAATCGATAACTTTTTTATGCGAGAGAACCGGGGAGATAATCCCCGGCTCTTTTTGGTTCCTGTGGTGTTTTTTCATTAGCCAGCGGTAAAAAAAGGATATAGTGAGCTTCGCTCGCAATATCCTTTTTTTTAACTTACCGCCATTGAACTTTTTTATAGAACTTGTAGCGTGCTTGTTTCCATGCCCCCGTTAACATAACTGTGGAGGGTGCCTTCCATCTTAAGACGTGCGTCGGATTCGTACCGGCAGCGGACGGCATCGAAATCCGGCACGTCACCACAGGTCAGTCTGGCAAGCTGGTCCAGGAAGGCCAAGTCTTCGGGGGAGTTGGGTTCCGGCGACTCGATAATCCCCCAGCAGTCCCATGGGAGCAGTTCCACTTTATTGAGGGCAGCCACATCGCGAACAAGGTTGCCCCGCACGAAACCCAGCCCATGCATGTCGAATATGCCAAAGCACTCCGGGTCGGCCTGGCCGCTACGAGACATCTGCCAAGCTCTGCCGCCTACAATAAACTGGTCACGCGGCACATCCAGCGGGTCGAAGGGGATCTTCATCTCGTTGCACTGGAACGCGTCCAGCTGGGCATCCACCAGCACCCAACGACCCTGGGCGGCATTCAAATATTCGCACACCCAATGGTCTTCATAATGGTCGGGAAGGAAGTATGCCCCGAACCCGCAGCGCGCACGGGCTGGCACACCCTGGCGACGCAGAATCGACACCAGCAGCAGAGTGAAGTCGCGGCAGTTCCCAACAATCTTTGTATCTAGTGGGCGCGCCTGGGTCAGCGGGCGCGGATCGAGCTCCACCATCCGATTCAAGCGGCGTTCGAGCGAGCGCAACTGGACTTCAGCCTGGCGTTCCGGCGGGAGAATGATCCCATAGCGTTCCGCCCAGAAAATGTGGATGGTCGTTCCCTGCACCAGTTTGCACAGATCGGCGATGCCAGCAGGCAGATCATCCAGGAGCTTCGCCTGCGGACCCGGATCGGTCAT
>JBGPQK010000082.1:0-9912 GCA_041489005.1 Anaerolineae bacterium
CAAGCTGGTCGGCGAGGAGCTTTTTAGCCTTTTGCGATGCACTTTTATTGGTACATCGCATTTTTTTATTCAATTTTGTACTTGTGTAGGATACGAATATCATCCCCGAAAGGGGACCTCAAACCCTTGGGTTAACAGCACTCCCCTTTCTTGAAATTGGTGTGTTTTACCAAGGAATATTTGCTATACTGGATTGATATATCATACCAATTCGTATGTTATGTAAATACTCTTGTTGAATCATAGTTGGGCAGCCTGGTGATGGGGACGATGAGGCAATGCCATTGCCTGCTCGGCCAAGGAGGATGTAGTGAGAAGTCAAACCATGATTTGCTTGCTCCTCACGGCAGGGAGCCTCGCGGCCATGGTGGGCGGATGTGCGGCAATCCCCGAAGCTTCCGTTCCATCCCAGGTCGGCGCCACGGCCTCCCCCTTGGAGCCTACTCTGCCCCCAACCGCCACGCCAACCGCGGTGCTTCCGACAGACCCGGCTCCGAAACTGCCCGCACTGCAGATCACTTACATATGCAATGATGGTTTCGCAGTATCCGCGTCGGGGAAGCGGATTCTTGTAGACGCCCTATTCAATGACGTAAACGGGATATGTCCAGCCAACATGGAGGTAGCAGCCCCTGCAGCCGAAGAGCCCTTGGATGGCGCCCATCTAGTTCTGGTAAGTCATAGCCATTGGGATCACTTCGATCCGCAGGTCGTGGGAAGTTACTTAGTGAGCAACCCCGAATCCGTACTCATCGCTGAACATTCCGCCGCTGAGGCACTCGCTGCCGACTTTGAGCACTTCCCGGATATCCAAGACCGCGTCCACGGTCTCGAGCTAGACAGGGGCCAAGAGACCCAGATGAGTTTCTCTGGAATCGAGGTCGAGGTCATCAGCGCCCCTGCCGATGTGCCCAACCTTGGCTTCATAGTCCGAGTCGGCGGATCGACCTTCCTCCACAGTGGCGATTCGGGCTACGACTCAACAATGGCAGCTGATTTCCGAGCCCTCGCGCTGGCCGACAGGGCTATCGACCTCGCATTCCTTCCCTACTGGTACTTCATCGACCCGTCTGGCCAGTCCATTGTGGCCGAAGTCCCCGCCCGCTACTACGTCCCCATGCACTATGCGGGGGAGCGACTATCGGCCGTCTTCCCTGCCGTGAGAAGCCTCTATCCTCACGCAATCCTGTTCAGAAGAGCGCTCGAGATCTGGCCTCCATGAGGTCGAACAGGGGCGCACACCTGCAGGTCCCTCTGGGGGCGGCCCAACAACTCGCTGAAGCTGCCCCGGGGGGCTGGGCCATAGGGTGGGGCGCCAGGCCCGCTGGCATGCGCGAGAATAGATGGCGAGCTGCCCGCTTCCGCCGGGCAGCTTAGCTCGAGGCCGTTGGGCAGCGAAATCGACTATTCAGGGAGAATGATATGAATATATTTCTAAAATGGCAAAATAATAAGAACTCAAGGGGAAAATATTTGTTATTTCTAGTTATAGGAGCATTAATATTTCCTATATTGATTCCAACGGTTCTTGTTATTTTACTTCCGCAAGTGGATAAAATAATTGGAATTGCATCTTTTTACAATGGATTTATAAATATTATAGTTGGCATAATAGCGATAATCTTGGGTGGCTTCATTGCATTTTCGACGATAATTGCTCAAATTAAATTTGCATCAGGAACACCATTTCCAATGATACCAACCAAGAAGTTATTAGTTATTGGACCTTTTAAATATTGCAGAAACCCGATGACATTGGGAACAATAATGGCGTATTCTGGAATCGTCGTAATGATCGGATCATATACTGCTTTATTATTTGTTGTTATATTTATCTTGATACTTCTAGCTTATTTAAAGTTGGTAGAGGAGAAGGAATTAGAGTTAAGATTTGGACAAGAATACCTTGATTATAAAAATGATACTCCTTTCATTATCCCTATTAGTATCGTAACAGGGAAAAAGGCACATAAATAAAATAATTACTTCGCCGCCCAAGACCGGCTCCACCTGACCGCCTTCGGCGCGGTGATGCGGCGGTACTTGGCAAGTCTCGTGATTTTGGGAGTTTGTTGCCATGCCAGAACCGGCGGCAGGTGAGTCATTCCGCAGGAAAAATCCGCCCTGAATTCCTGGAAAAGTATACTAATGAAGAAGCCCTCGAGGAGAATAAAAAGAATAATTGTTCCTCTTTTTTTAGCTGAGGCGGCGTCCGTAACCGAGGCAACCGGATGGAGGGTTTGACCTTACCCGGGGATATCGTCCTCGCCAGGGGACATCGTCCCCGAAAGGGGATCACTGGCCTCCAAGCCAGGCAACCCTGATAACCTCGGCGTCAATAGATCCGACCGATGCCAGGTCCCGATAGTAAGAATCGAAGGTGGTGCGATAGAGGTCGTATCCGCTCCCGCCATTCGGGGAAAAGAAGAGCAGATTGTTATGTTTATCCCAGATGGGCAAGCGGGCACTTCCATCGAAAATTTGGCCGATCTCGACCCCGGGTCCCGTGATCCAGACTCCCGGGTGGCTGTCGCCTTCGCTAGTCCAGCCCCAGATCCATCCATACATGGCCACATAGAGTCTGCCGGAGTCTTCTTCGACCGGTGAGACCTGATAATCCATCTCACTGGTCCCGTAGGTGGCGAGGCTGCCGCTCACAAAGGGCACTTTGAAGAAGTATTCTCCCGGTTCGACAGGAAGGATCCATGCCACCTTCTCCTGGCTGACCCGGACGGGAGTCCGGTCATCAGCAGTGAGGAGATATAAGCCGCTGCTGTTCGCAAACATCGCCGCGCCGCGCCAGCTGTCGGCTGCAGCAGAGGTAAAACAATCCTCGTTGAGCATGGTCACCTTCCTGCTGATCAGGTCGTATAGGCGGAGTTTACTGTCGCCTTCACAATGCATGCTCCAGGTGTCGAGTACTACAGTCTTATTGTCCAGCCAGCCGACCACTTCCACGTTGTCGTCTTCCGGTACATACAACAAGGATGCATCAGTACCATCGCCCTGCGCGTACCAGACACTGGTCGTGTCGTAGCCGCCCCCGGTGCCAAACGTCTTCGCCCCGAAATAAAGCAGGGTATTGCCGTCCGGCGACCAGGACACCCAGTAGTCCTGGTCATCGTCGAAACTTACACGCGTGATGTCCCCTGAGGCAACATCATACAGGTATACCTCTGCTGAGGGGCCGTCCATCAGCCCCACGAAGGCCAGGCGGGTCCCATCCGGAGACCAGGCATAGCTGTGACTTCTTCGAATTGCCATCACGGGTTCATACATTTCCGCGTCCAGGTAAGCTTCGGTTTCAGGCGAGGTCAGGTCGGTGATCTTGGTGATGGTGCCATCCGGGAGGGAGAGCAGGTTAAGCGTCATGTTGTGGAAATCATAAGTGGTAGCAGGCGAGAGGAAAACAAACTGGTTGCCCCCTGGTTGAACAGCCATCACCAGATTCGAGTCATAAAAATGGATATCGGTGTAATCGACATCGGTGAGTTGGGTCAATCCGCTCCCGTCGGAGTTCGCCGCCCACAAGCCCTGGTTTGTCTCCATCAGCAGCCAGGGACCGGTCTCGTCGAGGTTTGCCGGGCTGCTGACCGGCGTTTTCACGCTAGGCTGGGGCACCTCGGTGGGGGTCACAGGCCGGATTGTATCGGTGGGCATGGCAGGAGCGACCGTGGTGCCGGAGGGGACGGGCGGGGTGGGTGATGGGCCGGTTGGGAAGATGTTGGTGGGCAGGCACAGGCAGCCCAGGCTCAGGGTAACCAGGATGATGACGGCGGTCGTAGACCTCAAACCATGCTTGGCTAGCTTGTCATTCATTTTCTCTTCCTTTATCAATCATTGAATTCGGATGAAGCTGTGTGGCAGGATGGTTCTCCGGCTGATGAATATAGAATATGCGAAAACTGTAAAATAATCAATAGGTAAATTCATTCTTTCCGAATCCCAGAAGAAGGGGCTTGCTCTGGTCAGAATAAAGCGCGATACTATAGATGATAGGGTATAAGGATTATTCATACTTTTCCTGGCTATCCAGTCATTAGCGCAGCCGGACTGGGGAGGAGGTCTGCAATGAAAAAAGCGATTAAGTTATTCCTGAGATTCCTGATCCTGGTTGGTTTATTGTTCGCGCCAATCGGCACCAACCCGCAGGTCCACGCCACAGACGTAAACCCGCTCTTTGGCTTGGTCAGCATGGTCAAGACTATTAACCCCCCGGCGAAGATGTGTGTGAAGGACACCGTGACCGTTGGCTTCATGGTCGATTCCGACTACCCTATTCCCTACAAGATCCTGGCCAGATCCAATGGAAGCCTCTTCCTCCAGACATCGAGTATCATGGGTGGCAAGCGACTCGTGGCAGTATTCGGCGAGTTCACAGCCATGGAAGCCGGCCAGGACAAGATCACTATCGGTTCAGACGTTCAGGGCACTGCCTTTGCATGGGATATCAATGTCATAGAGTGCGAGTACACCGTCACACTCTCTGCGAAGTATGAGGAAACGAGCAGCCTGGTGGGCTTCCAAGTGATTACCGGTGGGGATGGCACACTCACGGCGAGCCCAGGTTACGGTGGAGAGGGCAAATACCGTGTCACCATCAAGGCCCAACTTGAAAAGGACTATCCCGACATGGACTGTCAGATTGAAGGGGCGCTGAACGGTGATAGCACCTTCACGATAAGCGGCAAGAGAACTGGCGATACGATGCGGATGACGTTCAAGTTCGCTCAGATGCAGTTCAGCAAGAGCCCAGAGCTCAAGTGCAAGGATGCGAATGACAGGTACGGTGCACTGAAGATCTTCGAGAACCTGAGCGTGGACCCGAACAGGGATCTCTGGCTCAACGATATCGAGTTTCCCATTGAAGGGGGACAGCACTCATTCCCCTTCGGCAATTCCGGTGGGAGAGGTGTTCTCATCATCACCCCGAGGGAGAAGAGCAAATGAGGCGCATAATCCTCCCGCTCTTGATCCTGTTCGCGATGGGTTTCACCTGCCCTATCTCCGCGGTTGGCGGTTTGGGAGGCCAGGTTGATGAGCTACTCCCCGACCCGGAGACTGGGCTGGATACCCTGGACAACTACCATGCAACGCTGACCATTTCATTCACAGGTTCTCTGGATGGGCAGGCCGTGGAATCAACCGACACCTACATCCAGTCAGAATGGCCTTTGCTTGAGGCGAAGTTCACCACCTTCAAGACGGTCGACGAGAACAACCAGCCGTTGTTCATGCTTGCAGGGGACGTGGGCGAGGCCCATTATAACCAGGTAGGGCAGGACAGCGTCTGCGGGGTACACTGGGGGCCAAGCGCAGGCGGTCCGTCGACCTTCCACCTCGCATTCCTGCTCGACCCGGTCGGAGCCGCCCGGTCTGCCGGCCAGGAGACCGTGGAGGGTATTTCTACCCGCCACTACACCTTCGACGGCGCCTCCCTTAATCTGCCCAAGGATGTTCAGGCCAGCGGCGAAGTCTGGCTTGCCAACGAGGGCGGTTATATCGTGAAATACAGCCTGAAGGTCACCGCAGCGGACTCGTATTTTGGCAAGGGGAAGCAGGGCACGCAGCAGATCGAGTACCAGCTTACTCAGATCAAGGTACGTCCGGAGGTAGTCTATCCGGATGGCTGCAAGCCGGTCCTGACCGATATGCCGACCATGGATGACGCGTCCGAGGTCATCCGCCTGCCGGGTTTGCTGGGCTACTTCTCGAGTTCCACGCTGGAAGCTATCACATCCTTCTACACCGATCTCTTCGAGTCTCGCGGCTGGGTGCTGGCCAGTGACCTCGGCCTTGAGGGCGAACAGGCCGTGCTGGTCTTCACCCATGCGGACTCGGACGAGGTATCGTTTCTTTCCGTCAGCCCGCACGGCGAATCGATGTCAGTGACAGTCAGCATGGTCGGCCCGCAGACTGAGCCAACGTCCGCACCCGGGACGACACCGCAACCCGGGGCCGGCGGCGACCCTGTTCTGCACGTCGCCAGTGGCTTGAGCATCCTTCTCGGTCTGGATGAAAGCCAGCCGGGACTGCCGTCCTATCACATGGAGGCCTACCACAAGATCCCGGCCTGGGAGGGCGGTGGGGTCGTCCAGTATGAGGACTGGATGATTGCCGACGTTCAGGGAAAGAATATTCATTTCAGTGATCGTGTCCTCAACCCGGGCGGCTCCACCACCACAGCCGAAGCCTACCTGATCGGGGAAGAGGAATACGACGTGGAGAATGGGAAGCTGCAGCCGCAGGGCCCGAGCATGACCCAGATGGCCTGGGTGCTCTGGCCGCTCGATCCAACGGTCATCCTGGGCACGGCCGCCAATAACGCCCAGTCCAGCGGAACCGAAGTGCTGGATGGTCGTACGGCTGAAGTCTACACCGTGGATGCCAGCGGAGCAATGGGCGGCGTGGGCGGCGTAAGCCTGGCCGTCACCGCGGTCAGCGGCCGGGTCTGGATCGACCAGGAGACCGGCGCGCTGCTCAAAGCGGAGCTCGACTACCAGGCAGACGTGAAAGACCAGGACGCCACCGTCATGGGCAGCGGTACCGGGCGCCTGGAGATCACCGTCACGCAGGTCGGGAATGTGACCGTTACCCTTCCCGGACAATAACATAGAGATCATATAGAAATCATCAGGAAGAAGCTCACGAGAGAATTCCTTGCAACCTAACCGGAGGTGAATCACGATGCGTCCACCTAAATCCTTTGATCGGAAAATGGTGATCATCACGCTTGTCATCCTGACCATCGGGTCGGCGTGTTTGTGCAATATGCTCACTGTGACGCCCAAGGTCACCACTCCTCTTCCTCCGGAGTCCACCAGTTTCCTTTCTGCCTCCCCCACTCCTCTACCTCCGCAGCCCACCAGATTCATTTCTGCATCCCCCACGCCGGAGGTTGTGCAAGAACTGACCTCCTCAGGCCCCTGGCTGCTTGTGAAAACCAGCGTCGGCCTGTGGGCCACGAACGAGGACGGTTCAGGCCTGATGCTGCTTACCCAGGGAGATAATTGGGCCAGCGATCTGGCAGCCGCGGTCCAGCCATTTGGGAATCAGGTGGTCCTGCTGACCTCCAGCGATGACGGTTTCCCCAGCCTCGGAGAACACCAGTTGGCACTTAACCTGCTCTCGCTGCCGGATGGCGGTCTGCGGAAGATCACCGATCTGACCTCCCCGCAGACGGAACCAGGCGCCTCCGATACAGCCGGGGATGATTCCGTGGAAGCAGTACGTGCCATCATGGAACAAACCAGCTACGCCTGGTCGCCGGATGGGACCAAGCTGGCTTTCATTGGTGTGATGGACGGTCCCAGTGCTGAAGTATATCTCTTCGATACAACAACCGATCAGATCACGCGCGTCTCCCAGGATGGCGCCCAGAATTTCGGCCCATCCTGGTCCCCGGATGGGAATACCCTGTTTTATTTCGGGGCAGAGACCTTCGGAACCGGGGCAGGTGGAACCATAAGCGGCGCCTGGGCAGCGAGTGGAGATGGGACCAATGTAACCCCGCTCTATCAGCCGAACAGTGCCGGAGAAATCCTTCTCGGCTGGAGGGACAACGAGACAACCGTCCTGGAGAGTGTGAGTATGCAGTTAGGTGATAATCATTTGCGGCTTTATAACCTGCGTACCCGTAAGGAAACCGTCCTGATCGATGAAACGGTTTCCTGTGCTGCCGTTGCCTCGGAGCCGAGTTTTGAACCGGGCGCGGTGATGTATTGCAAGGATGACGGCTTGTACCTTTTACACTCGGGCGAATCACAGGCCGAGAAGATATCCGGAGACATGGTGAAGTTCCTCTATTGGATTCCGCAGGGATCCATGTTCCTGGTGGTCTTCCAAAATGGGACTGTGACGACCTATTTAGATTACGGGGGCGATCGCCAGGACGCGCCCATCCCGGTGCCAAGTAGTGTGGCCATGTATGGAGCGATCTATGCCTGGACCACTTTCGATAGCGAAACAAAGGGAATCTGGATCAGCGGACCCGGGCTGGAACCCCAGCAAGTCTTCAAGGGACCGGCCACCTACCCAATCTGGGATCTCGAGAACAACCTGTTATTCTTCTCGTGGTTACAAGGCGGTGAGCTGGATCTCTACCGGACAACTTTCGACAGCTGGTATTCTGACGCCACTCCAGTGGCAATGTTGGTTGGCGACGTAAACGGAGTCGTCTGGGTGGGGATAAGGTAATCCCTGCCCGAGACTTATATTTCAACGGAGAAACGTCAAGGGGATTGAAGCGGGAATGGCGCAAGAACAGGCTGTTGTCGCCAGGAAAAGGCGCCGAGTAGTCAAGCCCGGAGCTTTCTATGGGATCTTGAGGGTCATCGGGATCATCCTGGAAGCCATCGGTAGTGCGATTACGGTCGCCTCTGTGATCGGATTAATCGCTCTGCTGGTCAAGACAGCCCCCGACCTTGCTTCCGCTCAGTCTTATTCCGAACAGAGAATGGCCGGGTTTGTCTTCCTCCTTCTCCTGGCCTGGCTGATCACTCCCCTGCTCATCGGGTTGCTTGGCATCCTCCTGGCTGTGGTTGGTTTTGTGATCTATCGCCTTTCCACCCGGCCGGAGGCAAAACCGGGCGTTTGAAAAATACCCTGGAACATGATCAAAAATAGCGAACACTCCGGCGAGATCTGCCGGAGTGTTCATGATTTCTACCTTCTCGCTTGCGCTGCATCCAGGTACCCCTCTTCGTTTGCCCAGGAGGAGAAAGAACTCACTGAGCAACCTCAACCATGGATGTAATGGATGGCAAGTTTTCGCTTAGTGGGTTTGATGAGCGGGTGATGGCGATATTTCACATCCCGCTCCATCAGTTCTCTGATGAATTCTCTGCCGTTTTCAATGGTCATATCCTGAAATGTATAATTCTCCCCTCTGGTTTTGTGCATGAAAATCGTGAAATAACCCAAGCGTTCTTTCAACCAGGCAATGTAGCGCGGGTTTTTGCCTTCGGTTGCCAGGGTGAGAAGATACTGCTCAATGGCATTCTCCAGAGTGAGTGTAATGAGTTCCTTGGTCCTTTTCGTGGTCATCGTACGCCTCCTGTTCTTTGAATTGGTTAACTCTCATTGACAATGGTCGACTGCTTTGAAAATATTCTAACGAGTACGTTTGAAGTAATCATTCTTCTTCTAGGCTGTCAGAAAAGTCAAAAAGGGTGAAAGTGGAACGTTAAAACCACAAAACCTACCTTTGGCTGAGAACAGGAACCGGTAAATAGAATATACTTGTGCGTATATTTCTCCTGCAACCACGCCGGACCGGACTCCCGGCATTTCGCTCCCTGCGACTTAAAGGACCATCTGCAGGTGCTCTAATGTTGTATCGCTCAATCTGGAGGCTCATTGCTTATGTGGAAAAAGGTGAAAATCTTTCTGGTTCCTGTCCTGTTTGCAATCTATCCGGTCCTGGCGTTATATTCCCACAATATTGAGGTCCTTGGTTTCGATAAAATACTCCGGCTCCTTCTCGTTTCAGCCTTTCTCGGCGCAGCCGCGACCGGCATCCTGCTCCTGATCGTCCAGGACCGCCTCAAGGCGAGCCTGATCGCAACAACTTGTCTGATTGTCTTCTTTTCTTACGGACACCTGTACGATCTTGTGCACGATACGTGGGGGGCCAATGTCGGTCGCAACGTGTTTCTCCTGCCGCTGGCGCTGCTGGTCATGATCGGAACTGGGGCTTTAATCTGGAAGCGCGTTCGCAATCCAGCCGGACTTTTTTCCTTCTTTGGATACATGGTTATGATCCTGCTATTGATGGTCTCCTATTCCGTGGTGAAGCATTTCGTATCGGTCAACCTGATTCGATCCACCTCCCTGGGAATATCTCAAACGTCCGCAACGACCGGCACCGGCGAAAAGCCGGATATTTATTACATCATCCTGGACGGACATGGC
>JBGPQK010000083.1:0-9843 GCA_041489005.1 Anaerolineae bacterium
AGCAGGATTACCCCGGTGATGGCCACCAGGAAAGCAGCGATCCAAACCGCAGAGTATTGATTGAAAATCGTCATTTTTTCTCCTTTGACAGCCACCCAAATTTCCAAGTGGTTGCCCGGACTCTTTGACGGTTGTGAGAACTTCCCTTATAATCAGGCGGCTGGCATCACAGCCTATCCTTCACGCGAGGTCCTCATATGAAAGAGTATACTACTGAGTTGATCCGAAATATCGCCTTGGTTTCACATGGTTCAGGTGGAAAGACCATGCTGGCTGAGGCCTTCTTGCACGCCACCGGTGCCATCACCCGTCTGGGAAAAATTGACGACGGCACAACCACCTCTGATTTCGAAGATGAAGAAATCCGCCGCAAACTTTCGCTCTCAACAAGCGTCGTCCCGGTGGAGTACAAGGACTACAAGATCAACGTTCTGGATACGCCGGGTTACACCGACTTTGTCGGTGAGGTCATCTCAGCGCTGCGTGTGGCCGACGGGGCCGTCATCCTGGTCGATTCCGTGGCTGGTCTGGAAGTGGGTACCGAAATCGCCTGGGGATACTGCGACACGTTCAAACTGCCGCGCTTCCTGGTGGTTAATAAAATGGACCGGGACAATGCGGACTTCAAAAAGGCGCTGGCTTCAGTGCAGGAATTTTCACCCATCCGCCTGATCCCCGTCCAGTTGCCGTGGGGCGAACGGGCGGCCTTCAAAGGCGTGATAGACCTGATCTCAATGAAGGCTTACGCTGGGGAGGGCAAGACTGCCGAAGAAATCCCCGCGGACCTCAAGCCGGACGCTGATGAAGCCCGCACCAAACTCATTGAAGCCGCTGCTGAAGGCGAAGACAGCCTGCTGGAAAAGTATTTGGAGAGTGGCGAATTGACCACCGAAGAACTGATGCGCGGCTTGAAAGCCATCGTCCGTTCCGAATTGTATATCCCGGTCTTTGTGGCCGCCGGTGGGCACGAGAAGGGTGTCCTGCCGCTGCTGGAGGCTGTTATCAACCTGTTCCCCTCCCCCAAGGAGATCAACGAAGTGGTTGCCCAGGGCAAGGGCGGTGAAGAGAAACTCACTGCGGCCGATTCCGGTCCACTGGCCATCTATGTCTGGAAGACGACCGCCGATCCGTTCGTTGGCAAGTTGACCTATTTTCGGGTCTATTCCGGTGCCCTACAGGGCGATTCCCGCATCTGGAACCAGACCAAAGGCGCCGAGGAGCGCATGGCAGGTCTATCCATCATGCGCGGCAAGGAAACGACGCCGATCAAAGTGGTTCACAGTGGCGATATTGGTATTGTCGCCAAGTTAAGCGTCACTTCCACCGGTGATACTCTGAGCGACAAAAGCCACCCGTTGACCCTGCCGGTCCCCAAATACCCGAATGCGCTTTTCCGTGTGGCGATCAAACCAAAGACACAGGCCGACGCAGCCAAGATCAGTCCCACGCTTACTCGCCTGAGCGAGGAAGACATGACTCTTTCCTGGTATCAGGAACATGCCACCGGTCAGACCATCCTGCAAGGGATGGGCGACCAGCACATTGACGTGGCCATCCGCCGCGCCGAAGGCAAGCTTCAAGTGGGTTTGACTACTGCTGAGCCGAAGGTTCCATATCGCGAAGGTATCACTAAGAAAGCCGACGCCATGTACCGCCACAAGAAACAATCCGGCGGTTCCGGCCAGTTTGGTGAGGTCTGGCTGAGGATCGAGCCGTGCCCGGAAACGGACTTTGATTTTACCGACGAACTGGTCGGTATGAATCTTTCGAAATCATACCTGCCGGCCATTGAAAAAGGCATTCATGCCACCCTGCAGACCGGTGTGATGGCGGGTTTCCCGTTAAGCAACGTGCGCGTCATCGTCTACGATGGGAAGGAACACCCGGTCGACTCCAAGCCGGTGGCTTTCGAAATCGCCGGCCGTGAGGCCTTCAAGCTGGCTGTCCGGGATGCCAGCCCAGTGCTGTTTGAGCCGATCATGAATGTCCGCATCGTCATCCCGGATGCCAACATGGGCGATGTAATGGGTGACCTGAACAGCCGTCGCGGACGGGTTCAAGGCACTGAATCCGAGCGTGGACGGACGGTGGTTGTAGCCCAGGTCCCGCAGGTGGAGATGCTGCGCTACACAACGCAGTTGCGCTCCATCACCGGCGGGCGTGGCATCTTCACCATGGAATTTGACCGTTATGAAATTATCCCGAACCACCTGGCGCAGGATATCATAGCTGCTCACCAGAAGGAACTGGAAAAAAGCAAGGCAGACGAATAATCCCGAAAGGGGCGGGGCTGGACCCCGCCCCTTTTTTTTTATCCTTTTTCTCTCCTTGACAGGAGTCAATATTAACTTAATATATTTATCATATTACTTATAAAATACCTGAGAACTCGCATGTTTACATGCATTTTTCTGAGGCGGGGCTCGTTGCCGCCTCGTGAAAGGTGTGATGATTTCTAGGGTCCTACATAAATATCTGAACCACAGGGGACTGTGCAATTATGGAAACCCAAATTGCGCTGATCACTTCTATTTGATCATTCAAAGATCACGATCTTTTGCAAGCAATATTAAAATTCCATGCATTACGAGCAATTCGATGATAGCATGTGCACATATTTATACAAGAAGCAGTAAAATAATGCCATGCCCACCTTGAAAATCCCCACCCCTCTGCGTTCTTACTTCAACGGACAGACGGAGGTGCCTGTCAGTGGTACGACCGTGGAGCAAGCCATGCAAAACCTGATGGACCAGTTCCCGCAACTGCGCCCGCATCTTACCAACAGCACCGGACAACTACGGCCATTTGTTAATCTATTTCTGGGCGAGGATAATATCAAAGATTTGAAGGGGTTGGACACACCGCTCGGCCCGGATGATATTCTGCGCCTGGTTCCGTCCGTGGCAGGGGGATAACATGCTTCCTGAATTTACTCACGAAGAAATCCTGCGCTATTCCCGCCACCTGCTCATCCCCGAAGTGGGGCTGGATGGTCAGCGCAAGCTCAAAGCCTCGTCGGTGCTCATCATTGGCACCGGTGGGCTTGGCTCCCCGGTGGCGCTCTATCTGGCGGCAGCCGGTGTTGGCCACATCGGGCTGGTGGATTACGACGTAGTGGACGTGTCCAATCTCCAGCGTCAAATCGTCCACGGGACCGGGATGGTGGGCAGGCTCAAGGTCGACTCCGCCCGCACCCGTCTGCTGGATCTGAATCCTGCCATCCAGGTGGAGGCATTCAACGAACCGTTTACATCCATCAATGCAATGAAGATCGCCAAGCCTTTTGATGTCATCATTGACGGTACAGACAACTTCCCCACCCGTTACCTGATCAATGATCTATGCGTTCTGACCGGTAAACCGAACATTTATGGGGCAATTTACCGATTTGAGGGGCAGGCCAGCGTTTTTTATGCGAAGGAAGGCCCCTGTTACCGTTGCCTGTTTCCAGAACCGCCCCCGCCGGGACTGGTGCCCTCCTGTGCTGACGCGGGCGTGCTGGGCATCCTTCCAGGGACAATCGGCACGATCCAGGCGACTGAAGCAATCAAGTTCCTGCTCGGGATAGGCTCATCTCTGGCCGGGCGCCTGCTGCTCTATGATGCCCTGGATATGTCGTTCGAGTACGTCAAACTGAAGAAGAACCCGTCCTGTAAAGCCTGCGGTTCGCATCCGGAGATCACCGGGTTGGTGGATTATTTCGAATTCTGCGGCGTACCCGGCCTCGATCACGCCGAAGGTTCGATGGGCGCAGGTCGGGAAATCACCGCTCTTCAATTAGCGAAAAAACTCAAGCGAGGCGACAAAACCCACCTGATAGACGTGCGCGAGCCGCACGAGCTGGCGATATCGCGCATTGAGGGAGCACAGAACATCCCGCTCGGTGAACTGGCATCGCACCTGGAGGAGCTGGACTCGGCGCAGGAGATTGTGCTCTTCTGCAAATCCGGGACGCGCTCGGCACGTGCATTGGAAATCCTGATGAGCGCCGGGTTTAGGAAGGTGAAAAATCTGCACGGGGGTATCAACGCCTGGGCACGGGAAGTGGATAGAAGTTTGCCGCCCTATTAGATAATCAACACTGCACCTTCAACTCGCCTAATTAAAGGTAAAATTCCCCAATGTCAAAATTTACTCTTCTGGCTGTATTAGCCCACCCTGACGATGAATCCTTCGGTATGGGCGGCACACTGGCACTGTATGCATCGCGGGGTGTGGATGTGCATCTGGCGTGTGCCACGCGCGGGGAGGTGGGCGAGGTTGCCCCGGAGTTGCTGGAGGGATTCGAATCCATTGCCAAACTGCGCGAGTCCGAACTGCGCTGTGCGGCAGGGGTTTTAGGGCTGACGGGGGTCCACTTTCTGGGTTACCGTGACTCGGGCATGCCCGGATCGCTGGATAACTCCCACCCGCAGGCGCTTGCCGCCCAGCCACTGGACGAAGTGGCCGCGAAGGTGGTGCGCATTATCCGCGAACTCAAACCGCAGGTGGTGTTGACCTTCGATCCTATCGGCGGTTACCATCACCCGGATCACATTGCCATCCAGCGGGCCACGGTACGCGCCTTCGAGCAGGCGGGAAACCCGGATTTCGCTGCGGATAGTCTCCCGGTCTACATGCCGCAGAGATTGTACTTCCACAAGATGCCAAATGGACTCCTGAAGTTCGCCGTCAAGTTCCTGCCGCTTATTGGCAAGGACCCGCATAAGTTTGGCTCCAACGGCGATATTGACCTGGTACCCATCGCCGAGGTGGATTTTCCCACCCATGCCCGGATCGACATCCGCTCCGTGCTGAAGAAAAAGGAAAAAGCCGGAGCCTGTCATGCCAGCCAGGGCGGGGGACGGATGGGCGGTGGCATCATCAGCTTCCTGATGCACCTGTTCAGCGGAACGGAATCGTTTATGCGGGCATCACCGCCGGTGGCGGAGGGGGAAAAAGTAGCCAGGGACCTTTTCGCTTAGCGGGAACAAACCCGGTCTTCCTTACGTTTGATAGATGTGCCTCGGGTTCATGATAGAATACCGGGGTTGTTTGCGAAGGCACAAATATGACTGATACTTCTCCCAATCCCCGTCATTTTGATTTCAAGCAAATCCTTGCATTTTTAATCCATCCCCGGCAGGGTGTGGAGAGGTTGGCTGCCGAAGAAAAACCAGCCTGGCTGATGCCCATGCTGGCTTTGAGCATTACGTTCCTTCTGCGTACCATTGTCAGCGGGTTTCTCCAGGCGCGTGCATCTGCCATGGGACAAACCACTCTTCCTACCGACTGGCAGTGGTGGACACCTGACATGCAGAACAACTACATGCAAGCCATCCAGGCCACTCAGGGACCAGTGTTCGTTTATATCATCCCAGCGGTGACCGGACTGGCAAAGTTATGGCTGGGCTGGTTCATCGTGGCCGGTCTGCTGCACCTGGCGTCCACGCTGCTGGGCGGACGCGGATCAATGCGTTCGGTATTGAACCTGGCGGCTTGGGCCTGCCTGCCGTTCGCCTTACGCGACCTGTTGCGGGTTGTGTTCATGCTCATTGCCGGGCATCCGATCGCCAGCCCGGGACTTTCGGGCTTTGGTGGCATATTGTTCTTGAGCAAAGTTCTGGCAAGCGTGGACGTGTTCTTTATCTGGTTTGCCATCTTGTTGGGATTTGGCCTTCACGTAACAGACAACCTCCCTGCCGGGAAAGCAGCCGCAGGTGTGGCTGTCGTGTTGCTCCTTATTCTCCTGGTGCTAGGAGGGTTGGGGACATTAAGCGCCAGCCTGGGCGGGATGATGATCACCCGTCCGTTCTTCTAAAATCTCAACCTTTCCATGCGAACACCGTTCATCCGCATATCAAACCTGACCAAATACTTCCAAATGGGCGGCACGACCGTACACGCTTTGGATGGCATTGACCTTGATATTCCGCAGAAGAGTTTCACCGTTGTGATGGGACCTTCCGGGTCTGGCAAGAGCACGCTGCTCTACCTGGTTGGTGGGCTGGATCGGCCCACCAGCGGTCAGATTGCGGTAAACGGTCAGCAGCTGGACGAGATGGATGAGAACGAGCTGGCGCTTTTCCGCCGCCAGGCAGTGGGATTTATCTTCCAGTCATTCAACCTTATTCAGAGTATGACTGCTGAAGAGAATGTTGGCTTTCCGATGCAGTTCGCCGGAGTTCCGCCAAAGGAGCGCACACGCCGGTCGAAGGACCTGTTGGAACAGGTGGGGCTGGCCGACCGTGGCCTTCATCGTCCGAGTGAACTCTCCGGCGGGCAGCAGCAGCGGGTTGCCGCAGCCCGGGCGCTGGTCAACAATCCCAATCTTATTTTGGCGGATGAGCCGACCGGCAACCTGGATACAGCCAGTGGCGCTGGCATCATGCAATTGCTGGCAGACTTGCACCAATCCGGGCGCGCCGTGCTGGTGGTGACGCATGACCCGCGCATGGTGCGTTTTGCCACCCACAAGGTTTTTCTGTTGGACGGGAAGGCGGTCAGCGAGAAGGAATATCGCAGCGCCAGCCTGGAGTAAAGGAGTAAATATGAAACGGCAGTATAAAGTTGGATTTATGACCAGCATACTATTGGTTGTGACAGCAGCCGTGACGCCAATCCCGGCAATGGCAGCAGCTCCTACGATTTCGAGCGTTTCCAATAATTATATTGTCAACGATATTCCGAATGAAATTACGGTTCTCGGAACGGGATTTATGACCGGCGCGTTTGTCACTATCGGCAGCACGGTCCTCTTTACAACGGTTGATGCTGATGACTCTCTGCGGGCATTCGTCCCTCCGGGATTTACACCCGGTGTTTACACCGTTCTGGTTACCAATCCGGACACGACAACTGCATTCCTCCTTGAAGGGTTGACCGTGGTTTCGCCAACGCCTACTCCCACGGATTCGCCAACACCTACGGTGGTTGAACCGACACCTACGCCGGCTCCATTTAGCCGTCCGCAGATCGTGATTGGTAAGTACTCCTTGAGCGTCGATTCCATTCGATATGGGCAGGATTTCAACTTAAAAATGAGTCTTGTCAATGCGGGTGGTTCGACAGCCTATGGGATTCAGGTGACCTTCACTTCCATCGACCTGTTGATGCTTGTGAACGGTGGAGTGGTTGGAGCGGGGAATCTGGATGTGGCGGGCAAGGTGAATTTTAGCCAGACGATGACTGCGGCTGCTCCGCTGTGGGGGGTGAGCAGGGTTAGCGTTGAGATGAATGTCAATTATTACGATGATAAAGGTGCAGTATACTCGGATAAATTTTTGTTGGTCTTTCCGGTAGCTGCCAGCAATAGCGGCGGCTATGTGAACCCCGCCACTGCGACTCCCACTGGCGTGTACCGTCCGCAATTGGTTGTGATGGGTTACCATACGGATGCTGATCCATTGCAGCCGGGTGTCCAGTTCACCTTGAGCATGTCGGTGCAAAATGTGGGCAATGTCGCTGCCAAGGGCGTGACGATGATCATCGGAGGCGGGTCGGCTTCGGGTTCCGGGAGCGGAACGCCCCAGGCGGGAGTATCTGGTGGAAGCGGCGAGTTCACGAATTTTGCCCCGGTCGGTTCGTCGAACATCCAGTCCTTGGGAGACCTGAAACCGGGATTGTCTCTGACCGCCGCCCAGAAACTGGTCGTCAATGTTTCCACGAATCCCGGCGCGTACCCGATGAAAGTCACTTTTTCATATCTGGATGACCGGGGGAATCCGGTCAATGACGAGCAGGTGATCACGCTGCTCGTGTACAACTTGCCGATTGTGGATGTGGGCTTTTATCAACCGGTTGGGTCACTGGTGGCCGGGCAGTCCAACATGCTCCCGTTGCAGGTGGTGAGCCTGGGGAAGCGCACGGTTGTGCTGGGAAAGATGACAGTGGAGACCAGCGGCGGGACGGTGGAGAACGGCGAGGGGCTGGTCGGCTCGCTGGACCCGGGCGGGTATTTCACCATGGATGCGATGCTCACTCCGAATGAACCCGGATCGCTTGACTTGACCATTACCATCGATTATACGGACGATTTCAACCAGGCTCGGACGGTTACCCAGACCATGACGCTGGATGTCACGGATATGGCGATCGAACCGACGCCGGACCTGTCTGCGCCGGGTGGCGGTGTCGAAATCTCGAACGCTCCGGAGTCTTTCTGGCAAAAGGTCTGGCGCTTTATCCTGGGGTTGTTAGGGCTGGATAGCGGGGCTCCTGTCACTGCACCTGTTATTGAACAGCCTACCTTGATCCCGATTGTCCCTGGTGGTGCCGGCGGCAAAGGATAAACGTATCTTCCCCGGAGATGATATGGTTTCACCATGAAACTGCTTGATACTGTGCGTCTCATTTTTGGTAATCTCAACCGCCGCAAAGGGCGTGTGGCTATGACCGCGGTGGGTGTGGTGATTGGCACAGCCGCGGTCGTGATCCTCGTCTCGCTGGCAATCGGGTTGCAGAAAAATGCGAACGAACAACTTTACGGTATAGGCGACCTTACGCAGATCCAGGTCTCTCCGGCATATGGCGAGGGGATGGTCGTTTACAGTGGAGGAGGAGGTGGCGGAGGGGGAGGCAGTAAAGGAGTCCCTGGCAGCAGTCCCCAGACCCCCAAACTGCTCACCAACCGCGCCCTCGACGATTTACGCGCCATCCCCGGCGTGTTGGCCGTCATCCCGCGTGATTACATGATGGGAGGATTGATCATCAAATATCACCGCCTGGAGGCAGGCGCGAATATCATCGGTATCGGGACAGATAATCTGAGCGGACTGGGCATGGAAGCCACGCAGGGCGGGGTCGAACTGGCGCGTGGCACTGTCATTATCGGCCCAAATGTGGCCAGCAACTTCTACGACCCAAACCAGCGCCCCGGTCAGCAGGCTCCTGAGGTACCCGATCTTTATGACCAGCAATTGACATTGGTCTTTATAAAATATGATCAGAATGGCAACGAGATCCGCAAAACCTTGACGTATCGTGTGGCTGGGGTGTTAGCTCAGACGCAAGGCGAATCCGATTGGTCCATTTATATGCGACTGGATGAGTTGAAGGCGCTGAATGAATGGGCTATGGGACGCAGGATCAATTACAACAAAGACGGGTATAGCCAGGTGATCGTCAAAGTGGATAACGTGGATCATGTGCTGGATGTCAATGACCAGATTACTGCCATGGGATTTCAGGCCTATACTCCCCAGTCTTTTGTGAAGGGGATCAACAACTTCTACCTGGTGCTGCAGGTCATTTTTGGCGGTGTGGGGGCGATTGCCCTGCTCGTGGCTGCAATTGGGATCGCCAACACGATGGCGATGGCGATCCTGGAGCGGACGCGCGAGATTGGCTTGATGAAAGCGGTCGGTGCGACCAACCGGGACGTGCTCTCCATATTTCTAGGCGAAGCCGCAGGGATTGGTTTCCTTGGTGGCCTGGGTGGAGTGCTTATTGGTTGGCTGGCGGGACAGGGCATCAATGTGATTGCCCTGGTTTACTTGGCCCAGCAATCGGCCAGTCAGGGCGGCATACCGCCCAGTGTGGCAGTCTCCACCCCGGCTTGGCTGCCGATATTTGCGTTAGTCTTTGCCACACTGATCGGGCTCGTCTCCGGCCTTTATCCGGCGTTACGGGCTGCCACGCTGGTCCCGGTGCAGGCTCTGAAATACGAGTAAAATTCCCCGATTATCTTGACAAACAGAATAAATGTTCTATAATTGTCGGGTACTTGTTTAGCGTCCAAATCCAATTATGGTGGAGCAGTCAAAGAAGGCGGTGTTTCGCCAAAGCGCTGCAAACTGACCATGTAATCAAGGATGGGAACAGATTGTTGGCGACAAGTCACCAATACGCTGGCCAAAACCG
>JBGPQK010000084.1:0-9655 GCA_041489005.1 Anaerolineae bacterium
ATCATCGAGGAATGGCTTGATGAGCAGTGAATAACCCGACGATTTGTGAAAGGCATACAATAAAAAGATGTGTGAGAACCCTTCCAGGTCCTGAAGCCCTTCTGCATATTCTGGATAGACTTCCACGACTCCCCTGGCCTGGGAGCGGGAGGCCTGAATGGGAGTCTGGGATTTATCAATAAATGGGGAATGGATGATCCCAATGGGGTTCATGATATATGACATTAGTTATACACCTAACAATCCAGATAAAACGAATACAAAGAGTGAGCCGATAATGATACCAACTGCAGTATAGTGCTGGTGACCATGCTCGCGGGCAGCAGGGATGAGTTCGTCAAGTGTGATGAACATCATAACACCACCCGCAAAGGCCAATGCGGCTGGAACAAGGATTTGAAAGGATTTCAGGAAAACAGCGGCAGCCAGCGCACCGATCGGTTCTACCATACCGGAAAATAATGCTACTCTAAAGGAATCCCATTTACCCATGCCACTCTTACACAGAGGGAGGGCAGTAGCGATCCCTTCTGGGATATTATGCAACATGATTGCCAAAGCAATGAACATACCAAATCTTGGCATATGCATATATCCTGCGCCAACAGCAATCCCTTCAGGGAAGTTATGTATGGTGATACCAATAGCAAGCAGGATGCCGGTCTTGAAGAGCCTTGGGTCAATGATTTTGGTATAGGTATGGGCGTGCCCATATCGATGCCGGCCAGGGTTCGGACGAATACTCGTTTCCTGCTCTGCCGGTCTTTCAACTCCTCGTGTCTCCATTTCCTCGAAACGGATATGTGGAACGAGAATATCAACTATAAGCATCAATAATGCGCCAGCGCCAAAGCCGATCGTGGCCGTCCAAAAGCCCTTGAGTGCCCAAGCTTCGTTAACCAATTCCAGGAAGGACAAGGAAATCATCACTCCAGCGGTAATCCCCATGAGAAAGCCGAAAGACCGCTTGCCTGGCTTGCGAATGACTGCTATTAGGCCTCCCAAGCCAGTTCCCAAGCTTGCCACCAGACTCAATAAAAAGACATTGAGAATAGCATTCATTGTTGATATCCTGATATCTTTCTCCGCCCAGTGGCTAATTACCCGAATAG
The DNA here is from genome assembly GCA_041489005.1 of Anaerolineae bacterium. Classification (GTDB taxonomy): domain Bacteria; phylum Chloroflexota; class Anaerolineae; order Anaerolineales; family Villigracilaceae; genus UBA877. Next base: position 1,113 of record JBGPQK010000084.1, read on the forward strand.
ACTTCCACGACTCCCTTGGCCTGGGATCGGGAAGCTTGGTCGGGAGTCTGGGATATGTCGGTGAACGGGGAATGGATGATACCGATTAGGTGCAGGAGGAATACCATATTGATCCTTCAATTCGTTCCAGTCATTCGATCGACTGGGAACGTACATGGATTTGTTCTACTAAAATATTGCGTACCAGATCGCAGACTTCGGCAATCTTTATATCAGCTATTTGATAAACCATCTCAATGCCATGCCTTTTTGAGTTCAAGACCCCAACGGCCCGCAGGGCTTTTAAATGGCGTGACACATTACTCTGTGGCAAGTCTGTTGCGAGACATATTTCGCCAACGGTCATGGGATGCTCGCGCAGGACATGTAATATATGCAAACGATTTGCATTACCCATAGCCCTGCAAAAATCTGCCTGGATTTCAAACATGGACTGATTCATGTCGAGTATGTACGACTAACTGTCAGTGTAGCCGCTCCACCTGATCAACGATTTTCCCTTCGACATAAGCTATCACGGCTTCGTCAATGGAAGCGATATCTGTGACGATTGGCCGGATGCCGCGCGTCTTCATACTTTCGTAGGCGCCCATCCCCATACCGCGGCACAGTAGGGCTTCGCAATCGGCAATGGCTTCGGCCATCTGCAAGTGCCTGTTGTGGGATGCCGGGTCCATGCCATGCGGTTGGCCGGGCTTTTCTACCGGATGGGGATCATTAGCAAACTGGGCATGGCCAAGCTTCTCACGCAGTTCGCGGGCGGTGATTTTCCCATTTTCAACTGTGGTTACCAGGTAATACTGGGCGCGTCCAAAGTGCTGGCTGATGGTATCCCCATCATCTGTGATTGCTGCAATTTTCATGAGTTTCTCCGTTTAATGAAATGATTAGGTGGCTTGCCTCTTGTGAATAAATAATGGAACAGTTTTCTTTCTCTCATGGCTCGCTTTTTTTCATCCACGAAAATCAGTCCTGTCCTTACTTTCAAAATTGTTTGCGATTTAGGTATTTAAATGATGTCGTTCCATCCAAATCAGCGCAACCAAAAAGAGTGCCAGTATCGGCAGCATGGCACCGATGATTAAAAAAGGTTGCGAAGAATGAGATGTGCTGACCAGGTTTGTCGGTATTTTGATACCTCCAGATGGATGTTCGCCGAAGGTATTGCTGAGAGGGACAGGTGTGGGCGTTGCGCAGCTACCGGGCGTGACACCCAGGGTTGAGGCAAATATTTGTGCCCGCCCAATATAATCGGGGTGGCAGCTATGGCAATCTGTGTAAATATCGCTTAGCGGATTTGCAGTCAGGCTTTCGTGAGCCAGGTCTTTGTTCATCGTAGTAGCGTTACCCCCGTGGCAATTGATGCAGATGTCTTTGCTGGCATGAATAATATGCCATTCGCCTTTTCCACTCACCGGGTCTTCCTGAGCATGGCATGTGGTGCATGAGGATGGTTGTGGGACTCCACACTGGGCATGAACGGTTGCTGTCCCATCCCATAGCGTAAGAACAATCACAGCCAAGGATGAGATGAAGATCCATCGGAATAATACTTTCGGTGACATTCCACGTCTCCTTTCAAGGTGTCTTACGCACCTACCGTGAGAAATGGCGCTCCTTTGGCCGGTCGCGTTCATCCAACGGACACAGAAGCAACAAGTTCCGCGAAGGGGTTGTACCCATGTTTTTCCAATGATGTGGCAGATAGGCTTCAAAGAGCAGGCTGTCACCCGGCTCGAGAAGGTAAGTCTCGGAATCTACGCTATAAGCAATATGCCCCTCCAGGCAATAGACGAATTCGCGCCCGGTGTGGACAATGGGGGTCTTGCCGCTATCTGCATTGGGAGCGAGCGTGACGATGAACGACTCTGCCCCGAAGCGGGGCATCCCTGCCCCCAAGTCTTCAATCGAGCCATGGGTGAACGCGGCTCGCGGGCGGTTTCCGGCTTTTTGATGGACAACCAGCTTGTTGCCATGATCTGTCTCAAAGAATGCGGAGATGGGCACCTGCAGAGTCTGTGCCAGCTGCTGGAGTGTGCTTACACTGGGAGAGGTGCGCCGGTGTTCGATCAGGCTCAGGGTATTGACATTCAGGCCGCTCTGTTCCGCCAGGACACGCAGGGAAAGACCTCGGGTGGCGCGCAATTCACGCAGACGTCGACCCACATCGATCTCATCGGCAGGTTTACTTTCAACAACAGGTTTCGTCAGGTTTGGTTGTGTGGTCATAAAATCATCCCGGGATGTGTTTATAACTATTATTATAGTACATATATCTTAAATACTCTACATTAAAAACTAAACTAATGGTTATTTCGATAATCAGATTTAGACTATTAAGCCATTGAGCGGCGTTAACGCCGCTCAATGATTGCTTGCAATCTTATGAATTGATCATGCTTACGGTCGGCCACCGCGATAACCACCACCTGATCCTTCCCCGCCATTCCCGCTGGAATTACCAGTAGATTCCATGACAGCCTGATACGCGTCTGGGCTGAGATATTGCGGTTGGTAAATCTCACCTGTCTGACGGTACAGCGTCGTTGTGAATGCACTCAGGTGATTGTAGGAGCCATATTTCAGGTTGGTGAAGACCTGCTGAATATCGGTATTGTCGGTCTGGGATAGATATTTATCCAGGTCTAGGATATCGATCTCCTCGATGGCTGCTCCAACCTTTAGAGCCTCACTCAAGGACTGGCTGCCCCGTGTAACCAGCGACTCAAAGAGCGCCTGGAGATCCGGATTGGTGAATTTTCCTATTGTAGTTAATGCTGGATCAGACAGATTGTAGTGCTCAATCAATGTCTTGACAGCATCGGTGTGAGTCTGCTCGCTTCGGCTGATATTCTGGAAGATAGGCAAACCCCACTGGGTCGAGAGCGTCAGGTAAACATCATGAGCCAGCTTTTCTTCTTCCCGCATATAAAGTAGTGCAGCAGTCTCGTTTGCATCCAGGTTGCCGGAAATAGTAGGGAGGAGGTTGAAAGTCTCGCTTTCATTAGCAAGCCCTCCCTGTCCGCCACTTCTACCTTGACCATTTTCTTCATGGTTGTATCCTGAGACCCCAGGACCAGATGCATTATCACCGTTCTTCGCCAGAGTACGATTCACTGCCCCAAAGATAGGGAGACCAACCACTGCAACCAACACGACTACGATAATGATTTTTTTGATCATTTTTACCTTCCTTCTTGAGATGGGGTTTGATAAGAATTAATCACCGGTGTGGACCGAGAGATCGGACGGAGGCCGGATCCAATCGTCAACATATTGCTTGTTACCTTGGTCACCCACTTCCAATGGATGGCAAAGTGGATAACTGCTGCGGTAATCAATACGATACTCGCCCAGGTATGGATCAGATCCCAGTTGGTACGAGTGAATAGAAACATCGGGTCAGTTGCCCCGCGACCTCCAGGAAAGAACAGGAAGTAAATCCCGCTCATAGCAATGATTAAGAAGCTAAGGCCCACCATGATAATGAGGATCAAGTTCCACCGCCCGCGTGCATTCATACGACCGCACTTTCCGGTCAGTTCGTTGAAAGTTCGTCGCACCATGTTAACCACCCACTTCCAGTGGAATACCAGATGGATGAGGCCCGCCGTGATCATTGCCACCCCGCCCCAAGTATGCAGGTTATCCCAGGTCTGGCGGGTGAACAGAAATTGCAAATTGTAGAGAGAGTTACGGCCGCCGCGATAGCCGCCTGAGGGGAAGAAAAGGAAGTAAATTCCGGAGAGAGTGGCGATGAGCGCGCTGCCGAAAAGTGCCAAATCAATCCACCAATTCTTTTTGTTTTGTTTGGACATCATGGAAATGGACATATCAAGCTCCTTTGAAAATAGTCTTATTGTTGAGAGGCTCGCCGGGGTTTATTCCCGGTCTGGTTTTACCTCCCCATATTAACCAATCTATGTAAAGGGTTAGTGAAGGCTTATTGAAAGTATCGTAAAGGAATCAATGCACAAAGAATAAAAAAAAAGAGCTCCTGGCTTTCATCAGGAGTTCTTATCCGATGCAATCCCGAAGGATCAGCTATTGGATGAACTGGTTGGATTCCGCTGGAACAACTCTTTCAGACGTGTCGACACCACCCGATAGATTGGACAGCGGTCATAAACGGCCGTGAACATGATCACCGCTCCCAGGCCTGCCAACAGCAGGCCGGCTCCGGACAGTCCGCTGATGATTGCCAGGCCGACCAGGGCGAGACCTGCCCCCAGGCGTAAGAACCGGTCATTGATCTCCGGTCCTTTCTGTTCCGGCTTTTCGCCGGTCAGGGCGGATTCGAACAGGGAAGACAGAACCGTCGCCGAGGCTGTGCCGGTATGGCGGCCTATTTCCTGACCATCGTGATAGGCGATCAGTGTCGGGATACCGTAAATGCGCAGCGAACGCAGAAGGTCGGGCTGCTCGTCGGCATTGATCTTCCACAGGTCAACGCGCCCGGCATATTCTTCGCCCATTATTTCAACAACCGGTCCGATGGCACGGCAGGGGGCGCACCAGGGCGCCCAGAAGTCCACGACGATGGACCGGGGATGGTTGCCAAGTTTTTCAAAGAATTCGTTTTTCATGGATTCGCTTTCGGGTTGGGGAGGGTGGAAGTCGGGACGCATCAGCGTTCCGCTACCGGAAGAATAGGATGCAAACAATAAGTTTCTTTTGCTTTCCAAATAATACTTTCTTTATGAGTTTTGTTTGCTTGATTGCTCCATATCGATTGGATGCGAGTAACGTTCAAAAGTTGCAGATAATCGTGAGATCTTGCATTGCTTGTGAACACTCGACCGCCATGGAATTCTTATCCGGCCATCTTGAGGGAGAAGGTAAATGTGCTACCTTGCCCTTTTCCACCGCTCTCAGCCCAGATACGCCCACCGTGCGCCTCGACCAGGTGGCGGGCAATAGTGAGGCCGATTCCCGAGCCCCCGCCTGCCTGGCGGGAGCGGGATTTGTCCACGCGATAGAAGCGGGTGAATAGATGCGGCAGATGTTCGGCTGGAATACCGATCCCCGTATCGACAACGGAAATATAGATTTCGTCCCCATGGCGTGTGGACAGGATGGTCACCTGACCGCTTTCGGGAGTATATTGCAGCGCATTCCCGACCAGGTTGGTCAGCACCTGGGTAATGCGGTCCTGGTCAGCGAGGATGGGGGGGAGTTCCACCGGCAGGTCCGAAAGGAGTTCGATTCCTTTTGCTTTTGCTTGGGCAGCAAACCGTTTGAGGGTGGTTTGCACGAGTGTCGAAACCGCCACAGGGCGGATATCCAGCGGATAGTCCCCTGCCTCGACGCGGCTCAATTCCTGCAGGTCGTCCACCAGGCGTGCCAGGCGGTCGGCTTCCTGGTGGATCTGCTGGTAGGTCTCGAGCGTTGCCGGCAGGACACCGTCCATCAACCCTTCCATGGAACCCTTGATGGCTGTGAGCGGGGTGCGCAGCTCATGGCTGACGTCGCCGATGAGTTGCCGCCGCATGGCCTCGACCTGTTCAAGCTTCTCCGCCATCTGGTTGAAGGATTGGGCCAGTTGCCCAATCTCATCGGACCCGGCAGCCTGAACGCGCTCACCGTAGTGCCCATCGGCGATACGCCTGCTGGCACCCGTCAGGACGCGCACAGGAGCGATCACGCCGCGGCTCAGGAGCAGGCTGACCAGGATAGCACCAACACCTGCTGCCAGGAGAGCCAGGAACAGGGCTTCGTTGAAGCTAGCCTGGAAACTCTGGAACAGGTCGGACATCATGCCTTTGCCTGCTCCATTACCTTGCATCATCCCCTGCCCCGTGCCCAACCCCAATCCCATATGGTGGCTGAAGGCTTCGGGAACGGTAAACCGGGTGGTCAGGCCAAGGACGATGGCCCCGACCAGGAGGACGACCAGATAGGAAAGGAACAGTTTTACGCCCAGATGGCTGCGAAAGAAAGCGATCATAGTGATTCATCCTCGAAGCGATAGCCCACACCGCGCACGGTGGCAATAAATTTATCAGAGCCGAGTTTCTGGCGGATATGTCCCAAGTGCACATCCACAACGCGCATCTCACCATAATATGCTCCACCCCAGACATTCTCGAGCAACTGTTCGCGGGTCAACACCCGCCCACGGTTTTCGGCCAAGGCCTTCAACAGTTCGAATTCGACCGCGGTCAGTTCGACCAGGTGCTTGTCCACCGTGACCAGCCGCGCCCCACTGTCGATGCGGATATGACGGAATGCCAGGATCATATTTTCTGACCCCGTACCAGGTCCCGGCTGCAGGCGGCGCAGGGCGGCCTTGATGCGAGCGACCAGCTCGCGTGGGCTGAAGGGCTTGGTTACGTAGTCATCCGCCCCGACCGAGAGGCCAACGATCTTATCGGTCTCCTCAGTTTTGGCTGTCAGCAGGATAACGTACACATTCGACTCGCGGCGCAGTTGAGAGAGCACCTCGAAGCCGTCCTTTCCGGGCAGCATGAGATCAAGCACGATCAGGTCCGGCTTGTAAGCACGCGCGGCTTTCAAGCCGGCATTACCGTCCGCGGCGGTATAGATCTCGTAACCTTCGGGCTTGAGGTAGGCCGTGACCAGGTTGACGATGGATGGTTCGTCGTCAATGACCAGTATCTTTGCCATGGGGTTATTGTATCGTAAAAGAAAAGGATGGGATCGCTCCCATCCCTCCGATCCCGGAGGATCAATAATCTTGGGTTGCGATGAACGTGCCGTGCCAGGTATGCAGGAAAACCTGGCTGCTGGTGCCATTGACGCTCAACATCCCGACGATTTTCCCGTCCCGCAGGATGTCGATGGTGTAGTAGCCGTAAAATGGATCGGCGTCCGTAGCCGTCTTGGTCCCGGGCAGGGCCGTGTCAAGATACTGCTGGGCTGCCTGGAGTGCCTGTGCAGAGGTGACCGGCATTTCCGCAGAGACAGCCGCGGGGGTAGTGCTGAAAGTGGGATTACCCATCATGCCGCCGCGACCGCCCATCATATACTGATGGTTCAAACCAGCATACTTGAGATTCCACATCATGTTTGGACCGTGTTCGGGATATACCACCAACGTGGCTGGATCCACAAGCAATTCGAAGGCTCCGGTGCCGGTGCTCTGTTCGATGACGCGTACATAGGCATTATTGTCGAAGACCATCACCTCGGCAATTTTAAGGTCAGGGTTGTTCAGCGTGGCGAGATACGTTTCGGCGGCCTGGTAGGCCTGGTCGACAGTCAGGGGAGTAACCGATGTGTTATTGTAGCCATAGCCGCCCATCATACCGGGACCATAATTTCGGCCGCCATCCATCATGCCATAGCCATTGCTACGGCCGGGGCGGTTGTTGGTGTTCATCATCCGGTAAGCGGGCTGCGGCCAACCAAGGCCGTAGGCGGTGCGGTACCTGATCCAAGAACCAGCGAAAACCAGACCAGTCGCGACGACCAGGATACCGATAACGATGAGCGTAATACGAAGTGCTTTATTCATTGCGTTTTTCTCCTTTGGGTGAGTCCTTCACCCGAATCGTGGTGATTACGACAGGAGTATAGATGTGGCAGGTAAATGGATGGTGAAGGGATTATAAAGGTTATGTAAAGATTGGACGACCATGATCATCAATGCATACCACCCATTTCCAGGTCGGAAATGGGTGGTATGTTACCAATTGATTTTTGCTTTACTTTCCTGCGCGGATTTTCGGGCCGCTCATCGGAGCGCCGAACAACGGGGCAAAGACGCAGAAGTCGAACAGCCCGGCCAGCAGCGGCACGAGCCCGACCACGGCCACGATGATGCCACCCACGCCGTGGATGACCAACAGTCCCAAGGCGACGAGTACGATGCCTGCCACAACACGGGTGATGCGGCCAGCGGGGGAAGCCATGAATTTGATAAAGGGGTTCATTTTATATCTCCTATTTGATTTGAATTGGTTGGTAACCCAAGTATAGGAGCATGGGGCATTCCTGTCTGTGACAAAGTCACACAAGCGAACGGGCTTTTAAAGCCTCCCGGTCCGATATCTTGATCATTCCTCGGGAGACCTCGACCACTCCCTGCTCAGAAAAATCCTCCAGGATGCGGCTGATCACCTCGCGCGAGCTGCCCAGTTCAGCGGCGATCTCCTGATGGGTGATGTGGATGGAATCGGATTTACTACCGCGCTCGATTAACAATGATGCGAGGCGCACATCCATGCGGCGAAAGGCCACCTCCTCAACGATCGCCATCACGGAGGAAAGTCGTTGGGAGAGCAACTCAAAGACGAACTCCCGCCACTGATCGTAGCGCCGGACCCAGTCCCGGAAGGTATCCGCCGGGATCATCACCGCCTCGGCTTCCTGCTCCACCGTGGCAACCGCGGGAAAGTTCTTTTGGCTCAGGATGGCATTGGCAGTCAGGATGCAGGATTCCCCGTTCCCGAAACGGTAAAGGGTGATCTCCCGCCCCGTCTCGCCAATCTTGTATACACGGACGACGCCCGAGATCAGCAGGGCAATTGCATCGACAGGGTCACCTTCGATGAATACATCCTGGCCCTTGGGAATCCGTG
>JBGPQK010000085.1:0-9519 GCA_041489005.1 Anaerolineae bacterium
CCACCAGCCTCGCTCCGGCAGCAACCTTATCCTGCACGGGCAGCCACACGATCACCCAGGCCGACCTGGATGCAGGACAATTCAACAACACGGCAAATGCCAGCGGCAGCTTTGGCGGCAGCCCGGTGAATGCGACTCCGGCCAGTCAGTCAGTGCCTGCGGTGCAGAACCCGTTGGTCGGCGTGGCAAAACGGGTAGTCAGCGTAATCGGAGTGAGCACCGGCACATATGACGTCATGTATGAAATCCGGGTGCATAACTACGGAAATGTGACCTTAAGTGCGGTTCAAATCATGGACGATCTGACCTCGACATTCCCACTACCCAACACCTTTCAAGTCCTTTCCATCACTGGGAGTGGCTTGGTGGTCGATAACAGTTTTGACGGGAATGCCAATGTGAGTTTACTGGCAAGTGGAAACAGCCTAGCATCTGATGCTGGTGGAACCATCAACCTCGTCGTTCGCATCATTCCAACCTCGAGTGGACCGTTTTCCAATACTGCCCTCGGATCCGGCACAAGCCCGCTGGGTACTACAGTTACAGATCTTTCGCAGGATGGATCCAATCCAGACCCAGATGGGGACGGCAATCCACTAAACAACAATGACCCAACACTGTTCAATCTTGGTCCACAGCTCTTTGACCCACCTTATGGCATCAAATCGGTAAACACGAGTGGAGCACCAGTTCTCACCTGGACCTTGGTGTGGATCAATATTAGCAATATCGTTGCAGTAAATGCAGTAGTCCACGATCCGATCTCCATCAATACTACTTTCTCTACCACCCTGGTAGACAGCGGCTACCCAGTGCCTTCCGGCGCGCCATTTGGCTCTACTTCATTCGGGGTCGCCTGTACGACTACGTCACTTATCACCGTGACCGCCCTATGCTATTTTGAAGGTCCCACAATAGCCAATCCACGGGGTCAGATCATCTGGGCAGGTACTCTGGGTCCTGACCCCGGAATCACTGATCCAGCAGCAGCTGAGAATGCTATCCATATTTCCTTCAACGTTACAGCAGCGCCGAATGTAACGAATGGTCAAAACGTATCGACGGTTGATGCTGATCTGAATGGCAATGGAAACACGACCGATCCGGGTGAACAGCAGGTAGTTCTTGTAGCAGCAAGTTGGTATATTGCTCCACCCATATTACCGCGTACGGGTTTTACACCTGGCCGGGTGAGTATTCTGCCAGAACAACCAAAGGAACTGGCCTATCGCGACTTAGGGGATTTGTGGCTGGAGATCCCCCGCCTTAACGTCCAGACCCCGATCATGGGTGTTCCGTTTGGACCGAATGGGTGGAATGTCTCCTGGTTGGGAAATAACGCCGGTTGGTTGAACGGGACAGCCTACCCAACATGGTCGGGCAACTCGGTTATGACCGGGCATGTATCCCTGTCTGACGGAACACCAGGTCCGTTCCTGAATCTTAACACGCTGAGTTGGGGTAACCAAATCATCGTCCATATGGATGGGGACAGATATATATATGAAGTTCGTGAAGTGCTGCAAGTGGATCCGGACAATCTATCGGTGTTAAAGCTTGAAGACCGACCATGGGTCACGCTTATTACCTGTCGGGGGTACAACCCCCAAATGGATGCTTACCGTTTTCGCATCGCTGTTCGTGCGGTCCTAATCAGCATCCAAGATGAATTGTCTCTCTCGAACAGGTGATGGAGTTCTTCCAGGAGCAGCTCGCTCCGTAGCCATACCCAATAACGTGTTTCAACCAGGATGCTCACCTGGTTGGCACGCCTATATTGTCATCTGGGAAAGTGAGAATAGTAAAACCGGTCATTAGTGGCCGGTTTCTTATTTACCTATCATGCTCAAATTTAATATTTGTGGGAAGAAATAGAAAAACTTGCCTGAAGGCAGGTCTCTGTGGATAAAAACTCCCATTGAATACCCTAAAGTGGATCTATTAAAGGAATTGAGTGGCGAAGGTGGAATTTGAACCCACAACCTAGGGATTATGGTGCCCTTGCTCTGCCGTTGAGCTACCTCGCCAAGCGCGCTAGATATTACTATGGGGAAGCCTTTTTTATCAACGATTTGGGATGTTATGGACAAATCCAGAAAGATTGGTCAGAAAATTACTTGACTTTGCCCTATAGATTCATTATAATCAGCCCTTGCATATTCGAAACTACTTCCCCCGGTGGGGGTTGCTCATTCAGAAGTTCCTTTCAGCCCAGGGTACTAAATTCAGGAGAAAGCCATGGCCTCAGTTCTACCCGAGAAGAATTACGCGCGTATCCCGGTTACACTTAGCTTGCCTAACCTCATCGAAGTTCAATTAGACTCGTTTAAGCGTTTGAAAGCAGAAGGATTAGGGGATCTTTTCCACGAAATTTCACCAATTGATTCATACAATAAGGGAATGAAGCTTTTCTTTCCCAGTCGCAGTCCTGAATCTAAGCAGTGGGGGCTGAAATATTGGTTTGGCGACCCAAAGCATAATATTGAAGAATGCGTTGAGCGAGACCTGACTTATGCCAGCCCGCTCTACGTCTCTGTATTGCTGGCAGGGGTGGATGTCCCTGAACCGATCAAGCAGGACATCTTCCTCGGTGATTTCCCCGAAATGACCGATAAGGGGACTTTCATTATTAATGGAACAGAACGCGTGGTCGTCTCGCAGTTGATCCGCTCTCCCGGCGTATACTTCGAAGCGCCCATGGACCGTTCGACCGGCCGCCCGTTGGCGATGGCTAAACTCATTCCCGATCGCGGTGCCTGGATGGAGTTCGAGACACGCAAAAGCGATTACATCATCCTGAAGTTCAACCGCAAGCGCACAGTCCCGATCACAGTTTTTCTGCGCGCCCTATCCGCGGTCGATGATGGAGAAACTGGCGACCCGATCCTGACCTCCGGTACTGATGAGGAACTCCTTAACCTCTTCAAAGATGTGGATACCAACCCGGAGCGCATGTTTATTGCTTCCACGCTGCGGCAGGAACCCGAATGGGACCTTTCCGGTCACCTGACGATCGCCGAAGCGGCGCTGATAGAGTTCTTCAAACGCATGCGCCCCGGCGATCCCGCCACCTTGGATAATGCCCGTGCCTTTCTGGAAGAGCAGTTGTTTGATCAGCGCCACTATGATCTGGAGCGTGTTGGCCGTTATAAACTGAATCAGAAACTCGATCTGCAGATCCCCATTCCACACCGTACCGTAACCAAAGCGGATGTGATTCGCCTTTTACGGCGGATGATCCTCATTAACAATGGAATTGAGCCGCCCGATGATATTGACCATTTGGGCAATCGCCGGGTCAAGACAGTTGGCGAACTTATCCAGAATAAACTCCGCATTGGCCTGCGCCGCATGGAACGCGTTATTAAAGAGCGCATGTCCATCCGCGACCAGGAGCAGCTCTCACCGATCACATTGGTCAACATTCGACCGGTTGTGGCTGCGCTGCGTGAGTTTTTTGGTTCCAGCCAACTTTCCCAGTTCATGGATCAGACCAATCCCCTTGCTGAGTTACGTCACAAGCGTACCCTTTCGGCTCTTGGTCCGGGTGGTTTGCGTCGTGAGCGCGCTGGGTTCGATGTTCGCGACGTTCACCATTCCCACTATGGTCGTATCTGTCCGATCGAAACCCCTGAAGGTCCGAACATCGGTTTGATCGGCCGTCTGGCATCCTTTGCGCGCGTCAACGAGTATGGTTTCATCGAAACGCCGTATCGCCGCGTGATCAGACAGGCAGCCTGCAATGATCCGATATTGGAAGGCCGCCTCTTGCGCGAAGATCTGACCAATGCCAAGAGCGGGGAAGTGGTGGTCAAAGCTGGAGAACGCATCACCTCCAAGATGCTCAAGACGATAGCCAAGGCCAAACGGGATGTAGCCATTGTCCCATTTGTCTCGGATGAATATGAATATCTTTCTGCTGATGCAGAAGACAAGTACGTGATTGCTCAGGCGAACGCAGTGCTGACAGAGCATCGCGAATTTGAGAATGTGCGTATTTCCTGCCGCTACCATTCCGGTTTTATTTTCACAGCACCAGAAAATCTAGACTACATGGATGTTGCTCCGCACCAGGTAGTCGGCATCAGCGCGGCTCTCATCCCCTTCCTGGAGCACGACGATGCCAACCGCGCTTTGATGGGTTCGAATATGATGGCTCAAGCTGTGCCGCTGGTGCACCCGGAAATTCCGATCGTCTCGACCGGTATGGAGCCCTATGCTGCGCTGGATTCGGGTCAGGTGATTGTAGCTGAAGCAGATGGTGACGTGATCTCTGTGACAGGCTCCTTCATCGTTGTAAAAGAAAAGGATGGCAGTTCCCACACCTACAATCTGCGCAAGTATCAACGCTCGAACCAGTCCACCTGCATTGACCAGCATCCGGCAGTTATCAAAGGACAAATTATCCGCACTGGTGACATCATTGCTGATTCTTCCTCGACCGAGAGTGGTAAATTGGGCCTTGGACAGAACGTCACCGTAGCTTTTATGTCATGGGAAGGTGCTAATTACGAAGACGCGATCGTCATCTCCGAACGGCTTGTCCAGGATGATCGCTTTACATCAATTCACATTGAAAAATACGAGGTCGAGGCACGCGATACAAAACTCGGTCCCGAGGAAATCACCCGGGATATCCCGAATGTCGGTGAAGAAGCCATCAAAGATCTCGACGAAGGCGGCATTATCCGCATCGGCGCTGAGGTTGGACCGAACGACATTCTGGTCGGCAAGATTACCCCCAAGGGCGAGAAAGAACTGACTCCTGAAGAGCGCCTCCTGCGGGCCATTTTCGGCGAAAAATCGCGCGACGTGAAAGATACTTCTTTGCGCATGCCACATGGTGAGCGGGGCAAGGTTGTGGACGTGAAAGTATTTACCCGCGAAGATAATACGGATCTCTCAGCAGGCGTGGATATGATGGTACGCGTCTCTGTGGCCCAGCGCCGCAAGATTACTGCCGGGGATAAAATGGCCGGTCGCCATGGCAATAAGGGTGTTGTCTCTCGCGTTGTCCGCGTGGAGGATATGCCGTACCTTGATGATGGAACCCCTGTGGATATCATTTTGAATCCCACCGGCGTACCTGGCCGTATGAACCTTGGGCAGGTGTTGGAAGTACATCTGGGTTGGGCCGCGCAGAAACTTGGTTTCCGGGCAATCACACCGGTCTTTGATGGCGCTACGGAAGAGGAAATCGAAGCCGAACTGGCACGCGCCTGGATGGTGGATTATGCCTGGCAAGAAACTGCCGAGACTGCCTGGAACTGGCTTAAAGAGCAGGAATACACCCCGGAGATGATCGAGGACGACGACGAAGTTCGCCGTTTGTATCTGGAGCAGTGGCTGGGTGAGCGCGGTTACGATGTCTATCGGTTGAACGAAGTGGACTATGCACGCCACGCGGCTGTGACCGAATGGCTGCGTGACCACGACTTTGAACCGGCCACGATCTTCTCTGATGAAATCCCGGTACCATCAGAGCGCGTGACTTTTAACCAGAATGCTGTCCGCGCTTGTCTTAAGCTTTGGTTGCATACCTTTGGCCACGACGATGTTTCTGACGGGAAGTTGGATGCCACCATCCAGGCAGTTTCACTGGAATGGGGCGTCCCGGCTCCGATATTGGGTAAGCAGGTCTTGCACGATGGCAAGACGGGCGAGCCCTACGACCAGCCCGTGACAGTTGGTGTGATGAGTATGCTCAAATTGCACCACCTGGTCGAGGACAAAGTCCACGCCCGTTCGACCGGACCTTACAGCCTGGTCACCCAACAGCCTCTTGGCGGTAAAGCCCAGTTTGGCGGTCAACGCTTCGGCGAGATGGAAGTGTGGGCACTGGAGGCCTACGGTGCGGCCTATACCTTGCAGGAAATGCTCACCGTCAAATCCGATGATGTTCAGGGCCGCGTCAACACTTATGAAGCCATCGTCAAGGGCGAACAAATTGAAGAACCAAGCATACCGGCTTCCTTCCGCGTGCTGGTCAAAGAGTTGCAGTCCCTTGGCTTGGCGGTAGAGGCCGTCACCGATACGGGCGAGGTGATCAAGTTTGGCAAGGATGAAGAAAAGATCCATCCTCCCAAGTACACGACCGGCCTGATCGACATCGGTGAAGACCTGGTGAAAGGCACCAGACGCGAAAAAGCTTAGCAATTTCCTTGACGGTCTTCCACCCGTCATGATAGAATTGCTCTTCGTTGCCTACAAGGGCGGCTGCTTAGCACTGCCCACTGCGTAGTTCGTACGGGTGAGGCCATCTGGCACGTATGTGATGGCCTTACTTATTGACAAAACCTAGTTTTCAGCAAGAAAATTTGTTTCGGAGGCGAACGTGCCCACAATTAACCAATTGATCCGCAAAGGACGTCAATCAAAGAAGGTCAAGAGCAAGGCTCCGGCATTGCTGTATACGCTCAATACGAAGAAACAGCGCCGGGTACGCCAGGCTAAAGGTGCGCCGCAAAAACGCGGTGTCTGCACAGTCGTTCGCACCACGACCCCTAAGAAACCGAATTCAGCGCTGCGCAAGATCGCCCGCGTGCGCTTGACCAACGGTCTTGAGGTCACCGCGTATATTCCAGGTGAGGGTCACCAGTTGCAGGAACATTCTGTCGTGCTGGTGCGCGGCGGCCGTGTTAAGGACTTGCCGGGTGTGCGTTATCATATCGTGCGCGGTTCGCTCGATACGACTGGCGTCAATAACCGCAAACAGAGCCGTTCCAAGTACGGTGCCAAGCGCCCGAAAGATACTGCTGCTTAGTTAATTCGTTATATGGAGTAGTCACATGCGTCGTGCAAAGCCAGAAAAGCGTGAGATCCTTCCCGATATCCGCTACAACAGTGTTACCATCCAGAACATGATTCATCACATGCTTCACCGTGGTAAGAAGAGCACGGCAACGAATGTGATGTATGAGACTCTGGATATCATCCGCGAGCGCAGCGGTGGCAAAGACCCGGTGGAGATCTTTGATACTGCCATGAGAAATGTGGCCCCTGCCATGGAGGTCCGTCCCCGCCGCGTGGGTGGCGCCACGTATCAGGTTCCGATGGAAGTCCCCCAGGCCCGCCGTACAACCCTGGCAATCCGCTGGGTGCTCGATTCATCCAAGGCGCGCTCCGGTAAATCGTTTGCAGAAAAATTGGCGGATGAACTGTTGGATGCTTACAAGAATGAAGGCGCTGCCATCCGCAAACGCGAAGAAACCCATAAGATGGCGGATGCCAACCGCGCCTTCTCTCATTACCGTATGTAATTGGCGCTCCTGAACCTTAATAAATAGGATAGAAAAGTATGTCACGCGCGTTCCCGCTCGAACGGTATCGAAACATCGGCATCATTGCTCACATTGATGCTGGTAAAACGACTACCACCGAGCGGATCCTGTTCTACACCGGCAAGACCCATCGGCTGGGCTCTGTTGATGACGGTACGACTGTTACGGACTGGATGGAGCAGGAGCGTGAGCGGGGCATCACCATTGTCTCTGCTGCAGTGACTGCGGAGTGGAAGGGCTATCAGATCAATATTATTGATACCCCAGGCCATATTGATTTCACGGCAGAAGTGCAGCGCTCGCTGCGTGTTTTGGATGGCGGTATTGTGGTTTTCGACGCAGTTCAGGGTGTTGAACCGCAGAGCGAGACGGTCTGGCGTCAGGCCGACCGCTATGGCGTACCGCGTATTTGTTTTGCGAACAAGCTGGATCGCACCGGGGCCTCTTATGATCGCACCTTAGATAGCATCAAGCAACGCCTGGGAGCAAACCCGATTGCGATGCAAATACCAATTGGGATGGAATCCTCCTTCCTGGGTGTAGTTGACCTGATGACGATGAAAGCCGTCTTCTGGGATGATGAGCTGGGCAAAGACCCGCGTGAGGCTGAGATTCCCGCCGATTTGAAGACCGAAGCCGAAGAGCGCCGCCATACGATGGTGGAGCGGATTGCCGAACTGGATGATGATCTGACGGTCAAATATCTGGAAGGGAAGAAGATCGGTGTTAAAGAATTAAAGACAGCCCTCCGTCAAGCTGTATTGGAAAGTAAAGCTACACCAGTATTCTGTGGCAGCTCGCTGCGCAACAAGGGCGTGCAGTTGGTGTTGGATGCAGTAATTGACTATCTGCCGTCCCCTTTGGATGTTCCCCCGGTTCACGGCACGGATCCTCGGACGAACGAGGTTGTCGAATTGCCGCCGAAAGATGATGCTATATTGAGCGCACTGGTCTTTAAAATCGTTACCGACCCTTATGTGGGACGTCTGGCCTATTTTCGGGTGTATTCCGGAACTATGAATCAGGGGCAGATGGTCACCAATTCCACCAAAGGGAAGCGCGAGCGGATCGGACGCCTATTGCGCATGTACGCTGATCATCGTGAAGATGTCACCGAAGTACGTGCGGGAGATATTGTCGCCGCTCTGGGCTTCAAGGACACGTTCACCGGCGACACGTTATGTGACAACCGAATGGTCATGCTCGAGAATATCACCTTCCCGGAGCCGGTTGTCTCGGTGGCGATCGAACCCAGGACGACTGCCGACCAGGCCAGAATGGGCGAGGCTTTGCGCAAACTCTCCGAAGAAGACCCGACTTTCCGTGTTCATTCGGACGAGAACACCGGCCAGACGATCATTTCCGGTATGGGTGAATTGCATCTGGATGTGATAGTGGATCGCATGATGCGTGAGTTCCGGGTGCAGGCCAATGTAGGCAAGCCGCGGGTGGCATATCGCGAATCGATTACGCGGTCTGTACCTGAGGTCAACTATAAATATGTCAAGCAGACGGGTGGCCATGGTCAGTATGGACACGTGGTCATCTCACTCGAACCGGGCGAGCGCGGCAGCGGTGTTGTCTTTGAGAATAAGGTCGTCGGCGGTGTTATCCCCCGTGAGTTCATTCCGGCAGTGGAAAAAGGCATCAAGGAAGTTGCCGAAAGTGGTGTGCTGGCTGGATATCCGGTTGTTGACATCAAGGTGACGCTGTTCGACGGTTCGTTCCATGAAGTGGATTCGAATGAAATGGCTTTCAAAATGGCAGCTACCTTTGCCTTTAAAGAAGGCGTCCGAAAGGGCGGCCCAGTCCTTCTGGAGCCGATCATGAAAGTGGAAGCGGTCGCTCCGGAAGAGTTCTTGGGAGATATTATCGGTGGACTAAATGGCCGCCGGGCAACCATCCGGGGCATGGAAATGCGCCTGGGAAACGCCCAGGCGATCAATGCGACTGTACCGCTGGGCGAGATGTTCGGGTATGCGACCGAATTGCGCTCGGCGACCCAGGGTCGGGGTGTGTTTTCGATGGAATTCGACCATTATGCGCCTGTACCAGAGGCTGTGGCGCGTGAAATCTTAAGTTCATAGTTCTTTTGTATACCCTAGAAGGAGAGAAATTTCATGGCGAAGCAGAAGTATCAGCGGAACAAACCGCACATGAACGTAGGGACCATGGGACATATTGACCATGGGAAGACGACATTGACGGCGGCGATCACGAAGTACAGCCAATTCCTGGG
>JBGPQK010000086.1:0-9445 GCA_041489005.1 Anaerolineae bacterium
AGCCAGGCTGTGCGCGCGTCCTGAACTCGCAACGAGAGCCGTCGTCTGTGGTGGAAAGGTGAATTCGCTGTCATTTGTAAAAAAATTGGGTGGATTTGCACTTTAATGCAAATCCACCCAATAACGAGATATTATTATTTATTAGCTAGCGTGACCCAAGTGGCAGCGGCTTCATCCAATGCCTGCTGCGGGGTCTTGACGCCCGTCAGGGCTTCCTGGATGGCTAGTTGAAGCGCAGCGGAGGCTTCGTTATAATATGCAACGGTCGGACGCTCGTAGGCATAAGGGAATTGCGCCTGAAATGCAGGAACGGTGACCGGATTCGTGGGGGAGGCGGCCAATAACGTGGCCAAGGCATCTCCCTGGAAATCATTCTGCCAGACAGGCAGCATTTCAGCCGAATATTTGATCTGTACCTCATTGCTGGCCAGGTAGGTCAGGAACTTCCAGGTCTGATCCGGATAAGGGGTGGTGGCCATGACAGCGAACGAGCTGGAACCATCCACGCTGGAACCCATGATACCTGCAGCCGCTCCCGCAGCAAACACAGGCATGGGAGCGAAAGCAGCCTGGCTGACAATCTGCGATTTGGTTGCATCGTTCGAATCGCTGTACTGGAACAGCCAGTTGACCGCAAAGGCGGATTTTCCGGCAAGGAAGTCAGTTTCAACTGCTTGTTCGTTAGAAGCGATCGAGCTTGGGTTGCTCAAGCCTTCGTCAATGGTCTGCGTCATCCAAGTGAGTACTTGAACGCCCTTCGCGTCATTGAAGACAGGTTTACCATTAGCGTCGAGGAAAGCCCCCCCGTTCCCAAAGAGTAACACGGTGAAATCACAGACCACACCTTCTGCCTGATTCCACGACCAGATGATTGGGAATTCAGCCAGACCTTTTTGTTTGATGATCTTTGCCTGATCCACCAGTTCCTCCCAGGTTTTGGGAGGTGCGCTGATGCCCGCCTTCTGGAGAATGTCCATATTGTACATGAAGTACTTCACGTCCATCAACCAAGGCATACCGTAGATCTTTCCATTCCGGGTTACACCGTTCCATGCCGCCGCGAACATGTTTGTCTTCATATCTGCGGTGACGCGATTGGTAACATCCAGCAAGTATCCGGCCTTGATGAACTCATCCGGCCAGATGACATCGATCATGGCGGCATCGTACGCCGGAGGATTGGCAGCCATACCGGTGACGATCTTGTCATGTACGTAATCATAACCCAAATACTCCATGACGACCTTAATGTCTGGATTTTTTGCTTCAAAATCCTTCGCGATCTGATCGATCTCGGCAGGTTTCAAGCCAGCCTGGTCCATGGTCAGTATATGGATGGTGACGGGGCCGCTCGGCTTGGCACCGCACCCAACCACGGACAAAACCAGGATGATGGTAATCATTCCCATCAATATCTTATTCATGGTACGCATATTCTTCTCCTTTGCATTAAGTGAATGGTTAGGGAAAACGAACTTCGTCTACGAATTGTCTTCTCTAGGGATTACCTCCTTTTGAGGAAAACCTCAATCCTATGAAAGCTTATGGACGACGTAGAAATTCGAAGTATTGTGCAAGACATTGGTAATGGCGCCCATCACGGTGGCCTGCAATCCCAGATTCGAGACGACCAGTTTGGGTGGATTGGGGATCGCCCCGGAAATGCGGGACAAGATCGGGTTGATGAGCATATCCGCTGACTTGGAAACGCCTCCGCCCAACACGATCAACTCCGGATCGAAGGTGGAGACCAGGTTGGCGATAGCGATGGCCAGGTAATCCACTGTTTCGTTAATTACTGTCCACGCCCAGGGTTCACCCTTGCGGGCCGCATCGAAAACATCCTCCGCCGTCAAGTCGAGCAGTTCCTGCTGGCTGCGCCGGGACCTGAGAAGGTCGCGCGCCCGGTCGGCGATCCCGGTCCCGGAGGCGACACTTTCCAAGGCACCAAAATCCTGGAAATTCTTCCCCAGGAACTCCCGACCCGGGATCATATTACCGATCTCGCCAGAAGCTTCCTTCGAGCCGCGATAGAGAGCGCCATCGATAATCACGCCCGCGCCAATACCGGTGCCGATGGCAATTAGGATCATATCCTGGATGTTCTGACCCGCCCCGAACCAGAGCTCACCGAGTGCCGCCAAATTCACGTCATTATCCACGATGATTGGTAAGTCGTAGCGCTCTGCCAGTCTAGCTTTGAGGGGGAAATTATTCCAATGCAGGGTGTAGGCCCACGTGACGATCCCCTCCTGATGGAGGGTGACTCCCGGTGCCCCCACCCCGATCCCGCGCACCCGTCGTCCTTCCACCTTGGGGCTGGAAAGCAATTTGTCGATCAATCTAGTGAGATGATTGAAACTGTCCTCCCCGGAGGTCCCGTGGTGGCCGATATTTACTTCATCGAGGATGTTGCCGCCCAGGTCCGATAACGCTCCATACATTTTAGTCCCGCCCATGTCCACTCCGAGGACGACGTAGCCGTCAGAATTAAATTCAAGCAGGGGTCGTCTCCTCCCCCCGCTCCATTCGGTCGCTCCCTGCAGGCGGACAAACCCTTCCTCGATCAATCCATCGACGATGCGCATCACCGTCGGCAGGCTGACATTCAGCCTGTCAGCGATTGCCGACCGGGAAATCGGGCTTTCCCTGCGGATGATCTCCAGGATGGCAGAACGATTGATATCGCGCATTGCAGAAGCAGTAATTGTTAGCGGGTAAGCCATTCAACCTCAAATGGATCAGGGTGTTTATTACTTACATCGTGTAAGTATTATTTTCACGATGTAAGTATCATAGCAAGAAAAAGAACGAAAGTCAATAGCCAATTTCTTTTTTTCCAAACCCATCGCTCGTGTGACAAACTCTTTTCTGTTTTTTGGGATTTCTTTTGGCAGAGGAAAAGATATGCCATCGCCTAAGTGGCCCCTGAATCGCCAATCTTGATCACCTTTTTTTCGCCATTTTTGGGAGTATGGGGGAAAAATAAACCAAGATATTGATATTATTAATGTATATGTTGAATATTTTCAATATATATCATTGACATTTAACATATTATGGATATAATATCAATTAGATTTATTGGCGTTTTTGTTTTCAAAAATGAGGCTGAAATGAAATCAATCCACAATGCTTATCAAGCTTATGAAGGCCGGGCTATCCAGGGTGAGTTGGATAGCACTCCGCGTAAAGCCGTAAATCGGTTCGTCCCCCGCGAGCCTCTCCTGGTGCAGGTCGGCGATCTGCTCATTTACACTTGCCTGGCACTCAAGCGGAGCCGTGTTACCCGCAAGTCAATGGCCTGGTCACCGACGACCGGAGTCAAGCCATGAAAACAGCATTGAGCAAATGCCCCGTCTGTAATGGCGAACTGACCGTCACCCGTCTGCATTGCGAAACCTGCGACACATCCATCGAGGGTCGCTTCGCCAATGGCGCTTTCGCAGGTATGACCCCGGAGCAGTTGGATTTCATCGAAACTTTCGTCCGCTGCGAAGGGAAGATCACCCGCATGGAAGACGAGATGGCCCTTTCCTACCCGACGATCCGCAACCGGCTTCAGGAAGTCATCCGCGCCCTCGGATATGAACCTGGCAAGGAAGAAGCCAGTGACATTTCTGACGAGAAGCGCCGCAGTGTTCTCGAAGACCTCGATTCTGGCAAGATTTCTGCCGAAGAAGCCATGCACTTCCTGAATGGAGAGGAGTGAGTATGCAACAACAAACCGTACCTGCAAGCTCTACACCTAATATCGTCGTCGAATCCATCCCGGGTGACCTGCGTGTGGCCGGTTGGGATCGCTCCGAGATCATGGTAAAGACGGATGGGGACGCGCTGCAAATCTCCGCCGAGGGGGACCCTATTGTCATTTCCTGTGATGAAGATTTAATCCTATATGTGCCGAGTGGCGCCAACGTGAAGGTGGTAAAAGTTGCCGGTGACGCCATCCTGCAAGCCCTCCACGGCCCGGTCACACTCGGGCCTATGGCTGGAGATCTGACCATGAACGACCTGGGCCCCGTTACCCTGGAGACCATCGCAGGGGACGCCTCTTTGAGGAACATTGGAGCCCTGAACGCCGGAACCATCTTTGGTGATTTCACTTTGCGTGGCGGACACGGCGTCTGCGCGGTGGACAATGTGGGTGGAGATGGGTCCATTCGCGACGTGGACGGTATGCTGATGATCGAGAGTGTCGGTTCAGACCTGTATGTGCGCAACGTGCACGCGGCGGTGACCGTCAAAGCCGGGGCAGATGTGGCCTTCTACGTTTCCCCGGTCCCAGGTCAGATCTACGACGTAACCGCCGGAGGTGACTTGATTGTGCGGCTCGCCCCGGATGCCAACCTTAAACTCCACCTGACCGCTGATTCGCCCGAGTCAATTCATGTGGATTTCCCCGGCGTTGAATTGCCCAAAGATTGCACTTCCTGCGAAGTAACCATTGGTGAACAAACGAAGGACATGGCAGAGATGCTCCTGACCGCAAGTGGCGACTTGCTGGTCACCAGCCAGGCAGACCCCTGGGAATCCGCGGCCGATTTCGATAGCGGAAACTGGCGCATTCCTCCCATTCCGCCCATCCCGCCTCTGCCTCCGGATTTCTCAGAGCGCATCAACCGGCGCGTTCAGGCCTCCATGGAACGAGCCCAGGTCCACATCGAAGCAGCCAGTCACCGTACCGAAGCCAAGGTCCAGGCAGCCATGCGCCGGGCTGAGATGAAGGCGCGCGCCGCAGAAGTACGCGGTCGGCGCGGTGCAAAATTCAATGTCAATGTCGGGCGCTGGAGCTGGGACGTATCCCCGCGCGGGCCGGTGGAAACTGGAGAAGCCGTCTCTGATGACGAACGCCTGATCATTCTGCGTATGTTGCAGGAAAAGAAAATCAGTCTTGCAGAAGCCGAGAAGTTACTGGCGGCTCTGGAAGGCAAATGAAATTGTCCTTCCCCTCACCTCAACCCCTCCCCCAATGGGAAGGGCAAGGGGAAAGGGCGATGGCAATGAGGAGGATGTTATGACTGACCAGGAACGCGAACAAGTTCTGAAAATGATCGAAAACGGCACCATCTCGCCGGAAGACGGCCTGAAGCTGATGCGAACCCTCGCCCAGAGCCCGGCTGAGGATGAAGCGACGACTGGACCAACGGAAACGGAGGCGGGGTCCGCACCCAGGGCGGCAGCAGAAATAAACGGGAATGATGCCCAGACTGAAGAGTCCAGGTTCGAAACGGACCCGCGCATCGCCCGGGTCAAATCCGCCGTCCGTCGCCTCTGGCAAATTCCCTTATGGATCGGTGTCCTCATCACCATCCTGAGCGCCTGGGGAATGTACTCTCTGGTCCAGGCAGCCAAGCTCAATTTCTGGTTCTATTTCCTGAGCGCTCCGCTTCTTCTGGGAGTGCTGGTGATCGTGGCAGCAATCGGCAGCCGCAATGCCCGTTGGATTTTCGTAGATGTGCACCAGAAACCCGGCGAGAAACCGGCCCGCATTTTCCTGGGATTCCCCCTGCCATTAAAACTGGCTGCCTGGTTCCTGCGTACCTTCGGCCATTACATCCCCGACCTGAAGAAGACCAATGTGGACGAGGTGATCCAGATGGTTGAGACCGGTTTCACGGGCAGGGAACCACTGGTGGTCAACGTGGATGAAGGCGAGGAAGGTGAACGCGTGCAAGTATATATTGGATAAGAAGGAAAGAGTGCCAACAGGCGATTAATTTGAAAGGAGGATTACATGGCAACCACTGAAGAACGCATGAGGATCTTAAAGATGATCGAAGAAGGCAAGGTGAGCGCAGAAGAGGGTGCAAAGTTGCTCGCAGCACTGGCTAGCGCCAACCGTCCGCTTGGCGGACTATCTGCCAGCGGCGCCAAATGGCTGCGTGTGCGAGTCACCGAAGTCAACACCGGACGCTCAAAAGCCACGGTGCAGATCCCCATCAGCCTGATGGAAGCCGGGATGAAGATCGGCGCCCATTTCGCACCCGAAATTGACGGTGTGAACATGGACCAATTGATGGAGGCGCTGCGCTCAGGCATGACCGGAAAAATCATTGACGTGGTGGACGATGAAGACGGCGAACACGTTGAAATCTTTGTTGAATAGAGGCCACTCATGTCTGAAAACATTGAAAAGACATTCAGCGGCGCTTCTTTCTGTTAATAACCTAAACGGCTCGGTGGAAATCCACACCGGTGAAGATGGCGTCATCCAGGTGACAGCCATCAAGCAACCCCACACCGGAGATGAAAAGCACACCGTGATAGAACTCAGCTATGAAGAGGACGGAACCGTCAAAGTTGCCACCCGCTTTCCCGGCGCCAGCTGAAACTGGCTGATCGGGTCTCAAACCTGCGAGGTGGATTATGGTGTGAAGGCGCCGCGCAAGTGCTCGTCCAAGTTGAACGGGGTGAGTAACACGGTCCTCGCCGATGGGTTCGAGGGTGCTGTCAGTGTGAATTCGGTCAGCGGTGAAATCACTCTTCGTGACCTGACAGGTTCCATGCATATTCATAGTATCAGCGGGGAAGTCTACGAAAAACGGATCACCAGCTCACTGGAGCTGGATACGGTTTCTAGAGATGTGACGTTGAAGGAATCCAATCTATCATCCATCAAAGCCAACACCATCAGCAGTGACCTCCGAATGAGCACTGGGTTATCAGCAGGTCCTTGCGATTTCAAATCAGTGTCCGGCCAGGTACGTATGAGCGTTCCTCCCGACACCCATTGCACGGGTGAATTGCACAGCGTCAGCGGTGATCTGGTCTCGGCCTTTCCGGTCGCCGGCTATTCCCATCCTCACGGATCCCAGACGGTCAATTACGACCTGCTCAAGAACGTAGGTGGGGTCAGCCAGGACCCACAGTGGATCAACTGCAGCTTTCACGCCCCATATGTACTCTTACCTGAGATGAACGTGATGGCAAAGGCGGAGAGCACATCAAATTGAGTAACGAGCCACGGCATTCACATCAATGGTGCCTTCGAAAAAACATATCAAAATCATTTATTTCCGGGGATCAACAATCTAATTTCTCGTCGTGGAGGGTGCTTTGCTCGCATTACTTCGTCAACGGAACTTTTCTCTTTTATGGTTTGGACAATTCATATCGATCATCGGAGATTGGGTACTCTTCATCGCCCTGCCATTCTATACATACAGTCTGACCGGATCTGTACTTGCCACCGGTGCGATGTTCATGATCTCAACATTGCCACGCCTGTTGCTGGGGTCTTTGGCAGGCACCTTTGTAGACCGCTGGGATCGCAAACGCACAATGATCGTAGCCGACCTTTTGCGAGTCCTTACCACATTAATCCTGCTGTTCGTACACACACGGGAAGGGTTGTGGTTGATCTATATTTCAGCATTTTTAGAATCCGTCTTCTCTCAATTCTTCTACCCTGCCAAAAGTGCAATTATCCCCCTGCTGGTCGATGAAAAAGAATTGTTGAAAGCCAATTCATTGAACGGCTTAAGCGACGCCATTACCCGGCTGTTAGGATCTGGACTCGGCGGAGTACTTATGGGCTGGCTGGGCTTTACCAGTGTGGTATTGCTGGATGCCGGGTCATTTCTTCTTTCTGCCCTGATGCTCACCTTCATAATAATGCCGCGACGTCCGGATGTCCAACCATCTGATATGCAATCCTCTGCGATGAAAGGGGTTATGGGAATGTGGCGGGATTGGGTCGCTGGTCTTCGACTCGTTAGGCAGGAACGATTGCTTTTGGTCCTCTTTCTTATCCTGGGCGTGGCTCTATTGGGGGACAGTATGATCACAGTACTGATCGTACCCCTGGTAAAGGAGTTGATGGGTGGCGGATCCCAGCTGCTGGGCTGGTTGATGATGGCGCAAGGTGCCGGTGGCTTGATAGGAGGATTACTGGTCGGGCAGATCGGCAATCGTATTTCGTCTCGACGGCTCGCCGCACTGGGATTGGTTGTGACAGGAACCGTTATATTGGCAATAATCAGCTTCCCCCGATCCTTATTGGCGCTGCTGTTCATGTTGGTAGCCGGGATCGCCGCATCAGCCTGGCTTATCAGTAGCGAAACTTTATTGCAATTGGGGGTCAGCGATCAATTTCGTGGACGGATCTTTGGTACGCTCGGTACCACCTCAGCATTGGCAAGTTTGGTTGGGATGGGACTGGCCGGGACGTTTACCGACCTGATAGGCTTGGTGCCGATCTTGAGTATTTCAGGTGGCTTATATATTGTCTCCGGCTTGATGGCCTGGTTCATGCTGCCCAAACCCATCCAAGCTCAACCAAATCAATCCGCCACAACGGACCAGGAAATATCTGCTCAATACGCTCCCGGATATTGAAGAATAAGAGAGAGAACAATTCCCAATTCCTGGCCGGGGTGTCATTATGCCTTTTGATTCCTCAATAACAATGGCCCCATACGATCGATGATCCATCCAAAGGCCAATTCCGCCCAGGGGACAAGGCGTAGGTATTCGGGGAGATACACCACCCGCCTCGGTCGCAACATCAGGGTCCAGATGCGCTGAGCCACCTGCTCGGATGTGAGTCCCACGTTCTCGGTTGGGACGTGCATCCCGTTCTCCCGCTGGAGGGCAGTCTCACAGAACTCAGTCCGCACCGGCCCGGCTCGTACCACGCTGACGTGAACGCGCGTCCCGGTCAGTTCGCGGTGCAGGGCAGTGGTGAAGTTGTCAAGGAAGGACTTGGTTGCCCCGTAGACCGCCACCCCCTGGCTGGGGATGCTCCCTGAAATGGAGCCGACGTTGATGATGTGACCGGCATTGCGCTGGCGCATTTTCCCCAGGAAGCCCAACGTCAACTGCACCACCGCTTCCACGTTGACCTGCAGCATCTCCAGGGCAGTTTTCCATGGCATCTCATCCCCATAACCATACCAGCCCAGCCCGGCATTGTTGATCAGCACGTCGGCATCATCGAAACGACTGGTCACTTCCTGGAAGAGACGGGCGCGGTCGGACTCCTGAATCAGGTCGGCAGGGATGGCATATGCCTGCCCCCCACCCTGCCGGATCTCCCTGGCAAGTTCTTCTAACCGGTCGAGGCGTCGCGCCACCAACACTACCTGCATCCCCTCGCGGGCCAATCGCCTGGCAGTCGCCGCGCCAATGCCAGAGGAGGCCCCGGTCACGACTGCGATTCTATTCTTCCATTTGTTCATATCAGCCTTCTTTTCAAGGTTGCAATAGAAACCCTTCTTTGGGCGTTTTTCTCTTCCTGCCAGCCATGTAGATCAATCCCAACAACACCCAATGAACTGCACTCGCCAGCAAGATGAGCCAGATAACCTCGTTATACCCGCCCGCGACCGTAAATATGATGTCAGAGAGATGGAACAAGACAATCACAGCAAATACCGGAAGGTCTTCCTTCAAGGTGACCGGATATTTCATCCTGCCGCGCCAGAAGACCGCCAACAGGATG
>JBGPQK010000087.1:0-9350 GCA_041489005.1 Anaerolineae bacterium
CCAAAGGGGATGCTATTCAAGTCTCTTCGCGCCCACAAGACCACCTTCCCGGGTGGTCTTTCTCATGGATGTTCCCGAAAGGGGATGTAAGGTCGGGAGTCCCCTAAGGGGATGCTATTCAAGTCTCTTCGCGCCCACAAGACCACCTTCCCGGGTGGTCTTTCTCATGGATGTTCCCGAAAGGGGATGTAAGGTCGGGAGTCCCCTAAGGGGATGCTATTCAAGTCTCTTCGAGCGAACTAAAACGCCACCGGTTAAGGTGGCATTTTATGTACTAAGGCAACAATATCTTCAATCGTCCGGGGAAAATCTTGTATTCTAGGTCCTGGATTCCGGTGGAGAAAATTTCCCCGTCGGCATGCGCCGGGGCGGGACCCTCGATATGAATTTTTACCCAGGTCGCTTGGCATTCCCAAATTCCTTCTTTTTCCACATAACTGCCTTCGCCCGGTTTCATTGTCAGTGGGAGCAGCATAAAAATCTGGCCGCGCGTCTTGCGATAGCCATATACAAACGTCAGCTTGCCATCGAACGGATCAGCGTGCGGAGCCATGTAGAACACGCCACCGGTTCGGGGTCCGTTACCGACCGTGACAAGCAACACCGGACCTTCGTAGACGCCATCGTCCCATTCGATTTTCGCCGTCCACTGCGGATTGTCCTTGATGCCAAGCACCGCCGCGACCAAGTAGCGGATCATTCCTTTGATCCACATGATGCGCCGCTCGACCAGGGTGATGTATGGTTCCAAACCGATGGCCGAGTTGTTAGCAAAATAAAAACCATTGACGTAGCCCAGATCCATTATACGGGTCTTCCCCGCAGCGATCACCCGTGCAGCTTCGGTCAGGTCAGTCGGCAGTCCCAGGTTATCCACCAGATCATTGGCTGAGCCAAGCGGTAGAATGCCAAGAGGTCCGAATAAATCCTTTTCGGATTGTGCGGCATGTGCCAGACCATTCACCACCTCGCCAATCGTCCCGTCACCACCGGCAGCGATGATCGGTGAAAACCCCTGGCGGGCAGCCTGCTCCGCCAGTTCAATAAGATGGCCGGGACGTTCAGAGATAACCAGGTCGAAGTCCACTCCGGCAGACTTGAGTGCTGATTCTGCCTCAGGCCAACGGGCTTTTGCTTTCCAACGATTCGCATATGGGTTAAGAATTACTTTGGCTGTCATATAGTCCTCATTTTATCAGTTTTCACCTGCACCATCGCAACCGCCTAAATGTGATGTTATATGGCTATTCGCATATCTATAAAAACACTCCCTCATATCAACGTAACAAGAAATAACTGAAGGCCAGCATTGAGGCGAGTAGAGAATAAATCGGGGCAGATTTTCGTCCACCCCGAACGGTTACTCCTCGGGTTCTTTCCAGGCGGATGCTTTGTCCAGAGCGGATTTTTCAGCAGGTATGAGACGCACATCCATGGCGCCGAGGTTATCCTTCAATTGCTCGATCGAATTGGTCCCAATAATCGGGCTGGTTATGAGCGGATCCGCAATTAGCCAGGCCAAAGCAATCTGCGAAATGCTGGCGTGTTTCGCTTTCGCCAGAGCATCCATTTTGTCGAGCAAGGTCCAGTTGCGCTCGTTGAAATAACGTTTCGCGCCACCGGCCCGAGCCGAAATTGGCACCAGGTTGCGGCGGTATTTTCCGGTCAGGAAACCTCCTGCCAGCGGGCTGTAAGGGATGACGCCAAGATGATATGTTTTACAGACCGCGGCCAGTTCGCGCTCGAATTCATCGCGATGGACCAGGTTATAGTGCGGCTGGAGGCTGTCATAACGGGAAAGGCTGTTCCGGTCCGAGGCCCAGAGCGCCTGCATAAGTTCCCATGCAGAATAGTTTGAAGCGCCCACGTAGCGAACTTTACCTTGCTTGACCAGTTCATCGAAAGCACGCAGAGTCTCCTCGATGGGTGTTCTTTCATCCGGCCAGTGAGCCTGATAGAGGTCGAGATGATCTGTCTGCAAGCGGTGCAGGGAATTCTCCACCGCCTGTAAAATGTGTTTACGAGAAAGACCTTCATTCTCCGATCCGCCACCCATGTTGCCACGCACTTTCGTGGCAAGAACAATTTTATCGCGCGGAATTTTATTTTGACCCATCCAACGACCGATGATCTGCTCGGCAACTCCGCCAGGATTGTCATCTGCCCAACGGGAATAGATATCGGCAGTATCAATGAAATTAATACCCGCCTCATACGCTGCCGTAAGGACACGGTGTGACATGGACTCATCTGCCGTCCAACCAAATTGCATTGTACCCAGGCAAAGAGGTGAAACCTTCAGGCCGGTCAATCCAAGAACACGGTACTCCATAAAATACCTCCTGTCAAAAACCGATGACCTTATTGCCAGCTCCGCGTGACCTTCCCCAACAAGCCTTTAATGGCCTTGTGCAAGCGCCCTTTTTCAACTTCACTCACAAAAGGCTGTTGGATGAGCGATTCGTAAATTAGAACTGCCTGGTCATTGTGACCCAACAGAGACAAGTATTGCGCCTTTTTCTCGGTCACATCATAACGACAATAGTTTTGCTCGCAGGAAACGCCTTTCTCATACCAAGCCAATGCGTCTTCGGTGTTCCCCATCCGGTCATAAAC
Source organism: Anaerolineae bacterium (assembly GCA_041489005.1). Lineage (GTDB taxonomy): Bacteria > Chloroflexota > Anaerolineae > Anaerolineales > Villigracilaceae > UBA877. The sequence goes on from JBGPQK010000087.1 coordinate 2,617, forward strand.
GACTGCCAAGTTCGCACAAATTTCTGCTCTATCAATCTCCGAGATGTCGCTCAAGTACAACTGGTAGAAGGAGTCCACCGCCTCCTGAAAGCGTGCCTCTTTGATCAGTTTTGAGGTCTTCTGGACCCTTTGAATATATTCCTGATATTGCATGAGACGCTCCAATTCATTAATTTTACTCTAATTATCAAGATATTGCTCCGCAGGCGACTCCGCGCTATAATCCAACAAGAATAAGGAGTAATCTTATGGCTGAACAAACCGCACGCACGCATAAACCATTTGAAGGTAAAATTTCCGAAGAGACCCGTCAACATTTCCGCACAGCCCGAGAGGAGTTCCACAAGAGCATTGAAGGGATGCTCCCACCTGGATTTGCCGAGCACCACCGCAAAGCCCACAAAGAAATGCTCCTGGCCTGGCGCAGCATGATTGACGCTTCGCTGGAGCGGATGGAAGAGCCGAAGAAAAAAGGTTAACAAGTATTCAAGAAACCGCCCCGTTTGCAACGGGGCGGTTTCTCTCTTAAGGGTGGAAGCGTCGTGAGCCTGACCGACTAAAAAAGAGCGTCCAAATCAGGATTAATCCCGAACATCCGAACAGGATATACGCAAAAAGTTCATTTCCATCGCCGTAGAGCATTACGCCGCCAAACAAAAGAGCGGCAAAAATGACGCTGCCAGTCAACCGGTTGACAGCCTTTTCCAGGGAAATCATCTGGCGGCTGACTGCGGGTACCTGGACAGTAAAATCGCCGCGTTCCATCTGGCTCAGTACACGTCCCGCCTGGGACGGTAGGGCGATCAATTCCTTCAAGACATTAACCAATTCATCCAACCAAACCCGCCAATTCGACCCGGCCTCGTCCGAGATCAATTTGCCAGCATAGGGGGACAATTGAGCCCACAAGTTGAAATCCGGGTTGAGGCCGGTGCACATCCCCGAAAGGATGGCCACCGTCCGGCCAAGCATCAGAAGGTTTTGCGGCAACTGGAAAGGCATGGTGTACATCAACTCGCGGAACTTGTCGGCGAAACGAAACATCTCGGCGTGGTTGATCTTGCGCAACTCACTCATGGATTTACCCCAAAACAGATCGAAGAGCTCAGCCTCGGCCTGCTCGATGAGCTTCAGGTCGGCGCTCGGTAAGAGCACGTCCAGCGTCTGGTAAACACGCACAAGGCGGGCGGCGTCCTTGGTGCCCACGCTAACAAGCATTTCGCGCAGGCCCAGGCGCAGGTTCTCGGGAACATAGCCCACCATCCCAAAATCCACGAACGTTAAACGCCAGTCGGTCTTCCCGCTCCCCTGCGGAGTCGGGAGTGGTGTCACGAACAGGTTGCCAGGGTGCGGATCGGCATGGAAAAATCCGTCTTCGAAGATCTGTTTGAGGTAGGTTTCCAACAACTCGTTGGCCACCTCAGCCCGATCGATGCCGGCAGCGGTGATGGCGTTGTAATCGGTGATCTTAATGGCGAACACGTCTTCAAGCACCAGCACCTTGCGGGTGGTGTGACTCCAGACCACGCGCGGTACGTGAACGCGCGGAAAATCCTTGAAATTTTTCGTGAATATCTCGGCATTGTGCCCCTCGGCTTGATAGTCCACCTCCTGGCGGGTGATGATGGAAAATTCCTCCACCAAGGAGGGCACATCCACCCGCTTTGCCACCGGCGGGTATTTCTGCAACCAGCGGCCCACCTGCCGCAGGGCAGTAAGATCTACCTCGATCAACTGGTCAATGAACGGCCGCTGGACCTTAACCACCACATTACAGAACTCCCCCTGCGCGTCAGCCACGCACAGACGGGCGCGGTGCACCTGCCCAAGCGAGGCCGCTGCCAACGGCGTTTCGTCAAACGACTCAAATTTCTCGTTCAGGGGAGCGCCCAAGTCGGTCTCTGCTTCACGGCGGATATCTTCAAATTTCTCCGGAGGTACCTCGTCTTGTAAACCAGACAACTCCGCGGTGATTTCCGGGGGAAGGACATCCAACCGAGATGACAGGAATTGACCGACCTTTATCATTACGCCGCCCATACGGATTGCCAAGAGGCGGAATTGGGCGGCGATGCGCTGGTAGCGATTGGAACGCGTCCGGCGAGTTAAACCGCGGAAACCGATGCGCGACAGAATCAATTCCCAGAAAATAAAACCTAGTGCGGCACGCGCAAAAAATGCCATGATGCGCCAGTAACGAGTTCTCAGTTGTGAAGCTTTCATCCGACCTCCAAATTTACATACCGATTGTATCACCAAGCTTTAAACGGTTTCCGCGAGACACCCCGATTTACTACTTCAAATAAATCTCTGGAATGGTATTATCGAATCGCGGGAAATTCTTGGATTATTGATTAAGAATTTTTGGCAGGTCCCTATAAAGATCAGATATGGAGGAATGAGGAGGCGTGGCGATGGGGATTTTTTCGACGGAACAAATGAGGAACAAATCATTGCAATTTGAAGTAATACATCATATACTTTGTATAGCGTCGGACGCAATATTCAGTCAGATGTATACTGAATGAAAATGCAATCTTTATTTTGGAGGTACTCATGAGTAAACAACCTAAACAACCTAATCAACCCAATCAACTCAATCTTGCAAATTTGTTCCAATCTGTTGCAGGTTCGCTAACTGATCAAAGGCAGAATCTGAACGATGCCGATAATTACAACCACGATCATGGTGACAACATGGTTGAAGTGTTCAACGTGATTTCACAAGCCATGCAAGCAAAACAGAATGCGGACCCTGCTGATCAGTTGGCATATGCCAGCCAATTATTGCGCCAGCGTAACAGCGGATCGGCGCAAGTTTATGCCCAGGGGCTTTCCCAAGCGTCCAAGGAGCTTAAAGGCCAGCAACAGGTGACTCCAGATAATGCCATCAACCTCATCCAGGCACTGTTGGGTGGCGGACAGGCATCCACGGCTCAACCCCAAAGTGGAATGGGTGATCTACTTGGCTCCCTGTTGGGCGGAGGAAACACGGCCACCCAGCAACCCCAGAGTGGACAGGCACCCACGGCGCAACCCCAGAGTGGAATTGGCGATCTGCTTGGCTCTCTGTTGGGTGGAGGAACTACGTCCACTCAGCAACCCCAGAATCAGCAGGCTTCGGCCGGCCTGGATGTTGGCGATCTGCTCAACGCAGGGATGGCTTTTATGAACACCAAGTCTCAGGGCGGTAACAATATGGAGGCAATCGTAAACGCACTGGTATCCGGAAGCGCCATGGGAAATTCCCAGCACCGTTCACAATCCGGCGCCCTGGTCGTTAATTCATTACTACAAGCGATCAGCGGTATTTCTGGCAATAAATAATCGATTCCATCGATAGATGTTGGGACTACGCAGGCAAAAATCTTGGTTTGCGTGGTCTCATATTCTTTCTACGAAACTCTGCATTTCCTGTAAGAAAGCAAGGCGGTCAAGGCCGCCTTGCTGATTTCCAGGTGACCAAGTCATTTTTTAATAACATATTATCAAATCCGCTTCTATATTACAATTAGCTTATGGTTAAGATCCATCAGGCAAAGGAGGATTAATAATATGGAAGACTTTGAAAAATTAGGCACTTTCTATCTTGGGCGGGTCTATGATCTGAATGCGAACAAGCCCAAAGATGAATTCCTGCTCTATGATTCAAAAGATCTTGTCACGCATGCGGTATGTGTTGGCATGACAGGCAGCGGTAAAACCGGTTTGTGTCTCGCCCTCATTGAGGAAGCCGCCATTGACGGTATCCCCTCATTATTAATCGACCCCAAGGGAGACCTTGCCGACCTACTGCTTACGTTCCCCAATCTTTCAGGGCAGGATTTCCTTCCATGGATCAACCTGGATGATGCCCAGCAGAAGGGAATGACGCCCGTAGAGTATGCCAATAAACAAGCCGACACCTGGAAAAACGGCCTAGCAAGCTGGGGACAAGACGGTGCACGAATCCAGCGCCTGCGGGACGCTGCGGATTTTCTTATTTATACCCCCGGTAGTAATGCCGGTATACCCATCTCTATTCTAAAATCCTTTGCCACGCCTCCATCAGCAATCCTGAATGATGAAGACTTGCTTCGAGAACGTATTAGTACAACTGTTATGAGCCTGCTTGGATTGGTTGGAATAGAGGCCGACCCCATCCAAAGCAGGGAGCATATCCTCCTTTCGACCATTCTTGATACTGCCTGGAGACAAGGACAAGACCTTGACCTTGCCGCGATCATCCAGCAAGTTCAAAAACCTCCGATTACAGAGATCGGGGTGCTAGACCTAGAATCTTTTTACTCATCCAAGGATCGGTTTACCCTTGTTTTGGCATTGAACAACCTGCTTGCCTCTCCCGGCTTCAATGCCTGGCTGCAAGGCACACCTTTGGATATCAGCCAAATCCTGTATACACCCAATGGGAAACCTCGAGTTGCCATATTCTCGATCAGCCATTTAAGCGATCCCGAGCGCATGTTTTTTGTCTCCCTTCTGATGAACCAGGTACTCGGGTGGATGCGAGGCCAATCGGGGACCACCAGCCTGCGCGCTATTGTATATATGGATGAGATTTTCGGCTTCCTGCCGCCTATCGCGAATCCCCCATCGAAATTGCCCATGATAACATTACTCAAGCAGGCGCGCGCTTTCGGCGTTGGAATGGTGTTGGCCACCCAGAACCCGGTTGACCTGGACTATAAAGCGTTGGGCAACGCCGGGACATGGTTCATCGGTCGCCTGCAAACCGAGAGAGATAAAGCCCGCTTGCTCGACGGACTGGACAGTGCTGCAGCCAGTTCTGGAGCACAATTCAATCGGTCACAAATAGAAAAAATATTATCCACCCTGGGAAGTCGGGTATTCTTGATGAATAACATTCACGAGGATGCTCCGGAAATCTTCCAATCCCGGTGGGACCTTTCTTACCTGCGCGGTCCTCTTACCAGAGATCAAATAAAAACACTCATGGATCCTTTGAAAGCTTCTGGTTCGATTGGAACAACTGAGAGTCCTACTCTAAAATCTGTGCCTGCCTCACCTGCCCAGGTTTCAACGAATACAACGCAACAAGCCTCGTTACCTCCTGATATCCCAAGTTTTTATGTTCCGGTGCGAGGCAGCGCTGCCCCGGGGAATAAATTATTGTACCTGCCAAAGATCCTCGGAGCTGCAAAAACAAACCTCTCAGATCCCAAAGCGAGAATTGAATTCACACAATCCAAGGCGTATATCACTGCGGTAACTGACAATGCGATCCCGGTGGTGTGGGATAACGCTGCGGAGATCGATGTGCCCGCAACAGACCTTGAGAAATCACCCCAGGTGAACGCCCTATTTGGAGACCTAGCGTCAACGGCTACCCAAAGCAAGAATTATTCGATCTGGACGCGCGACTTCAATAACTGGCTCTATGGAACCCAAAAAGTGGAACTGTTACAAAGCCCCAGTTTGAAAGAAGTGTCCCAGCCTGGCGAGGGCGAACCCGAATTCCGGGTACGTTTACAGCAACTTGCGCGCGAGCAGCGCGATTTGCTTGCAGATCAACTCCGCAAGAAATATGGCCCCAGAAATGCTGTATTACAGGAACGTTTACGCAAGGCACAACAGGCTGTAGACAAGCAAGCTGAACAAGCCAAACAAGCTAAATTTCAGACGGCAATCTCCATAGGCAGCACCCTGTTGGGCGCCTTTACAGGCAGGAAAGTAAGCAGCACCACCATCAGCAGGGCTTCAACGGCGATGCGCGGATTCAGCCGGGCTATGGATGAAAGCAAAGATGTTGCCCGGGCCGGAGATACCATGGAATCAATCCAAAAGCAAATCGCTGATCTGCAAGTTGAATTTAACAACGAGATCGCAGCCCTAAATGCAAAAATTGATCCGGGTACAGAATCATTCGAAAGGATATCCATCAAACCCAATAAATCAGATATCCTGGTCCAACTTGTCTCGTTGGTTTGGGTGCCCTATTGGCAGGATTCACAGGGCAACACCACGCCGGCTTGGTAAATCAGCCGGTACTGCAGGCGCAGCTTAACTCTGGGGTGAGTTACGGGGGTGAGTGCCGAACTTGGTCGAAACGGTGCCTCAGAATGGCACAGAGAATGAATAAATAAAATTGCCTTCAGTTATTATACTGTAGGCAATTTTGGGAGCTTAAAATATAAACCGCGCCATTTTAGGGATGGTTAATTTCTGCACTCAAGATTCCAAGACTTATTACTCGTGCATGTGTACAAGTAATGCCTCAACCGATTCCCTCTCCGGGTATGCAATACCTGAGACTCGCCGGCTGATTCAAGGCGTCCATGCGTCCCGACCTGAGCCGGAATATTGATTGTGCAGCCGATCCTGTGCGCGTTATCCGGGATCTATTAGTGCAGAAGGTTTTGCGGAATATTCCCGCCGTTCTCGGCAATTTTCTGCAGCAAGGCTTTGTGCGTCCAGACGTTCCTCTTGTAGGAATCGCCCATTTCGGACTCGGGACATCCGAGTTCGACCGCAAGCTCCTTGATGGCAGCAGGGCTGTGATCGAGACCGAGGAGCGCCATCAGATCATTGATCGATTGCTTCCAGTTGAGCGGTATGGGACTCGCTTTGGCAAGGCTGTCAAGCTTGCTGGCAACATCAACCATCGGTATCGCAACCGGCTTGGCGGGAACGGGCGCTGAGACGGGGGCGTTGGGTGTGTAAATAGGCCCCGGACCTTTTGAAATATTCTGAGCGGGTCTGGCGGGTGTAGTAGG
>JBGPQK010000088.1:0-9170 GCA_041489005.1 Anaerolineae bacterium
CGGCATCTTCGGCCTGATGCGCGGCATGACCGCCTCCAGCTACACGCTGGTGCTGATTGCCCAGATCGGGATCGCCATCGGGCAGCCGTTCATCTTGAATGCGGTGACCACGGTGGCGGCACGCTGGTTCCCGATCCGCGAGCGGGCCACCGCCTCCGGGCTAGGGTCGCTGGCGATGTACCTCGGTATTTTCCTGGGCCTGGGGCTGACCCCCTTCCTGACGATCCATTTCCAAATCGGCGGCATGCTGATGGCATACGGGATCGTGTCCGTGGTGGCGGCGCTGGTCTTTTTTGTCTTTGCCAAAGAGCGGCCGGCGACGCCGCCCTGTCCTGCGGGAATGGAAGTGCGCTCGCTGGTCCTTGACGGCTTCAAACAAATGTTCCGCCAGCGCAATTTCATCCTGCTCCTGGTCATTTTCTTTGTCGCCCTGGGGGTTTTCAATGCCGTCACCACCTGGATCGAGAATATCCTCGCACCGCGCGGTTTTTCCAGCACCCAGGCCGGGACTGCCGGCGGGCTGATGATCGTTGGCGGCATCATCGGCGCCCTGGTCATCCCGTCCATCTCTGACCGTATCCGCAGGCGGGTGCCGTTCATCATCCTGGCTCTTGCCGGGGCAACAGTGGGACTGGTGGGCATCGCTTACGCGACAAGCACCTGGTTACTACTCACGGCCTCCATCACAATGGGATTCTTCCTGCTCAGCGCGGGACCGATCGGATTCCAGTATGGGGCTGAGACCACCTACCCAACGCCAGAGGGCACCTCCAACGGGCTGCTCATCCTGATGGGGCAAATTTCGGGGATCGCCTTCATCTTCGCCATGGACGCTTTCAAATCCCCGCAAACCGGTTCAATGACCACTTCCCTGGTTGTGCTCATCGTGCTGATGGCATTGAGCATCATCCTGAGCGCGCTTCTCAGGGAACCAAAAATGTTCCTCACGGAAAGCGCCAAAACGCAAGAGAAAGCATAGCCCCAGAGGGGTGTAGATAAGGTCCATCCCTGCAAATTGGGATATTGCTTCGGGGAAGAACGCCCCTCGCAATGACATGGACCAGAGACGATTGATTCGGGAAGAACACCCCTCGCAATGACATGGGCTGGGCCGTGGGTGTGCTGGCGAACCTGCACTGACCACCGGTGACCTTCAGCCAGTACGTGTCATGGGGGCTGTTCGTATTGCTCACTCTGGCGCCGGGACCCTCCCTGGTAACCGCCGCCAGCCGGCCCGGCAGGGCGTCTCGCCAATCCAATCGACTCGTCAGGAGGTAATTCCATGAAACAGGATAAGTTCCTGATCGGCATCCTCGCCTTCATCGGCTTGCTGGTTGCCGCTGCACTGATTTTGTTCTTCGTCCGCAAGGACACGGCCGCCTACCGGCTCGATGATACTCCCGAGAATGTGGTCTACAATTTTGCTCTAGCCATCCAGCAGAATGACCTTGAACGCGCCTATGGCTCTCTGGCTGAACAGGAAAATAAACCCACCAAAGCAGCTTTCTTTCAATCCGTCCAGAACGGTTATCTAAACGTCAGCGGGAATGCCCTTCAGGTAGGCAAAGTGACCATGCAGGGGCAGGATGAGGCCTGGGTGGATGTGACCATTCAGTACATGGGAGGCGGGCCGTTTGATAGCGGTTGGTCCAACCAAGATCGGGCGGTATTGGTCAGGCAGAACGGGGTTTGGAAGGTCTCGTCCATGCCATATCCCTACTGGTCAGGGGATTGGTACCTGCCGACACCCGAACCGGTAAAACAACCGTAACAAATCGGAGGTCTCATGCGTACCATCCGTCGAATTTATTTCTATATGGTTGCCATAATCAGCGTGGAGGTTGTCCTGTGGGGGCTGATCATCTTAGCACGTTCCATTTTTTGCCCGGAACTGGTCCCCTGCGGGGGGTTGGGGTCCGTTCTGGCCCAAGGGCTGGCACTGGTTTTGGTGGGGGTGCCGGTCTTCGGGTTCCACTGGTTAACGGCCCAGCGGTTTGCCCGCCGTGAAATGGACGAGCGCACTTCGGGTATCCGCGCCGCCTTCCTGTACGGCGTGCTGCTCGGCACGCTCATCCCGGTGGTGCAAAATATTCTGGCCTTGGTCAACCGGCCTGTTTTGAGCGGCTTTCAAATGGAAAGTTCACGGGCTTTCGTGGGCGGTGGACAGGTCTGGAGCGATAACATCATTGCCATCGTGATGAACCTGCTGGTGGCAGCTTATTTCTTTTCCGTACTGCGCAATGACTGGAAAGTCATCCAGCAGAAAGAAGTGTTTTCCAACCTGCGGCGGATCTACCGCTGGGTCTGGACCCTCTATGGGCTGGGCCTGCTGGTTTCAGGCCTCGACCAGATGCTGCGTTTCATCTTGAGCTTTAATACCGGCCTGATGACCCTGGAATACCAGCGCTACTGGGCGGTGAACGGCATCGTTGTAACTCTGGTGGGAACGCCAATCTGGGTCTACGCCTGGCTGACCATCCAGAAATCGCTATCCGAACAGGTTGAACGCGAGTCATTCCTGCGGTTGGGCCTGCTGTACCTGCTCTCTCTGACCGGAGTCATCGTAACCCTATCCACTGGTGGCGCCCTTGTGGATCATCTCCTGCGCCTGGTCTTTGGAGGATATGGGACCTTCCAGGAATTCGTGCAGGCAATCGACGGTCCGCTGGCTGCCTCTATCCCCTTCCTGGGCATCTGGCTTTACTACGGGCGCTGGCTGGGCCGCGCCATGCAGGAGGATCCAGACGCACCACGCCGGTCGGGGATGCGCCGCCTGTATTCCTACATCCTGTCTGCCATTGGGGTGGGAGTGACCTTCGTCGGGTTGGCCATGTTACTGTCCTTTATCGTGGATGTGGTGGTACTCAACCTGCATGGCAGCAACCAACTACTCTCACAGTTGACCGCCGCCCTGGCACTTCTGATCGTCGGCCTGCCACTCTGGCTGCTGACCTGGCGGCCGATGCAAGCCGAGGCCTTCGCCTCGGACGACGCCGGGGATCACGCCCGGCGCTCCCTGATCCGCAAGATCTACCTTTACCTGGCGTTGTTCGCAGGCGTCATCGGCGGGATGATCACCGCAGTCGTCCTGCTGAATACCATCCTGAAGTCTTTGTTCGCCGGGGATTTTTCAAATGTGACCAGGAGTGTGCTCAACTCCATTATGATCCTGCTCCTGTTCGTCGGGTTGGGGCTATATCATGGACTGATGCTGGGGCGTGATGGACGGAACACGGCCAGCGCTCTGACCACCAAGCACGCCGCCTTCCCGGTGCTGATCTTCGACCCGGGCGACGGCTTCGGCCCGGCCCTGCTGGCCGCGGTCCAAAAGGCAATTCCGAACCTGCCCGCCGCGCTCCAGGCGGTTGACCAGCCGGTGGCGGACTCTGCCAAACCGCTGGCTGTGGTGCTCCCATCTGACCTGGCACTCGACCCGCCCGCCTCGCTGCAGAAATGGCTGGACAAATTCAGCGGAACCCGGCTCGTGGTCCCGCGCCCGGCGGGCAAGTGGACCCTGGTAGGCCAGCCAGCCCGCCTGCCGGTCAACCAGACGGCGCAGTCCCTCCGTCAATTGGCTGAAGGGCAGGAACTGCGTGCCTCCGGCACACCCGGCTGGCTGATCGTGGTCTATATTGTAGCGGCGCTGATTGGCTTGCCCATTCTGGCTTCGTTGATTGGCACATTGGTTTCGGCTTTTATGCGATAGCCGTCTTTTCACTTTGACCTTCTCAGGATATACTTCGGATAGGTGTGGTTACCCCACCCTATCCGAAGGAGAGGGCTGAGCGATGAAAGTAAACGTCTTACAAGAAAACCTGGTCCGCGGGTTGAGCATCGTCTCCCGCGCCGTTTCGCCGCGCAGTACCCTGCCGGTGCTCTCGAACGTCCTGATCGCCAGCGACGAAGGCCGTCTGCGGCTTTCGGCCACCAACCTGGAACTGGGCATCACCTGCTGGATCGGTGCCAAGATCGAAGAAGAAGGCTCGACAACCATCCCGGCGCGCACCTTCGCCGATCTGGTCGGGACACTGCCGCAGGAGCAGGTGAGCCTGAACCTGAACACTTCCACCCAGACCCTGAACGTGCGCTGCGGCGCCTCGAACACAGACATCAAGTGCATTGACGCCCAGGAGTTCCCGCCCCTGCCCGTCCCGGACATGGAAGGCGCCATCCTGCTCAACGTGGCCGATTTCAAGGACATGATTTCGCAGGTGGCCTTCGCCGCCTCAGTGGACGAGGCCCGCCCGGTACTGATGGGTGTGCTGGTGATGGTGGAAAAGGATACCATTACAATGGCCTCCGCGGATGGTTTCCGCCTGTCGGTGCGCAAAGGAACCCTGTCCCAGCCCGCGGCGCAACCGTTTACGGCCATCATCCCGGCGCGCGCCCTGAGCGAACTGGCACGCGTGTCCAGTGACGGCAACGAGATGATTTCGATGGTCATGCCCAAGGGGCGTGGACAGGTGGTCTTCCGTATGAAGGAAGTGGAAGTGGTCTCGCAGTTGATTGACGGAACTTTCCCGGATTTCCAGCAGATCATCCCGCGGGCGTATAAATCCCGCACCATCCTCTCAACCCCGGCCCTGCTCAAGGCCTGCAAGCAAGCTGAGATCTTCGCCCGCGAAGGCTCAAATGTGGCCCGCTTCAACATCAAATCCTCCGGCGAGCTGGAACCCGGCTCGGTGGAAATCTCCGCCCAGTCCGAAGAGACCGGTTCGAACGAGACGGTTGTGGCGGCGACGATCGACGGCGTCGGCCTGCTGATCGCCTTCAACGTCAAGTACCTGCGCGAGGTGCTGGAAGTGGTCAAATCACCCAACGTGGCGCTGGAGACCTCCGCTCCGAACGCACCGGGTGTCGTCCGCCCGGTGGGAGATGATAACTTCCTGCACGTCATCATGCCGATGCACCTGGGATAGACCAATTTCTCCTGAGGTGAAAAAACGTCAGGGCGCAACCTGCCCTGACGTTTTTTGAAAGGGCAAGTAATGAAATTCCCAACCCCGGTTAGAATCCTGTTCCTGCTGCTGATCGTATTAATTTGCTGGAACTACTGGCTGCATTCTGCCTGGGAAATGTATAACACAGAGTCCCAGACGAATGCGGGGAAATTGCACAATGTAGATTTTTTTGCCTATTACAATGCCGGGTCGCGCTTCTTAGGAAACGACAATCCTTCCTTCTGGGGGAAGGATGCCCAAAATAATCTGATTATCTCGGATTTTATCTATCCTCCCACGGTCCTGCCCTTTTTCAGCCTCCTGTCCCGAATACCATATGACCTGGCCCGCTTGGTCTGGTTGATCGCCTACGGGCTGAGTTTTGCAGTTATCCTTGGCTGGATGGTCATGTCCTTTGCACCAGAATGGCGGGACGTTTTTTTGATGCTAAGCCTTACGCTCACCCTGGCATCCTTCCCACTCTTGAGCCACATAGAACACGGCCAGGTGGATATTTACATTATTAGCCTGATCTTGGCAAGTTTTCTCTCCTATGCCAGGAAAAACCGCCTGCTAGCCGCGATCCTGTTGGCAGTGGCGACTTTAATAAAGGTCAGCCCGGGATTCCTTCTTCTTTATTATGTCATTTTCCGCCGCGATTTCCGCTTTTTGCTGATGTACATCGGAAGCTTGGTCACCATGCTGGTATTTTCGCTCCTATTCGTGCCGATAAACTGGTATTTGGATTATGTCCGGTACGTACTTCCGCAGGTCGGCAAAGGCAGCTCTTTCTGGCTAAACCAATCCATCCTCAAGTACCTTTCTTTCTCCCCGAGCATCTCCCGCGTGGCTGGCATCGCCGGGCTGGGTTTTTTAGCCATTATGATCTGGCTCATCGGCCGGAAGTACTCTTCAGAAGAACGCAAGGCTGTGCTCCCGTTGGGGAACGATGGAACGATCGGCGAGCTAGTTTTCATCCTAAACCTGACGGGGACACTGATCTTCCTGGGGAGAGCCTGGGTGGCGGCCTATGTCTGGCTGATTATCCCCTCCGCCTGGCTGGTGATCATCCTGCTCACCCGGCGGATCAAATTGCCCTGGCTGGGAGGTATTGGCGCAGGGATTGCCCTGGTCATGGCTAAAGTCTATGGGTTCCCCATCCTTAATTCACTTAACCTATGGGGGGGTATCATTTTGACCATCTGCCTGGCAACCGGCCTGCTGACAAAAAAGTTCCTGCCGCCGCCTCACCTGCCTGACTCTGAATTAACACTAAAACCAAGATGAGCTTACCCAACCCTACCGCTGACCGGGTCCTGCGTATTTCCCTGACCTTGAGTGAATACCCGGTCTTGAGCGGGCGTATAAATCCCGCACCATCCTCTCAACCCCGGCCCTGCTCAAGGCCTGCAAGCAAGCCGAGATCTTCGCCCGCGAAGGTTCAAATGTGGCCCGCTTCAACATCAAATCCTCCGGCGAACTGGAACCCGGCTCGGTGGAAATCTCCGCCCAGTCCGAAGAGACCGGTTCGAACGAGACGGTGGTGGTGGCGACAATCGACGGCGTCGGCCTGCTGATTGCCTTCAACGTCAAGTACCTGCGCGAGGTGCTGGAAGTGGTCAAATCACCCAACGTGGCGCTGGAGACCTCCGCCCCGAACGCTCCGGGCGTCGTCCGCCCGGTGGGGGACGATAACTTCCTGCACGTTATCATGCCGATGCACCTGGGATAATACTCGATCATCATCCTGCAAGAACAGGTAATAAAACAGAAAACCTCCCGTCGAAAGGCGGGAGGTTCTAATTGTGACCCTAGCAGCAAGATGACAGTTGGAAAATTCCCTGGCTGTTCATATGAGGGCACAGCGTTGCTGTGCCCTCATATGCATTAAAATAGACCCATGCCCGCAGCCACCCATTCCTCCGATCGCATCCTCGATATTTACCTCACCATCCGGCAGTACCCGATCCTGCGGACTCGCATCCGTGCCCGCATGCGGCGCGAACTCTTCGAGCGCGGCATCGTCACGCCTGAGGCTTTCGAAGCCGACGTGCGTGAGAAGGCCGTCCAGTCCCAGGCGCGCGAGGGGCTACACAACCCCTACACCGAGGAAGCTGATGATGTGTGGGAAAAAAGACTGGGACGCGTGCGTGACGCACAAACGGATTTTTACTTCGCCTACAACCTGCTCTATGAGGACTTTGAAGGCATCATCAAGGAAATTCTGGCCGAGCGCGGCGAGACCCCCGACCTGATCTCGTTCAACCCCGAACTGGCTCCACAGGAAATGCTCTTCGAGCAGGCGGAGAACATCGAGCGCATGCCCGCCATCAGGCGCAAGAAGCTGGAAGCGCGCCTGCAAGAGATCAAGGTGGTGCTCATCCGCACCATGATCAGCGACCAGTTGGCGTATTTGAACATCGCCCGCAAGTGGTTCACGGTGGACGACTTAAAGGAAATCCGCCAGCGCAAAATCGGATACGGGAAGATCGGCGGCAAATCGGCGGGGATGATGCTGGCGTACCGCATCCTTCGAGACGTAGCCCCGCCCGAGGTGCTGGAAAGGCTGCGCATCCCCAACTCCTATTTCCTCGCCTCGGATATGTTCTACGCCTTCATGGCAGCCAATGGCCTGGTTCACTGGTCCGACCAGAAATACAAGTCTGAAGCCAGGATGCGCACTGATTATCCCAAAATCTTGCGTGACTTTGTCAGGGGGACCTTCCCCGAGGATATCCTCGAGCGCCTGCGCGTCATCCTGGATGAGGCCGGAAAACGCCCGCTCATCGTGCGCTCTTCCAGTCTACTGGAGGACAACTTCGGCACCTCCTTCGCCGGGAAATATGACAGTTTTTTCTGCCCCAACCAGGGCATCCCCGAAGAGAATCTGACAGCCCTGACGGAGGCCATCGCCCGCGTTTACGCCTCTTGCGTGAATCCGAACGCCCTGCTCTACCGCCACCAGAAAGGCCTGGTGGATTACGACGAGCGTATCGCCGTGCTCATCCAGTTCGTGGAGGGCCAGCAATACGGGCGTTATTTCCTGCCACAGGCTGCAGGTGTGGCTTTCAGCCGCAACTTGTACCGCTGGTCGCCGCAAATCCGCAAAGAGGACGGCTTCCTGCGCTTGGTGTGGGGGCTGGGAACACGCGCCGTCGAAGCGGTGGGTAATGATCAGCCGCGCCTGGTGGCCCTCAGCCACCCGCTCCTGCTCCCGACCGATTCTGCCGAAGCCATCCGCCAGCACTCCCAGCACTTTGTAGACCTGCTCGACCTTGAAGAGAATGTCTTGAAAACCCTGCCGGTTCGCGAGGTGCTCAACCCGCAATATCCCGCCCTGCGCAGCATTGCCCAGGTGGACGAGAGCGGATTCGTCGAGAACATCCACTCCAGCCTGGTGAACCCGGAAAACCTTGTGATCACCTTCGACGGACTGCTGCGCCGCACACCCTTCGCGGGGCACATGAAAACCATCCTCACCACACTTGAAAAGCACTACGGTTCTCCGGTGGATACCGAATTCACCGCCGAAATCGTGGACCCGCAGGCCGCCCAGTCGGAGGTCCATATCACGTTGCTCCAATGCCGCCCGCAGAGTGCCCTGATCGATGTCGGCGAAGTGGACCTGCCCGCCCTGCTCGACCCGGCCGATATTTTGTTTGCGACCCGCCGCATGGTCCCGCGCGGCAAGGTGACCGGCATCCGCTGGGTGTTGTTCGTCCCGCCGGAGGGCTACTTCTCCCTTGGGTCTCCTGCCGATAGGAATAGGCTGGAACGTGCCATCGGCAGTCTCAATTCTGCCTTGAAAAACGAAACCTTCATCTGCGTAGGCCCCGGCCGCTGGGGGACTTCGACGCCGGATCTGGGCGTCAGCATCGCCTACGGGGATATCTATCACACCCGCGCCCTGGTCGAATTGACCGGCAAGGGCATCGGCCCGGACCTGGAGCCGTCGTTTGGCACTCATTTCTTCCAGGACCTGATGGAGGCGCACATCTACCCGTTGAATGTCAACCTGGACGATCGCGACTCCATCTTCAACCGGGGCTTCTTCGATAAAACACCCAACCGTCTCCGCGACTTTCTCCCCGCCACCGAAACCTTGCTCCGCACCCTGCGCCTGCTGAAAGTGGAGGATTTCCGCCAGGGCTGCAGTGTGACTCTGGTAATGAACGATGAGATTGGTAAGGCAGTAGCATATCTAGGATAAATGCAGATAGGGTCGGCGAA
>JBGPQK010000089.1:0-9144 GCA_041489005.1 Anaerolineae bacterium
TGCGAGGTATTGTCCATCTGGACGAGGAGCAATGCACGCAGATAGTCCACCACCTGCCGCGCTAAAAGGCGCGGATCAGTGCCGGAATCCAGAGCAGTATGAATCGCGTCCATACCGGCTGCTGGTTCCCGGTCCAGCACCGCCCCAACCAACTCAAGCACGGTTTGGCTTGTGGCTGTGCCAAGTACGGTCTGCGTCAGGCCAAGGGTAATTTCCTTTCCGCTGGAGGCCATCTGGTCAAGCAGGGAGATGGCGTCGCGCATTCCTCCAGCAGACTGGCGGGCGATGAGCGTCAGCGCTTCGGGTTCGGCAATGAGTTTTTCGTTGGTGACGATGTTCTGCAACTGGCCCACAATGTCGTCTACCGGAACTCGGCGGAACTCATAGCGCTGGCAGCGGGAGAGCACGGTGGCCGGGATTTTATGCATCTCGGTGGTGGCCAGGATGAAAATTGCATGAGGAGGAGGCTCTTCGAGGGTTTTCAGCAAGGCGTTGAAGGCATTGTTGGAGAACATGTGCACTTCGTCGATGATGTATATTTTGTAGCGGCCCTGGTTGGGTGAAAAGTTGACTTTCTCGCGCAAGTCTCGCACATCGTCCACCCCGGTCTGGGATGCGGCGTCAATTTCGATGAGATCGAGGTAGCGATTCTCGTTGACCGCCAGGCAGTGGGTACATTCATTGCATGGACGGGCTGCCGGATCTGCATTCAGGCAGTTGACGGCCTTCGCCAGCAGACGGGCAGTGGTCGTCTTGCCGGTGCCGCGTGGACCCGCGAACAGGTAAGCGTGGACAACGCGGTCGCCCATGACCGCATTACGCAACGTCTGAACGACATGCTGCTGTCCGACGATTTCGTCCCATTTCTGGGGCCGCCATTTATTATAGAGGGCTTGGGTCATAAGCTATGTCCATTATTCCATTAAGGAACGCGATAAAAGGCACGGGCAAGGTTCTGTGTATCGTTAAGGACAGCCAGTTCACCGGATTCCCAGACCGTTGCAGAACGCCCCCAGTAAAGGTCTGCAGCGGTGTCGGCTCCGGGTTTCGTATGCACCTGCACTGTACCACCGGGGTAGAGAGTCAATTGCGGAAATGTGTAGGTGATGCCCTGGCTGTCTTTGAGCGTCCAACCACTTAACACGAGCGCCGCGTCGCCGTTATTCTGGATGACCACGAACTCGCTGGCAAGCACCCCCGCGCCTGTGACACTGACGATGTCCGCGTTTACGCCGCCGGGTGCGAGCGTGGGGATCGTCTCGCCCGCGCCGCAATCCGTCTTATGGTTGGCGCGATCGTAAAAGAACAGGATCGCCCCTGATACAAGGGCTGAAACGAAGGCGTTCAGCAGCAGGTAGAGTACCAAACGGCGGCGCATCATCTTGTCCGTATGATAGCACAAAAATGCTGAAGGTTACCCTTAAACCTTCAGGACAGGAATAAAAACATGAATCTTACGGCACCACCATGGGATTGAGCATATCCCAATGAGCGCCGCCATTGCCGGTCTTGACTAAGGCATTTTCATTACTATCGTTGATTACGGAAGCCCAACCCTGATCAAACATGACGAAACTGAACTGCCCGGACCAAAAGACCTGCTGGACGAAGATCCATGTCTGGCCACCGTCGGTGGTCTTATATATCTTGCGGCCAAAGGCAAAACCGTTCATCGGGTCAAAGAAGTATAAACCTTCACCCAGTGAATAATCTGCGGGAAGCGGATAAGAGGTCCAAGTAGAGCCGCCATCGGTGGTGGAATAAATATAGTTCTTCTGAGTAGTGTAGTCTGCCATGCTCAGACATTTCATCGCCAAAATGACCGAAGAGGCCGAGAAGGGATTCGGGGAGGCCATGTCACAAGCATAGTCGGTGAATAGGTTGGGGGCACTGACCGGCGCGGGCGGTTCGATGCGCGTCCAGGTAGTGCCCCCGTCAGTAGTCCGCATGATGTGCGGAGCCGGGTACAGGCCATTGCACTCGCGGGCCAGCCAGCCATTCTGGGCATCGAAGAAAACCATGCTGGTCTTCGAGCAACTCTGAATGTCATTGCTATCCTGAGGCGTGACCAGCAGGTTCCAGATCAGGCCACCATCTGTGGTACCGAGCAAGGCAACGTAGTTGTGGCTCATCCCAGCACCGAGATAAACCAGCAGCCAGCCATGCATGGCATCCGCGAAATTGATAAACCAGGGGGTGAAGAACTCTGTAGAAATGGATGTGCCAATGGTGCCATATTGCCAGGTTGCACCACCATCGTGGGTAACCCAGATAAGGAGATAGGCAGGGGGTGGAACCATCTCAGTCCCAAAAATGACCCATGCTGTTGAAGCATCCCGGAAATCACCAATGGCGATAGCCTTATCACCAGCTGCCGGGGCTGGCTGGGGCGGAGTGACATCCCGCCAGGTCACACCGCTATCCTGGGTGCGGAACACATGATCCTGCTCCTGGTTGAGACCTCCAATGCCCCAGCCACTGAATGGGTCGAGCATGTGGATTTTCATGATACTTATGGCCTGGCCTGCAGGCACATGGGCAATTGCCGGGCCAGGCAATGTGGGTGTAGGCCCGGCAGGAACGGGCGGTGTAACCGTGATCGTCTGAGTGGGCAGCTCGGTGGCAGTTGCCGAAGCAACAGGGAGGTTACAGGAAGCCAGCAGAAGTGAAACCACAACCATTACAGCAAACAAAGTCAATCGTATTTTCATGGAACACCGCCTTACTGAAACCAATTACCGCACCAACAGCACCACCCAATCCCCCATCTGGCGCTTTTCCACCAATTTTAATCCATATTCTTCAGCAGAGGAAATTACCCCTTCGGCCTGTTCTGTCAGGATACCCGAAAGGATGAATACCCCTCCCGGCGATGCCAACTTGGCCAGACCCAAACCAAATAGACGGATGATGATCGGAGCTAGTATATTTGCAAGCACCAGCGGGGCGTTTCGGATCCCTCGGCTACCGTTTCGAGAGGGTGCCAGGAACCTGCCAGTCAAAACCTCCGTCACCGAACCCAGGCCAATGGCAAACTGATCTACGGGGATACCGTTGGCATCTGCGTTCTCACGACTGGCTTTGACCGACGCCTCATCAATGTCTACACCAAGGGCGAAGCCTGCGCCGAGTTTTAGCGCGGCGATAGAGAGAATCCCTGATCCACAGCCGACGTCAATAACGTCGCCGTCTTTCGGTGTATAGGACTCCAGCAACTCCAGACACAATTGCGTGGTTGGGTGGGTCCCGGTCCCGAAGGCCATACCAGGGTCAATTTTGATGGATATGCGGGAGGCATCCGGTGATTTAAGCCAGGCCGGAACGATGATGAGTCGCTTGCCAATCGGGATCGGCTGGTAGTTGGCTTTCCAGGCTTCCATCCAATTCTGGTCCGCCAGTGGTGTAAAGATCGGCGCAGGCAGTGGCTGGATCATACCCAAATAATAGAGGGATTCTTCCAGTTTCTGACGCGTCTCTTCGAGTTCTTCATCCGCCGGCAGGTAGGCACGCACAGTGATCGGTCCGACCGGTGTGCCCTCGTCTTCATCATTAACAAAATCCACAGTCTGCTCAGTAGTCACACCATTAGGTGCAAAACGAGCCAGCACGTCAGCCACGGCCTCCGCCAGTTCGCCGTTGACGGTCAGGGAAACTTCGAGCCAATTCATAAAGTTATCTCACTTCTCTGAATCCAGGATTGCCAGGCATTTTTCAATCGTGACACGATGTTCCTTGAAAAAACCGGGGAGTTTGTTGATATCGGAATACCGTATACTGGATACTTCATCACTTGGGACGAAGGTACCGCTCACTCCCGTACAGAGATAGGTCAGGGCAACGTGGTGGGTTTCGGTGGAATTCTCAACCAGCAAGAGACGTGCATTTTGTACCGCCAGGCTGGTTTCCTCCAGGATTTCCCGCTTGATAGCGTCCACGGGGTCTTCGCCGAACTTAAGATCACCGCCCGGCAGGCCCCAGGAATGCAGTCGCCGGTAGGTATGTTCGCAAAGCAGGATTTGTCCATGTTCGTTGAGGATGATCCCCCCAACCGCCACCTGGTAACGCGGACGAATTATGGCAGCCGCGAAGCGCTGCATCCAGGTTGGCAAAACTCGCCAGACTTTAAGGAGGAATTTTCTCATGCTTTTATATTTACTGTTTATTGCGCATCAAGCGGGTTCATCATAACATAAGAAAACAAACCCGCCTCCAGACGAGACGGTTTGCTTGTTTACCCAAACTTGACCTCAGATTACCCCCCTATGGCATCATTCAGCCAGTCCAAGAATCCTTTTTCCTTCGGCTTGACCGTCGTGCCAAGCGTAGCAGCCAGTTTCTCGAACAGCTCACGCTGTTCTTTCGTCAGCTTGGCCGGAATGTCCACATTGATAAGGACCATCTGATCACCGCGGCCACTCTTGCGCAGGTGAGGTACACCGCGCGCCTTGAGCGTAAATACCTTGCCTGGCTGCGTCCCGGCAGGGATTTTGAGTTTTGAAGATCCATCCACAGTCGGAACATCCACTTCCGCACCAAGCACTGCCTGGGCCACGTTAATGTCCAGATTGAGAAGGATATCGTTCTCACGGCGCTTGAAGAACTTGTGCGCCTTTACCGCCAGCAGGAGGTATAGATTGCCCTGCGGCCCGCCTAGAATTCCCGGTTCGCCTTCCCCTGCCAGACGGATCTGGGTACCATTGTCCACACCAGCCGGCACCTGGACGGTCTTCTTGATCGTTTTCCGTTCCAGCCCGGACCCGTGGCAAATATGACAGGGCGAGGAGATAACCTCACCGCGTCCGCCACAGCTGGGACATGGTCCGGACTGCATCATCGAACCAAAAATCGTCTGGCGCACTTGGCGGACTTCGCCGCGCCCGTCGCAGGTGGCGCAGCGCTGCGGGCTGGTACCTGGTTCGGCACCGGACCCATGGCAGGTTCCACAGGTTTCATTGCGCGTTACTTCAATGGTCTTCTCTGCACCAAAGACGGCTTCCTCGAACTCAAGGTCGAGGCGAACTTGCAGGTCTCGCCCCCGCCGCGGGCGTCGTGAACGGCTTCCGCCGCCCATGTTAATCCCGAAGAACTGCTCGAAGATATCCGAAAAGTCCATCGTGGCATAATCGGGCATACCGCCCATTTCGCCCAGGCCGGCCCGGCCGTACTGGTCGTAGCGGGCGCGTTTCTGCGGGTCCGAAAGGATACCGTAAGCCTCGTTAATTTCCTTGAATTTTTCCTCGGCATCTGATTCCTTGCTCACATCGGGATGATATTGGCGCGCCAGTTTACGGAAGGCAGTCTTGATATCTTCCGTGGAGGCGTTTCTGGAAATGCCGAGGATTTCGTAGTAGTCACGATTGGTCATAGGTTAATGAGAACAGGAATGGTGAATTAGGCAAGCCATTCACGAACCCTTATTCATTTCCTTTTTTTTCATTTTCAATTGTGGGCTCATCATCGGGGTTTTGCGGACCGGCTTCCGGTTCGGGTTGTTCCGGGGTTTGCGGGTAGGCTGCCGTGCCGACTTTCTGAACGACCTGGCTGAGGGTATCCACCGCCTTGCGAATGGCCGGTTCGTCATCGCCCTCTTTTGCCTTCTTGACTTCGTCCACGGCTGCCTGAACCTCGGCCTTGATCTCCGCCGGAACCTTTTCGCCGAGTTCGATTAAGACCTTCTCAACGCCGTAGACTGAATTATCAGCGGTATTCCTAGCTTCTATCAAATCGCGGCGCTGCTTGTCTTCGGAGGCGTGCAATTCGGCTTCTTTGCGCATATGTTCCACTTCATCGTTCGCCAGGCCAGAGGAAGCCGTGATCGTGATATGCTGGCTGCGTCCACTGGCCTTATCCTGCGCATTAACTTTCAGGATGCCGTTGGCGTCAATGTCAAAAGTCACTTCAATCTGAGGAATGCCGCGCGGGGCAGGCGGGATGCCATCCAGGATGAATTTGCCAAGCGACTTGTTATCCACGGCCATCGGGCGCTCACCCTGCAGAATGTGGATTTCGACCTGTGTCTGGCTGTCGGAGGCAGTTGAGAAAACCTGGCTCTTGCGGGTCGGAATGGTGGTGTTGCGCTCGATCTGCGGCGTGGCGACGCCGCCCAGTGTTTCGATCGAAAGCGACAGGGGGGTGACATCGAGCAGGAGAATGTCTTTCACATCGCCGCTCAGCACACCGGCCTGGATGGCTGCGCCGACGGCTACCACTTCGTCGGGGTTGACGCCTTTATGGGGTTCCTTGCCAAAGAAACGGCGGACAGCTTCCTGTACAGCGGGCATACGGGTCATGCCGCCCACCATTACCACTTCGTTAATGTCGGAAGCCGAAAGACCGGCATCCGCCAGTGCCTGTTTGAGCGGGGTCAGTGTTCCTTCCACCAGATCAGCGGTGAGTTGTTCCAGTTTTGCGCGAGTCATGGTCATCACCAGGTGCTTTGGCCCGGAGGCGTCGGCTGTGAGATAGGGCAGGTTGACTTCGGTCTGCATCATCGTCGAGAGTTCGATCTTGGCCTTCTCGGCAGCTTCGCGCAGGCGCTGGAGTGATTGCCGATCCTGGCGCAGGTCAATGCCGCTCTCCTTCTGGAACTCCTGGGTGAAATAGTCGATGATGCGCTGGTCGAAATCGTCTCCACCCAGGAAGGTGTTGCCATTGGTAGAACGGACCTGGAAGACACCATCGCCCACATCGAGGATGGAAATATCGAACGTCCCCCCGCCCAAATCATAGACCGCGATGATCTCGTTGGTTTTCTTATCCAGTCCATAGGCCAGGGAAGATGCAGTCGGCTCATTGATGATACGCAGTACGTCCAGGCCGGCAATCTTACCGGCATCTTTCGTCGCATTGCGCTGGGCATCATTAAAGTACGCCGGGACGGTAATCACCGCCTGAGTCACCGGTTCGCTAAGATAGGCTTCGGCATCGCGTTTGATCTTTGCCAAGATCATGGCCGAGATTTCCGGGGGGGAATATTCCTTGTCATCCATCATGACGCGCACATCCCCGTTATCAGCAGGAAGCGCTGTATACGGGATCCGTGGCAGAGTGCGCTGAACTTCCGGGTCTTCGTACTTGCGGCCCATGAAACGCTTGATGGAAAAGATAGTATTCTGCGAATTGACAATAGCCTGGTTGCGGGCCACCCGTCCCACCAGCCGCTCGTGATTTTTGTTGATAGCCACCACCGACGGCACCAACCGCTCCCCTTCTGATGACGAGATTACGACCGGTTCAGCTCCCATCATCACCGCCCCTACAGAATTCGTCGTACCCAGATCGATCCCAATGATTTTAGACATAAATTCCTTTACTCCAGAAATTGAATTCAGTGTTCCTTTGTCAATTACTCCGGTGTCACGTTCACCCAACAAAGGAATACGAGATTACTGGATTACTGGGCGACTCTTACCTGCGCCGGGCGGATGACTCTCTCTCCCAATATATAGCCGTTCTGCACGACAGAGATAATCTGTCCGCTTTCGTGGTCTTCGCTCGGTTCCTGCTGGATGGCCTCGTGGAAATTCGGGTCGAACTTCTGCCCTTCGGCCTCGATGCGCTTTAAGCCCTCTGACTCCAGGATAAATTGCAGTTTACGGTAAATCAACTCGATGCCGTCCACCCAAGCCAGGTCTGCAGGACGTGCCGCCAGGGCGCGTTCCAAGTCATCCAGGATTGGTAAATACCGTTTGATGATGGTGCCGACCGCATTCTGGTAGGTTTCAACCTTTTCTGCTTCGACGCGCCGGCGATAATTCTGGAAGTCAGCCACGGAGCGCTGCCAGCCGTCCTTATATTCGGCAGCCTGGGACTCGGCTTCGGCCAGACGTTTTTCAAGTTCGGCGAGAGCAGGGGAAGTGTCCGGTGCCGCTTCGGGTCCAAGATCAGCGACCGGCGCGGCGGTTGCCTCGGGCGCACCTTCCATCTTGGGATTAATCTGGTGTAACTTCTCTTTCTTACTCATTTTCGTCTCCTACCATTGTTTCAGACACCAAACCACTTAATAGATCAGCCATAAAACGGACGGTGGGGATGGTCCGAGCGTAGGGCATACGCATCGGTCCGAAGACACCCAGAGTACCGGTGATTAGGCCAGGAATTCCATAACGAGCCAGGACAACTGAACATTGCTTCAACTCTTCCCATTTGCCCTCTCCGCCAATTAACACTTGGACACCGCCCACCGTGGCATTGTTGGTGGTACGGGCCAAAAGATCCTGCAATAGCGATCGCTCCTCAAACAAATGCACGGCCCGGCGGGCATCCCCGGATTCGAGGAATTCGGGTTCGGAGAGAACATTGGTCAAGCCGTCCAGATAAATTTCGCCGGAAACGCGTTGTTCGCCGCGGTTCATATCCTGGAGGACGAGGGTCAGGACATCCTTTTCAAGGGAATCAGCACGCGGAGGGATGGCCGCGATTTCTTCGGTGGTCCTTCCGAGGCAGATTTGGTTTAGCCGGTCGGCAGCAGCAGACATGCGTTCCTGCGCCACAGGCTCGGCCAGGGTCAGGATTTGCTGGCTGACCTCCCCACCGGTCATAACCAGCACCATCAACACTTGCCGTCCCTGAGTAGAGATGAGTTCCACGTGTTTGTAGTGAGAGCGCTCTGAATGTGGCGCAGTGACGATGGATGCCGCCCGTGAATGTTGCGCCAGGATGGATGCCGCCAGTGGCATCCACACCTCCACATCCTGACGCGCCTGGTAAAACTGGTGCGAGATGGTGTCACGCGCCGGTTCGGGCAGGTCGGACGGGTAGACCACGTGGGTGACGAAATAGCGGTAGCCTTCCTCTGTGGGAACGCGCCCCGCTGATGTGTGCGGCTGGCGCAAGTAACCGCATTCGGTCAGCATGCCCATTTCGTTGCGAACGGTGGCGGTGCTCATATTCAGTTTGTAACAATCCACCAAGCGCTGTGAACCGACTGGCTGAGCAGTTTCAGTATAGTGACGCACAACAAGGGCAAGGATCAGGCGCTGGCGTTCGGTGAGGTCATTCATTTTTGATTAGAGTTTTTCGTTTTTTTGCAGTTTTAGCACTCTCAAGGCGAGAGTGCTAATTAGACATCAATAATGATACCATGTCCATTCGATGCTCGTCAATAAGAGGGGTGTTAGAATTTTGGCGGCTTTGTCTCTGTAA
>JBGPQK010000090.1:0-8893 GCA_041489005.1 Anaerolineae bacterium
ACTCCAAGGATAACTTTGAGTATCGCATCAACTCAGCGGAGTCCGGTCAATCACTATTGTACACGTACTATCCCCACATGCAATACATTTTTCCTCTTCGACCCGGAAGTATTTTCCCCCGCTAACCCAATATAAAGCCTCCTGCAAAAACCCTACTGCCAGAGCACAACAGAGTCCATCAGCATGCCTCCCCCAACACAGCGGACAGCGCTCGATGTGGCAGTAAATACGCATCTCATCCACATCGAGACGGACACGCTGGTCGGCGAGGCGGTTGAACAATCCCGCAAGCGCTTCGCTCCCGACCTTCAGCCGTGTGGGAAATGGCAAGAGACGGAAGGCCAGGTCGGTCAAGCCGAGTTCGGGTCCATATTCGCGCAAGCCATATTTCAAACAGGCACGTCCAATGCGCAGAGACAGACCGCGACCAGCCCGAGGTCCGTAAGCATGTTCGAGCGAGGTTTGGAATCGGCTGATGTGTTCAAAAGGGAATTTTAAGTCCTGATTGGAAGCAAGAGCTAAATCAATGTAGTTTGGAAGATGAGCAAGATCAAGAACAGCAATTACCCCTAAATACCCGAGGATCTCTTCCATCGCCAGCAATAAAATCCGTCCCATGCGGTTCGGATAGAAATAAATCGGCGCGGAGTTCATGCGGATGGTTTATGTTCGTCGAGAAAATCCGTGAGTTTGTGCATGAGCAGATCCTTAACGGCATTCCTTTAGAATTTCTTATCAGATTCGCCAAATCCCCAATAGGCCAGTGCACAGGTGGGATAGAACGCACCCAGATGCACCACGGTTTCCCGCCAGAGTCCCCACGTACCCAGTCGTCCGTGTAACAGGGCAACCTTCCGTCTCCGCCCATGAACTTCATAATGGACAACCCCCCGGTCTGCAGGGATGGATGACACCTCAGCGACTAAGAAAATGGAGAGACTATTTCCCTCCATTCTCCATTTCAGACAGGATGCTGTAGAGCAATTCGAGAAGAATCGCTTTAACCGAGTCTCGATCGGTGGCAACGCAAGAAATTAGTTTGACTTTGGTTTCGAGGCGGAGGACGTTGCGTAAATCTTCAATATCCCAGGCTTCCTTCATATCCTGCTTATTGGCGGCCACCACGTACGGAGTTGGGGCGTAAGCATGAAAGGTTTCGAGAATGGAACGAGCCTCGCGGAAAGTTTCGGGGCGGGAACTATCCACCATAACAATGAAGCCAAGCATCCCCTCGGAGAGAATCTCCCACATAAAGTCAAATCGCCGCTGACCAGGGGTGCCGAACAGGTACAACACCAGGTCTTCGTCCACTGTGATGCGACCGAAATCCATGGCGACGGTGGTTGCCTCTTTAATCGACTTTTCGGAGGCTGAGGAAATCTTGCGCTCTGTGGACACGACGTCGATCTCGCTGACTGAGCGGATAAACTCAGTCTTCCCAGCGTTAAACGGGCCCGTGACAACCATTTTGACCGTTTGCATAATGACAATCCTCGAAAAAGATTAGAGGGAACGAATTCTATCAATGAGACGATTGACCAATGATTTCTGCTCTTCTTTATCTTCCGTAGGAAAGACTCGCACTGTGGGAGCCGGCATCGAAGCCCCTTCGAGCCGGGTAGTTTCAACCAGGCCGGCTTGCAGCAAACTATAAACGATGCGCCGGATCTCCAGATCATTCTTCTTGGTGGCGCTGGCAATCTGCCGGATAGTATTGCGTGGGTTAATAAATGATACAACCCGCCATTCCTCAACGCTCAAGTTGACGTTGCGGATATTGGTACCGGGACGGTCTGTGAACTTGAGCGCCATATCCAGGCTGGGAATTTCATCCTGCAACTGCTCCCACTCGCGCATTTGACGCGAGCCTTCGATAATCAGGTTTTCAAGATCCAGACGGACGCTGATTCGGTCGTCTGGAGGGAGCGAGTCATTGTCGAAGTCGAAAAAACCCTCCACCCAGGAAAACAGGCGCTGGATAATGTTTGTAAAATGCTGCTGGAGATTGGTCAGGATGTCTTCCTGCGACAAATATCCGGCATTAATGAGCAATAAACCCAGTTCCTTGTCTGAGATATTTGGAGCGCCTTGCTGAATTGATCTATATTGACCTGAGGAGATTTTTTTAGCTTTATGCAACACAGCAGCCAGGCTGCTCTCTTCCTGGTCAATTTGGGCGTAAGCCAATTTCCCTTCACGGAAGGAGACCTTGGCTGTCTCGCTAGGCCCTTCAACGATAAGAGTCCCAGTCTTATTAGCCAGGTTGATGAGGTTCAATAATTGAGTAATGGTGAAGTCACGCAGATTGCCGCTCAGAGCCATGCTGGGCCTCGAAAGATATCCTTTTTGGGGTTTTAAATGTAAAATAATTATACATGTAAGGCTGACATGCGTCAAAGGGTCGAGCTTATCAAAACTTTATTATCTCAGATGCCACTGAATCAGAATGGAAAGTCAGCTGAAATAAAGAAGAAGCAGTATAATTTTTGAGTATTCTTGTCAGGAGTTGACGTCATGCTAAAAATTTCAATCGTCTATTGCACAATCTGACACTACACTGACCGGGCCGTGGGCCTGGCAAATGAACTGCTCAAAGACATCGAGCCGGAGATTGAGAGTATAACACTCATCCCTTCCGATGGAGGCCGTTACGAGGTCTCCGTGAACGATAAGCTGGTATACTCCAAACTTCAGACCGGACGACACGCCGATCCGGGCGAAGTACTTGGGCTGGTCGAAGAGCTCATAAAAAAACAATAAAAACTTCGACTAATAAATATTTGTTTATAGCGAGGCAACAATGGCTAAAAATGGCCGCGTCTTTTCCGGCATCCGCCCAACCGGGCGCGCCCACTTGGGTAACTATCTGGGCGCGTTCAAAAACTACGTCGCTTTACAGGAAGAATACGACTGCGTTTATTGCATCGTGGATTTGCACGTCCTGACTACAGTCGAGGACACTCTTAACCTGAAACAGAACACCTACGATCTTGCTCTTGACCTGCTTGCTGTTGGCATCCTCCCGGAGGAGACCATCCTCTTCATCCAGTCACACGTCCCGCAGGTCACCGAACTGCACACTTTGCTTTCGATGGTCACTCCGCTCGGCAAATTGACTGATCTGCCGACCTTTAAGGAAATGGTGCGCCACAACCCAAACAACGTCAATTATGGGATGGTCGGCTACCCTGTGCTGATGAGTGCGGATATCCTGCTCTACAAAACGAACCTCGTCCCGGTAGGCATTGACCAGGCCCCCCATCTCGAGTTTGCCCGCGAGATCGTAAGGTCATTTAACCACCGCTACCATACCAATGTGCTTATCGAACCGCAAATGAAAGCTGCCGAGGTGCAAAAAGTCCTTGGTATTGACGGAAAAGAGAAAATGGGAAAAAGCCTGAACAACCACATCGAACTGGCCGCCACGCCCGAAGAGACCCGCCAGCGTGTCATGATGATGGTCACCGACCCCCAGCGCATGAAACGCACCGATCCCGGTAATCCGGATGTGTGCAATGTTTTCACACTCCACAAAGTCTTCACCTCCAAAGAAGACGTGGATATGATCAACGTCGAATGCCGCCGAGCCGGCATCGGCTGTGTGGACTGCAAGAAACGCTTTGCCGCGAGTTTAAACAAGACTCTCGAACCCTTCCGCGCCAAGCGCGCCGAAATCGAAGCGCAGCATGACCTGGTACCGGCTGTGCTTGCCAACGGCGCTGACCGCGCTCGCGCCATCGCTGAAAAGACGATGCAGGAAGTCCGAGCCGCAGTGCAATTGCCGTAATCACCCTTAGAGATGACGTTATGTCACCCCTGGCGTAGAATATGCGCGCATTGATCCAAAGAGTCACCTCCGCTAAAGTCACTGTGGAGGGGGAAATCGTTGCCGAAATCAGCCACGGACTGGTCATCCTGCTCGGGATTGGGCTGGGGGATACCGAAGAACAAGCGAGGTACCTGGCAGAGAAAATCGCAAGCCTGCGCATCTTTGAGGATTCCGCCGGGAAATTCAACCTGTCCCTTTTGGATGTAAGCGGAGCGGCAATCGTCGTTTCGCAGTTTACTCTCTACAGCGACACCCGCAAGGGTCGGCGTCCTTCCTTTTCGGAGGCAGCCCGGCCCGAGGTCGCCGCGCCGCTTGTGGGTAAATTCGCTGAATTTCTACTCGCCCAGGGTGTCCCGACACAGATCGGCATCTTCGGAGCTCATATGCTGGTCGAGATCGAAAATGATGGCCCAGTGACCCTCTGGCTGGAAAAATAACCAATATCCTGTCACCAAGCGCAACATGTGAGCGGCTTATTTTGTGCGCCAACCACCATCATCGCTTCAGAGACCACGCAGTTGCACCAGACGCATATGCCCCAGGAGATTACGGATTTGCCATGCTTTATGATCTGCGGACTTCCCGTTCTTCTCATCCTGCAGGGGGCCGCGGTGCTGCATATTTATCCTGTTATTGGCCATTCGCCCACAACCCTCCGCTTGACGATATAGAAAGGTTGTGCTAGTATCACCCTAGAATCTCATAAAAGGAAGACCGTTTTGGAGGAGGAGTCCATGTTCAAGAAATTATCGTTGATTGTCATCCTTGGTCTGGCAGCAATGTTGTTGCTAGTTTCGTGCCAGCGCGCCGCTTCTCAAGCGCCGCTGACCAACACTACACCGACCAGAACCATCGCTTCTGGTGGTGTGGGACAGCCAACCAGTATCGGTCAAGTACAAATGCTAGGTACCACACAAATGATACAGACGATGACGGCCATAGCAAAGACTTCTGTTCCTGGTAGCAGCCTCCCCACCATCACGCTGGAAGGCACTGTGGCCACCCTCAATCCCTTAACACTCGTACCGCCAACTGGAGCTGCCACCACACCGGGCGCGGGAACCACGCCAGTTGTCCTCGTGCCAACAGCCACAACCGGGCGTCCCGCAAATTACACTCTCATGCCAGGCGAATTCCCTTATTGCCTTGCCCGCCGCTTCAACGTCGACCCGGCCGATTTATTATCTTTGAATGGATTAAGCGAAGGGCAAATCCTTCAGCCTGGCGTGCAATTAAGGATCCCCCCAACGGGTACTTTCCCGGGCAACCGTGCCCTGCATACGCACCCGGCTCAGTACACTGTTGTTGTTGACGACACGATCTATGGCATCGCATGCTATTATGGCGACATCGACCCAACCTCCATCGCCGCCGCAAACGGTCTTTCATTATCCACTCCGCTGACGACCGGAAGAACCCTGAATATCCCTTAAACCACAAAAACGCTTTTCCTCCGCCCAGGCGAAATCCCTTCGCCTGGGCATTATTTTGGAGAGTGGGTATGCCGTTTGAACTCTTGAAATCCGAGATCATCTACCCGGGCCGAGCTTTCACCATCCGACGGGACACATTGCGATTGCCGGATGGTCGTGAGACCAGGTTCGACATCGTGGAACACATCGGGTCGGTTGTTATCCTGCCATTGGACGCGAACGGTCATTTGCTTTTCGTCCGCCAGTACCGGCATGCAGCCGGACTGGATCTCCTGGAACTGCCTGCGGGGACCCTGGATAAAGGAGAATCCCCGGAGGCTTGCGCCCGGCGTGAGGTCCGTGAAGAGACGGGCATGGCCGCGGGGAACTTGGAGCTCCTGGGCGGATTCTATCTGGCTCCCGGTTATTCCACCGAATACATGTATGTCTACCTGGCGACCGACCTGCGTTACGACCCATTGGAGGCCGACGCCGACGAGTTCCTGTCTGTCGAGCATATTCCATTAACCGAGGCGCTGGAAATGTGTGAACGTGGCGATATCCCGGATGCGAAGTCGCTGGCAGCCTTCCTTCTTGCACGCGGGCATCTGGAAAAGCAAAAATAGAGCGGTTTTTTATTGGTGACAAGTCGCAGTAGTATTTGTGTATAAAATAACTATCGCTGGTAAACGCGGGGGAATACACTCATGTGTTGGTACATCAGACATACACAGAATTGCCTGTGTTATCCAATTTGAAGGAGAATAGTTATATGGAACGTAAAAAGGTTACCATTGATGGGAATGAAGCCACCGCTTCAATTGCCCATCGCACCAATGAAATCTGCGCAATCTATCCGATTACACCCTCTTCCAATATGGGGGAGTTTGCCGATGACTGGTCGGCGATCAAGCAGAAGAACATCTGGGGAACCGTCCCGCTGGTAATTGAGATGCAATCTGAAGGGGGTGCTTCCGGCGCAGTTCACGGAGCACTCCAGACCGGTTCACTGACCACCACCTTCACAGCCAGCCAGGGCTTACTGCTGATGATCCCGAATATGTTCAAGATCGCCGGGGAATTAACCAGCACTGTTTTCCACGTGTCGGCACGTACTGTAGCAACCCATGCTCTCTCGATCTTTGGCGACCACTCCGACGTGATGGCTGTCCGTCAAACCGGCTGGGCGATGATTCCCTCCGGATCGGTGCAGGAAGCCCACGATATGGCTTTGATCGCCCAAGCCGCCACACTGGAAGCACGTGTGCCGTTCCTGCACTTCTTCGATGGCTTCCGAACCTCACACGAAGTGGACAAAATCGAGCAGCTGAATGATGACGATCTGCGGACAATGATTGACGATGAGCTCGTCCGAGCCCACCGCGCCCGCGCCCTTTCACCCGATCATCCAGTACTGCGCGGTTCCGCCCAGAACCCGGATGTGTTCTTCCAGGCACGCGAGACCATCAACCCGTTTTACACCAAAGTACCTGGCATCGTCCAGAAAACCATGGACAAATTCGCCAAGCTAACCGGCCGTGAGTATCACCTATTCGATTATAAAGGTGCTCCGGATGCTGAACGCGTGGTTATTATTATGGCTTCGGGTGGTGAAACCACTGAAGCAACCGTGCACTATCTGGTTGATAAGGGAGAAAAAGTCGGTGTCATCCGTGTGCGCCTATACCGCCCGTTCGACACAACTGCTTTTCTCAAATCCCTGCCCAAGACAGTCAAGTCCATTGCCGTGCTCGACCGCACCAAAGAACCCGGCGCATCTGGCGAACCGCTCTATCTGGATGTAACCAGCGCCCTGTTCGAAAATGGGCGGCAGGGCATCAAGGTCATTGGCGGACGCTATGGGCTGTCATCAAAAGAATTCACCCCAGCCATGGTCAAGGCCGTTTTCGACGAACTCAAGAAATCCGACCCAAAAAATCATTTCGTGGTCGGGATCAACGAAGACGTGACCCACTCCAGCCTGGATTACGACCAGAATTTCTCTGTTGAACATCCTGAAACCGTGCGCTGCCTCTTCTTCGGTCTGGGTTCCGATGGGACCGTCGGTGCAAACAAGAATTCGATCAAGATCATCGGCGAAGAGACTAATAACAACGCCCAGGGCTATTTCTACTACGACTCCAAAAAAGCAGGTACTTTAACAGTCTCACACCTACGCTTTGGCCCCAAACCGATCCAGGCCCCTTACCTGATCACCCCCAATACCGCCAACTTCGTCGCCTGCCACCAGTTCAGTTTTCTGGAGCGCTTTGACTTCACCAAGTACGCCCAGCCTGGCGCAGTTTTTCTTGTGAACAGCCAGTATGGCCCGGAGGAAATCTGGGATAAGCTACCGCAAGAAGTTCAGAAAGACATTATCGAGAAGAAACTCAGGTTCTACACTATCAACGCCTATGATGTAGCCGAAAAGACCGGTATGGGCAGCCGCGTCAATACCATCATGCAGACCTGCTTCTTCGCCATTTCCGGCATCCTGCCGCGCGAAGAGGCCATCGGGCAGATTAAGAAAGCCATTGAGAAGACCTATGGCAAACGCGGCGAAGCCGTCGTCCTGAAGAACTACGCGGCTGTAGATCAGACTCTGGTCAACCTGCATGAGGTCAAGGTACCCGGTAAAGTGACCAGCACTTTCGCCCGCCGCGCCCCGGTCTCCGCTGAAGCGCCGGCTTTTGTGCGCGACGTGCTCGGTCCGATGATCGCTTTCGAAGGTGATACCGTTCCGGTGTCTGCCATGCCTGTGGATGGCACCTTTCCCACCGGTACGACCAAGTGGGAAAAGCGTAATATCGCTTTGGAAATCCCGGTCTGGGAACCTGATCTGTGCATCCAGTGCGGCAAGTGCGTTTTTGTCTGCCCACATGCCGTGATCCGGCACAAGGTATACGATAAGAAATTCCTCGAGAATACCCCGAAGACCTTCAAGTCGATGGACTCCAAATTCAAGGAATTCCCGGGCATGGCCTATACCGTCCAGGTGGCACCAGAAGATTGCACCGGCTGCACGTTATGCGTGGAAGCCTGCCCTGCCAAGGATAAGACCAACCCGGCGCGCAAATCCATCAACATGGCTCCACAGCCACCCCTGCGCGAAACAGAAGTTCCTAATTGGGAATTCTTTCTGTCCCTGCCTGAAATTGACCGCACAGCCATCAGCCTCGGCACCATCAAGAACTCACAACTACTTGAACCGCTCTTTGAGTTCTCAGGGGCATGCGCAGGTTGCGGTGAAACGCCTTATATAAAACTGATGTCGCAGTTATTTGGCGACCGCGCCATAATCGCCAATGCCACAGGCTGCACCTCCATCTATGGTGGCAACCTGCCGACGACACCCTACACATTTAACAAAGATGGCCGCGGCCCGGCCTGGTCAAACTCGCTTTTCGAAGACAATGCTGAGTTCGGCCTGGGCTTCCGCCTTACGCTGGACAAGCAACTCGAATATGCCAATGATATCCTGCCGACCTTCGTCAACGAACTTGGCCAGAACCTCGTGGACAGCCTGCTCAAAGCCGACCAGACCACCGACCTGGGCATCAAGCAGCAACGCGAGCGCGTCGAAGCCCTCAAGCAGAAACTTGCCCACTCCAAGAACACGCAGGCCAAGAACCTGGCTGCCGTCGCTGACTCG
>JBGPQK010000091.1:0-8812 GCA_041489005.1 Anaerolineae bacterium
CGTGGCTGGGACCGGGCTGGTCTTGTGGGCCAACCTGGTCAGTACGGCTGGCGGAGTACAGATGAACTTCCGTGCAACCCCTGCCAGTGCCGGGATTTACCTATTGATCGCGACGGTCTTGCGATTGGGCGTCTTACCTCTACACTTACCCTATCTTAAGAAAAACATTCTACGGCGCGGTTTCGGGACATCCCTGAGGCTGGTTTCGGCTGCGGCCAGCCTGAGCCTACTTGCACGTATTCCGGTCACTGCATTAAAATCGTCTTTACCGACATATTTGCTCACCCTGGCAGCTATCGCCGCCCTTTATGCAGGCTGGATGTGGCTGCGCTCCTCCGACGAAATTCTGGGACGCCCTTTTTGGGTGCTGGGAATGGCCTCCTTGTCCGTCGCTGCCAGTTTGCGCGGCAATCCAAACGGGAGCATTGCTTGGGGCGTTATGCTTATCCTGGGCGGCGGGTTATTGTTCCTTTACTCGGCACGCCAGAGAAGTACCATCTGGTTGCCTCTCCTTGGTATCTGGGGGCTTTCGGCCCTACCTTTCTCCCTATCCGCAACAGTCTGGCAGACTGGGAACCAGAATTCCTGGTTGTTTGTAATTCCGTTCCTTCCTGCTCAAGCGTTATTGATGGCCGGATTCATCCGCCACACCCTCCATCCCGGAGAAACAAGCCTTGTATTGAAGGAAAGATGGACGAAGATTCTGTACCCGACCGGGCTGGTTCTGCTTGCTGCAATTGTCGTCCTGCTTGGTCTGTGGGGCTGGGACGGTGCAGCCAGCTTCGGACAATGGTGGGCAGCCATAATCTCTGATGTATTAGCTGCCGGGTTTACAGTGCTGGCGCTTAACGTCCTCGTCCATTCAGCATCTGCCAATAGTTCCAGCCAATGGACTCGTATCCTTCGCCTCGAGCGGTTATATCATGTGCTGACAGCAATTTATGGATTTTGGCGCAAAATTGCCAATATTATTACATCATCCCTCGAAGGAGAAGGCGGCTTACTCTGGTCATTACTACTGCTCACTTTGATCCTCTCCGTCCTCTCCACACGAGGGCGGTAATCATGATTTCCATCCTAAATTGGTTAGCCCTGCTTATTGCATTCGTCTCATCAGTCGGTCTGCTGCTCCACCGGGACTGGCGCTGGGGTATTGGTTTTCTGGCTATCCAATATTTGAGCATATTCTGGCTGGTTCAAACCCTTTGGCCGGTCTCAATGGCCACCGCCAAACTGGTTACTGGCTGGATGGCTTGCGCAGTTCTCGGAATCGCTCAACTTAATACAGATTCCGTGGAGACCACTGAGGCATCCTGGCCTCAGGGGCGATTATTTCGCATTTTTACCGCTGGGATCATCGTGGCCGCCACCTTTGCACTTTCCTTGCGCGCCTCAAACTGGTTGGGACTTGGTTTGCCGATCGCCTGGGGCAGCCTCCTCCTGGTCGGAATGGGATTGCTTCAACTCGGAATCAGCGCACAACCGTTCCGGGTGATCCTCGGTTTGTTGACGGTCCTGGCAGGGTTCGAAATCCTTTACGCCGCAGGGGAAAGTTCCACCCTAGTCGCTGCCTTGTTATCTGTCGTTAATCTTGGCCTGGCATTGACCGGCGCGTACTTTCTGAATATGCCTCAGGAGGAAGATCAATGAGTGCACCCTTCTTATGGATCTTCCTCCCAATCATCCTGGCAGGCTTACTCATGCTCCTCCGCAACCAGAAAGTAATCGCCCTGATAGCCTGTATTATTACCCTTTTCCTGACTCTGGCTGCCTGGTTGCTACCAATTGACTCTGCCATAACAATCAGGAACTGGTCCTTCAAACTTTCTTCTTCCTTCGAAATTCTGGGACGACATCTCATTCTTGGTTCCGCTGATCGATCTTTGCTAGCCCTGATTTACGGCTCGGCAATCGTCTGGTTTGCCGTTGCTCCCGCAGTAAAGACAGCCCGCCGCCTGACCTCTCTGGGGTTGGCAATCACCGCCCTATTGGTAGCCGCGCTTTCAGTCGAACCGTTCCTTTACGCAGCCCTGCTGATCGAAATGGCTGTGCTTCTTTCCATCCCGCTGCTTTCAGCACCAGGGCGGAGACCCGGTAGAGGGTTAATCCGTTTTTTAATTTTCCAGACTCTCGCCATGCCGTTCATTCTCTTCTCCGGCTGGTTGTTGGCTGGAATCGAGGCAAACCCCGGCGACCTGGGATTGGTACGACAGGCAGCTATCCTGATCGGCTTGGGCTTTTCCTTCCTTCTGGCAGTTTTCCCTTTTTACAGTTGGATCCCCATGCTGACTGAGGAATCGTCACCGTATATCGTTGGCTTCATTCTGTGGATGTTCCCTACGGTGACTTTATTCTTCGGATTAGGTTTTTTGGATCAATATACCTGGCTTCGCGATGCGCCCGCCCTGGGGACTATCTTAACTACTGTAGGTATCCTTATGGTTGTTAGCGGCGGTTTCCTAACCGCCTTTCAACGCCACCTGGGACGCATCATGGGTTATGCTATCATTATTCAGACGGGCTTTTCTATACTGACCCTCACCCTAGGGGGAACATTGGGATTGAATATCTTCTTAATGCTCTTCGTTCCCCGAGCCCTGAGTTTATTTGTTTGGTCGCTCTCCTTAACCATTCTGAAAGAACATTCACCGAACCTGCTCCTGAGCGATATCAGAGGCATGGTACGCAGCTGGCCTTTCGCAACTTCCGGTCTACTGCTGGCAAACCTGGCTTTTGCTGGAATGCCTTTATTGGCTGGGTTTCCGGTTCAAGAGGCCATCTGGGAGGGGCTGGCATCAAAATCTCTGCCTGTAGTCATCTGGGTGCTGGTTGGAAACCTCGGTCTTTTCTTCAGCGCAGTCCGTGTGATGTTAGCCTTCGCCTCCGCTCCCGAAGGAGCCCGTTGGGAATCTAGAGAAACGACTGCGCAGCGCACCCTCCTTGCAGTCAGTTTCCTGGCTCTCGTTCTTCTGGGTTTATTCCCACAATGGGTGCTACCGTTGTGGACAAATCTTCCGGAAATTCTTACTCACTTGGGGCAGTAACTCAATTCATAATCATCTTGGGCGGATCGTACGACTGGCATATCCTGCTTCTATCATAAATACCTATACCTAATTGTTCAAAATACAATGAATTAAAGCAATTTGGGTTCACATAATTATGTAGTACCTTGTGATTCAATTCTTACGCAGTACCTTATTGTTTACATCTTTGTGCAGTAATCTGTAAGAATGCCTCAGATTCTCAGAGAAATGGTCATCCGGGAATCGATAAGATGGCGGTAATAGAGCGTATTGGGCGGGTGAAGCACGTCCAATTCCCTGATAACTTTCCATCTATCACGGGAATTCCTAACAACCTATAGAATCCAAGTTCAGGAATTATGCCAGTAGCAGTATAATTAATAGGATATATCCTTATCAAGAATTTTCTCCCGCGCCTTCGGAGGCAATACAAATGGAATTTGAACAAATCATCAAGCGATTGGACTGGCTGGATGAAGAACATCGAAAAGATAAGGGCACCATTGAAACTCTTACCCAGCGTGCGAGCAGCCTTGAAGGCGATCTGAAAGCCGCCAATAAGAAAATTAAAGAACTCACCACCCAGATGGCACACCTGTCCACGGCAGCTGCCCGCATCGAACAGTATGACGCTGCTCTGGCGCAGCAG
This sequence comes from Anaerolineae bacterium, assembly GCA_041489005.1. GTDB lineage: Bacteria > Chloroflexota > Anaerolineae > Anaerolineales > Villigracilaceae > UBA877. Next base: position 3,676 of record JBGPQK010000091.1, read on the forward strand.
CGCACAGATATTGTTAAATACATTGACGATGCGGAGAAAAGACGCCAGGATCAACAAACAGAAATTGACAAACGCTATCAAATCCAATTTGCTGGCATTAACAAGTCGATTGCCGACCTTCGTAAAACAAAAGAACGCGTTGCTGAGATCAAGCGCGATCTTAAGGCCTACGCCGATGAAGAGACTCGTCTAAGCAGACTTAGCGCTGAATGGGAAATGCGCATGCAAGCCATGGTCAAAACCGTTGAAGATGTCCAGCGTGAGCAAAAAGCCGCTGAAGAGCCCCGACGTCAGGATAGCAAACGTCTTGCCGACCTTCAAGGAGAACTCAGCGCAGCGCGCAAACGCCTGGACGAATCCCGGGAGAAAAATGACCTGTTTACGGATAGCATCCGCCGCATCGAGACTCGTCTCAATGAAATCCTCACCAATGAGGCGGAACGCCGACAATCCCAGGCCAATTTCATTGAAACGCAAGCCCGGTCCCAGGTCGAGCGTGATCGCACGTGGAAGGAATGGGAAGAAAGTTTGAACACCCTGCGCAAGCAGTCCGAAACCATGGATCGCAATCTGCAGGATTGGGAAGTCGCCCAGCGCGCGATCAAACGCACCCAGGAAACATACGAGGAAATCGTCCAGAAATTTGAGCGCCGCATCAACGAGATCACTGAAATGCAACGCCTGGCTGAAGACCGTTTCCGCCAGGAATGGGTCACTTTCAAGGCCGATGACCAGAAACGCTGGACCAGTTTCACCCTCTCTCAGGAGGAAACCCATAAAGACACCCACGGTGGTTTGATTAAAATTGAAGAGCGACTAACCGCTCTCGAAGACTTGACCCAGAACCAGCAGGATGTACTCCAGCAAACCAAAGATGCCAATGAGCAATTATTTCAAGGAATGCTTGCCCAAATCCATGAACTGCTTTCCTCTTACGAGCGGATCATGAGTAATAAATAATCCCGCAAGGGACCAGCGACCATGTGTCCCTGCGAAATTGAGGCATTATGCGCGTTATCGGTACCGCCGGGCATGTAGACCACGGAAAATCCACCCTCGTCGCCGCGCTCACAGGAATCCACCCCGACCGTCTAAAAGAAGAACAAGAACGCGAAATGACCATCGACCTCGGCTTCGCCTGGTTGACTTTACCAGATGGCGAGGAAATCGGTATCGTGGATGTTCCCGGTCACCGCGACTTCATCGAGAATATGCTGGCCGGTGTAGGAGGGATAGACGCCGCACTGTTAGTCATCGCGGCTGACGAAGGGATCATGCCCCAGACCCGCGAGCACCTTGCAATCCTTGACCTGCTCCAAATCAAGGCTAGCATCGTTGTGCTGACCAAGATCGACCTGGTTGATGACCCCGCCTGGCTGGATCTGGTCGAAGGGGATATTCACAAAGTCTTGCGTGGAACAGTATTACACGATGCTCTCATCCTGCGCGTTTCCTCACGCACTCGGGCCGGTTTCCCGGAGCTCCTGCAGTCCCTGAGCCAGCTCATGCAAAACACGCCTGCCCGCACCGATCTGGGCCGCCCGCGCCTGCCCGTGGACCGGGTTTTCTCCATCGCCGGGTTCGGCACGGTCATGACCGGAACACTCTTGGACGGGAAACTTGCCACCGGTGATGAAGTGGAAATCCTGCCATCCGGTTTGCGCGGGCGCATCCGCGGCTTGCAGACGCATAAAAAAAAGGAAGAGACGGCGCTTCCCGGAAGCCGTACTGCGGTCAACATTTCCGGTCTAGACGTGGAGCAAATCCAGCGTGGCGAGGTGGTGACGCATCCCGGCGAGTATAAGGCCACCCAGCGCCTCGACCTCAGCTTCCGCCTGCTCCCTGACGTTTCCGCTTCCCTGCGGCATCACACCGAAGTCAAATTTTTCATCGGCACATCCGAGACTGTTGCTGATGTGCGCCTGCTGGGCGCAGAAACCCTGAAACCCGGCGAGACCGGCTGGCTGCAACTCGAGCTGCGCACACCCGTTGTGGCCATGCGCGGCGACCGGTACATCCTGCGCCGCCCGTCCCCCGGCGAAACTCTCGGCGGTGGCATGGTGGTGGATCCACAGCCGAAGAAGCGGCACAAACGCTTCGACAAGGCAGTGCTCCAAGCGCTGGAAGCCATGGCGCAAGGCTCACCCGCCGAGGTGCTCCTGCAGGCTGCGCTTGCCCTCGGACCGGCACCGGTCAAGGAGGTGATCGCCCGTTCCCGGCTGGAAAACTCCGCAGCCGAATCGGCTTTGACGGAATTGCTCGACCGCGATCAACTGGTCAGCCTGGATGATATGGTAATTGCGGATTCGCAGTGGTCTGTACTCAAAGAATCCGTAGTAACAGCTTTAGTCGCTTTTCATAATGCCTATCCTCTGAGGCACGGCATGCCGCGCGAAGAACTCAAGAGCCGGCTGAAATTGTCACCCCGCCTCTTCAACCTGGTTCTGCCGAAAATGGCATCGGAGGGAGTCCTGACCGAGGCTCCGAAATGGATCTCCCTGCCCGGACACATTGTTCGCTTTTCGCCGTTCCAGCAGGTGAAAGTGGATAAGTTAATGGCGTTGTTCGCGGCGGCGCCATACTCCCCGCCATCGGTAAAAGAATGCCAGGTAGAAGTTGGCGAGGACATTTTCAGTGCACTGCGGGAGTCCGGCGACCTGGTAGCCGTCTCTGATGAGGTGGTCTTCCGTCAAACGGATTATGAGGCCATGGTGGAGAAAATCCTGCAGGCGCTCCGGCAAAAGGGACAAATTACCCTGGCTGAAGTGCGCGACCTGCTCAACACCAGCCGGAAGTACGTTCAGGCGTTGCTGGAGCATCTAGATGCAGTTGGTGTTACAGCACGAGATGGGGATTTTAGGCGATTGAAGAAATAGGAGCATAACCATGTGCGGAAGATTTACCTTAACCGTTGACCCGGCTGATCTACAAGATGCGTTCCCTGAATTTACCTTCCCGGCGCAGGGTGCCGCGCGCTACAATATCGCTCCCAGCCAGCCCATCCTGGCGCTACCCAACGAGGGGACAAACCGTGCCGACTTCTTCGTCTGGGGTCTCATCCCGTCGTGGGCCAAGGATCCGTCCATTGGAAGCCGGATGATCAATGCCCGCGCTGAGACATTGGCCGAGAAGCCAGCTTTCCGGTCTGCGTATAAATATCACCGCTGTCTCATCTTCGCGGACGGATTCTTCGAATGGCAGGCACGTCCGGGGATGAAATCCAAGATCCCGCACTTCATCCGGTTGAAATCGGGAGCACCGTTCGCTTTTGCCGGGCTGTGGGAACACTGGCAGCCGGTAGACGGGTCTGAGGTCCGCTCCACAGCCATCATCACCACCGAGCCTAACGAGTTGATGGCATCCATACACAACCGGATGCCCGTTATTCTGCAACCAAACACCTACTCGCAATGGCTCGATTCGGCACCGCAGTCGCCTAACCGCCTTCAAAACCTGCTGGTCCCCTACCCTGTCGGGGAAATGGAGGCCTATCCCGTCTCAACTCTGGTCAACAGCCCCGGCAATGACCGTGCGGAGTGCGTCCTCCCGGCATAACCACTTTACAATAATCTCCTAATCTTCCTTTAATCCGTCGCTTGACGGTCATTTTGCGGCATGTTATGATGACGCCCTATGGACAACAAGCCTTTGCAAGAATTTCCTCAGCAGAACGAGGAACAGAGGGAAACATCTGAACCGCGACCTGGTCTGATCACAAGATGGATGGAACGTCTGGCCCATCTCGGGTTGGGTGAGCTAACGTTACGCATCGGAACGAACGTCCTGGCTATACTGCTGGTTGTGACAGTCGTCTGGCTGCTCCAGCGAGCGAATCTTGGCGGAACCTCAAACCTGCCTGCTGCGTCCAATCTTAGTCCGCTGCCCACACTGCCAGTCTCGCAAATACCTGTAGAAATAGCGTTTGCTATTAATGGGATTTCGCGCCAAGTAGAGCTGCATACAACCATCCCAAGCCGGCCGCGCATGGATGTAATCACATATACCGTCCAAGCAGGGGATTCCATTTTTGTCATTGCTGATAAATACGGGTTAAAGCCAACTACGATCCTTTTTGGCAACTATAATACTCTTAAGGATTCGCCTGATTTGCTTAAGGAAGGCCAGAAACTCAATATCCTTCCTGTCGACGGGACATATTATGAATGGCAGGGTACGGAAAGCCTGACGAAAGTGGCGGAAGTCTTCGGTGTTGACCCAGAAAGCATCATTAATTTTCCTGGCAACCATCTCGATCCGGATGCGATTGGCGACCTGGGCAATCCGAATATTAAGCCCGGAACGTGGCTGATTGCCCCAGGTGGGAAACGCGAATTCTCATCGTGGACAGCGCCGGCGCAGCTTGTGAGATCAGATCCGTCGGTCCAAGTCTGGGGAGTGGGAGTGTGCACAGGAATTAATTATGTTCAAGTTGGTTATGGCAATTTCGTTTACCCTACAGCCGAGCACTGGCTCTCAGGAACGCCTTTTCTCCCTGAGTTAAAGCACTTCGCAGTTGACTTTGCCGGCAGCTTAGGTAGCGCAATCTATGCTACAGATGCAGGTACGGTGGTCTATGCCGGCTGGAATGACAGCGGATACGGTTACCTAATCATCCTGGATCACGGCAATGGCTGGGAATCTCGCTACGCCCACCTGAGTGTGATAAATGTTTCATGCGGCCAAAACGTCGGGCAAGGTGACGTGATCGGTTTGATGGGCAGTACCGGCAATTCAACAGGTCCGCACTTGCACTTCGAATTGATGAATACCATACTCGGAAAAGTGAATCCTTTGGATTATTTACCCGCGCCGTAAGAATCCTTGCAAAAGCCTGTGACCTCGACTATAATCCCGCTCACCTCGGGCGCGTAGCTCAGCTGGTTAGAGCGCATCACTCACATTGATGAGGTCGGGAGTTCAAGTCTCTTCGCGCCCACAAGACCACCTTCCCGGGTGGTCTTACTCATGGATGTCCCCGAAAGGGGATGTAAGGTCGGGAGTCCCCAAAGGGGATGCTATTCAAGTCTCTTCGCGCCCACAAGACCACCTTCCCGGGTGGTCTTACTCATGGATGTCCCCGAAAGGGGATGTAAGGTCGGGAGTCCCCAAAGGGGATGCTATTCAAGTCTCTTCGCGC
>JBGPQK010000092.1:0-8809 GCA_041489005.1 Anaerolineae bacterium
CGCTCTTCGCTGGTCTCGCCCAGGTGGAAAAGTTCACGTTACTCATATTTTACTCGCTTCGGGACTATCCTGTCTTTACGGTTTAACCAAAATGGGGGAAGTCACCCGCCCATCCTGTTTTCGAATTTCTGCTCTCTGTTCTCTCGAATCCATGGTATACTCCCGTTCCGCTCGAAATTGGAGCGCACACACCAGGGAAATTGTTTTGAGACTTCGAATGATGGCCCGGCGAGTTGACCGGGCTATTTTGTTGGGCTGAGGTGCCCGTAAGAGTACCTCGGATTGGCAAGAACTTCGGTACCCGTCCCGTAAGAGATTCGGGATGATATGCTGGAACCGGGACTACCGTGAGGTCATCGAAACATTCCATCATTCATGTCATTGCGAGCCGTCGTTCTTTGGCAGCGTAGTAACCTCCTCGTATTAGGAGACTGCTTCAGCTCTCCCTTCGGTCGCTCCCCGCAACGACAAAAACGAGGATATGATGACCACCCAATTTACTGATTTAAACCTGCGTCCCGAGTTGATGCAGGCCATCGCTGCGCTCGGTCATATCGAGCCGACACCCATCCAGGCCGCCCTTATCCCGGTCATGCTGACCGGCGCGGATGTTATCGGCCAGGCCCAGACCGGCACCGGCAAGACTGCCGCCTTTGCCCTCCCCATTTTGAACAATCTGGAACCCGGAGAACGCCACGTGCAAGCGTTGGTGCTATGTCCTACGCGCGAACTGGCTTTGCAAGTTGCCGGTGCCATTTACGATTATGGCAAAGTACAGGATGTGCGCGTGCTGGCCGTCTACGGCGGGCAACCTTACGGTCCGCAGATCAGCCGCCTCAACCGTGGCGTGGACGTGGTGGTCGGCACCCCCGGCCGACTGATTGACCTGCTCGAGCGTAACGCCCTCAACATCAGCCAAGTGCGCACCGTGGTACTCGACGAAGCCGACGAGATGCTCTCGATGGGCTTCATCGAAGACATTGAGACCATTCTGGCCGATACCCCCAAAGACCGTCAGACTGCCCTCTTCTCTGCCACCCTGCCGGCTCCCATCCGCCGCCTGGCTGAACGCTACATGCACGCCCCGCAGTCCATCCTGATCCAGCGCGCACAAGTCACTCTGGCGGCCATCGAACAGCGCTATTACCTGGTTAACCAGGCTGATAAACTGGCCGCGCTCACGCGCCTCTTTGAAATCGAACCAGTGATCAGCGCCCTGATCTTCGTCCGCACCCGCCTCGGGACCGGGGATCTGGCCAACGAATTGGCCCGGCGCGGATTCCCCGCCGAATCGCTGAACGGCGATTTAAGCCAGGAAGCCCGTGAACGAACTCTCAACCGGTTCCGCCAGAACCAGGTCAAGGTGCTGGTGGCGACGGATGTGGCCGCGCGCGGCCTGGACATTGACGACATTTCCCACGTCTTCAACTACGACCTGCCCGATGACCCGGAAATTTACATCCATCGCATCGGGCGTACTGGCCGCGCCGGTAAGACCGGCATCGCCATTTCGATGGTCACACCTCGCGAGAAACGCCTGCTACGCCAGATTGAATCCCTCATCCGCCAGCCGTTGATCAAGTCTGCGTTGCCGACCGAGGAAGACATCCGCAACCACCGCGAGAACGAATTGCTCGAAAACGTCAAAGTCTGGCTGGCGCGTGCCCGCTATCACCGCGAACGCGAACTGGTGGCGCGGCTGGTGGAAGAAGGTCACGACCCGGCGGAAATTGCCGCCGCCGCCCTTAAGCTGGCGCGCGCCGACGAAAAACAGCGGCCGGTCGCCTCGGTCAGCGAGGTTCAGGAGAAAAGTTCGCACCGCTACGAACGGGATGGGAACCGTCCTCCCCGCCACGGCCACGCGGACCACGAAATGGTCTCGCACGAACCGGGCATGATCCGTCTCAGCCTGAGTTTGGGCCGCGTCCACGGAATCCGCCCCAACGATGTGGTTGGCACAATTGCCTTCCACGCTGACATCCCCGGGCACACCATTGGCAAAATTCACATCCAGGATAAATACACCCTGGTGGATGTGCCGGAGAAATTCGCCGCCCAGGTACTGGCGAAGAATGGGAACTATCGCATCCGCCAGCAGCTGGTCAATGTCAAACCGGCCTGATTATGGAAGTTAATGAAAAGAGAGTGGCGACATAGCGTCGCCACTCTCTTTAGTTCTATCGTATCCAGTCCGTTTTACAATTTTGTTCACCATCTCCACTTATTCTTACATAGCAATCAACTTGCGGATGTGTTCTACGTGGTCACGCTCGTGATAGAGTGCCCGGCGCAGCGCCTTACGCGGAGACCAGAACTCTCCGTCCACGCCGACGACTTGTTTCACCCCATCCATATTGAATAGCGCCGCATTGAAATGCTTGCGGACTTTCTCCAGCCAGGCAATCGGATCCCCTGGTACATCGGTGCGCGGGAAGGCCAGCCCGAGGCATTCCATATACCACCATTCCGCCCCGCCAACATGACCAAGGATCCCGTTGATACTCCAGCGTTCACCTGTATATGTCTGATTGAGTTTTGCATCGCTTAGTCCATGCACGGTCTTGAGCAGATCATTCCGGCTCCAGGCCAGCATATCCAGGGCGTGTTTGATTTCAATTGTGGTGAGTGGTTTCCAATCATAAGGGAAGAAAGATTCCACACTATAGCCGTCAACCTCGGTGGATAGATCCAGATCGTCATTGATGTAATATACATCCCAGGTCCCATTAATGGCGATTTCAATTTCATTTTCGTTGAAGTTTAGCCAGGTGTTTGGCTCGTGACGCAGGATCCAGCTTGCATATTTATTGAGCGCCCCTTCCAGGTTCGTAACTGCCGCCGCGCCTTTCATGCCATAAGCAAAACATCCGGGATGTTCCAGTGCCCAGGCGATAGACCGTCCTTCATTATTATTTTCAATTCCTACTTGAAAAATCATCTAGCACCTCCAAACCTCTTGTATTTTACACCAATACAAAAGCGGACATGACAGTTCGCCCCGGGTATTTGGGAATTCTCATGATAAAGAATAGATATGGAAGCGGCTGAAATTTGATCCCGGGTTTACCCATATCGGTTCATGAACTTTTCCATGCGGTGCAGTGCTTCTTCGATCTTCTCATAAGCCGTTGCATATGAGCAGCGGACGAATCCTTCACCACCTTTTCCGAAGGCATTCCCCGGCACTACTGCCACACGTTCTTCATCTAGGAGTTTTTCGGCGAAGGACTCATCGTCCATGCCGGAGGCAGTAACCTTGGGGAAGGCATAGAACGCACCACGCGGCTCGAAGGTGGTCAGGCCGAGTTTATTCAACCCACAGACGATCAACTTGCGCCGCCGGTCGTATTCAGCCACCATCCGTTGAACATCCTTTTCTCCATTGATCAGGGCTTCGAGCGCTGCGTCCTGGGCGGTGGTGGGAGCAGACATGATGGTGTACTGGTGAATGCGCACCATGCCTTTGATGATTTCTGCCGGGCCGCAGGCGTAGCCGATGCGCCAGCCGGTCATGGCATAAGCCTTCGAAAGTCCGCCCAACAGAACGGTGTGATTCTTGATCTCCTCTCCCAGCGCCGGGACACAGACGTGGTCGAAGTTATACACCAGCCGGTCATAGATCTCATCCGAGACAATGAGCAGGTTATGTTCGATGGCGATATCAGCCACCTGTTTCAGGGTCTCGCGCGTAGCGACTGCGCCGGTCGGGTTGCTGGGGTAGCCCACAAAGATAACCTTTGTACGCGGAGTGATGGCGGCGCGAATGCGGTCAGGATCCAGTTGAAAATTATCTTCCATCCGGCTGGGGATTTCGACCGGTTTCCCGCCCGCCAGGGTCACCTCGGCCTGGTATGAGACGAAGCATGGGGTTGGGATGATGACCTCATCGCCAGGGTCAAGCAGGGCAGTCATCACCAGGTATAAAGCCTCCGAGACACCCACCGTGGCAACAATCTCGTTGACCGGATCGTAGTTCACGCTGTAGAGGCGCTGTAAATTCCCAGCCACAGCTTGTCGAAATTCCAGCTTGCCCGAATTGGAGGTGTAATGCGTTTCCCCGGCGCGCAGGGAACGCATGCCTGCTTCCAGGATCGGTTCCGGAGTGGTGAAATCAGGCTCACCGATGCCGAGCGAAATGACGTCCTTCATCGTGGCGGCGATGTCAAAGAACTTACGAATGCCCGAGGGTTTCAGTCCAGCCACACTCTTTGCAAGATAACGTGCGTCAGAAATTTCCTGCATCCTGCCTCCTCACAATTGGTGAATTTGCCACTCGTGTTCGGATGAACGTTCGACAGCTGCCTCAACGCAGGACAGCTCGAAAACCTGTCCATCCGCCGTGCGGACCCGGAACCACTTCGCCTGCGGCGTGCACCCCTGGGACAGGATTTCAGTGACGATGAGCCGCTGACCCTGCCAAGTGAGCGCTGTCGGTCTCTCAGCGTAGGCGTACCCAGAATGGCATTCGACAATGTCAGCCATATGAACAACGCTACTTTAGAATAACGGAACTATTATCTCCGATGTTCAACCTCAGTGGCGGATCGTCGGGAGAACGTCCCTGAACCCTGGCCTGTCTGCCGATAAAAGAGCCTTTCAGTGCCGCCGCGTCCACTTTAACACCGGCTTCGAGGATGGAGTCTTCGACCAGCGCGTTCGTGATTATGCAATCTGCCCCGATGGAGGCGTATGGACCGATCACAGAATTACTGATCTCGGCGCTCGCGTGGACAAACACCGGCGGCACGATTTTTATGCCGTGTTGTTTTTCGTTACTTGTTTTGTTGGCTTTTCCATGTTCGAGTAAATACCGATTCGTCTCCAGCGTGGCGTCTATCGTACCGGTATCCAGCCACACAGATACTGTTTGCGTGCGCATCTTCAACCCGCGCTCGATCATGATGTTGATGGCATCCGTGAGGAAGAACTCACCCTTAAATGAAGCGCCGCGCCGGAACTGTTCTTCAATGGCGGAGACTAATTCTTTGGCCCGTTTGAAATAATAGCACCCGACAACGACCAGATTATTATCCACATTTTGTGGTTTCTCGACAAGATGTGTCACCCAGCCTTCGCCATTCACTTCGGCCACGCCGAACCGCCGCGGGTCCGGTACGGATTTGACCCAAGCCACGCCGTCCGCCTTTTCGTCCACAAGGAAGGAGAAATCTGTTTCCATAAGTGTATCTGAGAAGCAGATGATCACGGGCCCGGTTAGATATTTGCGCGCCAGCAACAACGCGTCCGATTGACCTCGCATCATCGGCTGGAGAACAAAATGGGTTATTAATTCCGGGTGGTGTTCCTGAATGAATGGCGGAATCTGCGTCTCGCCCAGCCCCGGACCAAGGATGATGATGTATTCAACAGCGACAGGATGCTGCTTTGAGCGAGCGGACATCGTACCCGCAGGGGAAAGGCCTGGCACGCTGTGGAACATATCCAAGAGGTGTTCGAGGATGACCTTGCCGGCCACGCTCACCAATGGTTTGGGTTTGGACCAGGTCTGGGGACGCATCCGCGTGGCCCATCCGGCAGTGGGAATGACAATTTTCAGATTTTGGGTCATGACTGTATTTTAAGCGAGAACCGGCGAAATATCCATCTAAGGGCAGGAATCCAATGCCCTGTGTGGGCGGGATAAGAGCCTTCCCGGCGGAATGATTACCGATAGAAAATCAAGCCAATGGCTGCCGTGGCAAGTACCAGCCAGACAGGGCTGATGTTGGTAAATGTCAGGATCAGGAAAGCTCCCAATCCAATCAGCCACTTGTCCCAGCCTTGCAGAAGGGAAAGGCCGACCCCTTGCTTCAGGTTAAAGACAGTCACAGCCATCTGGTAGGCGGTCCAGGCCAGCAAACCGACAACGAACGGACGCATGCCCTTGATGGCTGCCTTCATATAAGTGTTGTCTTTGATGCTAAAGAACCCGGTGATAAGGATGAGCATCAGCAGCGTGGCCGGGACTACGGTCCCGGCGACCGCGGAAAGAGCTCCCGGCCACCCGGCCAACTTGTAACCGACGTAGGCCGAGGCTTGCGGAGCGGTTGGACCGGGTAGGGCGTTGCTGATGGCGATGTCATCAGCAAATTCCTCGGGAGAGAGCCATCCAGCAGCAACGACCTCACGCTGCATCAGGCCCAGCGAAGCTGGCCCGCCGCCCCACGAGAACATGGCAACTTTGGTGAAGAGCCAGAAGATTTTCCAGAGCAATACCCCGTTCATAATGTCTCCTTGCAGATCATGGAGGATAGATCACCGGCCGTGATTTACCGTTCATGGTCCACCGTCGATCATCCGCTAAATCTTTTTCTCCAATTCGCTCACAACGAGTTCCATCAAATCCACGGCTTTCCTGACCGTGGGCGTATCGAAGGCGAATTTTGCCCTTGCAGTGGCGAACAGTTCAGGCAGGGTCACCATCCCGCCCAGCGAAAGTGCTTTGCGATAAGCGGCCACAGCGCTGACCTGGTCGGTGCGCGCATTCCCAAAGATTTGAACCGCGCCCAACTGCGCCAGGCCGTACTCTACATAATAAAACGGTACCTGGTGAATATGCAGTTTGCGATGCCAGCCGGTGACTTTGATTTCCTCCAGGCCGGTCCAATCCACACCAGGGATAAAACGGTCCCAGAGTTCGCCCCATTTTTTATCGCAGGCCGCCGGGTCTGCACCCATTTTCGGGTTTTCGTAGACCCACTGCTGAAACGAGTCAATAACCGCCATGAAAGGCCAGAAGAGGATCATGCTTTCCAGATGCTCGACGCGGGCGCGCGCAGCCTCGGCGTCCAAATAGAAGCCGCCGTTGGTCTTTGTCAGATAGGGCGAAGCCAGCAGTTCCATGCCCATCGAGGCCACTTCGGCAAATTCCATCGGCACAACCAGTTGGTGGATGTAGGGGAGTTTGGCTGTCTCGAAGATGTGGAAGGAATGACCGGATTCGTGCAGAGTGGTCATCACGTCATCGTGCGTGCCAACGGCGTTGACAAAAATGAAGGGCTTGCGGATGGAAGTGTATGAGGCGCAGTACGCGCCGGGGGCTTTGTTCTTGCGGTTGTCGAGGTCGGTCAGGCCTTCAGCTACCATGCTGTCGAAGTAGCCACCCAGCACCGGGTCGACGTGATGGAAGACGGCCGAGGTCTTCGACTTAAGTTCTTCAATCGATGCGAACGGTATAAGTTGCGGGATGCCGGCCGCTGGTGTGGGACGCGAGAACCAGCCGTCCACCAGATCCCACGGGCGAAGCGTGTCGAGACCGAGGGCCTGCTTCCGTTTCTGGTAGATACGCGTTGCAGACGGGACAACCACCTTTTCAATGGCCGCCGTGAAGGATTTGCAGTCATCGGGACCATAGTCGAAGCGCAGTTTCTGCACCCAGGTATATTCGCGGTAACTAGGTTTATCAGCGTTCTTGGCAATCCTGGCGCGCACATCCATGCACTTTAACCACAGGTCGTTGATGGCTTTTCTATCGGAAAGTTGACGTTCAGCCTTGAGATGCCAGGCTTTTTCGCGCCGGGCGCGGTCGGGCTGCTGGAAGTTCATGGCGAGGCGGGTGAGCGTGATCTCCTCACCTTCCCATTCGACCGTCTGCGCACCGTAGATTTTGTCATATTCGATGGAAAGTTTTTGCTGGTCGGCCAGCAGGGTGAGGTTGGACTCGCGGAACAGACCCGCTTCAGCACGCATGTTGCGCATAGGGATGTCGAAACCTTTTAGCTCCAGTTTGCTGGCGAGCAGCTTCTCTTTGAGTTTCTGCTCAGCGGCCATAACCTTGGGGAAGATCTCTTCTAGGAAGGCGGTCATGCGCGCCTCAGCTTCCTTGTCGGCAGTGTTGACCGAGGTGGCGACCGATAGGCGAGAGGACATTTCCTCGATTCGTTCGCTGACGCTCGACCAGTCGGCCAGCCAGTCGTCCACTTTGGCAGCGCTGAGGGGGCGGGCTTCTAAGTCTTTGTAGTGTGGTTCGATTGCAGACCAGGTCCAGGCAATGATTTCTTGGGGGGAGTTAGGAAGGTTTCTTATCATGGGAGTCCGATCATTATTTAGAGATGGAGTCGCTTGCTTCGTTCGCTCCTCGCAACAGTATGATTCTATGGGAGGTTAGACCTTACTATTTTCTCATTCTACATGGTATTGCGGAAAGATGGGAACCCAAATTGATGTTGAAGGACCCCGTATTTTGATCGAGAATAGTTCACGTTTTTATGTAAGAAGCAGTAAAGAAAAAAAAGCACAGAGGAATCTTTCCTAAGTGCTGCGGCTTTATTTCATGATTGTCAGGTTGGCGAGACTTGCCGCCAGCCGCTTGATCCCGACTGATTCAAAAACCACATCCACGGTTTCATCGTTGTCCTGCAGGCGAGAGTTGAGCACGATCCCTTCACCCCAGGTGGGGTGTTGGACTCTCATCCCAGCACGGAAGTGAGCCTCATTAACGACGACAGGTACCGCGTCCGATCGCAGCCACGCGAGCGGCTCAGTGCGGGAGACGCGCCCGGCGCGTGCTTTCCCGGAGAGCAGTTCGGGCGGAATGTCATCCAGATAGCGCGAGGGGATGGTCTCCTCGCCATAGCCGCGTCCGCCTCGCCGCAAGGCGCGCAGCAGATAGAGCCGGTCTTCGGCACGCGTAATGCCCACGTAAAACAACCGGCGCTCTTCTTCCATTGCTTCGGCTTCGTCGAAGGAACGGCTGTGTGGCAGGATGCCATCATCCAGGCCGACGATGAAGACTGCGCCAAATTCCAGCCCTTTGGCGGCGTGCAGGGTCAGAAGGGTGGGGGCGTTCTTACCCTCAGCCAGGGTATCC
>JBGPQK010000093.1:0-8538 GCA_041489005.1 Anaerolineae bacterium
GGTACGATGTCTCACCCGCGTTTGGACGGCCTCATCTTCGGTGGCGAGGATTATGCCGCCAACGTCGGCGCGGTGCGCACACCCGAAGCAACCGAGCTGTTGTTCGCCCGCTCGGCGGTGGTAGCCGCCTGCGCAGCCTACAGCTTGCAGGCGATTGATATCGTGACAATTGATTTCCGGGACTTGGAAATGTTGCGCCGGGAAGCCACATTTGGGGCGCAGCTGGGCTACAGCGGCAAACAGGTCATCCACCCGGCACAAGTAGAGCCGGTGCAGGAGGCTTTCACACCAAACAACGATTCAATTGAAAAAGCCAGACGCCTGGTGGAGGCTTTCGGAGCCCATCAGAAAGAGGGGAAAGGTGTATTTGCGCTTGACGGGAAAATGGTTGACATGCCGCTGGTCAAGGCTGCGCAGGGTGTGCTGGAGCGGGCGCGCGCCGCGGGTAAGATATAATTCCCCACAACCCCCAGAGAACGGGGGCAGGCGGACACGGAGCTTTACAAAGGTTTTCCTTTGTGATCCCTTGTGCCCTTTGTGTTTAAGAAAGGATCTGTATTGCTCTCCATTCTCTTCGGCCTCGCCTCCGCTCTGACTTGGGGTGCAGCAGACTTCTGCGGCGGGCTGGCCAGCCGCAAAGCCAAAGCCTACCAGGCTGTCCTTTTTGGCGAAGCGGTCGGGTTGGCTGCCCTGCTGGTGGTTGCGGTCCTCTCCGGTGAACCACCCATCGGCTGGTTCGCCTGGTTGTTGTGCACCATCGCCGGGTCGATGGGCGTACTGGGACTCCTGCTCTTCTTTAAAGCCATGGCCAAAGGACAGATGTCCGTCGCCGCGCCCGTCTCGGCGCTGACGGCCGCCATCCTGCCGGTCATCGTCGGTTCGTTCGTGGAGGGCTTCCCAGGCTGGTTGACGCTGGCTGGGTTCGCCCTGGCACTGGCCGCGATCTGGTTCATCTCGCAGCCGGACGGAGGTCCAAAAAGCCTGCGGCTGCGTCTCGCCGACTTGAGCCTGCCGCTCATCGCCGGGGTCAGCTTCGGTGTCTATCTCGTCCTCCTCCACCGCGGCAGCCAGAATGGATTTTTTTGGCCGATGGTATCCTCCCGTCTGGCGGGTGTGGTAACGATGATGATTTACACACTGGTCACGCGCCAGTCGTTCGTGCCTCCGAAACCTGTCTGGCCGCTGCTCATCCTGAACGGCATACTCGACGTCAGCGGCAACGGGCTGTATATCCTGGCCGGTCAGGCTGGGCGCATGGACGTGGCTGCCGTGCTGGCCTCGCTCTACCCCGCCTCCACGGTCCTACTGGCCGGGTTGTTCCTGCACGAGCGTCTGAACCGCCTGCAACTCACCGGTATCCTGACCGCTCTGGCCGCCATCGTTCTAATGACGGTTTAATGGGGTTAGACTCAACGAGGAGATTCCATCATGACCAGCATCCGGGTTTTGCCCGTCCGCACCGCCCGCGAGAAGCGACTCTTCCTGACCTTCCCTTGGCGCATCTATAAGGGCGACCCGCTATGGGTCCCGCCGCTCTTATCGGAGCGGGCCAAAACAATAGACCCGCAGCGCGGCTTGTTCTTCAAGGACGGCTACGCCGGGTTATTCCTCGCCTGGCAGAATGGCAAACCAGTGGGCACCATCGTTTGTGCAGAAGATACCTCCGCCACCAAAGCCAGAGGCTACGGCGAGTGCCTGGTCGGTTTCTTTGAATGCGTGGACGATTACGCCGTGGCCGAGGCACTCTTCGACCGGGCAACGGACTGGGCGGGTGAGCACAGCCTCGTCAGCCTCTTTGGGACATTCAACCTTGACCGCGAGGAATCGCGCGGCGTCCTGGTCGAGGGCCGCGACCGACCTCCAGCCTCGTACTGCGGGCATAACCCGCCGTATTACCAGCCCTTCTTCGAACAATATGGTTTCGATAAGTTTGGCGGTGATGGTCTGGCCTATGCCATTGATATTAACCTGAACACCCCCGAAATCCAGCACATGATGCGTTTGGCCGAGAAAATCCGCCAGCGCAAGAACATCACTGTGCGCGGCGGCAATCTCAAGGATATTGACGGAGAAATTGACCGCATCGTGGAACTGCAAAACCGCGGCCTGGCCCACATGGCGGATTTTACTCCCTACACGCGCACTTCCATCGAAGCCATGATTTTACCGGCACTGGATATCATTGACCCCGAACTCGTCTTGTTTGCCGAAGTGGACGGCAAAGCCGTGGGCTGGTTCCCCGGCATTCCCAACATGAACGAGGTACTTATCCATCTCAACGGTCTGCGCCATCCCTGGGACTACCTGCAGTTGGCAAAATATGCCCGTCTCAAGCCGAAATGCCTGGCAGTGAAAAGCATCGCCGTGGTCCCCGAACACTGGGACACAGGCGCGGCTGTGCTCCTGTTCGACGAGATGGCCCGCCGCGCCACTGCCAAGGGCTACCTGTGGGCCGACCTGTCCCTCACCGGCGAAGACAACCTGGATACCTTCCCGCTGGCCCGCCGCATGGGCGCCAAAATATACAAGCGCTACCGTTTTTATCGAAAACAATTGGAGGCAAATTGACCCGCTCAGTCCCGTAAAAGATTCGGGATAATATGCGAGAACCAGCGCTAATCGCGGGAACCGGGACTAAACGCCCGTAAGAACCCACTTGATATTTTTGTAAAGTTTGAAGCCTCCCGGGCCTGGGGGATTTTCTGCTACAATCAACCCCGAGGAGAGCCCATGCCATCATTGATTCCCCGCCTCAAGACCAGCCGCATTCTTCTGACCGCCCTGCTGGTGGTGCTCCTCGGCAGCGCCTGCGGAGCGCAACCCACCCCGGTCATCCAGGTGGAGACGCTGGTGCATACCGTCGAAGTGACCGTTGAGGTGACCAGCGAGGTGACCGTTGAGGTGACGCGCGAGATCACCCGCCTGGTGGAGGTGCCCGTCACCATCACCCCCTCCCCGACCCCCGACATCAGCCTGACCCCGTCGCTGACGGCTACCATCACCCTCACTCCCACCATCACCCGCACCCCCAGCCGCACCGCCACGCCCGAGGCGCCAGTGGTGACCATCCTGGTGCATGCTTCCTGCCTGTACGGCCCGGGGAGTGCTTACCTGTGGCTATACGGTCTGAACGCGACCAGTCGGATGGAAGTGATCGGGCACACCGCGATCAACCCAAACACCGACCCAAAGGATATCTGGCTGCTGGTGCAGGCCGTGCACGGCACGGAACCGAACCCCTGCTGGGTGAAGTCGGAACTGGTGCGCTTCATAGACGGCGGGGACATCTTCACCCATCCTGAAATCCGGATCGTCACCTACACCAACCTGCCCTGGTCCAAACTCTACCGGCAACCGCAGGGCGTGGTCGCCAAGCGTGTCGGGACAAAGGTGTGGATCTATTGGACGGCGGTCTGGATGACGGAAGACGACTACCGCGGTTACCTGGTGGAGGCCTGGGTTTGCAGGAACGGCCAGCTTGAATTCACGCCTCTTATACATTTCCCTCCCCTCAAGGAAAATGTTGGATCGATGGGAATCTATGTGATTGACGAGCCCGGCTGCCTGGAGCCCTCCAGTGCCCGCGTCGCGGCAGCCGAAAAGCACGGCTATACCGCCTTCACGGTGGTTCGCAAATGGCCGCCCTACGAGCCGACCCCCACCGTGACGATCACTCCGCCTGTTCCTGATTCGACAGCCACTCCCTGATCCGACTCCGTATCCTATAACCTCAAAAGAACAGGGGCGGGCAAACATGGCTCGCAATGACAGAATCTGTGTCATTGCGAGGAGGGTAAAGCCCGACAAAGCAATCCCCGCGCAATAGGAGATTGCTTCGCTGCGCTCGCATTGACAGAAGCCGCTAGCTACGACAGAAGGTAAGCATGTCTAAAAGGCAATACTTCGTCTATATCATGACCAACGCCCATAACACAGTCCTTTACACCGGTGTGACGAATGATCTGCACCGAAGAGTCCTTGAACATCGATCCGGTAAAGGGGGTGCGTTTACAAAGAAATATAACGCGACCAAACTGGTCTATTACGAAAGTGGGGACGATATCAATATCGCAATCTTTCGAGAAAAGCAGATCAAGGCCGGGTCACGCCAGAAGAAAATAGACCTGATCAATAGCATGAATCCGGGGTGGAAAGATTTGTTAGAGGAATATTTCGGTTAACGTGACATCGCGAGAAGGGTGATGCCCTAGGAAACAATCTCCCGCGCAAAAGGAGATTGCTTCGCCACGCTCGCAATGACAGAATCAGTGTCATCGCGAGAAGGGTGATGCCCTAGGAAACAATCTCCCGCGCAAAAGGAGATTGCTTCGCTGCGCTCGCAATGACAGAATCAGTGTCATTGCGAGGAGGGTGAAGCCCGACAAAGCAATCCCCGCGCAATAGGAGATTGCTTCCCTGCGCTCGCAATGACAGAATCAGTGTCATTGTGAGGAGGGTGAAGCCCGACGAAGCAATTCCCGTGTAATAGGAGATTGCTTCCCTGCGCTCGCATTGACAAAAGCCGCTCGCAATGACACTTGCGGCGGCGATGCAGCCACGTACCCCGTCCAGTAAGAGATTCGGGATCACATGTGAAAACCGGGGTGTCCTACCGGCTCACTCTTCAGGCGTGTCCTCCTCATCGTCCTTCAGTAATTTATCCATATCCACCTCGTAATCCCCCCATTTACTGCCGCTGGCAGTGGAAAAGATCATCTGGTTGGTGATCTCCGACTGGGCGGCAGCCTTGCGGACGTCTGCGCGGCGTTTCCCGGCGGCATCCGAGGGGATGGAGCCGTCCCCGTGCTCCACTGCCAGGATGCGCACCTCCGTCAGGTCGCCCACCTGGTAGGGGACCGTTTCCCCTGCGCGGTGACCCAGCAGGGCACGGCCCAGCGGAGTGTTCTCGTCGAGCAAACCGCTTTTAAAATCAGCCTGTTTGCCGGTGACAAGGGTGAACTCGCGCCGCTCGGCCTCCCCGGACGAATCCACCAGTTCCACCAGCACGCGGCTGTTGAGGGAGATTTGCGGAACGGGCGTGTTTGATTCCATGCTTAGATGATACCAAAGATTCAAACGAAGAATTAAGCTTCTTTAAAAGATCAGGTCTCTTGCATGGTGTATTGGGGGTTGTGTTTTGTGGGGGCGTTTAAATTCGCCCAGATACACAGGATTTGCAAAGCCGGGAATCTCCACACTTTGCCATTCTTTCTCCACAATTTCTCCATATTCGTGAGGTATCTTTCGTCTTATTCTACAGGAAAAAGGAGACCGTTATGAGTAAAACGCAGAAAACTTGGATCGCCGCCGGGGTTTCGGTAGTGGTAATTATCGCAGTGGTGCTCGTCATCGTTGCCATTCGCAATCAGAACAGCAGTAGCAGCGCTGCTGCTTATCAGACGACGACCGTCCAGCTTGGTACGCTTACATCCACCGTGGAGGGCACGGGGACCGTAGCGTCGACCCAATCGGTCAACCTGGCATGGGAGACCAGCGGGCAGGTGGACCAGGTCAACTCGCAGATCGGCGACCAGGTCAAAGACGGGGATCTTCTGGCCACCCTGCTTCTATCCTCGCTGACCCAGAGTACCCTGGAATCCAGCCTTGTCACCGCCCAGGAGAATCTGGCCGAGCTGACCTCGCCCTCCGCCATTGCCTCCGCCCAAGCGGCAGTCGCAGCAGATGAAAAAGCCCTTATCACCGCCCAATACAGCCGGGATAGTTTAAACGTTCACAATAAGGGTGCCATCGCAAATGCGAATGCTGCTCTGGTTCTTGCAAAGGATAATTTGGATAATGCCCTGAGTAATTACAATAGATTTTCATACCAGCCCGATACTGACACGGGTAAGGCTAGGGCTTACCAGGCCATGTACGCGGCTCAGCAGAAGTACAACACTGCACTCTATACTTATAACATCTTAGCCGGGCATGCAAGTCAGGTAACGATTGCGTCAGCCGATGCTGCCCTTGCGCTGGCAAATGCAAATCTTGCGGAGGACAAAACTTACCTGGCCGCGCTAACCGGCGGAGATGTGCCCGCAAACGCCACCGGGACATTGTTGCTGAAGCTCAATCAGGCAAAGCTGGCCGTCCAGAACGCACAGGGGAATCTTGATACAACCAAGATCACCGCCCCATTCGATGGAACAATCACCCAGGCAGATGCAATCCACGGTGCAGTTGTCTCGGCGGGAACGCAGGCCTTCCGCATTGACAATCTGTCCAGCCTGGTAGTGGTGGTTCAGGTCACCGAGATTGACATCAATGGCATCCAGGCCGGGCAACCTGCCACGATCACTTTTAACGCCATTCCCAATAAAACATATGCGGGCAAGGTAATCCAGTCATCCCTGGCAGGAACTGTGGGTAATAACAGCACGACCTTTTCAGTCACCGTCCAGATCACCAATACTGATGCACTGATCAAACCAGGTATGGCAGCCAATGTCACGATTGTCACCAACAAAGTGGAGAACGCCCTGCTGGTACCCAGCACAGCCATCTACACCGATACCACTGGCCAACAGTATGTCTACCTGATCCAAAATGGGACTCCGACCACGGTGCCGGTCACGGTGGGTGCCGTTTCGGATACCACCACCCAGATCACCGGCAGCAATCTACAGGAGGGCGATACGATTATCCTCAGCTTCGCCAGTACATCCTCCACCAGCGGCGGGTTTGGGCTAGGTGGACTGGGCGGGCTTACCGGTGGCGGCGTTCGGGACCAGCCTCCTTCAGGGACCCCTTAGACGAGGAGGATGAAATGGAAGATACAGTGATCCAGGCCGAGGGCCTGACCAAGTTTTATCGCATGGGCGAAGTGGAAGTACAGGCTTTGCGAGGGCTATCCCTGCAAATCAAGCGCGGGGAAGTTGTTGCCATCATGGGGCCCTCCGGTTCCGGAAAAACCACCCTGATGAACATCCTGGGCTGCCTGGACAGGCCAACCGGCGGAGAGTATATCCTGGATGGCGAAAAGGTATCGGGCCTGAACGACGACCAGCTGGCTGGTATTCGGAATCGCAAGATCGGTTTCGTGTTCCAGTCCTTTAACCTGCTGCAGCGCACATCGGCGCTGGCCAATGTCGAACTGCCAATGAGTTATTCCGACCAGGCAAACGACGGGAGGGAAAAGGCGGTCGCCGCGTTGAAGGCGGTTGGTCTGGAAAGCCGCATGAAACACCGGCCGACCGAACTTTCCGGTGGGGAACAGCAGCGCGTGGCGATTGCCCGGGCGCTGGTCAATGAACCGGCCATCCTGATGGCCGACGAACCGACCGGCAACCTGGACTCCAAAGTGGGCCAAGGAATCGTAGACCTGCTCCTTACCCTTAACCGCGAGCGCAATACCACCCTGCTGATCATCACACACGATCCGAGAATTGCCGCCCAGACCCAGCGCACCATTCAAATTCGCGACGGGTTGGTCGAGGAGACTGTCCAATGAAGATCACACGTATTATTCGAGAAACCTTCACCAGTCTGAGCGCCAATAAGCTGCGTACCGGGCTGACTGTCCTGGGCATCGTGATCGGCGTGGCGGCAGTGATCGCCATGATGTCTGTCGGCCAGGGTGCTCAGAACTCCATCACCTCTCAAATCAACGCCATCGGCACGAATGTCCTCTACGTCTCCGCTGGATCCCGGGCGCGTTTCGCTCAAGGAGGATTCAACGGGGTAAGGAACATCAAGCAATTAACGCTGGCAGATGCACTGGCATTAGCGAATCCAATTCAAGCCCCGTCGGTCAATGCGGTTGCTCCCGTCATCGAGGGGGGTAATATCTCGGCTGGCGCCAACGGACAGACAACCACCACCACCGTCTATGGTGTGACCACCAGTTACTTTTCCATTCGTAATCAGCAGGTCGCCGAAGGCGCGTTCTTCAATGACCAGCAAGTGAGCACCCATGCCCGCGTGGCCATCATCGGTTTGGACCTGGCAACCACCCTCTTTGGCCAGACCACCAACCTGACCGGGCAGACGATGCTCCTCAACAACCAGACATTTACGATCATAGGCATTTTGAAATCGGCCGGTGGTACTTCGTTTGGGAGTGCCGACAACCAGATCATCATTCCTCTCACCACTGCGCGTGACCGCGTCCTCAGCCGCCCCGGCACCAATGTGGACGGGATCTACGTCCAGGCCACCAGCGCTGACTCTGTCACGGAGGCAACCACGCAGGTGTCAGATATCATGCGCCTGCGCCATCACGTGGCGGTTGGGAAGGAAGACTTCAGCGTTTTGAGCCAGGCAAGTCTGCTGACGACGGCCACTTCGATCACCGGGATTCTCACAACCTTCCTGGGCGGCATTGCCGGAATAAGCCTGCTGGTAGGCGGGATCGGCATCATGAACATCATGCTGGTCTCGGTGGTGGAACGGACGCGCGAAATTGGACTGCGCAAAGCATTGGGAGCCCGCAACCGGGACATTATGAACCAGTTCCTGGCAGAGTCATCCTTCTTGAGCCTGCTGGGCGGGTTGATCGGAATCCTGCTCGGCTGGCTGATCTCCCTGATCATCGGA
>JBGPQK010000094.1:0-8366 GCA_041489005.1 Anaerolineae bacterium
CAAGCATACAGGAAAACAACAAATCTTGCAAGCAATTGTGAGTCATTTGTGCCCCTTCTATCCTATTCTTTTCCTCCCCTCAAGTACCTCTTGACAATTTAGCACAAGTGTTCTATAATACCCTCAAGCACGGGAAGGCTCGCATCTTTCCGTGTTCTTTTTTAGGATGAACCGATGAACCACTCCCGCTCCCATCTCTTCACAGCAGAAGAGAACATAGAACTGGACACAATCTCCACCGAACAGTACCTGGCGGACCTGAAGCGGCGGATGCAGATGATGGCAGCTGACCTGCTCAGGCGACCAGGCCTATCGGCCCGGGACCGCAGACGCATTCTCGCGGCGCTCAGACGACTCTACCTGCCATGACCAACAATCGAAAAAGCGGCGCTCAACCAGGAAACAAGAATGCTTTCAAGGGGATCATCCATCCCCCCTCCACGCGCAAATCCGGCGGCCAGCCCGGCAACCACAACGCCCTGAAGAACGGCATCTATGCCCAGTTCATCACTTTAGCCGATGAACTCGAAATGATGAACATGCCGGAGGACGACATCCTTGACGAACTCAACCTGGCACGCCTGTACCTGACCAAAGCATTACAGGAAAGAGACAGCGCCAAAACCGTAAAAGAAAGACTTGCCTGGGACTTTGCCAGCCACTACTGGCTGGATACGGTCATCCACATCAAGATAAAGAACATGGAACGCAAAGAGACGGCAGTCGAGGTATGGGATTCATATATTGATGCAATCCGCAACGCCAATGACAAACAGGTTATAAAAAGATGACCCGCCTCACTCGATCCCACAAAAGCCAGATCCGGGCTGCCAGCCGCAGCATCAAGGGATTTGCGCGCAGGTTCATCGGCATCCCTTTGTACCCTTACCAGCAGGAAGCGGCCGAGGCCATCGTAAATTCCGTTTTCAAGCGGGACGGGATGACCTTCGTGATCATTTTTTGCAGGCAATCCGGCAAGGATGAAATTCTTGCCATCCTCTTCCTGTTCCTGATGACACGATTCATCGAATGGGGAATTGACATTGTCTGCGCCCAACCCACCTTCAAACCGCAGACCATCAACGCCATGGAACGCCTGAAAAAGCGCGGCGCAAACTTCGGACGCCGCCTTACGCGCACAGCCGGCTACATTATACGGCTCGGCCAGGCGCGCACCTGCTACTTTTCCGCCGAACCCAGCGCCTCCCAGGTGGGCGCTACCGCCGACCGCCTGCTGGTGATGAACGAAGCGCAGGACATCGACCCCGGGGTATACGATAAACGCTTCGCCCCGATGGCTGCCAGTGGAAATGCCACCAAGGTATTCAGCGGGACCAGCTGGACCTCAGGCACACTGCTGGCTCGAGAGAAGCGCCTGGCCCTTGAAGCAGAAAAGAAAGACGGCGTGAGGCGGGTCTTCATCGTGGACTGCAACCAGGTGGGCAAGGTCAACCAATATTACCAGCAGCACGTTGCCAATGAGACCCTGAAGCTTGGACGCAATCATCCCTTTATCCGCACGCAATATTTTTGTGAAGAGATCGACGCCCAGATCGGAATGTTCAATGCGACCCGGCGCGTCTTCATGCAGGGAGACGAACCTGCCCAAACATCGCCGGTCACCGGCCAAGCATACGCCTTCCTGCTCGACGCGGCCGGACAGGACGAAGCGCGCATGACCGCCGACGAAACTGCCCCCCTTGCCAACCCAGGCAGGGACAGCGTCAGCCTGACCATTGCCAGCATCGACCTGAGCTCCCTGACCACGCTCCAGGCTCCCACTTACCGCTTCGTCCACCGCGAGCAGTGGACCGGACAAAACCACCTGACTGTTTTTGGGAAGCTCAAAAGCCTGGCCGAGAGCTGGCGACCGCAATATATCGTCATGGACGCCAGCGGGGTGGGCGAAGGGCTGTGGGCGATGCTGGACAAGGCGTTTCCCGGGCGGGTGATACCGGTCAAATTCTCGCAAAAGGTCAAGTCGGAGTTGGGTTGGCGGTACCTGGCAATCATCGAGACCGGGCGGGCGCGCGACTGCTGCCTCACCGACGATTTGCTTGGCAAATCGGTGCGCGCCCAATACGATGCCTGCCAGGCGGAGATCCTCCCCGGCCCCGCCAAGACACTGCGCTGGGGCGTAGCCGAGGGTGCGCGGGGGGTGGACGGCGAGCTGATCCATGACGATTATCTTTTAGCCGACGCGCTGATCGCTGAATTGGACAGGTTGAACTGGTCGGTCAATACCGAAGCTCAGACGGTGGAAGCCGTTGACCCGCTCTTATCGATGGAGCGGAATTATTGACCCCGCCTCGCGTGTGCGGGAGCGTGTCAGGCTGCCAAAGTGACATTTCCATCCCTATTCGTTCCGCCCTGCCCCAGGAGGGGCTGAATGTGCGCCCCAAGTGGTCGCTTTTCATGTTTCTGTTACCCCTTCTTCCAAAAGGCGAAAGAAGGGGCTGTTGTTTTTCTGGGAAATTGGTTATATACTGCACTCATAAATCATGCAAACTTGCTTGTCAAGTAAATATTCTTATTGGATCACAGTCAGGCGAGTATCTTTGGAGGTTTATCATGTCCTTCTCACTTGAAAAACTGTTCGTAGATGTCTTCGCTCCCCAGAGCGGCGACATCGTGACGATCATGTATGACTTGCCACACGAAGATATTCACGACACCGATGAATGGCGGGAGCGACGTCAGATGGCAGAAGAATGGATCATGGAGATCACGCAGTTCTCCAAGAAGTACGGTTTGCAGATCAACCCTCTCGTCAAGTATGATGCCAACGGTATGCATAACAGCGATTTGCCGGAGTATGGCTTGTGCGAAGGAAACAGAGTCCGCCTCGAAGATTTCGCCAGAGATTCTTCCATAATTATTTCCATGCCCCAGTTTTCGGCCTCGGCACCGCTTGTTGCTTTCACCAAGAAGTATGAAAACTTACGCGTAGCAAGTATGCCGGGAGTCACCAAGGCAATGCAGGAGACAGGGTTGTCTGCTGATTACAAAAGAATCGCCAAGACCTGCGCTCAGCTGGCAAGCCTTTTCGACCGGTCTGATGGCATCGAAGTGAACTTCTCCACCGGCCACCACTGTTTTTTCGACAAATCTGACCATAAGCCCGCCCTCCAAGACGACGGCCGCTTGCACCCGAGTGCAGACAAAGTTGCCTTTCGCTTCAGGAACCTTCCATCCGGAGAGGTATGCACAGTTCCCAATGAAAATCCTGACAGCAAAACAAAGGGCGAGATTCCCGTGGGTTACGGCGATGAAATAGCTGTATTCGTAGTAGAGACCAATCAGGTTATCGATGTTCGCGGCGACGGCCCTATCGCGGCCAAGAAGCGCCAAGAATTTCGTGATGAGAAGGCTTTGCGTAATATTGCGGAGGTGGCAATTGGCTGCAACGACAAAGCCGTTGTCACTGGAAATGTGCTGGAAGACGAGAAGGCAGGCTTCCATTGGGCATTTGGGCGAAGCGATCACCTTGGAGGAACCGTAGGCCCGAAAGACTTCTCCGCGCCGAACAAAGTGTTCCATCAGGACATCGTATATGCCAAAGGTAATCCAGTTGTTTGTAAGCGACTAGACTTCATCTTTTCGGATGGAACGAGGCAGACCGTAATTCGAGATGGGGTTCTGAGCATACAAGATGAAGATTGAACACGCCTCCGCTCCACTTCGCCGCTACCACTAAGCCAATATGTCAGGCGGAGTTCGATTCGCCCGGGTTTTGCTTTATGAAAGGAGAATGTCAAATGTCCAGAAATCGAAGACTCAAATGGCTGAGGTACATCCTAGCCGTCAAAGTCGCATTTATCCTGTTCGTCTGGGGCTTACCAGCTCTTCTTGCCCCCCTATCTCTTTTTCAGCGTCTTGGCATACCAACGCCTGACGACCCTATCTTTCTAAGGCTCTTTGGAGCCGTTGTCATAGCGTTCGGGGTGGCATACTGGTACGCCTACAAAGACCCGATCCACAATATTGCGATACTGAAGGCGGGGATCGTAGATAACGGGCTGGCCACTCTGGTAATTCTCGTTTCCACAGCTCTCTACGATCTCAGAAGCGTCCTCATGTGGGTTTCTGCGCTGCTTACATTCATATTTTTCATCTCTTTCATCCTGCTGATGCCGAAGACTGAAGCCGCGTAGCTCTGCCACAGCGTGCAGAATCGCTACTCAGAAGTATATCAATACAATATGGAATCTAATGCGATATGTTCTTCATAGTAACAGCAGATGAGCATCTAATCAGGCGCAACCTAATTGTTCATTAGTTAAGGAGGAATATATGGCAGGCAGCTTGAACGACATTCTTCCGGAACCAATCAGTCCGGAGAACGAGGCGGCTCTACTAGACCTTCTAAGGAGGAAGATGGCCGTATCCTTGGAGCTAGCGGTGGATCTTTTGCACGCAATGGAGCAACGCTTTGGTACTGAAGCCCGGGATGTGATTCACGAGATGGCCTGTAATCAGGAATTCGATACAAATGAAGAAATAGGTGAGCCAGAGACAGACCTTCACAACTTCTGTGCAATGATTGATCGGGTTGCTGCCGGCTCCCACCGATGGGAGCGCGTCGTCGACGAACCAGATCGAACTGGCTATTGTTTCACAAGGTGCATGTATGCAGAGATTCTTCGGGAGCTAGAGGAACCTGAGCTCGGCTTGGTGATATGCGCACGCGATGGCCCATGGGTGAAGTCCTTCAACCCCGGCTTGGGCTTCCACAGAACCAAGACCCTGATGGAAGGTAATGACTCTTGCGACCATGTATTCTACGTCGAGAGATAGCCAGGCAATAGTTGTGATTTCGCCAGCTTGGGACAGTAGACGATTCCCTTAGTGGTTACTAGCCAGCCTTAATAATTCGCCGGAGCTGATCCGTCATGCAAGTGAAAACGGATGGGGCTATCGCTCCTTTTGGGACAGTTCTTTGGTCAGCAATTGAAGTGGGGGTTCAAATGGTCCCTAACTTATCTCCAAACAGACACCCTGAGCCAACCAGTTGACTTTACCAAAATCCGACCTATAATGAATATGTACTCCGTTTCACCTCGCAGGCGGAAAACTGGTCGAGCAGTTCACATTCAAGCCGCTGACAGCATGTCTGCGGCTTTTTGTATGTTCAAGACAAAGGATGAAATCCTTCCGTCTGTTCGACCTTGCATGATTTTGGAAACAAATTGGAAGTGTTCGACAGAATGAATACTGAGTTGGCTCTCAGAAAAAGACATCCAGCCAGCGTATTTATACAGGCAAAAACCGCCTGACACCTAGGCGGTTGGCGACACTATTGGGACCGCTTTTCAAGAGAGAGAGAGAAAGGAGAAAATGTCATGAAACTCAAATACTGGATGATCACCAAGGCGATAGTCGTACTAATCTTTGGGGTCGGCTTTGTTCTGGTCCCTAAAATGTTGGCTGCGATATATGGCATGGCGGTCGATCCTGTTGCAACCTTGATGGCCCGCCTTTTTGGTGGCGGGTTCATCCTTGAGGCAATTGTGCTCTGGTATGCCAGGAACACGGACCGGGATGATGCTGCGTGTCGAGGGATCATGCTCGGAGTCGTTGTAAGCAATGTGATCGGTTTCATCGTTTGCCTGCTTGCCACACTTGCCGGGACATGGAATGCTCTTGGCTGGCTCTCGGTCGCATTGTACCTAGTGTTCGGGTTGGGGTTCGCATATTTCCTGTTTTTCAAGCGAACTACTTAGAATGCACCTACGAGAACGCAAACCGAATCGATGTGCGTGAGTTGAGCGGTCCCAATCTGTGTTGCCTAACATGCGCATACCAACAACGTTGGTCCCTGATGTGATCGTGCCAGTCTTTTACTTGCGCAGACAGCGGGTCTGCCTCTTGGGAATAGGGCGTGTTTTACCAGAAATGTAGTTGTCAGGGTTCAATGTCTTGCCGGAATCGGCTGCAGGTGAGCCCCTGCAAGGCGGAGCATAGGTTTCCACAATTTGAGGGATATCATGTTTATTTTCACGAATCCGTTTTTCTGGGCTTTTGTTGGCATGTTTGGTCTTCTCGCAGGTATTGTATTGGTCAGCGGAATAAAGCTGAGCCAAAATGCCCTTTTAGGGCTTATCACCATTATGATTTGCGATTCTTCCCGCATCCTACTGGTGCTGCCTTTTTGTCCTCAGCCTCGTTTTGAGATAGGCATGTGGAATTGGATTATCGGTGGAATCGTTCTCGCAGCCGCAATGGTTTTTGGTGTTCCTGCCTTATCGATTAATTGGCGGACCGCACCAGATAGTAAAATGGTTCTCAAGACCAATGGCATCTATAGTGTGGTCAGAAATCCCATCTACCTTACGGATATATTATTCTCACTTGGGTTCGCGATTATGTTCCGTTCAATAATCGGTGTGGCGCTGGTACCAATGTGGTGGGCTGCATTTCTGTCGATCGTTCTGGTTGAGGAAGTAAGTATGGACCGGGCACTTGGACAGCCCTACCTGGATTACAAACAGCGGGTGAAAGGTCGCATTATCCCGGGATTACCTGTTTGATGATCCACCCAACACAGCGTTCTCAGAAACCGCCAACGTGTAAAGGCGAATAAATCCCAAGGTGGCAGATCGATTCCGTGAATTCAGAACTGTCTCGCCCAAAATAACAAGAAATTACACAATCGATCCAATGCAAAGCAGGCGTTCTCTTCATGAGGACGCCTTTCGTTTTCATGTCCTCGGCGCTCAGGCCGGGATAAGGTGGTATCCCAGTTTGGCTGCCTTCTTCCTCATGTATTTCAACTGCTGGGTTTGGTACTTCTTCTCGTACTCTTCCACACTGATCGTCTCGTACTCCAGCTTGTACTTCAGCATCCGGTACACCACCCTGGCGATCGCATGAGCCGTGGCCACGGTTGCCTGCGCTGGCCCCAATCTTGCTTTCAATCGCCGGTACGTTACCCCAAAAACACAGTCCGCCTGCTTCACCGATTGCGCCGCCATCCGGAATGCCTGGCCTGCACGATTCTTTGTCTTGAGCGTCTTGTTCTTCAAGACCTTCCCGCCTGAGATCTCGTGTTTGGGCGCCAGTCCCAGCCACGAACAGAAGTGCTTCTCGCTCGGAAACTTACCCATATCCGTCCCCACTTCCATGATCACTGTTTGCGCCAATGAAACCCCGAACCCATCGACCACACTCAGGTCCACGCCGCTGATCCGTTTCAAGTGTTTTCGTATCCCTTCCGGGTTGTGCGGTCTGTTCTTGCTGTGTGAGCTCCGCTTGCGTTGTTCCAATGGCTTGACTTCTCCCGCTTCCCAATCCGGGCGAGTCAGTCCATACACCCGCTCGATCTCTTCATCGCACGCCTGAATCTGTTTGGTATAAAAGTCGAACATCTCCACCGATTGCTTGAGAATGAACAGGTGCTCCTCCCGCCAGGTCCCAGTCAAGGCTTTCCCGATCTCTTCCGCACTTTTCTTGCACCCCGGCTCGCGCATCGAAGCCAACTCCTGCGGGTCACGCTCCCCGGCTAGGATCGCCCGCAGGATCGTCAACCCGGTCACGCCGGTGATGTCCGTCACCGCTTGCGATAGCTGCACATTCATCTGCAACAATGCCTTCTGCATGTGCAGGATGTGCGGACTACGATGCTCCACCAACTGGTTCCGATGTCGCAGCAACGTCCGCAGCGCGATCAACTCTGCCTGCGGACGGAACGAGCTTTCCAACAAGCCGTAACTGTGCAGGGTCTGGATCCACTGAGCGTCAGTAATGTCGCTTTTCCTTCCCGCCACTCGCCGCAGTGAGCGCGAACTGATCAGCAAGCAATCGAAACCTTGCCGTTCCAGTTCCTCGAACAGTGGGATCCAGTACACCCCCGTGCTCTCCATCGCCACCGTCTTCACATCGTATTCCTTTAGCCATTTCCCGATGGCTTGCAGGTCCACTGTGTAGTTCCCGAAGGCTCTCACCACCTGCGTATTCTCATCCCCCGCCACACAGACCACGATCTCCACCGCCCCAATATCCGCCCCCGCCGCATTCGGGTTGACCTGGCTCATCCCCGTGAAAGGGTGAGCTTCTTCCAGCCCTTCTGTTCGTTTGCCTTTTCTGCCCATCGTCCTTCCTCCTTTCAGGATTTGTTTGGCAAGCCCGGTCACTTCAGGTGTTTAGCTTTCTCATCGGGGTCGCCCTCTTCGCCGCCAGTTTTCAAATCAATTTGACCGGAAACCACGGTGCACCGCGGGACTGCAACTACGTGCGTCTCCACTGCTTTGTACGGCTTGCATGCTTGCCAATTCTGAGTATACTTTTAGCAAGACAGGCGCGGCGGTTTCTCTCGCCTAAAATGATGGCCTGCCATCTTCTCGGGTGCACCCGACTGGTGGGATTCG
>JBGPQK010000095.1:0-8252 GCA_041489005.1 Anaerolineae bacterium
CGTGGACTTCCACCAAGGCGGCATAATCCTGCCAGCTTGCGGTGAGATCGGTGTGGACGTACGAAGGTCGTTCATTGACGTGGAAGAAGACCAGCTTTCCCGGATAGCGCCGATAGACATATCCCCGTGTAGCAATTCTATTTTTTGAAGAGGCGTCCGAAGGAATGAGCCTGAATCGACTGATGAAGGGGCGCAGGGTGCGAACCCCGGACAGGCGCACGATGACATTATTGAGCCGCTGGCGGAAATACGCGGGCCATTCACGGACGGATATAGCACTTAAATTGGCGACATGCAAACGGATTCGCTCCAAAAAAGTCCCCTTGGGAAGATGGCCTGGAGCAAAGGTATCCATCAAAAGCAGCAGATCAACCCATTCCCCGGCCTGCACGAGCAGGTGGGCGAGCGCAAAAGCCAGCCGGCCTCCGAACGAATGACCTGCCAGGAAGTACGGACCGCATGGCTGGATAATGCGGATTTCATTCAGAAAATAAGCAGCTATTGTTTCGAGGTCTGGCAAGGAAGGCAAGACATCTCCCAGGTCAGTCAGCTGCAATCCGTAGACTGGCTGATCAGTCCCCAGATAGGTGGCGAGGGTCCGAAAATAGAGGGTATCTCCTTCGTTCCCCGGCGCTAGGAAGAGGGGCAGTTTACTGCCGTCGGTTTGGATCGGAATAATATTTTTACGCGGCAGGGATTGATGCCGCAAAGCATTGGCCAGACGTGCCACGCTATTATTTTCCACGAGTAGGGCAGGATACACTTTTTTTCCAAATTCCTTTTCAATACGAACGCATAAACTAGCGCCAGTCAGGGAATGTCCACCCAGGGCAAAGAAGTCGTCGTGGATCCCTACACGTTCAACCCCCAGGACTTCCTGCCAGAGAACGACCAGCTTCCGTTCGATATCATCCCGCGGCGGAAGGACCTCTGATTGAATTCCCGGATGACTCCAGTCCGGGTCCGGGAGGGCATTAATATCGACTTTGCCATTATCCGTGACCGGAATCAGGTCCACGCAAACCAGCGCAGTCGGGATCATATAATCGGGCAGATTCTTTGCCAGTTCTATTCGCAGGCTTTCTACAGATATTCCCTCTCTTGGCACCGCGACATAATAGGCTACTAGGCGTTTTTCCCCGGACGGGTCAACGCGTGCGGTGACGATGGCGTGCTTGATACCCTCCAATTCCATCAATTTACTGACTATGGCAGGCGTATTGACCCGATAACCCCGGATTTTAACCTGGAAATCCTTACGACCGATAAACTCCAAGAGACCGTCCAGACGCAATCGCCCTATATCGCTGGTCAGATAAACCTTTTTCGACGGATCGTCGGGGTCACGGATGAATTGGTCTTCCATGAACTCAGGCAAAGTTGCATCTTCGGAATCAATAAATCGGCTTCTCACGCTGATCTCCCCCACCTGGTTAGGACCAAGCTTTTGCCCGTTATTGTCCAGGATGAGGATTTCTTTACCGGGGGCTGGGTAGCCGACTGGTACAATTTCGCTGTTGATGATCGTTTCGGGACCAATGACATGGCGGGCCAGGATGCCGGTTTCACTGGATGCCAGGTGATGAACAATAAGTGCCTCTTTGGAGAAGTACACCCGGATTCGTTCAACATCCTTCTTATACAAGGTATCCCCACTCAAGACCAGGCATCGTATGCCTGGGAAAAAGTCGTCAGCGTCCAAGGTATCCAGAAAGTATCTGAGTAGCTCAATCGGAGGTCGAAAGATAGTAATCCCTTCCTGATTTAAATACTCTGGTAACCTCGCAATGCCGAGTTGCCTGACATCGTAAATATAAAGGCTGGCACCGTTTAGCAAGGTACTGGCAATATCTCCCGCCGAGCCAGAAAACATGAACCCGCGCAGCATGACCAATCGATCACCGGGTTGGATGGCAAATAGCTGACTGTCGAGCCAGGCCCGATAGAGCATCCCGCGATGATCGCGCGGGATCCCTTTTGGCTCTCCCGTGGTTCCCGAAGTAAAGAAAACCGCTGCACGTGTTTTGGGACCTATTCTAATGGGCGGCAAGCGGACCTCGTCGGCGCCGGTATCCAGTTCGTCCAAGGTTGCTAGCGCGGATCCTTCAGGTACAAGTTTCCCAAATCGCTCCCGGAATTCAACATCGATAATCAGCAGGCGTGCCTTTAGATCCTCAAGAATGGCCTGATTGCGACTGGCCGGATCACCCGGGTTGAGGGCACAGTAATATTTTCCAGCCTTAATAATTCCCAGCAGGGCCACGACTGTCCGCACGCTGGGAGCGGTTAGAATAGCCACTGCTTCCGGCGCATCCCCAAGACGGGCGCGCAAGGCAGACGAGGCCCGGTTCGAGGCCAGGTCGAGCTCTCGATAGGTTAACCACCGGTTCCCTGATTTCACTGCTACATGCTCGGGATATCTGGTGGCTACCTGCGCAAAGCGATCCAAGATGGAACCCGAGAGTTCCTCCTCTCTGAAAGTGAAGACTGCATCCCTATCCTGAGGATTTTCGATCACGGCGTTCTCTTACTTTCCCAGGTTGGCAATAAAACCACTGTTTTCCAGATCTTCGAGGATGGTCATGTCGACCACCTGGTTCGGTAGGGTCAGCGCCGCGTCAGGATTGGTATCCTTCAAAACATTCAGCTGAGTCTGGATGCCTTCCAGGGAGGGGTAGGGTACCGCGACAAGGTTATTGACGATCAATTTCTGGTAGGCTTCATCCAATGCAGCGGCATCCGTGACCGGATCCAGGAGCAGATATTTGGCCATCACGCCCTTGGTTCCATCCGGATCTTCTTTCATAAGTACAATCGCTTCGAGAATGGCCTTCAAGAAATTCTCCACCACCGGACGATGGGAACTGATATAGACTCGTGTGGTCGCAATCCCCAGATACTCGTACGGGATCCCGATGGTTGACATGTCATACAATTCAACATAACCGTTCTGTCGCGCCAGCAGGGTAAACGGGGCAATTAAAAGTGTTCCAGCGATCTGTCCGGCCTGCATGGCGGCAAGGCGAGCACTGTCGTTCCCAACTGCTAGGATGGCAACGTCCCTGTCTGGTTCCAGCCCGATCTTCTCCAACAGGAGGCGGGTCCCGGTGTCCGCAGATGATCCAGGCTGGTTGATTCCGAGGGCTTTGCCTCTGAGATCCTCCAAGGTCACGATGTTGGGTGTGACCATCAACACACCTGGGTAAATGTTATACAGGCTGGCAATCAGAACTACATCCTGCTTTGCCACAGCTGCATTAATGACCGCCGATGCACCTAACTGGCAGATTTCGACGTCTGCGGCCAGCAGGGCGGTCACGGCTGTGGTTCCGCTCGAGATGGAGATCAAGTTTACGTTCAGGCCATATTTCTGGAAGAGGCCCTTCTCGAACGCGTACCAGGTGGTGGTCTGAGTTCCGCCGGCAGTGCTGTAGCATACATTCAAGTCGGCAGGCGCGACCGGGGAAGCGGTCGGGGGCGTGGCGAGGGTGGGGGAGATTGGTGTTAATTGGGTGCTTTGAGCGTGCGTGCACGCCGAGAACAGGACGAGGAGTGCAAGAACGATTAGGGGAAAGTATTTTGGTCTCATAGGTCCTCTTGTTTAGGAACGCCAGGATTCGAAACGTTTCTCAAGGCGTTTGAGAAGTTCGGTCAGAATGTAGCCAAATCCCGCCAAGAGAAGTAGGCCGACGATCATCTTGTCGGTTTGAAAAGAAGAACTGGCAAGGGTCATCATGTGGCCAATCCCAGCCGTGGAAGCCAGCATCTCGCCGACCACCACGCCGACCAGCCCTCGGCCGAGGGCCAGGCGCATCCCGGCAACAATAAAAGGCACGCAGGTGGGCATCACCAGGGTGCTGAAGACCTGCCGGTCATTAGCGCCGAAAGAGCGTGCGCATTTCAGCAAGGTCTCATCCACTGTCTTGACCCCGGCCATCACATTGACAACCAGCGGAAAAAACGCCCCCAGAAATACTGCCGCTATTTTTGATTCAATTCCGATCCCGAGCCATAGTATGATCAACGGTAATAGTGCAACCCGGGGTGTCGCATTCAACATGGTTATGAACGGCTCGAACATGGCATTCAGGCGCCGGTACCATCCCAGCATTAAACCGATCGGGAGGCTCAACAGAATCGCCAGTCCGATGCCGGTAATAAACTCTTCTAGGCTGACAAGGATATCGTTCCAAAACCCATGAGCGAATAACCACTGTGCAGCAGTCAGAATACGAGAGGGGGAACTTGTGAAAAATGGATTGATCAAACCAAGATTTGGCAATACTTCCCACATTAACAGAAAGGTCAGCGCGGCAATGGTAGCCAGAAAACTATTTTCGTATTTTTGAATAAAGCGCCAGATGGCATTAAAATTTAGGTTGCGCGAGGACGGGTTATTCACTTGATCATCTCGCTTCCCGGCTCGCCAAGCTTTATGAATTCTTCTTCGGCCAAGTCCCAGAGCATGGCTTGGAGACGATGAAAGTCCGGGCTCTTTTTATGACCCAACGATCGTGGTCGTGGCAGCTCTATTGGAACGATCGTTTTTACTGTACCCGGCCGGGCGGTCATCACGATCACCCGGTCAGCCAAAAAGACTGCTTCATCGATCGAGTGGGTGACATACAGGATGGTCTTCCGGGTTTCCAACCAGATGCGCTGGATTTCTAATTGCATCAGTTCGCGCATCTGTGCGTCGAGGCTGGAGAGAGGCTCATCCATGAGCAGGACATCCGGTGAGGTTGCCAAAGCCCTGGCCAGATTCACACGCTGCTGCATGCCCCCGGAAAGCTCGCGTGGATAGCTTTCTTCGAATCCGCTCAACCCCACCAGTTGGAT
Organism: Anaerolineae bacterium; assembly: GCA_041489005.1. Lineage (GTDB taxonomy): Bacteria > Chloroflexota > Anaerolineae > Anaerolineales > Villigracilaceae > UBA877. Next base: position 4,840 of record JBGPQK010000095.1, read on the forward strand.
CAAGCCCTGCGCCATTTCCTTGGCTTGTTTCAAAGGAAACTTTTGTATTTCCAATCCATAGGTGACGTTGCGTAATACCGTCCGCCATGGCAACAAGGCCGCGGACTGAAAGACGGTTGCTCGATTGTGGCCGGGCTGGTTGACCGGATGGTCATCAATACGAATTTCACCCAGCGTTGCGGGCAGGAGGCCGGCAATCACATGTAAAAGACTCGTTTTACCGCAACCGCTTGGACCGAGGATGGCAACCAGTTCCCCTGAGTCGATCCCAAAGCTGATGTCTTGAAGTGCCAAAATGCGTTGTTGAGACCGCCGCATCAGGTACTCCAGATTCACATTGCATACTTCCAGCTTCACGAATCCATCTCCAATGTCTACCTCTCCTGTATTACATGGATGGCGATACCATCCGCTAGGGTTAAGATTATAGCTTATTCCTTGTCTATTTCCTGGCTGGAACCAGGGTTGCGACAAAGCCACAGATGCAAAGGGATGCAAACTGAAAGTGCTCAAGGCCCATCAGCCCGACCCGGTGTCAATTTCCGCGGATGAAGCCAAGGGCGTGGACGCAGTAGATGGTTCCTTCCCCCGCCATGCCACTGAATAGCAGTTTGCGGCGGTCCTGAAAGAAAAGCCGGATCTTGGAATCGGAATCGTTCATGATCATCATGTACCCCGTCGAAGGCTTTTGGATCTTAGGGCATTCCCTTCACAACAGCACTTTCCGAGGAATCGGGATTGTTACAGTTCCAGAATGTCAAAAAGAGGATCAGATTTAGTTTTGTAATTATGAGATTTTGATTGAGTTTCGCATTCCTGATAAATCTGTAAGCTAATTCTAATCATCCTTTTATTGACATTCAGCAGGGAACAGGATATAAACATACCGACCAGTCGGTATGTTTATTATATTAGGAGTAACCTATGCCACAACAACGCAGTGAAGAGACGCGTGCCCGCATCCTTGATGCCGCTGTGCGGCGGTTTGCCATGGTCGGATACGATGCCGCCAGTGTGGATGATATCTGCGCCGAGGCAGGGGTCAGCAAGGGCGCATTTTATCACCATTACCCCACCAAGCAGGCTATCTTCCTGGCTTTGATGCAAGGGTGGCTGAAGATGATTGACATCGGCATGGGCGCGGCTCGCAAGGACACCGTCCCGGAGACACTGGTGCACATGACCAATCTCCTGCCGGGCGTTTTCGCGGCCGCCGAAGACCGTCTGCCGATGTTTCTGGAATTCTGGTTACAGGCCAGCCGCGACGAGACGATCTGGAAGGCGGTGATCTCTCCGTATCGTCATTATCAGGAGTATTTCGCCAGTCTAATTGAAGATGGCATTGTTGAAGGCTCTCTCAAACCAGCTGACCCGCAAGTGGCCTCACAAGTGATCGTTTCCCTGGCGGTGGGGTTGGTACTGCAAGGCGTTCTCGATCCGCACGGCGCCGACTGGGAAAAGACGGGTCGCGAGAGCATGAAAATTCTCATGAATGGATTGGCAAAATAAACCTCACCCTGGCACCTCTCTCTTTGAAAAAGATGGAAGAAGGAGATTATTATGATTTTGGTTACCGGTGCAACTGGACATATTGGCAACGTTCTCATCCGCAAACTGCTGGAACAGGGTAAAAAAGTCCGTGCACTTGTCTGGCGCGGCGAAGATACCATGCCCATTAAAGACCTGGATGTGGAGCTGGTGGAGGGCGACGTACTCGATCCGGCTTCGCTCGTGCCTGCACTGCGCGGTGTGGAAACCGTCTTTCATCTGGCAGGTATCATTTCCATCATGCCAGGACGCAACCCGTTTGTCTGGCGGGTCAATGTGGAAGGGACGCGTAACATACTCGAGGCTGCCCGCCACGCCCGCGTTGGGAGGCTGGTCTACACCAGTTCCATCCATGCCATCGCACGCGCCCCGCACGGCGTGGCGATGGATGAATCGCTGGGGTTTGACCAGAACAACCCCTACGGCGAGTATGACCGTTCGAAAGCTGCTGCCAGTCTCGAGGTCCAGAAAGCTGTAACCGCTGGTCTGGACGCCGTCATTGTCTGCCCGACGGGCGTCATCGGTCCGTTCGACTTCCGCGGTTCAGAGTTGGGTGAGGTCATTCGCAGCGCCTCCGAAGCCCGGACGATGTTCTACGTTGAAGGCGCGTACGATTTCGTGGATGTGCGTGACGTGGCCGATGGCTTGATTGCAGCCCATGCACATGGGCGCAGGGGGGAGAGTTACATCCTGAGCGGGCAGAAACTCTCGGTACGCTATATGCTGGAGACGGTACGCGAAGTGACCGGTAAGGCCTTTGCCAGCATCAAAATTCCTTTCTCGCTGGCCGAGTTTGCTGCCCGGTTCACGCCCTGGTACTATCAGAGGACGAAATCCAAACCGCGTTTCACCCCCTATTCACTGGAAGTGCTCCAAAGCAATTCGAATATCAGCCACGGCAAAGCAACTCGTGAACTGGGTTACCATTCGCGCCCGGCCATCGAGACGATCGCCGACACGGTGCGCTGGTTCTTCGAGAACCGGAGAATGAAGTCGGTTGCATAGCGTTTTCCCGGAATGTGTCCCATGCAATACCTGTTCGATACCCCCATCCCGATCCCCTGGTTCCTTGCCGATCTCCTGACACTATTGGTCACACTGTTAGTGGCCGTGTTCATCGTCCGTAAAAGCAAACACCCGGTGGCAATCCTACTGGAGAGTTTCGCTTTCGTGTTTCTGTACGCCAGTGTTTACGAGAATTTTGCTGTCGTGCAGGGATGGTATGTTTATGGGCATTCGCTGCAGATGGTTGGCGACGTACCTCTCTCGGTACCTCTTCTCGAAGTGGATGTGTTGGTGACGGTGCTATGGTTGCTGGAAAAGATGGAAATTCCGTTCTGGTGCAAGCCTTTCATTGCCGGGCTGTTTGGGATGCTGCAGGATTTCTCCCTTGACCCTTACACCGTCCGTCAGGTTTTCACGGTAAATGGGATGACCAGCGGTCGTTGGACCTGGCTCCTGCCGCAAGAGGCGGCAAATATATACAACGTGCCGGTCTATAATTTCCCCGGTTGGATGCTCATCATGTTTTATGCCACCATTTTCATCCTTCTAGGCCGTTGGTGGTATAAGCGGTCCGGGTACAAGCCGGTTGTCGGGTTCGTGTACCCGTTTCTTATGATTTTCCTGGCCCTGGTGACGATGGTCAGCCCGCTCTCGCAGTTCCTGCTCTGGCTTGCTCCGTTCTTTACCAAGGGAAGCAATGGCGAGTGGATTATGCTGGGCTTTCACCTGCTTCTCCCAACCATCCTGTTGGCGGTCTTCTGGCGCGGCAGGATGAAATATCCGGTCACCTTGAAGGAAGACCTTCCGGTATTTGCTGTGATTGTCTTGTTCCATCTCTCTGACATCATATTTACGGTCGC
>JBGPQK010000096.1:0-7770 GCA_041489005.1 Anaerolineae bacterium
GGGTTGGGAAGGCTTGTTCCGCTTGTGGCTCATCTTGAAAAGTGTACTGCTTTCCACTTTCCTCTACCAGAGTCATACGGACTCTCTTTTTCTGAGGTTTGACCCTTTACAAAATACAGTTTTTGACACTAAACAAGTACAAAAATCTGATAGAATAAATGTGCTAGAAAGTACTGCACAGAAATTTATACGGTTTCCAGGTACTTTCGGTCCATAACTATCATGCAAGATTCTTCCTAAAGGAAAAGAGCAGTATGCGACCCATCCGTGCTTCCGAAGTTGGCTCTTATCTCTATTGTGCGCGTGCCTGGTGGTACCACCAGAAAGGGGTTGAATCCACCCACCAGGCCGAAATGACCACAGGCACCGAGCTCCATCGCGCCCATGGCCGGAAGGTCATCACTTCCAGTCTGACGCAGGCACTGGCGTTGGTGTTGCTTCTGGTGGCGCTGGTTCTGCTCGCCGCTTTCTGTACGCGACAAATTATCTAGCATCTACCCAAATAGTGCTCCCGGTGGCGTCCCCTTCGGTGATGCTCCGCGAAGGACACCGTACTTACTTTATGACTTCCCTCTACCTCGGCCTCGTCATCCTGCTGATTGCCTTCGTCCTGTTTTATATCTCGGGGCGTCAGCGCCACCGCGCCGGTCTCCCCGGCGGGCGGGTGGTCTACTCTGACACGCGTGCCTGGGGCGCGGTCGAGAAGCCGCTCTTCGACGTCCAAATGGGTCTTTCGGGAAAGCCGGATTACCTCGTTGAACAGAACGGCAAACTCATCCCGGTGGAGATCAAGAGCGGGCGCACGCCGGAAGCGCCTTATGATTCGCACATATTCCAGATTGCGGCCTACTGCCTGCTGGTCCAGAAAACCTACGGGAAACGTCCGCCGTATGGCATTCTCCATTATCCCAACCGCGACTTCACCGTGGACTATACACCCGAACTTGAATCGGCTCTGCTTGACCTGCTGGCTGATATCCGCCGTAATAAACGCCGCCCCGACGTAAAACGCTCACACAACGACGCGCAGCGCTGCCGCCAATGCGGGTTTTGGAAGGTGTGCGACCAGAAATTAACTTCATGATCCCCGTAGCCTCTTCTATGAAGGAAAGAGGAAATAGGGGGGCAGGTAAACAAAAGGTATAATTACCCCAATGTCCGATACTCCTGCCATCCCCCGGCGGATCGCCATCGCCACACACCCCACCATGCCCGGTGCCGTGACCCCTGCCACGGCCATAGCTGAATATCTGCAAGGCCGCGGTGTGACCGCGGTCCACGGCTTGCTGGATGATGTTTCCCTGCGCAAACGCGTCAAGAAAGGCGACTTCGACCTGTTCATCGCCGTAGGGGGGGATGGGACGGTGCTACGTTCAGCCCACCTGTGCGCCCCGGTCGGCGTCCCCATCCTGGGAGTCAACCTGGGACGGTTGGGGTTCCTCATCCAAATCGGACGAGAAGAATGGCAGGGTGCTTGTGACAATTTATTGAAAGGCGAGTTCTGGATTGAAAACCGCATGATGATCCGCGCCGAGCATAAGCGCTCTGATGAATCGCTGGGAAACTGGCACGCCCTCAACGAGGTGGTGGTCAGCCGAGGTGCATCCGTCCATCCGGTGCATCTCTCCGCTAGCGTGGACGGAATGCTGTTGACCAACTACGTGGCCGATGGTCTGATCGCCTCCACACCCACAGGTTCCACTGCCTATGCCCTGGCCGCCGGTGGGCCAATCCTGCCCCCGGACCTGCGCAACATCCTCCTGGTCCCGATTGCCCCGCACCTTTCGGTGGACCGGGCTGTGGTTCTTTCCGAAGGAGCCTCCGTCAGCATCACCCTGCGGGACGGCAGCGAGGCCGTTTTGAGTGTGGACGGTCAGATTCCGATCGGACTGAATGATAACGATCAGGTGGAAGTCCGCGCCGGGGATTATGCCGCGCGATTCGTGCGCTTTGGAGACCCCGGTTATTTCTACCGCAACCTGACCGGTCACATGAACCAGAACCCTGCAATAGGGATACCTCGATGATTGATGGCTCGGCCCCCACCTATTGCGCCAATCACCCCGGTGTGGAAACCTCTTTGCGTTGTAATAAATGCGGGAAACCGATCTGCTCCAAGTGCGCTATCCGCACCCCCACCGGATATCGCTGCAGGGAATGCGTCCGTGGGCAACAGAGGATCTTCGAAACTGCCGAATGGTATGATTACGCCCTGGGGTTTGCCACAGGTGGGATTCTTTCTTTCCTGGCCAGTCTGCTGGTTGGCCTGATCAGCGGCATTGCCGGCATCTTCGCCTGGTTCATCATTGCTTTTTCCGCGCCTACAGTTGGAATGGTGATTGCCGAAGCGGTGCGCTTTGTGACGCGCAAACACCGCTCCCGGCCGCTCTTCATAACGATCGCGGCGTCAGTCGTGCTGGGCGCTCTCCCGGCCATCATTCTAAACCTTATTTCATTTAATCTTTTTGGTCTTATCTTCCAGGCCATTTTTCTATTCGTTGCCACGCCGATCATCTACACCCGCCTGTCTGGCATTCAATTGACGAGATGACATGCTGACAGAACTCCGCATCCAAAACTTTGCCATCATTGACCGCCTCGAGCTTGACTTTGGGCCAGGGCTGATTGTCTTCACCGGTGAGACCGGTGCGGGTAAGTCCATCATCATGGACGCCCTGGACATGCTCCTCGGCGGACGCACCGATGCCACTGCCATCCGCAGCGATGCAGACCTGGCGCGTGTGGAGGGCACATTCAAGTTATCCGGCCCGGAACGAGTCGCGGCACTCGAAATCCTAAAACGCGAGGATTTGCTCGACGAACAGAACTACGTCACCCTGACGCGTGAAGTCCGGCGTGAGGGACGCAGTGTGGCCCGCATCAATGGCCGGACCATCAACCTGGCGCTGTTGAAAGAACTGGGTGAAGTACTGGTGGACATCCACGGCCAGTCTGAACATCTCTCGTTGCTCAACATCCACGCCCACCTCGGACTGCTCGACCGTTACGCCAACATTGAGTCAATGCTGGCAACCTATCGCAAAACCTACCAGAACCTGCTTGGCATCCGTCACGAACTGGAGGAGTTGCGTGAAGCCCAGCACGACGCGGAACACCGCACCGAATTGCTCACCTTCCAGGCCGAGGAAGTCGAGGCTGCCAAACTCAAGCCCGGCGAGGACGAAGACCTGCATAAAGAGCGCGACCGGCTGGCAAATGCGGAATCTCTCGCCAACCTGGCTCAGCAGGCCCTCACCGTCCTGGACGAGGGTACTTCGGAATCCCCCGCCTCCACAGATCTGATTGGACAGGCAGTCCAATCGCTGACGAAACTAGCCCAGATTGACGGGACGCAGAATGCTCTGGCGGAACAGTCCATCACGCTGGAAGAAACCCTGGCCGACCTGGCACGCGGCTTGCGCAATTACCTTGAAGCCATCGAGTTCAACCCTAAACGGCTGGAGGAAGTCGAAGAGCGTCTCGACCTGATCCACCGCCTGGAACGGAAATTCGGCGGCACCATCGAGTCCATCATCGCCTTCGCCCTCGACGCCCGCAAACAACTCGATACCATTACCAATGCTGCAGAGCGCATCGGCGAACTTGAAACAACCGAATCTACCGCGCTGACAAAACTCTCCGAGCAGGGCCTCAGACTCTCACAAAAGCGCAAGGAATCTGCCGAACAGATGAGTAAAGCCATCGAGGCCGAACTGGGTGACTTGCACATGGCCTCCGCCGGCTTCGCCGTGGATTTCCAGACGAAACCTGTCGCGGATGGCCTCCCCCTGCCAGATGGCACCCGCGTTGCTTTTAACGGAAATGGCTTGGATAAAGTTGAATTCCTGGTTGCACCGAACCCGGGTGAGGGTCTGAAACCGCTTGCCAAGATCGCCTCTGGCGGCGAGACCTCCCGCCTGATGCTGGCACTAAAAAACGTGCTGGCGCGCGCTGACCAGGTTCCCACGCTCATTTTTGACGAAATTGACCAGGGCATCGGTGGCCGCGTCGGCGGAACGGTTGGCGAAAAACTCTGGCATCTCGGCCGCGCCCACCAGGTATTCGTCATCACCCATCTGCCGCAACTGGCCGTCTTCGGCGACCAGCACTTCCAGGTGCAAAAAGTCATTGAGCAAAACCGCACACTGACCAAAGTTGCAAAACTGACCGGTGAACCACGCACTCTCGAACTGGCTCAGATGCTCGGCACGGTGACTGAAGGCACGATCCGGTCGGCCCATGACATCCTGCAAAGCGCCCAAACATTCAAGACCGGCAAAAAATCCGCTGCCGGTTAGCAAAATCCACCACTGCCAATCTCCAATTGAAATGTGGTGATCCCGGTTCTGGCACGGGGTTGCCTATTTTGGGTTAAATCGACAGTATTACTGCCTAACCTGGTAAATGTCAGGGTTGTCAACTAGTCCATTCGACTGTATAATCCCTCCATCTTATCCGCCGGAGTTTCTCACAATATGGAACAAAATGACGCCCTTCTCGGGCAGGGGGTTGCGCCCGAGAGCAATCTTCCCGCCGAAGAACCTAGCAACAATAATACCAATATGGAAACCCTCCTTGACCAGGAGGGCATGTCCTTGGATTTCCCCCAACCGGGTGAAATCCGTACCGGAGTAGTCGCCAGCATCAGCCAGTCGCAAATCCTGGTCAGTGTTGGCGCGAAATCAGAAGGTGTAATCACTGGCCGCGAACTGGAAGCCATCCCGGCAGAAGAGCGCGCCGCTCTGCAACTAGGCCAAGAGATCCTGGTCTTTGTGTTGTCTGCCGAGGATTCAAGCGGGAATGTTGTCCTTTCATACACCCGCGCCCAGGAACAAATAGGCTGGTCCGAAGTCGAGAAGATGCTTGAGGAAGGTGGCTCTTACGATGGCAAGGTTGACGGCTTCAACAAAGGTGGCATTATCGTCACTGTGTTTGGCTTGCGCGGATTTGTGCCTGCTTCACAACTGGGTATCTCCCGCCGCATGGCTGTCACCGGTGACACCCCGGACGCTCGTTATGCCAAAATGATCGGCGAGGCGATTACCGTGCGCGTCATCGAAGTGGACCGCAAGCGTCGCCGCCTGATTCTCTCCGAACGCGCCGCTTCCAGCGAGACCCGCCAGTCCATCAAAGAGCGTGTCATCGAATCGCTAAAAGAGGGCGAGGTTTACGCCGGTAAAGTCACCAGCCTGGCTGATTTTGGCGCTTTCGTTAATGTCAACGGTGCCGATGGCTTGGTGCATCTGTCCGAGATCTCCTGGGAACGCGTCCAGCACCCCTCCGAAGTGCTTGAAGTGGGTCAGGAAGTGCAAGTCAAGATCATTAACATTGACCGCGAGAAGAAGCGCATCGGCCTATCGATCCGCGCCCTGCAGAACGACCCTTGGCAAAGCAAGGTGGACAAATTCAAAGTCGGCCAATTGGTCGAAGGTATCATCACCCGCCTAACCAAATTTGGCGCTTTTGCCCGTCTGGAGGGGGATCTGGAAGGTTTGATCCACATCTCCGAGATTAGCGAGAATCGCATTGAGCATCCCAAGGAAGCTGGTTTGCATGATGGCAGTGTCGTCACGCTACGCATCATCCGCATAGACCCCGAACAGCGCCGAATCGGCTTGAGCTTACGCAAGGTTGATTCGGGTGCTTATAAAGATCTGGACCTGAAACAGATTGATCTCGAAGGCGTCAACCTAGAGCTGGTGGATAATGACCTCGATCTAAAAGAAGTTGATGTGGAAAATGTCAACCCAGAACCGGTGGATAATGACCTCGATCTAAAAGAAGTTGATGTGGAAAACGTCAACCCGGAACCGGTGGATAAGGACCTCGACCTGAAAGAAGTTGATGTGGAAAATACCAACCCAGAACCGGTGGATAATGACCTCGACTTGAAAGAAGTTGATGTGGAAAATACCAACCCGGAACCAGTGGATAAGGACCTCGACCTGAAAAAGGTTGAAGTGGAAAACATCAACCCGGAACCGGTGGATAAGGACCTCGACCTGAAAAAGGTTGAAGTGGAAAACATCAACCCGGAACCGGTGGATAAGGACCTCGACCTGAAAAAGGTTGAAGTGGAAAATGTCAGCCCGGAACCGGTGGACGACAAACCTTCCGATGACAAGGAAACCCCCCAAGAGTAGAAAAGAGAAACCTGGTTTCTTCCTGAGACCGGGTTTTTAAATTGCCATGCTCCCTCTCATCGTCGACGCCCACGAAGATATTGCCTACAACATCCTGAACTTCGGACGGGATTATAACCGTGCCGCCGTTGAAACGCGCCACCTCGAATTCGAAAACGGTTCGGTTGCGCCTAAACACAACGGTGAGACACTGCTTGGCTGGCCTGATTACCAACGCGGGCGCGTGGCTGTCGTTTTCAGCACCTTGTTCGTCACGCCCACCCGCCACAAGACCGGTGAGTGGGACAAACAGGCGTATGCAGATTTCGACCAGGCTCATCTTCTTTACCGCGCTCAACTGGATGCTTATCACAAGCTGACGGACGAACACCCCGACCATTTCCGTCTCATCGCTTCACGGGCGGACCTGGAAACGGTCCTGACCCATTGGGCCGATTCCAACTCTGAAAGCCATCCCGTCGGTCTTGTGCCGTTGATGGAAGGGGCGGAGGGTGTACGCACCCTATCCGAACTGGACGAGTGGTGGGAGTGGGGTTTACGGGTCATCGGCCCGGCATGGGCTGGCAATCGCTACTGTGGTGGCACGCGGGAGCCGGGACCACTCACGGATGAAGGCCGCCTCCTGCTCAAGGCAATGGCAGACATCGGGTTCACGCTCGACCTGAGTCACATGGACGAAATGTCGGCACGGCAGGCTCTTGACTTGTATCCGGGTCCCATTATTGCCAGCCATGCCAATGCAGCTGCTCTCGTGCCCAACTACGATGGGAACCGGCTGCTTCGAGATGATGTCATCAAGGGTATTCTCGAACGCGACGGAATCATTGGTGTAGTGCCGTTCTGCAGGTTTCTGACCAATGAATGGAAATCTGGCGACCCGCGTGACAGCATTACGCTTGAAATGCTGGCCGCGCATGTGGACCGCATCTGCCAGATGGCCGGGGATGCCCGGCACGTGGGTCTGGGCAGCGACTTCGACGGCGGCTTTGGCCTGTCCGCCGCGCCTGCCGGGGTGGATACGATTGCCGACCTGCAAAAACTTGGTCCCATTCTGGCGGCGAAAGGGTATAATGACGAGCAGGTCGCAGCGGTTCTGGGGAAGAACTGGTTGCGCCACCTCCAGACGTTCTTACCATGACAACTCCTAACCAACTCTCCCCAAATACTTCTCCTGAAGGTATTCCATCGCGGTTGCGCGTCCGCTTTGGGCTGTTTTTGACATTATTTGGCTTGCTCGTTTTTCTGGTTGGTGCCCGCCCGGCACTTTTTGGCCTGGATCGCAGTCCGGCGGTTGGGTTTGTGCAGATCGCAGTCTTTATGGTGGGGCTGGCAATTATCTGCACCGGCGGGTACATCGGCTTGATGACCTTCTGGAGAAACGGCGATCGCACCATCGCCGCCGACATCGGTTCCCGCCTGGTCGTGACCGGGTACGTGGTGGCTGCTTTCTCCGGTATGGCGGATTATTTCGGCTTGGGGACACGGGCGCCACCGCTCATTCCGTTCTTTGGCCCATGGCAGGCAACCGGGGTGCAGATAGGCGAGGGGCTGATTACGATTGGGTTCCTGTTATTGATTCCAATTCACAGTCGAAAGAAAAAGGAAGAACGCTGAGAACTGGGGGAAC
>JBGPQK010000097.1:0-7630 GCA_041489005.1 Anaerolineae bacterium
ATCCTGTCCGGCTTGTGTTTTCTACAGATCCACCCAAGTTCAACCTGCAAGCGGGGAGCGCGAGTCGGGGGGCAGTACTTCTTTTACGCCAACGGACATGTTCTTTACCAATCTACGCCCGGAAGCGCAGCGATAGCCGTCCTGTGGCGTTTCATATATTTTCGATAGGGTTCGCCAAACCGTTCGATGCGCTAATGAACGGCCAGTATGGCGATGAACATGAACAGGTCCGCCGCGGCATGTATCAGAAAAGCTCCCCAGATACTGTCCGTTTTCAGCATCAAAATACTGCATGCCAAACCCAGGGTGAATGTGTTGACCACGAAAATCGGAACGACGATCGCTGGCAGGAACGCCACAGATAGAAAATGGAGCGCGGCAAACCAGACAGACGTCAGCAAAACTGCTCCTGCAACCCCGATCATCGGTACCAGTTTCTTCAGGAAGAGTCCTCTGAGCCACAACTCCTCCAGGAAGCCGTTGCTAAATGCAAATACTGCTCCCCACACAATCGCCGAGCCGAGCTTTTCCAGGCTGTAGCCGGTCCCAAAGAAGATGATTACCGAGGTCAAATAATTGAACAGCACCAGGGCGCCTATGCCCAGCCCCCATTTATTATCATGGTTCCCTTTCTTAATAAACAACGAACCCAGGTCTGTGCCCGATAACTTGGTCAGCACGAGGATGGGAATGACAACCAGCAGGGCATCATATAGTTTCGCAAGCCCATAACCCTGGTTTGAGTCCATTGACAGGCCAAAGGATTGCACAATCGCGCTGTTGTAGCCGGCAAAGAGGGCTGATACGAGGTTGACAGCTGAAGCAACGAAGAAGGCGTATGCGATCTGCCAGTATTCGGCAAACTTTTCATTGCGCTTGAACAGTACGGCGGCGATCAGGAAAACAGCTGAGAGACTCCCTGAGTAAATACTGTTGCCATTGGTGGGGAACAATTTGTGGTAATTCGATCCGAACAGGAAAATCGCCAGCGAACAAATCAAGAACAACACAAACAGTCCAGCGCGAACTACCAGGCTGGTCGACGACGAAGTCCCCTTTTTGGATTCTTGTTTTCCTTGAACATTGCTTGAAGTTTTGTCTGACATTTTTTCTCCTTCTTCGTAGGAATCCAATAATTTTAGTATCGGTAACCTGACGCCCAACCAGGTGTTTCACCGCTGTTTGGTGGGTTGACAGCTCATAAATTGCTAGGAAATTAGATCAACTGGAAAGAGTATAGTGTAAAATGCCGGTCCTGCAAACCGGGCAACGCCTCATTCCATTATTCATGAAGGGAATCTCCTTGTTGCATGTGAACCTAAATTCCCCAATTTGTGTATGAAACAGGTTTCCATGTAAGATCAACCTGTATCCTGGAAAAGTTTAGAATGCAAAGCCACAAAACCAAACTCTCCAACGCCTCGGTGACAAACAAAACAAAAATGTATAAGTGGGTCAGGCCCGCGCCTACAAAATTAGCGAGATTAAAATGGTTGAGTTGCGCGAAATGGTCAGGAAAGCCCGGGACAACAAATTTGACCTTCAAGTTCCACGATGCGATGCTGAAAAGCGGACTCATACCGCTCAATATTCGAACGCGTGGTGGACGCGTACTTACAGGCCGGGAATACTTCATAAATTTGTTTTCCGCACGCAGCCGCCTGAACAGGCCGGGTAGCTTTTTTATTACCACACTTCAAGCGCTATTGTGTCACCTGTCAGGCATCAGTACTATTGAAATCAGCGCGATTCGGCGCGACAATAAGCTCATCGATTCCGAGAATGCGGATTGTGTTCCCTTCAACTGTTATTATTTAGGGAGTGTCTATGAAAAACCTTCTCAAAACCCTATCGATCATCATCATCGTTTCCATGCTGGCAGCCTGTTCGCTGCCGACCTGGTTGACCTACACCAACGCCACCTACCAGTTCCAATTGAAATATCCTTCCGGAGGCTCACTGGTGATCGACACGCCCAACGCGGCGCGCATCCAATTACCAATCCAATCCGGGACCAACCTTGTGGAGAGCTATCTGGACATAGCCGCCAGAACATCAGAGATCCCGTGTCTGAGCCCGTATGGCGATGCCTATGCTCCTCCTCCTGGCACCCTCGTGACAGGAACGAAAACCATCAACGGGATTTACTGGGTGATCGAAGAGGCCTCTGAGGGTGCCATGGGCTCAATCTACGAATGGATCGCTTATTCGACTGCCACCGAGTGGTACTGTATCAGCCTATCCTTCGTCCTCCATTCCCACCACCCCAACGCATTTCCAACCCCTTTGCCAGCATATAGCAAGGATGTAATGGATGCCCTTTTCCTGAGCATCGTGAATACATTCACCTGGCTCGGACCGGTCTTGCCACCACCGGTTATCACCGACACACCGACCCTTGTATCGACTTTCACGCCCACCCCGCCACCATTTTATTTCATCCCAAAATTCAATGCCTACTGTCGTTCGGGTCCGAATCCGGTCTTCAGCTCGATCAGCCTGGCGATGCAGGGTCAGTCCTACCCAATCGATGGGCGTAACCTGGAGAACACCTGGCTGTATATCATGATCACGCCCCAGACCGGCTGCTGGGTCCCGCAGGAGAGCGGCAGCCCGTCTGCGGACACCGCCCCGGTGCGGGTGCTGGCTGACGTTCCCACCCCAACCTTTACCCCGCTGCCATTCGATTGCAGACAATTCAAGGATCCCCAGTCCTGCAGCCAATACCCAACATGCACCTGGAACCGGCAGGTGACCCCCGGCGTCTGCCAGGATAAATAGGCCTCCACCTGGATGATCTTGCTCAGAATTTGAAGCGCCCCGTCGTCGGGGCGCTTTGCATGCTTCTGAAAATACGATGGTTTAAGGGGTAGGCGAGAGGGTTGGAACCAAGACAGCCGGGGGAGTCTCCGCCAGTTGTTCCCAGAGAAAATACAACATTTGCAGGGCGGTCAGGTTGCGCATCTGCATGCCATATTCCAGACTATCGGGGATGGAGAAATCGGTAAAATTCGTGTACGAAATGGTATTGAGGTGCGACGGATCGATCAATCCCTGGTTTGGTAGAGGCTGGACTGCCAGCCAGAAATTCCAGAGCGGCAGGTCGTATTCCAGGGCGAGACGGGCGAGGATGGCATTGATGGAATTATCGCCTTCAGAATCATCGGCTTTGGTGCCCAGGATGGGAATGATGCCTTGAGCAATCGTATCTTCGATGATAATGCGCATGTTGCGCTCGAAGGCTGCCGGGGCGCGGTGGATATAGTAGGCTTCATTGGTGCCGATGGAAATGATGGCAAAACCGGGATGGTCCAGACGATACTGGCAGTCGAGCAGGGTCTCATTGTTCAAGCACTTCTCGCCAGTCCAGAGGGTGGTCAACAGACCGGCGGAGTTCAATCCATTTTTGGCAGCCCAACTGGGGCGTTCAAAGGAACCCTGAAAATAATCAATGGCGGGTTGAAGGTAGGTGTACTCTCCCAGATTGTAATTGCGGTCAAAGCCAACCAGGAAGGCTGGGGCGGCACTGGCACAGTCGCCGATTCGAGAGAAGACGCGGGGGTTGTTTCCCAGGGTCTGCCCGTGCTGGTATATTTCGCGGACGCGGTCGCTGATTTTTGTGGGAATGATTGGGAGTTTCTGCCAAAAGTCCGGGGGAAGCGGCGTAGGGGTGGATGTCGGGACTAATTCGGCGGTGGCCGAGGCAGCAGGGGGAGAGGGAGTGGCGAGAGTTGGTTGTGGCAGGCTGCCATTGGGTGAAGATGCCGCCACCGTGGGGGTTACCGGGGTTGATGAAGTACAAGCCACAAGGAAGGATAGCAGAATACAGCCGTTTATCACGGCTGTATTTTTTCTGATTTCCTGCAATTGTCTTCCTGTCATTATACTAAATTGACCGTTTTCGCAATCGCAGCGATGTGTTCCGGCGTATTTCCGCAGCAGCCGCCCACCACGCGCGCCCCCAATGCTACAAATTTCATGGCAGATTCGGCCATCTGCTGCGGCGTCACATCGAAGACAGTGCTCCCATCCACCAAGCGCGGCAAACCTGCGTTGGGTTTAATCCATAGCGGGAAATCCGACTCGGTAGCGGCGTATTCCTGCGCTACCTTTTCCGTGTTTTCCAACGATGTGCCGCAGTTGGCACCCACCAGCGCCGCGCCCATCTCTTTGTAATGTTTGATCATCTCCGCGGGTTTGACGCCCATCATCGTGCGCACGCCGCGGTCATAACTGAAGGAGACCACAATGGGCAAATCGGTGACAGTGCGCGCTGCTTTAAAAGCTGCGTCGGCTTCATCGTAAGCGAACATGGTCTCGATGACTAGCAGGTCCACGCCGCCCGCAACCAGGCCCTGGACCTGTTCTGTAAAAGCAGCTAAGGCCTCGTCAGGAGTCAGGAGGCCATAGGGTTTCATCAACTGACCGGTTGGCCCGATGGAACCGGCGACCAGGATCCCACCTCGGGTTGAAGCGGCTTCGCGGGCCAGTTCAACAGCACGCCTGTTAACCTCGGTAACGCGCTGCGCATATTTCGAGTCCTTCATCCGCAAACGCGTCCCGCCGAAAGTGCAGGTCAGAATAATGTCCGACCCGGCAGTGGCGAAGGCGGTTTCGAGTTCCAGGATCAGGTCAGGTTGGTCGAGCACCAGGTCTTCAGGGATGATACCGGGCTGGAGACCCATCTTGTGGAGATTGGTGCCAGCGGCTCCGTCGGCAACGAGGGTTTTGCCGAATTGCAATTGTTCCAGAAATTTATTCATAGGTTCTCCTCGACATGCCCTATTATACCGGTTGATTGGGGGGGAATATACTCCAACACAGATGGTTTAGCCCTTCCCACTCCCCGACCGAATACGCCACCGTTAAGAAGTAGAATCCTTTTCTAGAGTTAACCCTGTTCTTCTGGAAGAGAAAAAACGTGTCGCCCCGTAAGAAAAGTATTCAAGTGGAAGGTGCTCCCCTGACGAATCAACCCAACCACTCATCCAGTTACGACAGGTCTGCAAAGTCTATGAAGCCGCCGTAGGCGATTTTCCTGCTCTGCGGGGCATTAGCACGGATATCTCTCCCGGGGAGTTCCCGGGCGTGCCTATGACCGGCGTGGTGGAGTCGATCAGCGGGGCGGCCCAAATCCAGGGTGGGGATGTCCTGTACACCGTCCACGTCCGGTTGAACGACCCCGTCCCCAGTCTGCTGTGGGGGATGACGATGGAAGTGACTTTCTCTCCATAAATCGACACCCTGAAGCGTTTTGTGCGAATGCTTGACCTTCATCTGATTCTCGGTTACAATTTTCGCCGCTTAAAGAGTTGCCCCTTTAGCTCAATGGATCAGAGCGTTTGGTTGCGGACCAAAAGGCTGTGCGTTCGAATCGCACAAGGGGCACCAGGGAAGCGGGTAACCTCCCGCTTCCTTTCTTTTCTGGAGATGATATGGAAAAGTGCCAGATTTTACTTACCAATGATGATGGAATTCAATCGCCAGGTTTGTGGGCGGCGGCGGAATCACTCTCGGACATCGGATATGTGACCGTGGCCGCGCCGCGCGACCAGTCTTCGGGCATGGGCCGCAGTCTGCCGATGAGCTCGGATGGCATAATCCGGCCCGAGGTCCTGCGCGTGCGCGACAAGGATTGGACCGTCTACGCCGTCGGCGGAACCCCGGCGCAGGCTGTCTTGCACGGCATCCTGGAGATCATGCCGCAGAAACCAGATCTGGTCGTCTCCGGCATCAATTATGGCGAAAATGTTGCCACGGGCATCACCATCTCCGGCACGGTCGGTGCGGCCATGGAGGCCGCTTCGCAGGGCATCCCGGCCCTGGCAGCTTCGCTGGAAACCGACCGGGCGCATCATCTCTCGTACTCCACTGATGTTGATTTTTCGGCTGCGGCTTATTTCACCGCTTACTTTGCCCGAAAAATGCTGGAGAAGCAATTCCCGCCGGAAGTGGATCTGCTTAAAGTGGACGTTCCATCTGACGCCACGCGCCAGACGCCCTGGCAGGTGACCCGCCTGGCCCACCAGCGGTACTTTATCCCGGTGAGGCCCAAGCGTAAATCCTGGGAAGAGCGGGGGCCGGTGGATTACCAGGAAGCAGCCAATTTGGACACCGAGAGCGAGGATAGCGATGTATACGTCCTGCGGGTCAAGCGGCTGGTCTCGCTGACACCGCTCAGCCTGGATTTCACAGCGCGCGTGGATTTTGAGGAGTTGAACCGGTTGCTGCGTTCCGATGATTGACGCATGAAGGGGGGGTGTGATAGAATGCAGTCCGCACCGGGCGTGTAGCTCAATGGCAGAGCAGCGGCCTTTTAAGCCGTTGGTTAAGAGTTCGAGCCTCTTCACGCTCATACACTATATATAGGGTTTTTTCCCCGCTCTTCACCCCAAAATGTGGCGGTTATATTATGGCTCGTACAATAATTATTTGTATGAGCCGTTGTTCTATATTTTACCAGATCGCTAACCAATTCGCTACACACCTGTTACGTAGTGCATCCAAACAAATACGCTAAACTTAGCGCATATTATAGGGCCGGCCAGGAGCAGGATCTCATCCATTTGGAGAAACGTTGGCGATATCCGGAAGAATTTAATCCCAGGAGTCAGTCAATTCAGTGATGGGGTAAAGGCCATTAAGGCAGGTGCAGCCAGGTCACCGGCAGTGGCCGCGAGCATCCGTTCCATATCAAGTTAGTATTGGGTCGTCCCCCTCTGATCTCCGGCGTAGGCAGGGATCAAGGCTTTAATTTTGTCAGTCGTGATCTTGCGTCGGCGATTTCAGGAATATGATTATCATTAGGTTCATAGTAGGAAAGGAATTGTTCCAAGTCCCGGATGGCCTCATCGTTCCTACCGGCAGCCTGGAAGATGATCCCTCGATAGTAGTATCCAAGTGTGTACTCTCCCATGTCAAGGGCCTTATCGATATATAAAAGTGCCTGTTCGTAATTCCCCAGGCCGTAATACGACCTTGCCTGGATCTCTACCAGCCTTTGTCCCCCGCACTTTGGGGCGATCTCATGGGAAGACGCGGCGCTATCCAAAGCATCTTGATATCTTTTGACTTCAAAATAAGTGAGCGACAGGAAACAAAAGGTATTGGCGTCGTATGGATATAATGATCTGGACTTCTCAAGGTCTTTAATTGCGAGGTCGTACTTCTTTAAATAATAATACGCCGAGCCACGACCGGAGTATGCAAGCGCAATATCCCCAAACTTAAGCGCAGCATTGAAGTCATTAAAGGCATTGTTGTATTGGCGCAGGTCAAGGTAAATGTTCCCCCTGTTAATGTTCGCAGAGTAATTGGAAGGATCCAGTTCCAGTGATTTGGAATACGACGCAATTGCCGCCTGTGGTTCACCGGATTGCTGCTGCGCATACCCGAGGTCGAACCAGGAATTGGAGTCAGTTGGATCGTGATCGAGAACCACCTGGTAGTCCGCGTTTCCCTGCTCATTGTTACCAATGTTAATATTACAATGACCCCGATTGATGTACGCGAGCCAGAGGTCCGGCTTGATTTCGATCGCCTTGGTGGCGGCTTCGATACACTCATCGTATCGCCCTAGTTGTCTCAAGGCAGCGCTCATCTCGCCCCACGCACCCGCTCGAGTCGGATC
>JBGPQK010000098.1:0-7612 GCA_041489005.1 Anaerolineae bacterium
AAATCGCAACGAACAGATGGTCAACCGCCTGCGCTCAATGCAGGCTGCCGCGCCGGACATTGAAGCCTCTGCAATCGTTTCTGTGGACGGGTTGATCATGGCCTCCGCCCTGCCAGCTGAGGTGGAAGAAGACCGCGTCTCGGCTATGTCAGCGGCAATGCTCAGCCTGGGCGAACGCATTGCCGAGGAACTGGGTCGTGGTGGCTTGAACCAGGTTTATATCAAGGGCAGCAATGGCTTTATTGTCTTGACTTCGGTCGGTTCAGAAGCTGTGCTAACCGCGCTGGCCCGCCAGGATGGCAAGCTTGGTCTCATTTTTCTGGAAATGCGCCGCGCCGCAGAGGACCTAGTCAAACTGGTCGGATGAATTTGAAATACACACACACCTTACGCTATACCCGTCTATCCGCGTGGGGAGGACGCCACTCAATGGCCCTCCCCACTTCCTTTGTTTTGGAGAGGTGATTATGCCCACAAAATACATCTTTTTCACTGGTGGTGTTGTTAGTTCGGTCGGGAAGGGTGTGACCGCCGCGGCTACAGGTTTGTTGCTCAAATCACGCGGTTTCAAAGTCACGGTTCAGAAACTCGACCCATACATTAATGTGGATCCCGGTACGATGTCTCCCTACCAGCACGGTGAAGTCTATGTACTGGACGACGGAGCGGAAACGGACCTTGACCTGGGTCACTACGAACGGTTTGTGGATATTCGATTGGGCCGCTTCAGCAATTTCACCACCGGTCAAGTTTATGCCGAGGTGATTGGGAAAGAGCGTCATGGTGACTACTTGGGCGGCACCATCCAGGTCATTCCGCACATCACCAACGAAATCAAGCGCCGTATCGGGCTGGTGGCTAAAGAAACTGGGGCGGAGGTTGTCATCCTTGAGATTGGCGGAACAGTCGGCGATATCGAGTCTCAGCCGTTTCTGGAAGCTCTACGCCAGTTGCGTAACGAGGTTGGCCGCGAAAATACGTTCTTTGTCCATGTGACCTGGCTACCATTCATCGGCGCCACCCAGGAACTCAAGACCAAACCGACCCAGCACTCGGTGGCGGCATTGCGTTCAATCGGTATTTCTCCTAATATGATCATTGCCCGTTCAGATTACCCGGTCGAAGACGGCTTGTGTGAAAAGATCGCCTTGTTCTGCGACGTGGATAAACTCGCGGTCGTCCCGATGGTCACCTCACAGGTATTGTATGAAGTACCACTCCTTCTCGAAGATGCAGGGGTGGGGGACTATCTTGTGGAACGGTTGGGCCTCAAAGCCAGTGCAAAACCGGACTGGGGTCCGTGGCGGCGGTTGGTGGAGGAAGTCCGCAAATCGAAACCGGTGGTCAAATTAGCCCTGGTTGGAAAGTATGTCGAGTTGAAAGATGCTTACATGTCGGTGCGGGAGGCGGTCAACCATGCAGCCCTGTCGCTGGGGCTGGAGGCAGACATCCTTTGGGTGCTTTCCAGCGATTTGGAGAAGGGCAAGGGCTGGGATCTCGTCAAATCAGCGGGAGGCATTATCGTCCCAGGGGGTTTTGGCTCGCGAGGAATCGAAGGGAAAATCCAGGCGGCAAAATATGCCCGCGAGAACAAGGTCCCATATCTGGGTCTGTGCCTGGGGATGCAGGTGATGTGCGTGGAGTTCGCCCGGGATGTGCTCGGTTACGAGGATGCCAACTCGACTGAATTTGACCGCAGCACAGCCCATCCGGTTATTGATCTGATGCTGGAGCAACGTGCTATTTCTGAAATGGGAGGTACCATGCGCCTGGGGCTGTACCCCTGCGTGCTCACGCCGGGGACGAAAGCCGCAGGAGCCTATGGTGAGAAGCAGGTGGAGGAGCGCCACCGTCATCGCTGGGAGTTCAATAATGCCTACCGGGAAGAATTCGAAAAAGCCGGGATGACTTTCTCTGGCATTTCACCGGATGGGTTGCTGGTGGAAATTGCCGAACTCAAGGATCATCCCTACATGGTTGGCAGTCAGTTCCACCCCGAGTTCCTCTCCCGCCCGATGCGTCCCCACCCGTTATTTGTAGGATTGCTAAAGGCGGCGGGAGAAAAAGCAGGTTTTATAAAAGGAAAGTGAGTTATACTCTTAAACTTGGAGACCAACGGACGATCTGTCCGAAATCAATCAACTGGAGTATTAAAATGGACTCAACAATCGAACTCATCACAGGGCAGGAAATCCTCGACTCGCGCGGCAACCCGACCGTGGAAGTTGAAGTCGTCCTCGCTGACGGCTCGTGGGGCCGTGCCGCGGTCCCCTCCGGGGCCTCCACCGGTGTCCACGAGGCGCTTGAATTGCGCGACGGCGATAAGAAACGCTACAATGGCAAGGGCGTGATGAAAGCCGTTGCCGCCGTCAACGACGAGATTGGCGACGACCTTTTCGGCTGGGATGCCACCGACCAGAAAGCCATTGATATGGAACTGCTGGCCCTGGATGGAACACCTAACAAATCCAAATTCGGCGCCAATGCCATCCTGGGTGTTTCATTGGCCGTTGCCAGGGCTGCTGCAGCCTCGCTCGGCCTGCCCCTCTACCGCTATATCGGTGGAGTGTATGCCCACGTATTGCCCGTCCCGATGATGAATATCCTGAACGGCGGAGCACACACCGCCTGGCAGTCCACCGACGCCCAGGAGTTCATGGTCATGCCGTTCGGCGCACCGACCTTTGCCGAGGGCTTGCGCTGGGGTGCCGAAATCTATCACGCCCTCAAATCCGTGCTCAAGGATAAGGGTTATGTCACCCTGGTCGGCGACGAGGGCGGTTATGCCCCGGCGCTCAAGGCCAACAATGAGGCCGTGGAAGTCATTCTGGAAGCCATCGCCAAGGCCGGTTTCAAGGCTGGCCGCGGTGAACAGGTCGCCATTGCGTTGGACCCCGCCGCCTCCGAACTCTACGACGTAGAGACCAAGACCTACAACCTGCGCAAAGAAGGTAAGAAGCTGACTGGTCCGCAGATGGTTGCCTTCTGGGCCAAATGGGTCAAGGATTACCCCATTGTCTCCATTGAAGATGGCCTGGCCCAGGACGATTGGGAATCATGGATACTAATGACGAAGGAACTGGGTGACAAAATCCAGATCGTCGGCGACGACCTGCTGGTGACCAACCCGGAACGCGTTCGCCGTGGCATTCGTGAAAAAGCCTGCAATGCCCTGCTGGTAAAGCTCAACCAGATCGGTACGCTTACCGAAACCATCGAAGCAGTCGAGACCTGTCACCGGGCTGGCTGGCGCGCGGTCACTTCCCACCGTTCCGGCGAGACCGAAGACAGCACCATTGCCGACCTCGCTGTTGCCCTGAACATGGGCCAGATCAAGACTGGCGCCCCGGCTCGTTCAGACCGTGTTGCTAAGTACAATCAGTTGCTGCGCATCGAGGCCGAGCTTGCCGATACCGCTAAATATGCCGGTTGGGATGCGCTTGGCCGATAGAATCCAGACCAATTATAAAAAACCGCACACTCTTTGGTGTGCGGTTTTTTATTTCTCTTTTTATTTTCGGATTTACGCTTTCGTCACCGCCACAAAGATCATCGGTCGGCGTCCGGTCTGGTTGCGGAGCAGGCTTCGCACCGCGTCGGTGATGTTCTTTTCATCATCCATTCCTCCGCTATTGACCAGGTCGGTGACCTTCTTTTGAACAGCGGGAACAAGTGTCTCGGCATCTTCGGGAGAGATGAAGCCGCGCGTGATGACCTCGGGTTCTTTCAATAAGCGGTTGGAGTATTTATCCAGAGTTGCAGTAATAAGAACAATCCCGGAGCGAGCCAGTTGCTCGCGCTCGCGCATCACATCCAGGTCAATTTCGCCCACGCTCTCGCCTTCAACAAAGATATAGCCGCCAGGCATGCGTTCAGCTAACGTGAGCTTGCCATCCGCGAGTTCCACAACCTGTCCATTTTCGACGACGACAATATTCTCCGCCGGGATGCCGACTTGCTTAGCCAGGCTGGCGTGACGGCTCAAATGGTGCAGTTCACCGTGGATGGGCATGACAAACTTGGGCCGCACCAGGTTGAGCAGGAGTTTCTGCTCCTCCGAACTGGCATGACCTGAAACATGTACCGGTGAGATTGCCTCATGGACTACCTCCGCACCGCGCCGCATGAGGCGATTGATCGTCTTGCTAATCGCCTCCTCGTTGCCTGGTATGGGATGGGATGAAAGCACGATTGTATCGCCGGTTTCCACGTCGAATTGACGGTTGGTGCCGGTTGCGAGTCGGCCGATAATGGACGACGGTTCTCCCTGCGAACCGGTGCACATCAACACCACTTCTTTATTCGGCAGATGCAGGGCTTCTTCCAGACTGACCAGAGTCTTTTCAGGAATATCCAGGTAACCCATTTTCTGGGCAATCTTGGCATTATCCACCATGCTCGTCCCCACAAAGGCCATTTTGCGACCATTTCGGACAGCCGCGTCGGCCACCTGCTGCATCCGGGCGATGAGCGAGGCGAAGGTCGCGATAATGATGCGACCTGGGGCGGTGCGAAAAACCTCGTCGAAAGCCGGGCCGATCACTCGTTCGGAGGGTGTCCAGCCGGAGCGTTCTGAGTTGGTCGAATCGCCGAGCAAGACAGCCACTCCGCGCGCTGAAAATTCGGCCAGTTTGGCAAAGTCTGTCGGCCAGTTATCCACCGGGGTCTGGTCAAACTTGTAATCGCCGGTGTGGACGATCAGCCCTGCGGGAGTGGTGATGCCCAGGCCGATGGCATCCGGGATGGAGTGGCAGACATGGAAGGTTTCGACTTGGAATGGACCAATCCGGACCGTTTCACCGGCTTGCACCGTCCGTATATCTGACATGTTCGAAAGGCCATTACGCGCCAGTTTGACCTCGATCAGGCCTCGGGTCAGGGGAGTGGCATAGACCGGTGCCGGTACAGAAGCCAGTAGATGCTGGATGGCACCGATATGGTCTTCATGTCCGTGGGTGATGAAAATGCCATCCACCCGCTTGGAATTGTCGCGTAAGTACTGGAAGTCAGGGATGATGTAATCTACCCCCAGCATATCGTTATCGGGGAACATCATCCCAGCGTCCACCACCAGGATGCGGCCGCCGTACTCGTAAGCCATCATGTTCTTGCCTACTTCGCCCAGGCCACCGATGGGAATGATACGTAGTTTTTGTTCTTTACTCATGTTATATCCTTTGTATTTCTACCCGCCCAATTTAAATAAAATACAAAACGCCCCTTGCATTTTGCAGGGGATAAGGGAACAGGTAAATTGTGAGTTTGCCAACTGCCCGTAGGCAGTAAAAGTTTACTTTTTAAGAGATAGTGCACAAATGTTGTCTTCTATCAAGGCGAAATCAGTATAGCAGGTGCAGAGGGATTTGTCAAAGATTCTTTGCATTGCAATACACTAACTTAATAAGTCTCCTCTCCGAATTTGGAGAGGAGACTGTGTTCACTAGTAATAAGATATATTTTGAGATCATCACACAAATTACTTCGCACTTGCCGGGACCATCGCCTGGAGCGCCTTTGTCAGGTTTGCTACCTGCCCGGTAGAGGCTTGTAGTCTGCCCATGTCGGCAGTTGTCAGCCCAGCTTCTCCACCGGGTAGAACCTTTTCTGCCAATTAGCTTGCCGCGGCGATCTTCTTTGAGAGATCTAAAGCATCCTTGGCAAAGACTTTGATTTACTCGGGCACAATCGGCAGCCCTTCCATAATCGGGACGCTGGTACCAAGGATTTCGTCAGCCATGCCGACATATTTCATAACTACAACAGCGAGCGGATGGCTCGCGTCAGCTCGACAGCCATGTCTTGGATCGAGTCCTACGTACTCTTGTTGTCATTGATCGCCTTATTGAAATTCATCAGTGATTCGGTCATTCTGTCCGGGAAGTGAACATAAGGTTGGTTGGGCATGGATTTCTCCTTTTGAAAACGCTTTTTGAAAATGAGATCCTTCTAGAAGGGGGGGAATAAGGTAAAAAAACTGGCGGATAGTGCAACGCCAGTTTTTTTGGTCTTTTGGGTGGAAAAATCACCTACAATTGGTGGTCGTCCACGGACAGGTAAGTTCTAGTAGGTCACGATCCTGGGTAGTTTTTTTGCCTGATTGATCCACTTCTTGACCTGCTTGACGCCCGGCATTTTATTGACCAGGTTCTTGGCCTTGTTGACTGCAATCATCTTACTATATAGATTTTCGGCCACACGCTTGGACAGTTCTACCACGGTATCCACGCCGACTTTTTCGAGCAGGTCGGAATATTGGCTGCTGACCCCTTTAATCCGGTACAGGTCGGCCCGGTTCACCCATTCCAGGATCAAAGTATGAGTGATCCCGGTTGCTTTTGCAATTTCCTTGCGGCCTTTGTCGGATGCGCCTTTTTTCAAGAGCGCTTCCACGGAGCGGATACCGACTTTGGTCAACTTGACGGCATATGCCGGTCCAATTCCTTCAATGTCAATTATTTTCATGGTTTTCTCCTTTGTCTAATAGCGGGAAAGATATCTTTACTTGATTAGGGAAAATAAGCTACTCCCGGGATAAATCCAGCTCTGACATTTTGCTATTTCTTCTTATTCCCCATCTTGGACGCCAGCCTGCCGAGCACATTTTCGGCCTTCTTGACAGTAGCATCATTGCTCAGCAGGCTGTCGATTTGTGCACCGACGGGGGCGGGAAGTTTCTTCTTGATGTAATCAATGACCATCCTGACGACGATCTGGGCGGTCGCGGCCGGGATGCTGGTCTTTTTGACAATGAGATTTACTAGTTCGTTCATATTATTCTCCTTTTGGGATTGAATATATAATTGATAATAACACTAATTCTGCTGTTTTATCCTTAAAGAATTGTTGGAGAGGAGATTAAGATTACTTGTATGGCTATGATGACATCCATTGCTTTTTCGGGAGGAAGGATGATCATCCTAAATACAAAGATGAGAATGATAAAAAGGTGAAATTTGCTGGACCGGATTCGGATTCAAACCGTTTCTTGTGGATTTTAATGAAAAGACGTATTTGTAATTTCTGCCAAAGGTGTTCAAGGTTCACTCGTTCAAAGGAGAACGAAAATGAAACTTACTCCCCCTAAGGTCATTACGTTTTGGATTGCGGTTATTCTGGGTGTGCTGGGCTTATTAGGCCACCTGACAAAAATTCCGTTCGTAACAACTTACGATTTCTGGTTCGTTTTAGTAGGGTTAGTCCTACTCGTCCTTGGCCTGCTGGTCAAGGGTCTCTAATTTTCAATTCCCTTTGGTGGAATTGCGAATCAGAACTCCTCATTACCGTGAGGAAGTTCTGCATTTCTGTTTCTATGAATGGTGACCTGGGGATAACAATGTTATAATCTAAATACAGCGAATTGAGATTAGCTATTCGCCTGCAACTCAAACCCTTCCCCCTCTAGAAAGGATATGTCATGAGTATTTTCAGTTCTATCCTCCAGAAACTTGGTATTCAAAAACCAGCAGCTGCGCCTACTACACCCGCCAGACCCGCTCAGAATATTTCAAAAGGTCCGGGGCCTATTTACACACCCAACGCCCCCGTCTCAGCGCCCGTTCCCGCCAAGCCGGTTGCGATACCGATGGTTGATGTTGCCAGCAAGCTTGACAGC
>JBGPQK010000099.1:0-7455 GCA_041489005.1 Anaerolineae bacterium
CCTGTTCATGGCTGCCTCGCAGCATGACCCGCAACGGGAGCAGGCCATCGTCCAGGCCATGAGCGAGCACCGCGTGGATGGGGTGATCATCTGCTCGGCCTCCTTCAAAGCGGAGCAACGCCGCCAGTTCCTTGCCTACGGTGTCCCGATTGTGGTGGTCAATAATCAGGCTGCTGAAGATTACCGTTATTCCATTTACCACGATGATGTGGATGGCAGCCGCCAAATTACACGTCATCTACTTGACCTGGGACACCGGCGGATCGCCTACCTCGGCAACTCTTCCTCTGGCCGCACCACACTGGATCGTTTGAACGGATTCCAACAGGAAATGGGTGCGGCCGGGCTGGCAGTACCTCCTGAATACATTCACGAAGCCTCTGGCGGCGGACCCGAGGAAGGCCTCGCCGGGCTGGAGTATTTCCTCGCCCTGAGCTACCCTCCCAGCGCATTGGTCTGCTTTAATGACATGATGGCCATTGGTGTTCTGAAAGGGTTGCAACAGGCCGGCATCCAGGTACCGGATGAGTTCTCTGTCACCGGATTTGATAACATCGTGTTCTCGGCCTTTACCAATCCACCCCTGACCACATTCGATCAGCCCAAACGCTTCATCGGGGCTGAAGCTGCCCGTCTTGTTTTGGAACTGCTCGATGCGCAGCCCTCCAGGGACACTTTGGAGCCCAATGCATCGTCCGGGAACCGGGACTACCCCGCTGGAACCGGTACTACCACGCAGCCCAGGGTCAGGATGTTGAAAGGCCGGCTCCTGGTCCGGGAAACCACCGCTAAGCCCGCTCCTTCACCGAGAAAACCATGAGTCCAGCCCAACCCATCTTGTCATTGTCTAACCTTAATATTTTCCCTCGCTCGCTGGTTAAGCACGATGGTGTGGAATTTGCCCTGGCGAAAACCACTGCCGGGTTGAAATTGGTGGTGCTGGCTGACCCTGCCGACCTGGAAGGCTTCGAGGGGGAATGCTCCGAAATGGGCAGGGAGACCCTACTGACCGGTCCGTGCACTCCGCATAATGCCGCCACCTTGCGCACCCGCCTTGATTGGTTGCGCCCCGGCCTTTTGAATCTGCACACTTCAGTCGGGATGGGTGATCGGGTTGGCTTGGCCACGCCCGGTCATGTGCGTGCCGTCCGCCTCGCGGGCGGAAAAACGGTAGTACCCGGTTCCAGCAAGGGTATCGCACCCATTTTCGCTCAGCAGTCCATCCGCGAAATGACCCGCACCGGGCGTACGCCGCAACAGGTGATGGATGATGCCACCTGGGGCATTTTCCAGGAAGGCTGGCAGGGTGGCTTTGGTGCCGACGCTGACCATCTAAAAACTCCGGCGGATATTGACGCCTGCCTGGCCGCCGGCTATACATTTTTCACCATTGACCCCGGCGCCCATGTGGACAACCGCGCCGAAGCTGCCAGCCTGAACGAACTGTGCGAACTGGCCGAAAGCCTCCCCGGCAATCTCCATCCGCGCCTCAGCGGTCTGCTGGGCCAGAGTTTCGATATTGAAGGACTACGGTTGGATATCAGCGAGCCGATTCTGCTCAAAGCTGTCGTCAAGTACGGCAGAGCCATCGCCCACGTTGCTTCTATGTATCACCACCTGGTCAAAGCCGCCGTGGGGCGCTCCTTCGAGTTGGAAGTATCCGTGGATGAAACCAACCAGCCCACCTCGCATGCTGACCATCTCTATATCGCCAAAGAGTTGCAACGCCTGGGGGTGAAGTGGGTTAGCCTGGCGCCGCGCTACGTCGGCCGCTTCGAAAAGGGCGTGGACTATATTGGCGACCTGGCCGCCTTCGAAACTTGCCTGGCCGGGCACGCCGCCATTGCCCGCCAGTTTGGGCCATATAAACTCAGCCTGCATTCCGGCTCGGACAAGTTCAGCATCTACCCGGCAGCCATGAACCAGACCCGTGGTCTGGTACACTTGAAAACTGCTGGCACCAGCTATCTTGAGGCTTTGCGCACAATAGCCGCACTCGACGTTGATTTGTTCCGCGATATTTACGATTTCGCCCGCCGGCATTACGAGACCGACAAGGCAAGTTACCATGTTTCGGCAGAATTGAGCCGCGCTCCCCTCCCCAAGGATGTCACAGATTGGCTCACCCTGCTCGACCAGTTCGATGCCCGGGAGATCATGCACGTCACCTTTGGCTCGGTGCTGACCTGTAAATCTGCCGCCGGCGATTGGTGCTTCTATGACCGCTTCATGGACTTCCTGCGTTCCAACCCGGAAGCCTATGCTTCTAACCTGGAAAAACATTTTACCCGCCACTTGACCCCCTTCGTTCTGGACTAGGTGCATATGGATAGATCTGATATTCAAAAATCATTTGACTTTTCAGGCAAGGTCGCCGTCATAACCGGCGGTGCCGGCGTGTTGTGCGCGGCCATGTGCCGGGCGCTGGCCGCGGCCAACGCGAAAGTTGCTGTGCTGGACCTGGACGCCGAGGCTGCAGTCTCCCTGGCTGCCGCGATCCACTCCGGCGGCGGGGAAGCCATCGCGGTGGCCTGCAACGTGATGGAGAAGGAAAGCTTGGAGGCCGCGGCGCAGGAAGTTCTGGCGAAATTCAGCCGAGTGGATATCCTCATCAACGGCGCGGGCGGTAACAAACCAGCAGCCACCACCAATCCCGAACAGCGCTTCTTCGACCTGCCCGTCGATGCCCTGCGCTGGGTTTTCGACCTTAACCTGATGGGCACCATCCTGTCCTCGCAAGTCTTCGGTAAAATAATGGCCGGGCAGAAATCGGGCGTTATCCTGAACATCTCATCGATGAACGCCTTCCGCCCGCTGACGCGTATCGCAGCCTACTCTGCTGCCAAAGCGGGAGTGGCCAACTTCACTCAATGGCTGGCAGTCCACATGGCACAGGAATATTCACCAGACATCCGCGTCAATGCGGTTGCCCCGGGATTTTTTCTCACTGACCAAAACCGCTTCCTGCTGACCAACAAGGAGACCGGCGTCTTGACTCCGCGCGGTCAATCCATTATCAACCATACCCCCATAGGGCGCTTCGGTGCGCCCGATGATTTGGCGGGTACTGTCCTCTGGCTGCTTTCTCCTGCCTCAGCCTTTGTGACTGGGATTGTTGTGCCGGTGGATGGTGGGTTCTCGGCCTTCAGTGGCGTTTGACGATTTGGCTATGGACAACCTTTCTGCACACTCAATTGCCACATCTGGGTTGCTCTCACCCGAAACGATCCGCGAGACACTTGAAAAAGGTCTCGCCGGACAGTTCAGGGGGCAGAAGGTATTGGTGCTGATTCCTGACCATACGCGCTCATTGCCGTTGCAGTTCCTATTTCGCACTTTTTTTGAAATCTTGCACGATACGAAACAACTCGATTTCATGGTTGCCCTGGGCACGCATCCACCGCTGGGCGAGGAGAACCTGAACAAACTGGTTGGCATTACAGCGGAAGAACGCGCAACCACCTTCAAGCAAGTCGGCCTGCTCAACCATGCCTGGGACGACCCGTCCGCGCTGGCGACCATCGGTGAAATGGAAATGGACGAGATCAAGGCCATCGCCGGGGAAAGCTGGCACCCCTCCCTGCCGAAGCGCGTGGACATCCGCATCAACAGAGCCGCGCTGGAGTACGACCACATCCTCATTCTCGGTCCGACCTTTCCGCATGAAGTGGCTGGCTTCTCAGGTGGGGCGAAGTATCTCTTCCCGGGCATCTCCGGCCCGGAGATGATCAACGCCACCCACTGGCTGGGTGCGCTGGCAGGTGTGGTCGGCACGATCGGCCTGAAGGAGACGCCTGTCCGGAAGATGATCCACGCCGCGGTGAAACGGCTCCGGACCCCGGTCACACTGGCCGCGTTGACGGTGGCATCGTCCCGTGATAATGGAAATGGCCACAACCTGGCTGGGTTGTTCATCGGTGATCTTTTCAAGGCCTGGAACGCGGCGGCAGATTTCTCAGCCCTGCGTCACATCCGTTGGTGTGAGAAACCCTACCAGCGGGTGCTGTCCTGCGCCCCGGCCATGTACGACGAATTGTGGACAGCCGCCAAGGCCATGTATAAGCTCGAACCAGCGGTCTCCATTGGTGGCGAGGTGATCATCCATGCCCCGCATCTGGAGATAGTCAGTCACGTGCATGGCAATTACATTTATGAGATCGGCTATCACATTCTGTCTTATTTCCTGAATGACTGGGAACGATTCAAACACATCCCGCTGGGTGTGCTGGCGCATAGTACTCATTTGCGCGGCTCAGGTTTAATGGAGAACGGCATCGAAAAGCCAAATGTGCGCGTCACACTGTCAAGCCGGATTTCTGCCGAAGACTGCGCCCGACTGAACCTGGGCTACCTGGACCCGGCAAAGGTGAATGCAGATGAATGGAAAGGCCGCGAGGTTGAAGGGATCCTCTACGTCCCAAAGGCCGGCGAGATCCTTTACAGATTAAAAACCTGATTTCATCAGGTATTCTTGGAGAGGCTTTATGCAAAAAGCAAATTTTGGGTTGATGGGACTGGGTGTCATGGGTCACATGCTGGCACTCAACATGGAGCGTCACGGTTTACGCGTGGCTGGCTATGACTTGGATGCCGAAAAGGTGAAGGCTTTCGGCACGAAATACCCCGGCAAAAACCTGGTCGCCTGCGCCACCCTGGACGAATTCCTTGCCGCGCTGGAACTCCCGCGACGTATCATGATGATGGTCCCGGCGGGGAAACCGGTTGACGCGGCCATTGCCAGCCTGCGCGAAGTCCTCACCCCGGGTGACCTGCTCATTGACGGCGGCAACACGTTCTTCATGGACACTGAGCGCCGCTCGAAGGAATTGGAAGCCAAAGGCATCATCTACATCGGTACCGGCGTCAGCGGTGGCGAGTACGGTGCCCTGTGGGGGCCGTCCATCATGCCCGGAGGCCAGCCCGAAGCCTGGGAGTTGATCAAACCCATATTCGAGGCCATCAGCGCGCGGGTTGGAGACGAGCCGTGCGTTGCCTACATGGGGTTGCGCAGTGCCGGTCACTATGTCAAGATGGTGCATAACGGCATCGAATACGGCGACATGCAGCTCATCGCCGAGGCTTATGATATCCTGCACCGCGGTCTGGGGCTGGACAATGCCCGCCTGCATGAGGTATTCAGTGACTGGAACCGTGGCGAACTCGAGTCGTACCTAATTGAGATCACCGCCGACATCTTCACGCGATCCGACCCGGAAACGGGCCGTGCCATCGTCGACTTGATCCTGGACGAGGCTCAGCAAAAGGGCACCGGAAAGTGGGCCTCGCAGAACGCCCTCGACCTGGGCGCTCCCATTCCGACCATTAACGCCGCAGTGGAGAGTCGTATCGTCTCGGCCTATAAGGACGAGCGTATCGCAGCCTCAAAAGTATTGACCGGACCCAAACCACACATCCCCGCCGACCCGGAGACGATCATCAGCTGGGTGCGGGATGCTCTGTATGCCGCCAAGATCTGTTCCTACGCCCAGGGCTTCGGCTTGATGCGCCTGGCGGACAAAGAGTATGGCTACAATCTGAACTATGGCGAGATCGCCCGCATTTGGCGTGGCGGCTGCATCATCCGCGCCCGCTTTCTGAACGACATCCGCCAGGCCTTCGAGCGCACCCCCAGCCTGGCCAACCTGATGATGGACCCCGAATTTGCCCGGGTTCTGAACGCCAGGCAGCCTGCTCTGCGCAAGGTGGTGGCTTTGGCTGCCGAGGGAGGTATCCCGGCTCTGGCCTTCAGTTCATCCCTGGCTTATTACGATGCCTACCGCAGCGAACGCCTGCCTGCAAACCTGACCCAGGCCCAACGCGATTACTTCGGCGCTCACACCTATCGGCGGATCGACCGCGATGGCACGTTCCACACGGAATGGTCGTCAGAATAAAAAGGAGTAATTTATGAAATACGGTCTCAACATCCCACCCAACGGTGAATTGGAATTCCTTTCACTCGGCGCGCTGGTCCATCGTCTCGACCCGGGTATCGTTCCCTTCCGCAAAGCAATGGAGTGCCAGATCCACGTCAGTGGGGGGGAGTTTAACTGCGCTGCCAACCTGTCTGACTGTTTCCGGTTGAATACCGGCATTGCCACCGCCATGGTGGACTACCCCATCGGCGACCTGATCGCCGAACGCGTGCGGGCAATGGGCGTGCGTCCGTTCTACAAGCAGTTCAAGCACAACGGCGTCAACGGCCCCAACATGGCCACTGTATACAGTGACAGCGGCTTCGGGGTGCGCCCCCCGGTCGTCTTTTACAACCGCTCGAACGAAGCCGCCGCACTCCTCAAGCCGGGCGACTTTGACTGGAACGCCATCTTCGCGGAAGGGGTGCGCTGGTTCCACAGCGGCGGCATCTTCGCCGCCCTCTCCGAGACCACCGGCGAGGTCATCATCGAGGCGATGAAGATCGCCAAAGCTGCCGGGGCGGTGACCTCCTTCGACTTGAACTACCGCGCTAAACTCTGGAACATCTGGGGCGGACAGGAACGCGCCCAGTCGATTATCAGCCAAATTGTCGAGCACGTGGACGTGCTGGTGGGCAACGAAGAGGACCTCCAGTTGGGACTAGGCATCCCGGGCCCTGAAGCAGGATCAAGGTCCAGGCTCGACACGAGTGCTTTCTTTGGCATGATCGATGACGTAGTGGGCATGTTCCCTCAGATCAAAATCGTCGCCACCACCCTGCGCGAGGTCCGCTCGACCAATCATCATTCCTGGGGCGCGGTGGCCTGGATCAACGGGCAGCCGTTCGTCTCCCCGACTTGCGAACTGGACATCTACGACCGGGTCGGCGGCGGGGACGGGTTCTCTTCCGGTTTCTTCTATGGCCTGCTCACCGGAGAACCGGAGCAGGAAGCGGTCAACCTGGGCTGGGCACACGGCGCACTGCTGACGACCTTCCCCGGCGATACCACCATGGCGACAGTGGAGCAGGTGCGGACCTTTGCCAAGGGTGGCTCGGCGCGCATTCAACGATGACAGATTCGTAGGTACGACCTTAGTCGTTCATTCTCAATGCGGTGAATGTCGTTACTACGAATCGTTTTTCAATATCGTGCACACGTGTGCATACTCCTTTCGGAGATCAGTTGAATTTTTACAAGGAGAAAAACAATGGATAAGATGAAAGCATATGTTTTCAAGGATGTTGGCAATCTCGTGTACGAAGAGAGACCCATTCCCCACGTCAAGGACCCCGATGATGTGCTGCTCAAGGTCAAGGCAGTGGGTATCTGCGGATCGGATCTGAAGATCATTGAGGGAAAGCACCACTTCAAACCGAACACGGTGCTCGGGCACGAGTTCTGCGGCGAGGTGGTCGAGATTGGCACGCATGTCCATTACGTCAAGCTTGGCGATCGGGTGGCGATCGACAACAACATTCGCTGTGGATTCTGCTCATTCTGCCGCATGGGCCTGAGCAGCCAGTGCGTCGAGATCAAA
>JBGPQK010000100.1:0-7041 GCA_041489005.1 Anaerolineae bacterium
CTCAATACCTGGTAGGCCTCGTTGATCTCTTTAAAGCGGTCCTCGGCCTGCTTATCACCGGGGTTGCGGTCGGGATGATAGCGCATGGCCAGTTTACGGTAGGCTTTTTTGATCTCGTCTGCGGCAGAGCCGCGAGGGACGCCGAGGATCTTATAATAATCGTGATATTCCATAAGGAACCTTTGTATACCTATTATATTCTAGACCCCGCCGGAGGGACGGTCAAGCGCTGGAAAGGGGGTCTAATACAACTCTAACCTGGTGTTGGCGAACGGAAAAGGGGGCAGTATACTTAACGGATATTCGCCATCAGGAGAATTTATGAAATCCATCTGTGTCTACTGCGGTTCTGCCAACCAAGCCTCCCAGGAATATTTTCGCGCCGCCCAGCAGATGGGGGAGACGCTGGCCCGGCGAGGGCTGACCCTGGTCTATGGAGGCGGCAAGACCGGGCTGATGGGGGCGCTGGCCGACAGCATGGTGGAACACGGCGGGGCGGCGATCGGGGTGATCGTCGAAAGCATGAACACGCCCGAACTGGCGCACACCCGGCTGGCCAAATTGGAAGTAACAGCCACCATCCACCAGCGCAAGGCACGGATGTACGAACTGGCAGACGGGTACATCGCCCTGCCCGGCGGCTACGGCACGCTGGATGAACTGTTCGAGACGCTCACCTGGGCGCAGATCGGGGAACACAGCAAGCCGGTGGGGCTGCTGAACGTAAACGGTTATTACGATTCCTTGCTGGCGATGCTCGACCGGGCGCTGAAAGAAAAATTCCTGTTCCCGGAACACCGGCGGGCACTGCTGTGCGACTCGCAGCCGGATGGGTTACTGGAGGCGATGGAAGTCTACCGGCCTCCGCTGGAGGCGGTGAAGAGGTGGATGAGGCAGGATTAGTGCTGCTGACTCATGTCAGCGGCATGGCGTGCGGGCGGTTGATCCGCCCGCCGCGCAAGCGGTGAGGATGTGGATGAGGCAGGATTGACATCGACGATTCATATCGTCGATGTGGCGTGCGGGCGGTTGACCCGCCCGCCGCGCATCGATATTGAGAAACGAATGAGGAACGACTCCCCTTTGATGTTCCTTCATAGTTAAGTGTATGGGTATGGAATCGATGCGCGCATCGAAACCTGAATAGGCGGATGCGGAGACCTTTTTAGTGGCTTATGGAATATTCAGTTTTTAATGTGCGAAGCTCCTGCGACTCATGTCGACGAAGCAACCGTCCCTTGCCGCAAAGGGATTATAGCACTAATGTTCTAGTTTGTCAAACGATCGGTTTGCGATAGGATCATTGATGGTCGAGTTATAATACAATCCTAAGGAAACAAAATGGGACCAAAGTTGCCGATTGAAATCGCCAGAGATTACTCAAGTAATAGTCAACAAATTAGGGTAATGTCGGAATACTGGGTAAACGAAAGAATATTCTGCCCCAATTGCGGTAATAGCCTAACCAACTTTGCAAACAACAAACCCGTTGCAGATTTTTATTGTGATAGATGTTCGGAAGAATATGAATTAAAGTCGAAGAATGGTGGTGTAGGAAAGAAAATAGTAGATGGCGCATTTTTCACCATGATTGAGAGGCTGAAATCAGACAATAATCCAAATTTCTTTTTTCTAACATACGATAAATTGTCACTTGAAATCGGGAATTTTCTAACCATTCCAAAATATTTTTTCATACCTAATATTATTGAGAAGAGAAAGCCACTAGATAGAACTGCCAGACGTGCTGGTTGGATTGGCTGTAATATTCTTATGAACAATATTCCTGAATTTGGAAAAATATTTTATATTCAGAACGGCGTTGTAATAAGTAAAAATGAGGTCTTATATAAATGGAGTAGAACCAAATTTGTCAAAAGTACTCATGACATTGAAGCAAAGGGTTGGATGCTTGATGTATTAGTTTGTGTCGAAAAGATCAAGAAGAAAGAATTTTCACTTGACGAAATCTATATTTTTGAATCGTACTTAAAAGCAAGACATCCTTTGAACAATAATATTAAGGCAAAAATACGACAGCAATTACAGTTGTTGAGAGACAGAAATGTTATTAACTTTGTAGGACGTGGAAAATATATAATGAAGAATTAATGAGGTCTAATCTTAAGTAGGAAAACTCTGCCCATTCTCCATTCCAACAATAAATCATATGTCCCGTGCCCCATCACCGGCGCGAGACTTTTATTTCACCGAGAAGGCAATGGTTGCCTCAGCGGTATTCCCGACCCGGTCGGCGGCCACCACGCGCAGGGTGTGACTCCCTGCTTTCGCAGACCAGAGGGCGCCGAAAGGCGCGGCGACGGATTCCCCCCTCAGAACGCCATCCACATAAAATTTCACGTTTGCCAGGAAGGGGTCGTTCCCATCCTACGAATACAATGGCAGAATTTCAGCCACTTGATTTCTTAACATCGGCACATCCTGTGTAGCTGTCGTCCAAACGATTTCCCAATTCACCGAAAAATACTCATGGATGGCAAAGTTTCGAAATCCAACGATGTCCTGCCAGGAAATCTTGTCGTACTTCTGGCGGAACTCATCAGGCAGCCGAGCAGCGGCTTCACCAATCACGATCAACTTCTGCAAGGTGCGGCCTGACGCATCTCATCCTCAATAAAACTTTCGAATGGGGAATCAGAAACAAACCGGTCGATTGCATCCGCTGCTTCAAGGATGTCAGTAAGAAATAACTTTTCAGGCCGCATATAATTCCCGCGCTTCACCCAAGACACTTTCGCGAATGACCGGTTTCAATCCATCCTGCGGTACCAGATCCACGGGTCGTTTGAAGATTACCGCGAGCTCCCGCTGCATCAGTCCAAGTGTAAGAAATCCCACCCGTACGCCCGGTTTGAACGCCACCAATACATCCACGTCGCTATCTGGCCGCGCCTCACCACGCACCATGGAACCAAAAAGTGCCAAACGACGCACCTGGTATCATTGGCAGAATTGGTCGATTTGTTTGCGTGAGTAACGTACGTGTATTCCATTCATATTCTTATTATAAGCCAGTAATAAGAAGAGGTTAGCACAACTCCTGGGTTTGACAATATATCCGGGGATAACCGGTCATCATTGTACAAGGGAGAGGATGCAGCACGGTCAGGATCGACTCTGCCTGGTATTTAACCCCCGCAAGATGTTATTTCACCGAGAAGTTAATGGATGCCTCGGCGGTATTCCCCACCCGGTCGGAGGCCACCACGCGCAGGGTATGGTCCCCGGACCTCGCAGTCCAGAGGGCACCGAAAGGTGCGGCGACCGATTCCCCCCTCAGAACGCCATCCACATAAAATTTCACGTTTGCCAGGAAGGGGTCGTTCACCTGGGCTTGAATTGCCACCTGCGGTTCCTGGGCCTTGCTGATCACCTGCCCTGCCTGCGGATAGGAGATGGCCACCTGCGGCGGGGTGTTATCCAGCGTGATCTGCAACATGGCCTGGTCCAGGCGCTGGTCAGCGCGCACCACCATCAGGCGCAGGGCGTATAAGCCGTTCAAACCGGTCGTGTCCCATTCGCCCAGCCGGCTTTCGGTCAGCGGCGTGGTGCTGTCGGCGCCGATCTGCTGCCAGGCCTGGGGGTAAAGTCCCTGGCCGTATTCGAGGCGGTAGGTGAGGAAGCCCGCCCCGGCCGCAGTACCCAGGATCTTAATGGTGCCGCGCCCATCAGCGAACATCCCGGGCGAGGTGATGTGCACATCCGGCAAGACCGGCGGAGTCTGGAGAGTGTCGTAGGCTGTTGGCGCGGCAGGGATCCCGGCGCTTTCAGCCCAGAGGAGCGCCTGCGGCGGCAAGACCATATAAGTGCGCTTCTCCACCAGCTCAGGCGGGGTGAAGACGGTGGCCAGCAGGCCGGTCTCACGGTTGACCTGGAAAGTCTGGAAGAGGGTATCGGTCTGCACAGGGGGGCGTCCATCCAGGAACACCTCGCTGACCACGTTCGGACAGACGGCGGTGGGCAGCAGACCAGACGGGTCGCAGACACTCACCGTGAGGATGCCGGACGGCATGACCCAACCCTCGGAGGGCAGGTCGCGCACCGCGTATTGCATCAGGGCATGCCACAGGCCCGCGGAAAGAGACGGCGGCACGGACCCGGACCCCTGGACTGTGCCCGAAGCTCGCCCTGCTCCAGACAAAAAGGTGACGGTCACACGCTGGGGCGTGTAGCCCACCGTCCAGGCGGCGGAGGAGTCCAGGGTTGGGGAGAGTTTCGCCCCCGCCGGGCGGCCGATTTCCAATGCATTGGGATGCCCGAGAGAAGGCCAGCGAGCGGTCTCGTCGCTCAGGACGTGGTTCATGAGATAGGCCAGCTGCGGGCTGAGCAGGGCCTGATTCTTCGGTGTCCTCCAGTCGGCCCAGACGGAGTGGTCCACACTGCTGACTTGCAGCACGGCTGCCAGCTGGATGGTTGTGCCATTGATATCCTGCCCGGCCTGGGTGCCACTGTTGGCGAAGATCGCATAGGCCCCGGCCAGCGCAATGGGGGAGATGTCGAAGTCGTCGGTAAGCAGCCCGGAGGGGAGGTCCAGCCCGAAGGAGGCGGCGATGTTCTGGACGCTCTCGGCGCCCATCTGCTCCAGGACACTTTGGGCGGGCGGGAGATAGTCGTTTGCCAGGGCGGTGCGCAAACGGATGGGGCCATGATAGACCTGGCCGAGGTCCGGTGCCCCGCCGGGAATGTCCCAGAGGAGCGAGGCAGGGTTGAGCCCGTTCGAAAAACCGGTCAGGTAGATGAAGGGGGTGATGGTGGTCCCGGCAGGATGGGCTCCGAGGGCAGTGCCCTGCGCGCCAGCGGTCAAATCGCCGACCGCCGCCAGGATCTGCCCGGTCTGCGGGTTGATGATCACTACGCTGGCAGACGCACCCGGCAGAGACTCGCCCGGCTGGAGGGCAGGAAGCAGGCGGGCAGCTTCGCAGGCTGAACCGTCGGGGGCGAGGAATTCCGTGGCAAGCCCAGCCAGGCGCGCCAGGTGGGTCTGGACTGCGCAAACGGCCTGCAGTTGCAAATCGTAATCCAGGCTGGTCAGGATGACCAGCCCGCCGCGTTCCACCCGGTCCGCGCCAAAGCGGGAGTCGAGTTGGGAAAGAGCGAGATTGACAAAAGCCGGGGCGAACCCGACCACATCCCCGACCCCTGCAACCGCGAGAGAAGGAGGCGTCGAGATAGCATGCGCAGCCTGTTCTGCGGTCAGGAGCCCCAGCCCCTGCATGACCATCAGGGTTTGCACGCGGCGCTGCCCGGCGGAGGCGGCTGCGTCGATGGGGTTGAGCGCCGGCGCCTGGCTGACCGCCGCCAACAGCGCCGCTTCGCTGATATCAAGCTGGGTGACAGATTTGCCAAAATACAACTGCGCGGCGGCTTCTGCTCCGTAGGCATAGTGACCGTAGTCGGCGCTGTTCAGGTACCATTCCAACACCTGATGAGGCCCATAATGGACCACAGCCTGCGCGGCCAGCATGCGCTCATGGAGGCTGCGCTGGAATGAAGCGGGCTGGTCCCATAACAGCAGATCGTAGACCAGGCGCTGGGCCAGGGTGGGGTGTGCCTGCGGGTCCTGCCAGCCTTTGAGGGTGTAACCGGGGGAGGTCCAGAAATCCGGCTCAGTGAGGGTCAGGGTGGCATCCACCAGTGCCTGAGGGAACTGGCCATAATAGATATAGGTACGGGGAGAGTCTGTAGGGGAGAGCGTGCGAATCAGATGCTGACCGGTGCGATCATAGAGACGCGTGGGTTGGAGCAGGGTGCCGTCCTGCGGATTCAGGAGCACGGTCAGCTGCTCGAGCGGGGGCAGGCCACGCGTCAAAGAGGCGTATGCCAGGGCGGCGGCCAAGACGAGCGCCACCACTGCCACGCTGACAGTGAATCCGAACCCCAAGACCGCCCGCTGGGAACGCTGTTCAGCGCTGCTGCGGGCAAGGTCACGGCGGTGGCGCCGCTGGCGGATGATGGTGAGGTTGGATGGCATGGGAGCAAGTTCAGGGTCGCTGAAATATTGAGGCTGGTGCTCCCCGACGGGGAGCATGGGTGAAAAATGATAGGAGATTGCTTCGGCGGCATCGCTGCACTCAGAAAGCCGCCTCGCAATGACAGGAATCCGGGTGGTTGTTGGAAAGGTTCTAAATTTTAGCTGCGCGACAATACCTAATTAGCGAACAAGCCTTCGAACATATTTTTCAAACCGTGGCGGGGTGTCTCGCCATGGACGGTGCCGGTTTGGCCATTGATGACCACCCGGAGAGTCCTCTCTTCGAAGGAATAGCCTGTCACCCAGACCGGCAGCAGGATGAGGCGGTACGAAGTGATCGAAATGGCGGAGGCCGAGTAACGCAGGTCAATGACGTTCCCATGCCCGGCACGGATGTCACGGCGGACCTTTTCGACGCTGAGACGGCGGGCTTCCAGCGCGGCATCCGACATGGTCATCTCGTAGACTTCAGCGGGCCAGCCGGCCAGGAAGCGCGGGTCGTAGGCCGGAGCGGTGGCGAGGCTGTATTCGGGCAGGAGTTTGGGTAACAAGCCGGCCAGTTTGCGCGAGCCGGGGATGCAGACATCATTGAACACGGCGGGACTCTCACCGGAGACGGGCACTTCACGCTTGTCCTTTACGATCCGCCCGCTCCAGGGGAGGCTGCCAATCAAGTCGAAGGCCCAGACCGGCAGGTAAAGTCCGCGGGGGGTGCCAACCCTGCCCGGTGGTTCGATGCGTTTCTTCTTCGCCCATTTTACCAGTTGCAGGACGGCTTGTTCCTGGTCAACTGCCATTGGTATGACGGCATCGGGCTCGACCAGCTCAAGGGCTTTCTCCATGGCAATCACGTGCACCGAGCCACAGTAGGCGCAGGTGGCGGAAAGCTCAGACGGGGCGAGCAGAAAATTGGCTCCGCAGCCCTGGCATTGGAATGTCTTCACCGAGATCGTTTTGCGAAACCCTTTGCCGTTGGCCATGGCAACGAAAAAGTCCTGTTCGGCGCCGGGTGTGCCTGTGTTGAGTCCTTGCTGGCGGTTGCAATTTTC
>JBGPQK010000101.1:0-6451 GCA_041489005.1 Anaerolineae bacterium
AAATGAACACATCTTCCAGCGTCGGGGGGACGAGACGTGCCTCCACACACCCACCGGCCTGGTCGGGAAAAGTCTGCTCAAGGGAGGCGATAACGGATTCCGCTTGCCCAGAGACTACGCGCAGGTGCAGTTTGTCGCCGAAAGCGCGGACATCTTCCACGCCCTTGATTTTATCGGCAGCCTGCCGCATGGAAGGTATCGACCTGCCGCGCACCTCGACGATGCTGCCTTCCAGCGTGGAGCGCAGTTGGGACGGCGTACCCTCGGCGATCATCCGCCCGAGGCGCATGAAGCCCACACGGTGGCAGCGGGCGGCTTCGTCCATATAGGGAGTGGAGAGGATGACAGCAACGCCGTCCCCCTCTCGATCTCCCCCCCTCCCAGTTGGGGAGAGATGGGTGGGTGCAGACACAAGCCGGATGAGCAGTTGCCAGAAATCCTGCCGCGTGACCGGGTCCACGCCAGTGGTGGGCTCGTCAAGCAGAAGCACCTTCGGGCGTGTGACGAGAGCCGAGGCCAGGCCGAGTTTCTGTTTCATCCCGCCAGAGAGTTGACCAGCGCGTCGGTCTTTGAAGGATTCAAGACCGACAAAGCTGAGGATTTCCATGCACCGAGGCAGCCATTCCTGTCGGGACAGGCCGCGCACTTCGGCAAAGAAACGGATGTTTTCCAACACGGTTAGGTCTTCATAAAATGAAAAACGCTGCGACAGGTAGCCAAGTTGGGAGCGTACCTGCTCGGTCTGTTTGCCAACTGAGTAGCCGCAAATGGAAGCGTCACCGGAATCAGGTTTGAGGGCGCCGACTAACAGGCGCATAGTGGTGGTTTTGCCCGCCCCGTCTGAACCAACCAGCCCGTAGATCTCACCGGAGGTGATGTTTAAATTCATATCATCCACGGCGAGGGTGGTGCCAAAGGTCTTGCGCAAATGTTGAGCCACTATCGAGACGGTCATGTCATTTTCCTGACCTTAAATCATCCTTTATCATAATTCTTCCAGCGGTTGAATGATAACCATTGCCTCTGCAGCGGCTAATTCAAGCAACTGTTCCCGGTTGGGGCGCTTCGGCAGGTCGTACACTTTTTGCATCAGCAAGCCCATCATGAACGGATGGCGTTGGAGGCGGGTTTCCAGGAAATCGGCAATCCGGGCCGGGTCGGTTACGGTTTCAGCCGCCCCACGAAAGTGGCGGTTCTTTAACCGCACCTCGACGCTGGCATCCGCTTCGATGTTGCGGTACCAGTCCGCCTTCGTCCCCCGCGCCGAACCGAGATGGTATTTTCCATCTATTTCTTCGTACTGCAAAGGTGTGATCCGCTTCTGCCCGCTCTTGCGGCCGGTGGTGGTCAGCAGGAGGATGATTTTCCCGACAATCGGCCCCAATCCAAAGGCATACAGCAACCGATGGATGCGTTGGATGTTCTTCATTCTCCGCCAGAATTCATCCTGGATCATTGCTTTCCCTTTCTGAAAAACCAATCTGGAAAATCCTAATTTCCGAAAACAACATCTGCGGGCATACCGGGTTTCAATTTCCCACCCGGGTCCTGGACCTGGAGCTTGATGGCGAACACGGTGCTGCTGCGTCCTTCGGTGGTCTGGACGTTGCGAGGTGTGAACTCAGCCTGTTCGGCGATATGACTGACCGTTGCAGTAAAGGTCTCGCCGGGGAAGGAATCCACCGTCACGGTGGCAGATTGGCCGAGGGCAAGTTCGCCATAGAGGTTTTCAGGTACATAGACGGTAATGGTCAGGTTATCGAGCCGCCCCAGACTCATCGCCGAAGCGCTGGAGGCAACGATTTCGCCAGGCTGGATGGACCTTGTCAGGATGGTACCATCTGCCGGGGCAGTGATGGTCAATTTAGCAATCTGGGTGTCAATCAACGCCAGGCTGGCCTCCGCCTGTGTTACTGCCAGATGAGCCTGGTCCGCAGCGACCTGCGCCTGCCGGAGAGCTGCCTGCGCGGCTGCAACCTTGGGTGAGTCCTCGCCAGTTTGCAGGGCTAACAGACGATCTTTGGCAAATTCGAAGCGCTCCTGCGAAACGGAAAGATCAGCGCGGGCAGTGGCGATATTTCCGGCCGCAGCAGTGTCTTTCAAGCCGTCATAAGCAGTCTGGGCATCCTCCAGATCGGTTTTTGCGGTGTCATAAGCAGACTGGGCGGATTCGCGCAAGTCGGCATTATTGCCAGCGTCGGCGCGCGTCAGCACATCCTTGGCAACGATGGAAGCGAGACGTGCGTTGGAAAGATGCTTCTCAGCTGCAACAAAATCGGCGTTGACCGGGTCAACCAGCAGATTATTGAGGCTGGCCTGAGTAGCATCACGGGCTGACCTGGCTACGTCCACTTCGGTCTGGGCAGCGGTAATCTCTTCAGTGCGGCTGAAATACCCGCCGGGTAGGGTGTAGCCGGCCGGGTTAGCGGCGTGCCAGTCCGTGGTGCGGGTGGAAGCGGCATCGAGGCGGGCAGCGTTAAAAGCTAGGTCGTAGTTGGCCTGGGCAGTTACCAGGGCGGCATCCGCTGTCGAGGCGGCAGCCCGCGTCAGGTCAAGGGAGGCCGCCGTGACAGCCCGCTGCCCTTGGAGCAGGGTGTCATCCAAGCGGAAAAGAACGTTACCAGCTTTGACTGTTGCCCCTTCATCCACCGATACTTCGGTAACTTTGCCGCCAATTTCAGGCGAGATGGTCACTTCAATGGCTTCAATGGTGCCGGAGGCAGTCAAAGCAGTACTGCCCTTGTTCAACAGGGCGCGAATGCCAAAATATCCGCCGACCAGCACGGCCAGAACGAGAATGACAATTACAGGAACAGGGGGACGATTGTGTTTCATGAGAAACTCCTTAATCAAGACGTTTGCGGAAACGGACAGATGCCGCGCCCATGATGGCAATACCAAAAACAGCCAGGGCCAGGATTTCACTCCAGATGGGTCCTGCCCCAACCCCCTTGATAAGCAAGGCGCGGATAATGATCAGGTAGTAACGTAATGGAATGATGTAAGAAATCCACTGCAGGAATTGTGGCATTGCTTCCAGCGGGAAGAAAAAACCGGAGAGGAAGATACTCGGCAAGAGCGTCATCCAGACCGTCAGCATGGCCTCCTGCTGGGTATTGGCGATGGTGGAGGCGAACAGCCCAATCCCGAGGCCGGATAAAACCAGCAGACCCGAACAAGCCAGGATGAGGCTGAGGTCACCACGAATCGGCATACCAAACCACCAGTGACCGATGGCCAGCACTTCAAGTGTGTCGATGAAGGCCAGGATGGCATAGGGCAGAATTTTTCCGATCACCAGTTCCCACGGACGGATGGGGGTAACGATCAACTGCTCGATGGTGCCTCGTTCGCGCTCGCGCACAACCGCCGTGGCGGTCAGGATGGAGGTGATGGCATACAGGATCATGCCAATCACGCCGGGGATCATGAAATAGGAACTGATCAGATCCGGGTTGTACCAGACTCTTGTGCGCACTTGCAGCGGTGGCTGGAAATTGCTGGCGTCCATGCCGCTGCGCTCCAGCCGCTGGACCATCAATTGAGTAGCCTGGGATTGACCGATCAGGGTGGCCGCCGAAAGAGCCGTGGACCCTGCAGTTGCGTCCGACCCGTCCAGGATGAATGCCACTTCGGCATTTCCATTTGCCAGAGCGGTGTTGTAGTCCGGTGGGATGATGAGACCTGCGCGGGCATCACCCTGCTCGATCAAGAGTCGGATTTCGTTCTCCGACCCAACCAAGTACGCCAGCTGGAAATAGTCTGCGACGCGATAGGCAT
Organism: Anaerolineae bacterium; assembly: GCA_041489005.1. Lineage (GTDB taxonomy): Bacteria > Chloroflexota > Anaerolineae > Anaerolineales > Villigracilaceae > UBA877. The sequence goes on from JBGPQK010000101.1 coordinate 3,781, forward strand.
CCTGCAGGGAGCGCGACTCAGCACAACGGCATTGGTCAAAGACTGCCAGCGGTACGTTGCGCACGTCGCTGGTTGCAGAATATCCCAGCAGGAATAACTGCATGATCGGAATGATGAGGATGATAACCAGCGTACGTTTGTCACGCGTGATCTGGATGAATTCCTTGCGAAGGATGGAGACGAGACGAGAATTCATTCTGGCTCCTTATTTGCCATGACGCCGTGGAGGAATATCTCGATAAAGTGGTCCAGGGCATTGGTCGACATCATGGCAGCCGGTGTATTGGCGAGTAACAGCTCGGTGATGTAGTATGAAAAGAACAATCCAAGGAAAGCGCGAAAGAAGACAAAAGGCGGCATTGAGCGCAAATCTTTTTTATTGAAATTCCCAATCATAGGCAGGATCTGTGGAAGGATTTTCTTAAAGATAATCGGCATATTGCGCCCATTGAATTCTACCATCTCGATAAGCATCAGCTTGATGAAATCGGGCCGCTTGCCAAGCTCTTTGACCATTGCCTGTGCTGTGGTGCGAACGAAAGTTTCTATGTTGTCGGGAGGTGTTTTAATTAATATCGGCAGGATTTGCTGATAGGGGTGCCTGTCTATGATGAGTTCGCTGAAAATGGCTTCCTTGCTGGCAAAGTGGTTATAAATGCTGCCCAGCGCCAATCCAGCGCTCCCGGCAATCTGGCGCATGGACGTAGCGGCATAGCCCTGCTCGAGGAACAGGGTATAGGCGGTCTCGAGGATAACCTGATGGGTGCGTTCGCCTTTGGTTGGTGGTTTTTCTGGCATAAATATCTACCTTGAAACGAACGAACGTTCGTTTTTATTTTACAGCTTCTCCCCCATTTGTCAAGAGGTTGGTTTCAGTGTCATTTCCAACATAAGATTGGAATGGCCCGATTTTCCACAACAAGACTGGAAAAAGGGGAAAAATGGCTCCGAGAATTACGCTCTAAATCTGGAAAAAAGGAGTTTTGCCAACCCAACGCGTACTACCCGTCTATGCGTTTTACCCAGATGCCGATCAACTACTCTTTTGTTAGAGTGTCAGGTGGCTAGAAAAATAATAACCGCCTACCTTATTGCACTGCACGATCCCGTAGACCAGAAGCCGACAGGACAAGATCAATTGAGGGAATGAGATATGGTCTTATGGTTGGGCTCGTCTTCCGCCGGAACAGGCGAGTCTCAATGATCTAGGTGGCACGAAGACTGGCAGATCACCTCAAATCAAGGTCCACTGCATTCATTGTGAATCTCCTGGAAATTAAAATACTTGCCCCCGGCAGAGAAGTAGCCCTTATCAGGCAACAGGGCAAAACTGCCGTTGAAATACGAATCGAACACGACGCGGAATATGTTCACGGGGGTGATGGTCTCGTAGAAAATCGATTGTGACCCTGGAACGAAGAAGGCTTCTAGGTTCATGGTGACGGTAGTTGATCCTCCTGTTCCGTGATCTCCCGCGAGAATAATGATGGGTGGCGTTTTGGAGGCTTGAATAAGCTTGGGGATGATCTCAAGCATTCTCTTATTGATGTAGGTTACCGCGGCGGTATAGCCCCGTTTGTGATCTTCCGCAGTATAAATCCCATGTACTTTGTCGTAAGGGACTATATCGATAAACTCTCCATCAGGTCCAAAAACGAATGGGGAATGGGGAATTACCAGATGGGCAAACACGAGCTTCGGTCCTGGAATGCTTGGCACATTTTGAAGTTGATCAAGGGCGTACAGAGTATCTACATAGTTGGTGTAAAAGACTTGATGGCTTTCTGCTTGCTGTACGTCCAAATAAACCCTCATCACAGTAGTGCTGAGGAGCAGGTACTCAAAAGGAGATAGAAGACTGGAGCCTGTGGGTCTGTAAACGATCGCTGCATCGTCCCATACCATCCCTTCCCATGGATTTTCAAACACAATCGTCTTGTAGCCTAATTGTTCCAATTGCTGGCGAACGATATTATGTTTCAGGTAAGGATAGAGCCATGAGGTGTCTTGGTCCGCTGTCAGTTGCGGGTTGATGGTCTGTAGGTATTCCATGGTAAATGTGGATGTTAGCGAAAGGAGTGTTCTGGTGTAATTGCTTTGTGAGCATTCAGCCACATAGAACCCTAAGTGCCGGAGACTATCAAGGAAGTCTGTATTATCTATACCCTCTACCTCTTTTAGGGCATCTGAACGACCATACCCATCTAGAACGATGTAGTATATATCGGGCGGGCGGGAGTTGTTTGTCCATGATATTAATGGGTTGTCGGTGACGGCCGCGGGTGTCTTCGGATAAAACAGATTACGAAGCTCGAAAGCGCTGATCTGGATGGCGGGTATACAAATCAGGAAGGCTGAAATGATATTGAGCGCTAATGTCAGTTTTGGATTGGCTCGATATTTTTTTAACACCCAGAATGCTGCTATAAAGATGATGCCTGACCAGATCAAAAACAAGTAACGATGACGGACGACCTGTACTCCCAATATACTGATATCCTCCAATTGGTTGTAGAGGTGACCATACACGAAGAACCAAACCAGCAGCAAGCTGGTCAGTAATCCCGCAATCTGCCAGCTCCGCTTGAGCACCCTCAGCACGCCAAGGACTATTGCCGTCGATAATAATGCAATCAAGATAGATTTGATTGCATCGCGCATGTAGATCTCC
>JBGPQK010000102.1:0-6393 GCA_041489005.1 Anaerolineae bacterium
ATCATAGCCAAATATGATTTGAGCCTGAATACGCTTGGTCGCAGGTCCCTGTCCAACCAGGCTAATAAATATAGTATTGTAGGAATTGAGCCTAAAACCGCTAGGTTAAGATAATTTCGCTTTGCAAAACCAAATTAAACTATAATAATTTAGGGTTTTTATTAATCTAACTCCGAATAAAATCCCAAATAATTGGGATTTTATTCGGATTGCCTATAAGCTGCTATACGATCCGCTCAAACGCGAGTTGGGCATCGGTGGATATTTCCTGATGGCGATACTGAGAAAATTGTTCAAAGCGATCTTCATGGAGATCTTCCCGAAAGTTAAGCAAGGTATGATAATCCCAAAACTGTGATTTTGATATTGAAGATATCCATGGTACACATTTATTAGCTTAATAATTTCTCTCAATAGTTCCGGAGAACATCAAATGAAAAAAATATTCCTTTCTGCGTTAATCGTTTTTCTCCTTTCGGGTTGTTCCATTACCGAACAAAAAACCACCCCGGTGCTCATCCCCACCAAGACCTCTCCGCTACCTGTCCCCACCAAGACCTCTCCGCCACTTATCCCCGGGGAGCGCATTCCGGTGGTGCTCCTGCAGGATGGCGCACCGGATGATATCACCGCCGCCATGTACCTGATGCTGGATGAAAATATCAACCTGGCGGGTATCGTGGTCACCAACGGCGAAACGCACCCCAGCCGCGCGCTGGCAAAATGGGAAGATTACATCTATGCTTATATGGGTTGGAACAGCGTGCAAGTCGTTGCCGGTTGCGATTGTGCGGTGGATACCCACGCCCACCAATTCCCCGCTTCCTGGCGGGATGGCGCGGATAACTTCTGGGGGATGACGCTTCCGGAATATACCGGGCAGTCGTCCATGAAGACGGGTAGGGATCTGGTCAATGAACTGGCCAACCAATACCCCGGTCAGCTGGTGGTGGTCATCACCGGACCGCATACCGATCTGGCACTTGCGCTAACGCAAGATTCCTCATTGAAGGGTAGGATCGCAAAGGTGGTCATCATGGGTGGTGCGGTGGAAGTGGGCGGCAACATCAAAGCTGACGACCCCAATCAGACCAATGTCACCGCCGAATGGAACATTTGGGTGGATGCGCAAGCCGCTGCCGAAGTGTTCGCCAGCGGCATCCCGCTGGATATCGTTCCCATGGACCCCGTTCCGGAGGTGGAGCTCCACAGTACATTTGCCCAAAGGGTTGGGGCGGTGAACCTTCCCGGCGCCAACCTGATGGCGACCCTGTGGACTACCGAATTTGGTTGGTACAGCAAGGACTACATCTGGATATATGATGTTTTGGCTGCCATCGCTGTGGACCACCCCGAACATTACACCTGGGTGAGCGCGCCGGTGAGTGTGATTACCGAATTGGGTCCCGACCAGGGGCGCACGGTGAAGGGCGAAGGTACCAGCGATCACATCCGCTACTCCAGCCACGCTGATGAACAGGGTGTGCTGGATGCGCTTTATTACGTTTTTCCGCCGCATTAGGTTTATTTTATAAAAGTAGTTTCTTGAGCCTTTGCGGTGACAAGCCGCTCCTGTTTTCCAGATCATATGAGAGGATCGGAGAGTGGCGCAGCCGGATTAGGACTAAGGTTACCCAACACAGCCTGTACCTGACCGCCTTTGGCGCGGGTATGCGTACGGCAATCCCCAGCAAAGGAGTCTTTTCGCAGATGATCCGTCCGCTATCATCGGCCGCAGGTAACGCTCACCGTTATCAAGATAGGTTCATTTTGTAGAATATACCTCATTCAGGAATTGAGCCTTGAACCGCCAGGTTCGTAGTTCTATTCCTATCCGGGGTAGTTCTTACCCTCATTCTCTCTCTCTTTCATTTTCGCCTATAACATATTAGAACATATATACTATAATACCTTCAAGCACGGGAAGGCTGACTCCTTTCCGTGTTCTTTTTTAAGGACGACTTCGGTGATCCTCAATTCTCTTTTCCTTTGTGTACCTTCGTGCCCCCATTCTCTGAGGGTCATGGTGAATCTATTCCTCTGAACCGCCCGGGAGAGTAGAGTAAAATTGACTACAGGGTACCAACTTCATCACAAAAAGGAACCTTATGAATCCTCAAATCCTTGCACTCCTGACGGCCATGGCCTGGGGCATCGGCGGCTACTTCGAAAAGAGAGGCCTGCACCTGGGCGGGCTTTCTCCGCAAATGGGCATCACCATCCGCACGGGGGTGGCGCTGGTGATCCTGGGGGCGGTCTCCTTTCCGCAGTGGAAGACCCTGCCGCAAGCCGGCACGAAGGCGCTGCTGATGATGGTCATCGGCGGCGGGATCGTGGCCGGTTCGATCGGCATGTTGTGCTACTATGCCGCCATCAACGGCGCTCCCCTTTCCAAAGTGATGCCCATCGCCTTCACCTCCCCGCTCTTCGGAGTGCTGATGGGGATCATCTTCGGCGCCGAGCCGCTCACCTGGAAGACCGCTGTTGGCACCCTGTTGACCATCGCCGGGATCGTGGTGCTGACCGTCTGATGGACACCGGCTTCGTCAAACCCCGCTACGACCCAGGGGGCTTCGCCTCCCTCCCGCAGCGCGTTACGGACCTGCTGACCGGTCCGCAAAAATACGAGGCGGTGGTCCTGTTCCTGATGGACGGTTTCGGCTGGCGGTTCTTCGAAAAATTCCAGGGGGAGCCCTTCCTGAAGACCGCTGCCCGGGAAGGGCAGGTGGAGAAACTGACCGCACAATTCCCCTCCACCACCGCGGCGCACATCACCACGCTCCACACCGGGATGCCGGTGGGCGAGCACGGGATCTTCGAGTGGATCTACTACGAGCCCACGCTCGACGCGGTGATCGCTCCGCTGCTCTTTTCCTTTGCGGGGACATCCCAGCGGGATACGCTCAAACAGGCGGGGGCAAAGCCGCGACGTCTCTTCCCGAACAACACGCTCTACCAGTCGCTTAAGAAGCAAGGGGTATCTTCCACCATCTTCCAGCACCGCGAGTACACCCCGTCCGCTTTCGGGGATGTGATCTTCTCCGGAGCCAGACCCATCGGCTACAAGACCCTTCCCGAGGCGCTGGTCAACCTGGGGGAGGAGCTGAGGAAATGCACTCCTGAGGCCTATTTTGTTCTTTACAACGAAAAGATCGACGCCATCAGCCACGAGTACGGCCCCGAGTCCCCCCAAACCACCGCCGAGATCCAGGTCTTTTTAATGACCATGGAGACCATCTTCCTGAAAGCGCTGAGGGGCAGCGGCAAGAAGATCCTGTTCCTGCTGACCGCCGACCACGGCCAGTCTGAGACCGACCCGCAGACCACCGTCTATCTCAACCGCGAACCGCAGTTTGCAGGCGTCGAAAAATTCCTTAGGACCAACCGCCAGGGCGAACTGATCGTCCCGGGCGGGTCGGCGCGGGACTTCTTCCTGTACATCCGGACCGGGTTGGTCGACGAAGCCCAGGCGTTTCTCACCCCGCGGCTGGAGGGCCGGGCAGAGGTCCGGAAAGTGGCGGATCTCATGTCCGAGGGCTATTTCGGCCCGGTGCTATCCTCCAAATTCTGCGCCCGCGCCGGCGACCTGGTGATCCTGCCCTACCGGTACGAGTCGGTCTGGTGGTACGAAAAGAACAAGCACGAGCAAAAATATTATGGCCACCACGGCGGGTTGACGGCACAGGAAATGGAAATCCCGCTGTTGACGTGGGAAATGTGATGTAGAATTGACCTATCAACCTGTCCCCGTCACGCTGTGGCGGGACCTATACACTCAAGAGGAGATTCCCCATGTATCAAACCATCATCATCGTAGGTAACGTAGGCCGTGATCCGGAAATGCGTTACACCCCCTCCGGCCAGGCCGTGACATCCTTCTCGGTGGCCACCAACCGCCAGTACACCAACAATAATGGCGAAACCATCAAGGAGACCATCTGGTTCCGCGTCTCGGCCTGGGGCAAAACGGGCGAGACCTGCAATCAATATCTAAAAAAAGGTTCCAAGGTGCTCGTGGAAGGCCGCCTGACCGCAGACCCCGCCACCGGCGGTCCGCGCATCTGGAAGGCCCAGGACGGAAACTCCCGCGCCTCCTTTGAAGTCTCCGCCCAAACCGTGCGATTCCTGAGTTCACGCAGCGATTCCGATAGTGGCGGCGCGGGCAGCGCTCCCGCGGCGGAGGACGGCAGCGCCCCGGCCGATACCGAGGATATCCCGTTCTAACCCGAAAGCGAGATTGATGTGACACTCCCCCCTCCCAAACCACCGACCGCTTTCCAGATCGAAATCCCAGCGGATCTGCATCCGGTCTACGCCAACCTGGCGCGCATCGCCCACGCCCCGGCGGAGTTCGTGCTGGATTTTGCGCGGCTCCTGCCCGGCGATACCAAAGCAACCGTGACTGCCCGCGTGGTCATGTCGCCAGTCGCGCTGAAGTTATTTGCCCAGGCGCTCAACGAAAACCTGGCGCGCTACGAGGCCACCCTGGGAACCATCAATATTCCTGTTGGCGGCCCGTCGCTGGCTGATTCGCTCTTCAAACCCTTTCACCCGCCTGAACCGCCCAAAGAACCGCCTCAGGAACCACCTCAAAAACCGACCAAAGGACCAAAATAAGTAACCAGAACGGACGCGGACGGCAACATTCGTCTGCGTCCGTTCACTTGCAGGATAAACCCATGCAAAAACTCGAAAAGATTGCCGAAGAAATCCGCCAGACCTTCGATGCGCAAACCGCCACGCGTGACAAAGCCCTTGGGCAGGCAAGGGCGCTTACCCGCGCCTGCGCCCTGTCGATTCGCGCCGTCCACCGCAACGAAACGGAGGTGATGCAGGACCACCTGGATGAAGCCCGTCAACTTGCCGACGCCTTGCGCACCGACCTGGCAGATTACCCCGCCTTCTACTATGCCGGGTACACGCAGGATTCCTTGAAGGAATTTGCCGAAGCCAACATCACCTGCGCCCTGCTCCGCCACAAGGCTCTGCCCACGCCCGAAGAACTCAACCTGCCACCCAATACTTACCTGAACGGGCTGGCCGAGTCGGTGGGTGAAATGCGCCGACGCTGCCTGGATATGCTGCGCCAGGATGACTCCGCCGAAGCCGAACGCCTGCTTGGTCACATGGACGATATCTTTGCCATCCTGGTGACCATGGACTATCCGGACGCGATCACCAACGGACTGCGACGCCAGACTGACGTCATTCGGGCCATCATCGAACGCACCCGCGGCGATGTGACCTTCAGTCTGCGCGGCGAAAAACTGGAACGATCCCTCTCCCGCCTGAGCGCTCAAATTCCCGGGTCCGAGTCGATGCTGGAGAGTGTGCGGCTCCCCCTGCCCCCTGAAGATAAGGATTAGCCCCCATGCCCATCAGCGGACGACGTCATCGCCTTATCCTGTACACGTATATTCTTGACCATTTGTGGCGGAAGATATTTGGCATCGGCATTATCCTTTTGGCGCTGGTGGAGGGGATCATCTGGCTGCCCTCCGTCCTGCCGCAATATCCGCTTCCCCAGGTTGCCTTCTGGATCCTTGCTCTCGCTGCTGGCGCAGGGGCGTTCGCCATCTGCCTCGCCATTTTCCTGGTCATCATCCGAAAATCGGCCTACGTCCAACCATTTGAAGACCATTTGCGGCTGGTGACGCCTTTCCTGCGGATGAAAATCTCCTACCAGCGATTCGTACAGACTTCCAGCGATGAGATGGGACAGTTGTTCCCGCTAAAGAAACTCAAAGGTCGGATCCGTGATCTTATGCGCCCGTGGGCGAAGCAAACTGCCATCGTCCTGGAATTGAACGGCTGGCCCCTGCCACGCTGGGCGCTCAACCTGTTCTTTTCCCCCTTCTTCTTCCCGGATAGGACCTCGCGCCTGGCACTGCTCGTCCCCAACTGGATCGATTTCAGCACTGAACTGGAAAGTTACCGCAGCGCCTGGTTCGATTCTCTCCACCGCCCGGCCAGGTCGGCACAATCGAACCTGCTTGCCAGCCTCTCTGAGAAACAATGAACATCTACTTCGCCTGTTCCATCACCGGCGGGCGGGATTTTGAATCCATCTATCGTGCCATCACCGCTGCCTTGTTGTCGGATGGTCATGAGGTCCCAACCGCACACCTGGCCGATTCGAATGTGAAAGCGTTCGAAGGGCAGGTTTCCCCGCATGAGGTCTACGAGCGAGATACGGCCTGGATCAGCACCTGTGAGGCGCTGGTGGCTGAAGTCAGCACACCCTCACACGGAGTGGGGTACGAGGTTGCGTACGCGCTGAATCTCGGCAAGCCGGTGCTGTGCGTTTATCGTGAGGGGCAGCCCATTTCGAAGATGTTGACCGGGAACTCACATCCGACCATTTCTGTAAAAAGCTATCGCGATACAGAAGAA
>JBGPQK010000103.1:0-6247 GCA_041489005.1 Anaerolineae bacterium
GCCGGCGAAGGCGGGCGTGTGGCTGCTCCTACTGTGAAGGCTATCATGAATGCGTATTTTGACCTTAAGGCAGTTGATGCTGCCCAGGGGCTAACCAGGAATCCGTAAGTGCGCATGGATGTATCCACAGCGTCCCGCAGGTTCCGCCTGCGGGACGTTTTACTGATTCTTGACTATAAATAGGCGAACTCTTCAGTATTGAGAACCACAGAAGAAACTGAATTATAGATCGGATATTTACGCAGTACCCTGGGTCTTCACATATTTGCGCCACACTTTGGTTTGATGGTTTCTGTTTCTTACTGCACCCTCAGCAGTATTTTTCCCTCGTCCCATAACTCCTCCAACTTGTAATACCGGCGTAGATCGGCATCAAAGATATGGACGACAATATCCCCGTAATCAACGATTATCCAGCCAGAATCCGACGTACCTACGATGCGACCTTTCTTTTTATGCTCTAAGCGTGTTTTTTCGACCACCCCGTCTGCCAGGGCATTCAACATGCGGTTGCTCGTGGCAGTACAAATGATGAAGTAATCTGTGAAGGAAACGATCCCTTTAATATCCAACAGGATAATATCTTCGCCTTTTTTGTCTTCCAGGACATTGACAATCGTGTGTGCAAGTTCCATTGTATCCAGAAATCACCTCGTTTCAGTTTTAGGTTGGCATAAGGCGTTATTATGGTGTTTTCATCGGCAGGGTATATAAGTGCGTATACACCGAACCGCCCGGCTGTAGATCAGATTTGAATATTTGCACCGCGTCCACACGGAATGTCCCTAGTGCGCCGATGGAAGTCCCTTCAAGAGCATTGCGGATCCGCTGTAAATCTATTCCGGAGACATCTTGCCCGACCCGTCCAATCGTCAGGTGCGGAGAAAAGGGACGTTCCTCCGAAGCGAAGCCCAGCCTTGACGTAACCGCCTCAACCCCGCGCAGCAGCGTCAGTAACGCAGCCGGGGCGTCGAGTCCGATCCAGATGACGCGGGCTCGACGCGGGTTTGGAAAGGCTCCGAGCCCGCCTACGGATATGGTGAATATCTCGTGTGCAACAGCTTCCACTTTAAGTGCTTCGGCCAGCCGTTGGAGGTTGGCGGACGAGACGTCCCCCAGAAATTTGAGAGTCAGATGGACATTTTGCGGTGCCACCCAGCGGACGAGTGGTTTGGGCACGGCCTTTTGCAGAGGGGCTGAGCTGCTTGCAAGAGCGCTCTGGATCTCAGCGGGAATTTCCACCGCGACGAATGACCGCAGAATCATTTGCCGAGCACCTTCTCAACGACTTCCTTTTCATCTTTGAAAACAATATTGGCGTTTTGCTTGGCGGGCATTCGGTTGTTTCCTCGTGGAATAAAAATAGCACAAGATGGTGGAAATGACAAGGGGATTAAGGTCGTTGGCGGGCATAATCTTCCGGTGTATCCAGGTCTTGCAGGATGCTTTCATCGGCGGCGACATATTCCACCTGGTCGGCATAGGTGTTGAGGATTTGGCGCGGGATTGTGGAAGCTGGGAGCGCTAAGATTTTTGGCCAGAGCAGGCGCGCGGCAAGCCAGGGATGACCGCGCCGGTCCTGGAAACTGGGGATAACCAGCGGGGATTTGGTCTGGACAAAGGCGGCAGAAATGTGCCTCACTGTCTCTTCCCGGACTTGGGGCTGGTCGCCAAGACCAATCAGGGCGGCGAGCGACTGGGAGTTGAGCGCTGCCAATCCTGCCTGGATGGAACTCAGCATGTGCCCGCGCGCAAAAACCGCGTTGTACACTGCCCGGACAGGATAATCTTTTGCCAGATCTGCAACGAGCCTCTCGATCTGTTCGTGCCCACCGCCTGTTACAACGATAATCTCTTCTATCCCTGCCGCGGCAAACGTGGATACAACCTGCCCAAGGACTGTCGTCCCTCCCCAGGGTAAGAGCAGTTTGGGTCGGCCCATGCGGCTGGATAGCCCCGCGGCGAGGATGATGGCGGAGATATTATTCCCCATTGACCAGTTTCCTGTACTCTTCCGGCGTATCAATATCACCTAAAAGTCCTGAGTCATGCCAGGGCAGATATGTAATTATGTGCTTTGAAAAAACCGCTCTTCCGCCAACATCACCGCTGAGCGACATCAAATCCGGAAACGTAACCCGATCAAACAGTACTGGGTTGGCGCGCTGACCATCGACCAGCGGCGCAATGATGGGCGCCAGTGTACGGGCGTGTTCTTCACTCAAAGCTCGTATGACTGTTGGCGTGATCTGCGGCTGGTCAGCGAGCAGAAAAATGGCAGCGCCGACTCCCTCCTGCCCATCGCCAAAGCCTTTGGATTTGGGGAAGGCGTTCCGGAGAGGCGGAGGGGGTAGGGAGCGCAGCCCTGCCCGGATGGACGAACTCTGTCCACTCTGCCAGTCCTTGTTGTGTACAATTAGCACCGGCAAATCATTCACTGCTATTTCCACCTGTTCCGCGTTCGCGCCCGTCACAACCACTACTGGCGAAAGACCTGCCGAGAGAGCCTTTTCTGCAACCGCGCGGATGAAAGGCTTGCTGTGCCAGTCCAGCAATGGCTTGGGCTGACCGAAGCGGGAAGACCCTCCACCTGCCAGAATAATCCCGGCAACCGGTTCGTAAACAGCGAGAATCTGGGATTGTTTAAGCGAAGCGATGATGACTGAATGGTATGCGGGTAGAAGTTTTTCAGCCAGCGTTTTCCCCTGGGCCTGTAATTCTGGTGTGTCGGCCTGGTTGAGTAGAACGATGCGGCGTGCCAGTTGGGGGATGTTTTTTAATCCCCCTACGGGGTGGACGAGTACACGCGAGAGCGCTTCAAGCGTGATGATTTCGCCTATTTTCAAACCGCTCAGGCGTGAAAAAATTTCTGGCCGATGAACGAACTCTCCTGTTAATTGTTTACCTAAGCCGGTCAGACTGGCAACCACAACAACCGTTTCGATAAATTCTGGGAGAACTGGTTCATGATCAGCGGGTGCTTTAAGCGGCCTTTGCCGGGACCCGTCTGCCTCGATGAGCAGGGGCAGGTTGTGCAAGACACAAAACTCTCGTAGCCAGGAAAGCAAATTACCGTTTGACCCCGTGGTTCGATCCCCGTCTACCGGACCCGTGATGAGCATCACCCCGCCGAGGTTTTCTTTGAGACCAGCCAAATCCTCCGCTTCTCCCCAGATCCAGTGCGAATCGGCCAATTTGATCTGATCAATGTGCAAGTGGGTTGTGGCGGTCACGATGACAGGCGGTAAAAGTGCACGCGCCAGTTGGAAGAGTGCAGTGGACTTTCCGCCTGCGCCAACCAAGGCGACTCCCACCCTGCCTCCCCCAAATCCAAAGGATTTTGGGGATGTGTCAGGAATGGACGGAGGAGGTAACAGGCGACATGCCTGGGCGAGATTCATGTCCACAGTTGGGAGCGAACTTCCGGTCGCGACAAAATTGCCTCCAGCACCCCGCCGCCAATGGACAGGGCTTTATCCGAGACCATCCGGCAGAGACGCGGGTCGTCACGCGGGTCAATGTCGCCGATTTTCAGGCCGCGTGTGACGGTCAGGCCGGGATGAAGCAGGCCGCGCAGGACGCCTGGGATGGGAGCGGTGATTGTCAGCCCGGCGACTTCGGCGATCACTTGTCCGGCTTCTATATGGTCTCCGATGTTGATGCGGGTTGCAAGTTCTCCGTCGTCGGGTGCGCGCAGGACGCGCCCCGGGTCGCCATCGGGTTGACCAGTATCCGGGTCTGGGCTGCCGTGCCAGTAGACGCGCCCGAGCGTGTGACCGCGGCGGGTCTCGATCACGGCCTGGCAGTTCACGCCAGCCTCGAATCCCGGACCAAGACCGATATACAGGGCGGGCGAGTACCCGATGGGTTCAGGCGGAATCTTGGTCATGCGCCCATCGACGATGACGGTGGGATGCAGGAGTTTGGCGGAAGTGCAATCGGGATCCACCAGGACCGGGACCTGTTGTTTACTTAGAATACCGAGAATGCGTAGGGAATCGCTGGGATCGTCCACGCGCCGGGCGGTGAAGCCCTCGATGCTGATTTCTCCGGAATAGATAGCCTCAGCAAAGGAGACCATGCGCCTTACGGAAAGAGGGTGGTTCAATTCGGTTACAACGACCCGCAGACCAGCGCGGATAAGGCGAATGGCAACGCCGGTAGCAAGGTCGCCGCCGCCGCGGATGAGAATGAGAGAAGGCATGGGGATATTAAACCACAGATTTGGGATGGCGGTCGTTTGGGCAGACGCCATCCCTAAACGGGGATGATTTCCCACGGGGTGACATGTCTACACCTAAGGTGAAACAATTTGCGCATGACGAAGTTCGAACTGCGTGACATGGGAAATGCCCGCGAGGTGGACGGCTTCGATGGCGTTATCGAGGTGCAGACCAACCTGACTGGCAGTGTGGGCATCAGAGCCAAGCGTAAGCCGTTCACCACCCATCTCGGCGTACCATTTCAGGATGAGTGGATCGGGCATCAGGTTTTGGGCTGCTTTGCGCAGACCGGAAGCATTGACCTCCAGAGCCAGGTTGCGGTCAATGATCATATGCAGGATACGGCGAATCTGGTCTTCGTAACAGACCGGGTCATAGCCGAAGATGGGTTTGGCGGTGCGGACGGGAAGGTCGAGATGGGCCAAAATATCAATGTCAGCAGTCTGGAGCATTATCTCGACTTCGGCGAAATACGCCCGGTAAACTTCATCAGCGGAGTGGGTGAGGAAGTAAGCTTCGTCGAACATAAAGTGCGGGCCGACAAAATGGACCGAGCCGAGAACATAATCGAAGGGGGCGCGCCTCAGAACTTCGGCAGCAGGCTGCGGGTATAGATGCGGTTCGGCGATCTCGATCCCAGCGCGGATGGCCAATTTACCAGAGTAAAGGTGACGCAGGCGCTCAAGTTCAGCGTACCAGGGTTCAGGTTGGAAGAAACGCGGTTTTTTCTCATACGGGCCAACGTCCCAGTGTTCGGTAAGACCGATTTCGGGGATGTCGAGCGCGACCGCGCGTCGGCACATGGCTTCAAGGGTATCGTTGCCGTCTTCGGAGAAACAGGTGTGCATGTGGTAGTCAAGCGGGATCATGATGAGCCAAATTAAACCACAACCCCAGCAAAATGGGGGCTGGTAGTCAAGAAGTATCCAAAAACCTTTACTCAGCTTTTTCTGGGGATTGCTTTTCCTGCATCACCCTGCCAAAGGCATGGATGGCGAGGTAGACAAAAAGGAATAATAATGTAAAGAGGAATGTAAACCCATAGAGGCGTAAGTTCGCGAGGGGATGTCTCAGCCATCCCAGAATGTCATGTGCGATTGGCATTGGGTCACCTAAGATGTCCCAACTGTTCCAGCGATAGAATCGTCCCAGGAAAATCCCAATGCTGCTCAAAACGGTTACAAAGATGGTAAATACCCAGCCGGTTGTTCTTCCGAAAGCGCGTGTAACGATCTCTTGCATGAAATAAAGAGATACCACACCCAGGAGAAGCCCAGTCCATGCAAACCAGATTAACATAAGAACGTCATACCAGAGCGGAGCGTTATTGGCGTTTGTGCTAAGGTGCTGGAAATCCGTCAAGATATAGGGAGCATTGGGGAAAAAGATCAGCCAGACGAAGGCACAGACAGGCACAACCAGGTAGAGCAGTTTCCGTGACCAGGAAACCACGTAGGCCAGGGAGGCAAACACAAAAGGGATCCAGGCGAGGCAAAGATTCCAGATAAGGACTGAATAGTCGTTCGTGCTGCTGTATGCCATGCGTGCCCTGGCCAGCATGACTGAAATTATAGAAGCAGCTATCAGTATTATAAAAATCAGCAATTTATATTTGTGCTGGGACAGTTTCAGAATCATTTCCAGATTATTCCTATTCTGCATGGAACGAGATCGGGGTGAGGGGAATATTATTGAACCAGACGCCTGTAGCGATAGCGGATGCCAGCAATCAGAAAGGCAGGAATAAACGCACCTCCCGCAACGGGCGGGAGGTGCGAGATTGTACCATAAAGCTGTTAACCTTGCAGAGTACGCATTGCCTCAAGTTAAATGTAACTATTGAAAGTATCGTTGCCTCAAGAAGAATGTTTCCCTACGGCAGAAGCCTTTGCAATGCCGGAGGAGAACATGATGAGTCAACACAGCAAGCGAGAGTTGCTAGAAGAGATCCGACCACGCTATCTGAAAGCAAAGAAAGTCGAGAAGAAAACGATGCTGGATGAGTTTGTGGCTGCGACGGGTTA
>JBGPQK010000104.1:0-6205 GCA_041489005.1 Anaerolineae bacterium
AAATCTGGAGGTAAAAAATGAGTGAATTATTAAATGAGGATGTTAAACGGCAGGTACGGGAAGTCTTTGGTGGGTTACCGCACCCGGTCCAGATCCTTTTCTTCGGTTCGAAGGAGAATTGCGATTATTGCAATGACACACACCAATTACTCGAAGAAATCGTGGCTCTCTCGCCGAGCCTGGGCTTGACGGTTTATGATTTTGACACTGACTCAGCCACCGCCGAACTATACCGTGTGGATAAAACCCCGGCTTTTGTCGTCGCCGCGAAGGATGGCGAGACGTTGACCGATACTGGCATCCAGTATGCCGGCATTCCATCCGGGCATGAGTTTACCACCTTGATCCAGGACATACTCCTGGTTTCAGGCCGCGACTCCGGATTGAAGGAAGCCACGCGTGAATTCCTGAAGGGATTGCAGAAACCCATCCACTTGCAGGTCTTTGTGACCCCCACCTGCCCATATTGCCCGCGGGCTGTGTTTTTAGCCCACCAGATGGCCATGGAGAATCCAGGCATGATCCGGGCCGAAGGGGTGGAGTCAATGGAGTTTCAGGAAGTAGCGAACCAGTTCAACGTCAGAGGTGTTCCGCAGACCACGATCAATAGCGGTATGGGAACCGTCGTTGGAGCAGTACCGGAAGCCAATTTGCTCGCGGAAATCCAGCGGGTTATGGGCTGAAAAACAGGCCGGGTGACCGATCTGACCTGATGAAAGGATTAACAAATAAGCCAGCCGTGCAATACGCCTGCTGGCTTATTTATACGCTATTTCAGGATGGTTTTACGGCAGGCAACTCAACGAGGCGCCAACAGTGATCCGGGTAACTGTCCAGACATTGTTCGCTGCCGTTCCGTTAACGCTGACCGGCTGACCTACTTTCAGGTCTGCAAAGCCAATCGTCGTGGAAGTTGTGCCATCCTTGTAAAGGTAGCGTGTCTGGGATGTCAATGTCACAGTCACCTGGGTGCCAAGGTATGGATGAACCAGTTTGTTGCCATGAACTACATTGATCGTGACCGTGCTGGTCCCAATCGAGGCGATCGTGCCGGTGATGGCAAAAGTGCCACGCGTTCCTTGTTGTCCCTGGCCGGTACCGGAGCCGGTGCCACTACCAGTACCGTTACCGCCACCCTTCCCGCCACCGCCCGGGCCATTGCCAGCGGCAGCCGGAATGACTAGAGCAAAGGTGAGCATTAATACGACAAGTAAGACAAGCATTTTTTTCATGTTTTTTTCTCCTTTTGTTTCTTATGACGCAGGGACCCTGGGGCAGATACCGGCGGAGTGCATCAAAAACCGATCTTTACCGAATCTTTATATAATCCAGTAGAATCCCCCTGCATTAGAGTAGTACACTCCGTCCAAGTTAATGATCTGGAACCACATTGCTCACCCGTATCTACATCTCCAAAACTGCGTCTTAAATTATGGAAATTAACGTGCCTTCGGATCCTGAACTCCTGCAGCGCGCCCGGCTATTTGACCACCAAGCCTTGGCACAGATTTATGATCTCTACAGCCAGGGTCTCTATCGTTACGCCATGCGGTTGCTGGGTGATCAGAATCTGGCGGAAGACTGTGTCGCAGAAACCTTTAGCCGCTTCTTACAGGCTTTACAGGCTAAACGCGGCCCTAAGAACTTCCTGCAAGCCTATCTTTACCGCATGGCGCATAACTGGATTGTCGACCAGTACCGGCGAGAGACAATTCAAGCGGCAGAATTGACGGAAGAGCACCAGGATGAGAATGCCGACCCCGAAAAAGATGCGAGCCTACGCATGTATCAGGAGCGCCTCCGAATGGCAATTAAAACGCTTACGCCAGACCAGCAGCAGGTGATTGTGCTAAAGTACCTGGAAGGCTGGGAGAACGAGGAAATCTCCCATTCTCTCAAGAAACCAGTCGGGGCGGTCAAATCCCTGCAACATCG
The DNA here is from genome assembly GCA_041489005.1 of Anaerolineae bacterium. GTDB lineage: Bacteria > Chloroflexota > Anaerolineae > Anaerolineales > Villigracilaceae > UBA877. Next base: position 1,936 of record JBGPQK010000104.1, read on the forward strand.
TGGCCTGGCCACCTTGCAGAGGATCTTGAACCGCGAGGAATTTTTATGAAAAATGACGGGTTGGACCCCAAGCTGAAAAACGCCTTCAACGACCTTCAGAATATTCCACTGCGTGCCCCGCAAGCTGCGGCGCGTGGAAGGGCAAATTTCCTGGGACAGGCAGCGGCTTTCCGGCAGGCAGTATACCGGGAGATAGACCAACATCACAACAGGTGGAACAACACAATTTTCCCCCTGTTTCAGAGAAAGGAGCCTCTTCCCGTGTTGAATATTCTATTTGCCGTTGTTTTAGCCATGACCATCTTCTTTGGTGGGATCGGAGCGACGGTCTACGCCGCCCAAGACAGCCTGCCGGACCAGGCACTGTATCCGGTTAAGATCGTGAGCGAAGATGCCATCCTGTGGTTGACCGGTTCCTCCCAGGCACAGATGAACTACACCCTGGATTTCTCAGACCGCCGGGTGGCAGAAATGGTCAGCCTGTTGGCTGCTGGAAAGCCAATTCCGGAGGGAGTCGAAACCCGCCTCCAGAACGAACTGGACCTGGTGCTCGAACTGGCCGCCGGCATGGATGACCCTCAAGCAATACAGCAGATGGTACAGATCCGGCAGCGCGCTGAAACCCAAGCGCAGACGATGACGATGCTGATGACTGGAGCGCCAGGATCCGCAGTACTACTACTCAGCATGGCCCATACGCGCCTTCAAGAGCAGATCCAACTGGCAGCCATGGGCGAATCGGACATACCAGGGTTCCGTATGCAAGTCCAGCAGCGCTTCCAAAACCGAGGCGGATCAGGAGAACCGACCCCCGGAACTGGCGACAACCCCCAAGGTCCTGGACCAATGAGCCCCACGGATATGCCCGGGCCGTCCAATACCGGTAACGGGCCTGGTCCGGGTATGAACCAGCCCACCGGGAGGCCTGGTCAATATGGCCCAAGCTCTCAAATGCCAGATCGGACCCCCCAGCCCGGGGGAGGCTCCGGTCATATGCCGTAAAATAATCTGGATGTACTTTTTAGAGACGACCACCACGGTCGCCACGGTAAAGGAACCAAAATGGGCGTCTACCCGGGAAGCGCCAGGGAAGTCAATGATCATTTCCATGGGTTTTACCATCCTAATTTTTTATTGTATCTATTACCTGATCTTACTGAGCATTAGATGCATGACCGTCCATAAAGTTACCTGCCTGCCTTGCCCAACTGCCCGGGTTTCCGCCTCCTGGCCAGATACGATTTTCAGCCATTCCAGAACCATCGTTGTAAAATGATTCATTAAGTTGTATAGTGGTTGTAGATCAGGAGAGCTAAACTACATTGTCTAACCAGCATTGCGTTCGCGAATCGTCGATTCTTGATGGTGTTCACCCTTTACCCTTCGGGCACTGCGCCGGGACGATGTCGTAAACGCAAATGATGACATTCTCTTCGAACAAGATCCTCTCCCTTCATATTTCACAGAGGAGACGAAAATGAACGCGAAACCATGGCTAAAGCACTACGACGAGGGGGTTCCGCACTCTTTACTGCCCTATCCCCAAAAAACGCTTCTCGACATTGTCAACGAAACAACTTCCCAGCGTCCCAATCATCCGGCCCTGCTTTTCAAAGGATCGGTTATGACGTACGCTCAATTGACACAATCGAGCAACGACTTTGCCAACGCGCTGATCAAATTGGGTGTAAAAAAGATGGACCGCGTGGCATTGGTCCTGCCAAATACGCCGCAACTTGTGCTGACCATGCTCGGCACATGGAAGGCCGGAGGGATTGCCGTCCCACTGAACGCGCTTTACACCGAGCACGAACTTGAACTTGCATTTCAGGAATGCGGAGCGGAAACCGTGGTGGTAATGACGCGCTATTACGTCAAGGTTAAAGCGGTTCAGGCGCGAACCAAGATTCGCAATGTAATCGCCACGAACATCAAGGAATATCTTCCGCCCGCCCTGCGTGTTTTATTCACCCTGCTCAAAGAGAATAAAGAAGGTGACCGCATTCGCCTGCAACCTGGCGACCTGTGGCTGGCGGACCTGCTCCACAAGCATGCTGGCACGGCTGCTCCGCAGGTGATCGTCCGGCCTGACGATTCGGCCATCATGCTGTTCTCCGGCGGCACCACCGGGACGCCCAAAATTGCCATCGGCACTCACCACTCTCTTCTGATGTCGGGCATGCAAATACACGCATGGTTTGGGAACATATTTATCGATTGGGACGACCGCCTCATGCTCAACATGCCCCTGTTCCACGTCTATGGAATGGCGGGCGTATTTCCAACCGGCCTGGTCGCACATGCACCGCTGGTGGTGGTGCCCAATCCACGCGACATGGACGATATGATTGCAACCATACAAAAGACAAAACCGGCATTCCTTCCCGGTGTGCCAACTCTCTTTAATGCCCTGCTCAACCATCCCAAAGTACAGGCAGGCAAGGTCAATTTGAAATCGCTTAAGTTGAACATCTCCGGTGCCGCGCCTCTCCTAATGGAGACCAAGCAGCGATTCGAGAAAGCCACGGGGGGGCGGATCGTGGAGGGGTTTGGCATGACCGAATCGATGATGGCGACCATAACGACACCCGCCATGGGATTGTACAAACCAGGCGCAGTGGGCATTCCGGTGCCGGATGTCGAACTCCGCGTCGTGGATGAAGATACCGGGGAAAAAGAACTCTCTCCCGGCCAGGTAGGCGAATTCATCCTGCGCGCCCCGCAGTTGATGACGGGCTACTGGGGCAAACCGACCGAAACGGCCAACACCATCCGCGATGGCTGGTTGTATACCGGCGATCTGGGATACCTGGATGAAGATGGATATATGTTCATCGTTGACCGAAAAAAAGATGTGATCAAGCCCAGCGGATTCCAAGTCTGGCCGCGCGAAGTGGAGGAGGTGATCGCCACACATCCTGCAGTTGCTGAAGTCAGCGTGGCCGGCGTACCGGATCCGTACCAGAGCGAGGCAGTCAAGGCGTGGGTGGTTCTGCGGACAGGACAAACCGTCTGTGACGAGGAACTGTGCGAATACTGCCGCCAAAAACTGGCTGCCTACAAAGTACCAAAACATATCCAGTTTATGGAAAGTCTACCGAAATCTCTGATCGGCAAAACATTAAGGCGCGAACTTGTGGCAATGGAAAAGATACCCTCCACAAGTACAAAACGACCTGTAATATAGAGAGCAAGTCTGGGAGGCTACCCAGAAAGATTACCGCTAACGCAGATTGTTGGGCGGCGGGATTAATTTGACATGATGCCCTAGACAACTTTAACGCATCAAGGATCGTCGAGAAAACCAACTTTAACAACATGATGAATGCAAATGACGTGCTGCTAGATCTACTTGAAGATAATAGGCGACGCTTACACCGTGTATTCGGTGACATGAGTGATGATTGTGTGCTTTGGAAACCAGAGGCGGATACCAATAACATCGCGGTTACGATTTGGCATATGGCACGAATCTTTGATGTCTTTCTAACGCAACAGGCCAAAGGAGATTTGGCGGAGGAAGAATGTTGGTTTCGGAACGGTTGGGCAGGGCGAACGGGTTATGACCCTCGCGGTATAGGTCAAAATGGATGGGGTATGCTCACCGGTTATACACAAGAAGAAGTGGCATCGATACCGCAATTCACAAAAGGACAGATACTTGGATTTTTGTATGAGGTTTACGATACGGTCAAGGAGTATCTGGCAATCACGTCCATGGAAAAGCTGCAAACGCCTGCAGCAGGTTTTGATGGAAGATATACCAAATATCAATGCATACAAATGGCATTGCTTGATAATGTGCGGCATCTTGGTGAAATATACGCTATCAAAGCAAGATGGGATCGACAGTTAAAGTAATAATAATGTGAGAATAAGCCGCCCAACTCACATATAGGCGGCCGCTGCTATACAGCGTGGGTAAGCGGTGCGATTCTCAATAATTTAACTGGGGCAAAGTCGCGTCAGGGTCAGCACCGCAGCGGCGCCTGATGTAATCGTTGGTCAGACAAAAAAAACAGGACAGCTCATGGCTGTCCTGTATCTTTTTTTTCAACAAAAGTGCGACATACCTGATGGACCCCTCGCTTTGCTCGGGACAGAGGTGCGTCGCACTTTATCATCAACCTAAAACAATTTCAACACCGCACCGCTGGCCCAGGTAAAGAGCGCCATCGGGACGAAACTAAGAGCCACCGTCGCCAGGGCGGTCAGCTCCCAGGTGAGATCCAACCAAGGTTCACGGCTCGTCTCGGAGTCGCCTTCCCGC
>JBGPQK010000105.1:0-6091 GCA_041489005.1 Anaerolineae bacterium
GCCCACCGATTAACCTCAGTGTCAAGACCTGAAGAGGAAACCAATCAAAAATAAAGTTTGGGTCCAGAAACAGCTACGATTGAGAGCTTCTTCGCGGCTGTTTTTTATCCAAGCCTTAAAACACTCTGCCCCCGCCAGCCTTTTCCTGGCGGAGGATTCTTTTTTCGAAGAAAAATATCTTTTCCTATCCGGGCGGCCGTAAGTCTGGCCAGAGTGCCAGGACTTCCTCCACAGAAGCCAGCTTGTACGGGAATCTCGGGTTCAAAGCAACCCGTTTCAACTCATCCCCGATCCCTAGCCGCATCAGGTAGTAGCGTGCGAACTGCGGACGGGTCATGCCCTGGCGCTGCTCTTTGTCTAATGCCCATGACCAGGTCAAGTACTTGTAGGCGATCCGTTCTGGTGAGTAATGACTATAGGGTTCGTGCCGGGTCAGCACATACCAGACCATGGTCAGCAGGTGACGAGCAATGGCCACGATGGCTTGATTGGGATGCATGCGCCGCTTGAGCTCTTCTAAGTACTTCTTCCAGTGCGGGTCGGCTTTCACTGCTCTCCAGGCCACTTCCACCATCACCCAGCGCAGTTCCCGCCGTCCTTCCTTGGTGATCCCTTTGCCGCGCAGCTTCACCCCGCTCTGCTCGAGCCCTGGCACCAGACCGGAATAGCTCGCCAATGCTTTCGGAGTCTCGAAGCGGGTTATGTCCCCTATGGCTGCCAGGATCGTCATCCCCGTCACCACTCCACACCCAGGCACCTGCATCAAATACAACATGTCGCTCGCCCAGGGTTCTTCGTGACTCATCCGTCCCAGTTCCCGCGTCATACGCCCGATCTGCTTTTCCAGGTGCTCGCGCGTCTCCATGTCCAGTTCCAGCTGCATCTTCTCCAGCTTGGACAGGCTCTCATCCCGCTGCCAGCCCGTATTCTTCGGCTGAAAGTCCTTCCCTTTCGGGTGGTTGAGATGATGTCGATGCGCCACACTGTGCATCCGGTTCACCACCTGCGTGTGCATCCCCGCCATCCGCCGCCGATGAGAGATCAACTGCCTCAGCTCCCGCACATGCTTCGGCGGCACCCATACCGTTGGCACCAGATTGGCTGCCAAAAGCCGCGCCAGAATAAACGTATCTTTCTTGTCCGTCTTTACCCGGGCACAGGCTATTTGTTTGACTTTGATGGGATTGGCCACCAGCACTTCCCCCACCAGCGGCTCCAGCAGATCATACACATGCCAGGCATTCGTGGTCGACTCGATCACCACCCGATCCGTTGGCAGGAGATGCTTGATCGCCCAATTCTCCAGATCCAGGTGCTCCACCCGGCAGGCTGGCAGGATCTCTTCCCCCTCTCGATCCACCCCTGCCGCTACCGAATAATATTTGTGGATATCCAGCGCGATATATCGACAACTACTTGATTTTTCTCCTTCTTCCATGCTACACTCTCCTTGATTGTTGTGGTTGGGGCGTGGATTTTTGGGCAGGAGTTGTACACACCGATTCGGGCTCGAAGCCCAGACGAGAATCCACCGGGCGGCTAAGTAACACCACGGGCTGAGATTCTGACTCTCTCCCATAGGCGGCGTCAGCCTGCCCAGATGCTCCTGCCCCGGATGGCATCCCCGGTGCGCTATCACTACTTAGGATATCACCCGCCACGCCCCAACCCAGTTACATTCTAGTAACACATCGTGCAGCCGACAAGTGGGATTCGCCGCGTTTTTGGCAGTTTTCAACGCCTCGGCAGGATTCCGTTTTCGAGCCTGCTCCGCGTCCCGCCCACTTGCGGCTAACGCCAGCCGTTGAGATCAAATATGCCTCGGCCAGAACTTGAGCCTGGAACCGCTAGGTTAAAGGTTCATCTCCAATTCATTCATTTTTCCCCACTTTCTAGTTATCTCTAATCTTCCATAGTCAAATACTGCAAGCTCAGGCGTGTGGATCGGGAGACCTTATTCACCCTGGAAGAAGCCAAATCCTGATCGCACATTGGAAGAGGAGTACAATCACATCAGACCACACAGTACTTCAAGTTATCGCTTCCTTGTCCTTCCCTGCCACTTGATAGTTGGGAGTAAAGTCATACCTTAGAGACTTGAATTGGAGGTCATGATGAAAGAAAAGATCCTTGTTTGGATTGTCCTGCTAGGTTTCCTTGCAAGTTGTATCCCGCTCGTTACCCCGTCTATTGCCTCTGTTAGTGCAACACCAGTACCGACAAGGACGCCTGTACCAACTACCACTTCACAGCCTTGTTTGGCATCGGGCAATCAGGATGATATCAACGCCCGCTTACTTGTGGACGGTAGCGTGGCAGTCTTATGCCAGGGGGCGGTTTTTGAATTAACTGGCCCGATAATGATTAGTGCAAACCGTCAGCAGATCTACACCGAAGGCTTCCCAATAGATGAGCGGCGTGCAGTGTTACGCATCGTTTCAACTGAAGTAACGACTGCTGTACTCATGCGCGATTATTCCGATATTCTGCTTGGCAATGTCATCATCGACGGGAATCGTCCCAACTTGGGCAACAAAGACGGCGACGCCCTGATTTACGCTGGCGGGTACTCCAGTGGGCAAATTTTTCGAGCCCTCAAGATTATGGAACCACGAAGTTGGTCGGCACTTCATCTCATCGAGCCTTGTAGCGATGCGCTTGTCGAAGATAATGATATTGGCCCTGCTGGAAGTCCCAACGGAACCTGGGCTGATGGGATCTCCCTGGCCTGCACCAATAGCATCGTGCGGAACAACCGGATTGTGGATGCCACTGATGGAGCTATCGTCATTTTTGGAGCCACGGGTTCTATTGTTGAGGGTAATATTATCCGGGCTGAAACGCGAACTTTGCTGGGCGCTATCCATATGGTGGAATCTGATCTTTATGGCGGAAATTATACAGGCACGGTTGTACGAAACAACATCATTGAATCGGCTGGCGCAGTGATTCGGATTGGAATACCGATGGGGACCAGGACTTGGTTGTGCCTGGATGCAACTTCGAACGTAAACACGATCTATGGCGGGAGGGTTACCAACAACATTTTGCGCGGTGAGAAGATGCAATATGGTTTTATTGTCGATGGTGTCCAGGACTGGACAGTCATTGATAATATCGACGAATCTACACATATCGGCACACCGACAAGTGATTGTAATGGCCATATTGCCTCGAGTCCTGCTGGTTTCCAATATTATTCCCCTCGTTCTCAGGGTGTTTTCCAAGCAGAGTTTATGCCAGCAAATCTCGAACTTGCACTCTGGGCTATAAAAGACCCGATACCTTAAGTGATAATAAATCTATCCTTTGGAATTGACCTGCCCCGCAAACCTGATCCAACTTTCATTTTGGGATCAGTACAAGGGGAAAGGTCAATACTGCGTTGGAAATTTATTGGGGATTACTAAAGCAACCCTTCTTGCCACCCGATTAATATTCCAAACTCACGCTAAGGGCGCAACCATTTTTTGGTTATTTCTAGCGTGTTTGGATTGTTATCTGCACGGGCAAGCGTTCAGCTTCTTATAATAAATCCAAATAAAAGTGTAGCCAAACTGGATTAGAGCCTGAATACGCTTGATTATGAATCGCAACACTCAAAATGTACTTCTATAGGAATTGAACCTCAGACCGCTAGGTTCGAGGTTCAATTCCTCGGCGAGGAGCTTTTAAGTCTTTTGCGATGCGCTAAAATACAGTGCATCGCTTTTTTTATGCCATTTTGACCTCCTCTAGGATACGAACCTCGAACCCCTGGGTTATGAGCCCCCCGCTCTCTATGAATGAGGGGATTTTATATTACGGATTTTTGTTATTTACCTGGGTGAATTTTCTGGGGTTTTTGTTTGCAGATATCCGTCAGAATAAAGGTGGGCGGGGTGTTTATTCTTGGATATTATGTTTTTGGATTTAAGGGGTAATGATCAAATAGTGCAAAAGTACATATATTATTGACTATAATTAATCGTAGCTGATCTCTACAAGGTTTGCAATCATTCTCTTGCGATTTATAAGAAGAGTAACCGACAATTACACTATTGGCTATAGAGAAAAAGCCTGGTCAGGCAATTATGTAGAAGAAAGAGAGACACCATGGATATTCAACCTTCCATACCCCAAGAACCCCCCGCTCCGGAACTATTGCTAGATTTGCTACTTGGGAATGTCCTTGACCCCCTACTCAAGTTGCCAATACTCCAGGCAGGAGTGGAACTTCAGGTGTGGGCAAAGATTGCAGAAGGTCACCGGACGGCGAACGAGATTGCTACCTCTGTGGGAGCAGACCTGGGTGGCATGCGCCGCTTATTGGATGCTTTGACCGTAATGAAATTATTACAGAAAGAATCTGCTGTTTACCAATTGCCAGACTGGGCAGAATATTACTTGTTGCCTGGCAAACCAACCTACTTCGGTGATTTTATTCTTGAATGGCTCGCATGGGAAAGGCACGGCCAGCTTGCGGATGCCATCCGTACCGGAAAACATCCAATAAATCCGGATATCACGAGGGAGGAGTTGGTTGGTCATTTCATTCCTTTCTATGCCCATCGTGTTTTGGCGCCGTATCGGTCCATCCGACGCTATGATGGCTATTGGGAGGCATTACAAGTTAATCCCCGGGATGGTCTACAAGTACTCGATCTTGCCTGCGGAGCAGGGATCGCATCCCTGGCTTTAGCGGTGCAACATCCCGGCATTATCGTGGTGCATCAGGATTGGCCGGCCATGTTGGAAATCGCTCTGAAAGTTGCCCAAAAGCTGGGAGTAGAACAGCAGATCAGAATGCTTCCGGGCGATATGTGTTCAGTGGACTTTGGAAAGAATAAGTATGACATCGCACGGCTAGGTTTCGTTACATATTTTTATGGACCGGAGGACTTGGTGAGATTGTTCCAACGGGTACACTCGTCGCTGGTGATGGGTGGGATATTGGTGATAGAAATACCGCTATGCGACGAAAACCACTGTGAAAACGAGGATGCCGTACTCGACGGTCCGTGGCTATTCGCTGTATCCGCTAGAGGTGATGTCTACTCATTTTCGGATTACAGAGGCTTCCTGGAACAAGCCGGGTTTGAGTGTGTATCCCAAGTAAAGGATGAGCTCATCAAGGCAGTACGAAAATCACATTGAGGATGCGGATGACGCTAAATATTACCTCCGTCAGGACTTGAACTTAGAACCGCTAGGTTCGAGGTTCAAATCCTCGGCGAGGAGCTTTTAAGCCTATTGCGATGCACTTTAATACAGTGCATCGCTTTTTTACCTCATTTTGTCCTCCTGTAGGATACGAACCTCGAACCCCTGGGTTAACAGCCTCCCGCTTTTTGAAAATGGGCATGTTATATTAAGGCAAATTTGCTATACAATATTTGTATAGCATTCAAATTCATATGTTATGTAAATACTCTTATCGAATCATAGTTGGGCAGGCAAAGTAAGGAGGTCAAGAGATGAAGGATACAACTTTTCGTGAAAATGTTGTGATTATTACAGGTGCATCCTTTGGAATTGGCCAGCAATTGGCATTGCAGCTTGCAGGTTATGGGGCGTGGCTTGTCCTTGCAGCGCGTAACGTCGAGAAATTAGAAGATGTATCAAAGCAATGTGGCCAGCAGGGAGGCAGGGTTATTGTTTTACCTACGGATGTTGCCGATCCAACACAGTGTCAGAACTTGATCAAGCGCACCGCTGCAGAGTATGGACGGATTGATACAGTGATCAACAATGCAGGGATCGGTATGGCGTCAAGATTTGACGAGTTGCAAGATCTCGCGCTATTTGAAAAGGTATTCCGAGTGAATTTTTTCGGCAGTGTCTTTTGCACGCATTATGCATTACCCTACTTGAAGAAAACCCGTGGAAGATTGGTAGGTATTTCCAGCCTCCGCGGGAAATTCCCATCAGCCACAGCAGATGCGTATACACCTAGCAAGCATGCAATGTCTGGTTTCTTCGACTCCCTTCGGATTGAATTAGCCAATAGTGGAGTCAGTGTGACAATGATATACCCAGGATGGGTAAGCACAGGTATAAGCAGCCGCGCACTGTGGGCAGATGGCACTCTAACGGGTAAACTATCGAAACA
>JBGPQK010000106.1:0-6083 GCA_041489005.1 Anaerolineae bacterium
AACTGGTTAAAGGTGGGGTCATTATGCGCAACGGGGATGAGAAAACAGTGGCTGGGATCCCGATCAAGGCGGTACCGGCCTACAACCTGGTCCACAAGCGTCCGAGCGGGGACCCGTTCCACCCAAAAGGAAGCGGTAATGGCTATATCCTGAGCTTTGGCACGACGCGCCTGTACGTTGCCGGGGACACCGAGGACATCCCAGAGATGAAGGCGCTGAAAGAGATTGACGTCGCCTTCCTGCCGATGAACCTGCCTTACACGATGACGCCGGAGATGGTTGCAGATGCAGCCAAAGTCTTCCGGCCGCGCATTTTGTATCCTTATCATTACGGAAATACGGATGTTTCGAAATTGGTGGAGTTGTTGAAGGGGGAGAAGGAAATCGAAGTTAGAATTCGGAAGATGGCGTGAGGATACCGGTGAAATAACTGCTACCGAAGAAGGAGTAAGAAGATTATCCAGCAGTCTTGCTTACATCTGCAACCTTCCCAACACTTCCAACAACCTCACCTGCCAATCGGTATCCTTCCCAAATAGACACCAGTAGGCATTCTTCCCACCCCGTATCCCTGGCCCCAGATCTGACAAGTGTTTTGGCTCTGTCCCTTCCGGGGAGGCCGGGTAACGCAGCACGATCTGTCCGCTTTCCATGCCTATCGAGATCAGCCCGGCTGCCTCGGCCAGCAACTTGACCTGCATCTGATAGAACAGATTGGTGATCATCTCCGGGAGTGGACCAAAACGGTCAGTAAACTCGGCCGCGAGCGCTTCTAGGGCGGATTTGTCGGTCAGGTCTGCCAGGCGGCGATAGAGACGCAGGCGCAGGTTCGTATCGCGGACGTAGGTTTCGGGGATTCCGATGGCGAGGGGCAGGTCTACGTTGACCGGCAAGCCCATCGGCTGGACGGAATCCAGCGTGGAAGATTTCAGGTCAACTTTCAAGCCTTCGTACCTGCCAAGAGTACGGGCCTGCTTGACCGCCGCAGCCAGCAGCCGTGTGTACAGGTGAAACCCCACCGCAGCAATGTGTCCCGATTGCCGCGTTCCCAGCAATTCCCCCGCTCCACGCATTTCCAGGTCACGCATAGCAATCGAGTAACCCGCTCCCAATTGTGTGTTCTCGGCAATGACTTCCAGCCGCTCCTGGCCTTCGGGCGTGGGAGTCAGTTTGTTGTGTCGGAAAAAGTACGCGTAGGCACGCGCCGCGCCGCGCCCAACGCGGCCACGCAACTGGTACAACTGAGCCAGGCCGAAGGCATCCGCCCGATCCACAATGAGCGTGTTGGCGTTGGGAATGTCGAGCCCTGATTCGATGATCGAGGTCGAGAGCAGAATGTCGATCCCTCCGGCGGTGAAATGGTGCATCACGCTAGCCAGCTCGGTCTCATGCATCTGGCCGTGACCGATGGCGATACGCGCCTCGGGTACAAGTTTCTCCAGGTGCATCCGCATGGCGTCGATCGTCTGGACGCGGTTGTGGACAAAGAAGACTTGCCCGCCGCGTTCCAGTTCGCGCAGGATAGACTGGCGGACCAGTTTTGGTGAATACGGTCCAACGTGGGTAATTATGGGCAGGCGCTCCTCGGGCGGCGTATTCAGGTTGGAGATATCCCGCACGCCGGTGAGTGCCATATAGAGAGTGCGCGGGATTGGTGTGGCGGTCATGGTGAGCACGTCCACTTCGGTGCGCAGTTCCTTCAAATGTTCCTTATGAGTCACACCGAAGCGCTGCTCCTCATCAATGATCACCAGCCCGAGATCCTTGAACTGTACATCGGCTGAGATGAGCCGGTGGGTGCCGATGACGATGTCAACTGCACCCTGTGCCAGGGCGTACAAGATCTGGCTCTGCTCGCGCGGTGTACGGAAGCGGGAAAGCATCTCAACCGTCACCGGGAAGGCTGAGAGCCGTTGCCTGAATGTATCGTAGTGCTGTTGCGCCAGCACGGTGGTCGGGACGAGTACCGCCACCTGCCGCCCGTCCATCACGGCTTTGAACGCTAACCGCAATGCCACCTCGGTCTTGCCGTAACCAACGTCGCCGCACAGCAGGCGGTCCATCGGGCGGGGAGTCTCCATGTCGCGTTTGATATCAGTTAGCGCTTTGACTTGATCATCGGTCTCAATATAGGGAAAACTGGACTCCAGCTCCCCCTGCCAGGCATTATCGGGGCTGAAGGCGAAACCTTCAGCGACCTGACGGCGGGCATACAGATCGAGCAGGTCTTGAGCCACCACTTGCACCGCTTCCCGCACTCTTCGCTTGGTTTCCGACCATTCCTGTGTTCCCAGGCCCCCCGGCGCGGGTGGCGAGCCGTCCGGACCTATGTAACGGGTCAGCCGGTCGGCCTGGTGAATGGGGACGTAAACCTGATCCCCGTTTTTATATTCAATGCATAGGAACTCGCGTTCTAAACCTTCGAGCGTCCGCTGAACCAGTCCAGTGTATCGCCCGATGCCGTAATCTACATGCACGATCCAATCGTCAGGATTTAGGTCTGCATAAGCTGCTTCGGGGGTCTCAGCCCCCGGTCGTGGACGCTGGCGCGGTTGCGGACGTTCCCAGCCGAATATTTCCGAGTCAGTGATCAGGAAATAAGTAATCCGAGATTCGGAATTAAGCGCCCAGCCTTCGGAAAGCGATGCTTCGAGAAATTGAGGGTTGCCTGACGCCTGATCCCTTATCCCTGATCCCTGTTCCGCCCAGAGTTCCTCGAGGCGGGAGGATTGGCGCGAGACAATAATGACAGAATTTTCCTCGCGTACGATCTTAGCCAGATATTCTGTAAACGGCTTCAGGCGTCCGCCGAAACGCTCGATGGGTCTAAATTGAGAGGCGAGATCGCCGGTAGATTCCTTTGCAGTTGAGTGTCCCAGCTCCATGCAGGTGAAGCTTTGCATGGTATCTGCCAACTCTGACCAGGAGATGTAAGGAACCGGAAAATCCTCAGTTAGTACCCCCTCGGCAATGGACTCGCTGCGCAATTTGATCGCCTGCTCTTCGATCTCGGAACCGGTGCTCTCCAGAATGCTTAAGTCATCCATCAGGATCAGCGCTTTCGGGGGTAGGTAATCCAATAAACTGGCCGGGAATTGGTATAACAGAGGAATATGGAACTCGGAGATGCGGTCTGACACGTCTACAAGGTCCGCCATGTTAGACACGTCGGGTTCTTCAGACTTGCCAGTCATAATGAATTCGCGGGCAGGTGTGATGAGAATTGACTCTAATTTCTCGATGGTTCTCTGCGAAGCCGGGTCAAAGCGCCGAAGGGTGTCAATCTCGTCCCCGAAGAATTCCAGGCGGACCGGGTATGGCTCGGACTGTGGCCACACATCCAGCAGGCCGCCTCGGTGGGAGAATTGTCCTGGCTCGAGAACGGTGTCGGCAGGTTGGTAGCCGATACTGACCCATGTTTCAAGCAAGGAACCGGGCGAGATGCTCTGCCCGGCTTTAAGCAGGTTGCTGGCCTTGAGGAAATCGCGCCGGGGTAGAGTAAATGTCATCATAGCTCGTGCGGTCGTAATGATGACCGGCGGCGTGGACGGTTTTTCCACAAACGGCAGGTGGTATGCTGAAAGTGCGGTAAGAGTTTGCAGGCGTTCACGCCGGGTGCCGCTGCCCCAAGCAGCATTTTCGTAGAATAGTGGGTTTGGCTCGGAAAAAATGTACCGGGAGATCTTTGGCGCCCAGAAAGCCAGTTCGTCGTGCAATTGGAGCGCGTGGTCGGTGCGGTCAGTCACCAAAACGATGGGCTGGCCCAAGTCCGCGTGCATGGCAGCCAGGACGGGCAAACGCGCTGCACGCGGCAAGGCCAGGCCGGAATGTTGCTTCACGGTCCTCATGTCAGCCAGAAGTAGCTGATAGACAGGAAGTGAGCGGATTTGTTGGAGAAGGAATTCCATGTTTTATCGGGGTGACCTTTATGATCGCCCTGGGCGGGGATAAACCACGCCCCTACGGAATGATTCCGTTATACTTATTCATCGCTGCGTCCAACCCAGCCGTAACCCATGTCAGGGCGGCCTCCACGGCGCGGTTAAGCGTCTCGGAGATTAGCGTCAGGTCGGCGTTCGAGAAATCCTGCAAGACATAATCGGGAGCTTGCATCTGTCCGGGCGGGCGACCAATCCCCAACCGCAAGCGTGGGAACTCGTCTGTCCCCAGGCGCTCGATGGTGGATATCATCCCTTTTTGCCCTGCTGAACCGCCATCGGGGCGGATACGGATAGTACCTACTGGCAGGTCCAGGTCATCATGCGCAATCAGCAGGTTTTCGAGCGGGAGTTTATAGAAGCGCATCAGTCCGTGCACTGATTGGCCGGAAAGGTTCATGAATGTCTGCGGCTTGGCAAGGATGATCTTGCGCTCCTGATAGTTCGCGCTTGCCACCAAGGCCTTGGATTGCAGGCGGGTGAAGCGCGTCTTAAGTTTGACCGATAACCTGTCCAACAACATGAAGCCAACGTTGTGACGGGTCTCGCGGTACTCGCGGCCGGGGTTGCCCAGACCGATAATCAAAAATGTTTCCATCATTATAATTTCCGTCGCAGCCAGAGATAAATGCCGATAATCATAAAGGTTAGAATTCCCGCCAGACCGCCATAAAGAATACTGGTAGAGACATCTCTTGGCGCCAGCGTGGCTGGGTTGGGAGGAAGGGTGGTCGGGGTAGGGAAAGGTGTCGCCGTTGGCGTAATGGTCGGAAGGGGAGTGGTTTCCGGGGCCAGCGCCATCGGTGTGGGTGTCTCCACCGGTGAGTAATTACGCACGCGTAGACCTGAAACGAGGGTATCGCTGGAACTCCCGTCTATCAGATACACACGCAAGCGCAAAACATAAATTCCGTCTGTAATGATTGTTGTATCCCAGGTTGCCAGCGTATTGCTAAAGACCGGTTGGCTGTTCTTAGAGATCAGGAACCAGGTCCCGGTGGGATCATCCATATAAGAGAACGAGATTTCTGCAGCGACAAACCCCGTGACATCACTGGTTCCGGTAATAGTCACAACACCCTGAAGTACATCCCCAAGGCGCGGTGCAACGATGACCGGATCACCAAACTGGGCATTTCTCGCCAGAACTGGTGAGGCCAAAACCATCCCGAAAAACAAAGTACAGGCAAGGTTGCGCATAAAAAGTCGAATATTAAGTCTAACACGAAGGGAGGCGCGGGTCAACATTTGGTGCACAATACCCCACATCTTTCCCATTATTTAAAGTTCCCGAAGAACTTCATTTAATGCTCTCCACTCCATTCACTTTTGATGTAAAATCGTCCAGATGTTCCCAGTGGTTTTCCTGGAGAACTATGGATATCAATAGAGATATTCTCCAATTTTCCGATTTGTCGGTGGGATGCTCTCTGGGATGAGGAAAACAGGTTCGAAATCCCTGGACGATTTAAAACAGGAACCAATTTGGTGGCTATCTCCATTACCGGTCTGATTGCGAGCCACCCACAAGATGTCATCATCAAGAAAGAAGCACCAAATTTTCAGTTGACGCAGGATCGAAATGAAAAAAAGAATGAACACTCTGTGGAAGTTCGGAAAAAAGACCGCTGCCAGCCAGGCTGATCGGGCGCTGGAGCACACCTGTGCTGGGCGCGTTGTGAGCGCCCTGACGTTCATCGTGGTCGTTTTCTGTCTGGGACTGTGGATCACTGGTTTTCTCCTGTTGAAAGACAAATTGTTTCCACAGATTCTTTCCGGAAATGTGCTGACCAATTTGACGTGTATTGTGTTCTTTGGTGGGTTGGTGGTGATGCTATTCGTCGGGGCATTGGCAGGAAATTTCCTGCGCCGCGCTTTTTGGAAGCTGCTGGTCAAACGGTATAAGTGATTAACTGCTATCGGAAAAACAAGCACAATTTCTAAGTTTCCCGTATAATGAGGACATCTTGGAAAATCGTCCTCCGGAGTTGCCAGCATGAGTCTAAATCGCAACGAACAGATGGTCAACCGCCTGCGCTCAATGCAGGCTGCCGCGCCGGACATTGAAGCCTCTGCAATCGTTTCTGTGGACGGGTTGATCATGGCCTCCGCCCTGCCAGCTGAGGTGGAAGAAGACCGCGTCTC
>JBGPQK010000107.1:0-5941 GCA_041489005.1 Anaerolineae bacterium
CTGGCACCTCAAGCTTGGCTCTCGTCCGCGCCGGCTGGACTGTCACGGGCGTGGATTTCGCCCGGCGTGCCATCCGCTTCGCCCGCCAAAAGGCGAGACGAGCCGGGTTGGAGATCGACTTCCGCGTTGCCAATGTACTCCACTTGCCCTCATTACCCGATCCCTTTTCCCTTGTTCTTGACATCGGCTGCTTTCACGGCCTCTCACTCTCCAACAAGGCTGCCTATCTCAACCAGTTAGATCGCCTGCTCGCCCCCGGTGGGACCTGGCTGCTGTACGGATTTATCAAGCTTGACGATAGTCCAGGCTCCGGATTGATCCCTGCCGACCTGGAAAGTATCCAGCTCAAATTGACGAGACGTCAGGACGGGGTGGATAAAAGAGACAGGCCAAGTGTGTGGTTGTGGTTCAAAAGAGAGAGAGAATAAGTAAATAAGGAAGAAAGGAAGAATCCCCTGAGGCAACAAATCCGATAAACGGGCGGGTAACTACAGGGACCACCCTCGCAAAATCATCCCACAAATCGCATGAACACCTGATTTCCAAGCAAACGTCCGCGTTTCGTGAGCCGCAGGGCCGGACCTGCGCATTCGAGCAATGATAGGCCGATAAGTTCGTCAATTTCCTTGCCAAAAACCTCCCGCATTATTAGTCCGAACCTGTCTGAAAAATCTTCAGAGGATACACCTTCGCGCGTCAGCCGGAGACCGGTCATCATGGTTTCCTGCATTTCGACATGCTTGGAAATTTTTATTTGGCTCGCAGTAGCAGGGGAGAGTGGAAAAATGTAATTGGAGAGCAGGTGATCCGGGTGTAGATGTTCGATATAAGTTCTTATTCGCAACATATTCGCTACACGCAAACCACCAGAGGAGCCGTGCGCTCCAGCGCCAAAACCAAGATAGGGGTGATTGCGCCAGTAGGTCAGGTTGTGGCGACATTGTCGGTCCGGCTTGGCCCAGTTGGAAATCTCATATTGCTCAAAACCCGCAGCTTCCAGGGCTTCCCCTGCCCACTCGTACATGTCCGCCGCGGCGTCGGGGTCAGGCAACGGAAGCAGTCCACGCTGCGCCCAACGGCCAAACGGCGTGCCATGCTCAACCGTCAGGGCGTAGAGCGAGAGATGTTCCGGGCGGAGGCCGAGGATCAATTTAACAGTAGCCTGCCAGTGGGCGAGGGACTGCTCCGGCAGACCAAAGATCAGGTCCAGGTTCAGATTGTCGAACCCGGCGCAACGGGCCCAGGTCACGGCGTCAATTACGTCAAAGTAATCGTGGATGCGTTCCAGTTGACGGAGTTCGTCCGGATGCACCGATTGGACCCCCAGGCTGATACGATTAAAACCGAGGCTGTGCAAGTCCCGCAAGGAATCCAGTGAAACAGTGCCGGGATTGGCCTCGAGGGAAATTTCGGCCTCCGGGGAAAGGTCAAAAGAATCCCGGGCTGCCTTCAGGATGGATTCGAATTGGTCAGCGGAAAGCAGCGACGGAGTCCCGCCACCGAAGAAAATTGTATGCGCCGTCAAGCGTTGCGGTGCAGAAGATGCCACGCAGCGAATTTCGTTGCAGAGAGCGTCCACATAAGCCGGGATAAGTGCTTCCTGACCGGCGTACGTATTGAAGTCGCAATAGGCACAGCGGTGGACGCAGAAAGGGATGTGAAAATAAAGAGAGTGTTCCATTTTCATATGTTCCAGCGTCATGTGCTACTTGCAACACGATGTCTGGGCAGACCAATGAGGAGGGCAACCGGACCGACCAGGAGAAGCCACATCGCCGATCCGAGGCCGAAATACTCAGCAGCCAGGCCAATGCCGAAGGGGATGAATTTACCAATAAAACCAACAATATTTCCGAGTGCTATCACCGTACCACTCTGGCCAGGCATGGACGAGTAAAGATTCCCTTTCAGGATAGCGTACCAGCCGGAATTGAACAGGCCAAGGAGACCGGCAATGACCAGTTTCGCCCAGGGGTTCGGGACGAGGAGGAAAGCCGGGAATAGAATAAGTTCCAGGACCACGCTGATACGCAAATAGCTCAGGCCGCGCACTTTTTCGAGCAGTGGGATAAGCAGGAAGTCGCCAAGCAGACCAAAACCGGTCCAGACAGCAACAGCCAGGGCGGCATTGGAAACCGTGAAGCTAGCTACATCCACGAAATAGAGGGCCAGGTAGCCGTAAAGCACGTCCAGCATGAGGTCGGAGAATTCGAGCAGGACCAACCAGCGTACTACTGCGCCGCTCTTGAGTGCGATGAATGCATTGCGAATCCCTTCCCAGATCGAGGATAGTTTTGGTAGCAACGGATGATCCGCAGATGGGCGCGGCAGGAGACGCCAGGCTCCTGCCAGGATCAGCACCGCCAGTCCAGCCAGGACGAAGAACACACCCCGCCAGCCAAAACCGATAAATGCTGCCCCGCCCAATACCAACGGACCGAGGAACACACCTATCGAACCTGCAAAAGTCCAACGCGCCATATTGTGTTCGTGGCGGGATGGATCCAAGTCCATTAGATTGGCCTGCGAAAGACTGACGAAAGCTCCCGAGGATGGATTGAAAACAATGAAGGAAATCAGCAAGAAAACAAAATTGCGGCTGACAGCGGTCAGGAAACAAGCCAGGGTGAAGAAAATCCCGCCGCCGAGGATAAGGACGCGTCGTTTCCAGACATCCCCCAGGATTCCCAGGAAGGGTTCGATTATATTTCCGATGATTCCCGGCAGGCTGAGCGCCAATCCGATCTGAACGTAGTTCAGGCGCAGGTCCGTACGGATGAGGGGCCAGGCAGCACCTGTCACGCCGAAGATGAGTTCGTCGAGGAACTCGATCAAGAGAAAGATAGAATTAACCACGGTAAAAAAACAGAGGAAAACCGAAGATTGATGACGAACGATATCCGTTAGGTTGCTTGTGCATCACTCAATTTCATCCGAGCCACAAGAACCGGTGGGATTTCGCTGAAGTTTCCACCCCAGGCAAGCGGATTTTTCTGTGGAGCTTCCGGTGGGAAGGCACACTCCTCGAAGCCGTCCAGTACAAAGCTATTCGTAAAGCCCAGGTTGAAATAGGTTTGTAATGGGCGTTCGAAGAACAGTTGCGGCTTGGGCTGATCCCGCATGGCGACGCCATGGGCAAAATACGAGTTCATGTAGCGCGATACTTTAACTGAGTAAATGGTCTGGATCCTGCCTTCATTGTCCATCTCTTCACCAACGTGTACGCTGGAAGAATTATTGAAGGCGGGATGGCAAAGGGAAAAAACGAACAAGCCTCCCGGCTTGAGTAATTTCGGCAAAGCGTGGAAAAGCGGCTCTATGGCGGCCATATCGAAGAGCGCCATGTTGCATAAAGCCGAATCGAAGGTATGAATGCCCAATGCCAACAGTGCGGATTCATCAGTGGCATCCAGTACTTGATATGTGATACGCGATCCCGGATTCGGTTTCACCTGTGCCAATTTAATCAACTCTTCCGAGAAATCAAAAGCCGTCACCTGTGATCCAAGGGATGCCAGGCGCCGGGCGGTCAGGCCATTACCTGTGGCAATATCCAGAATGCACTGACCCGGTTGCGGGTCCAGAAGGCGCAGGATGGTCGGCCACTGGAGGATGTTGACAAAGTCGTTGCCCTCGCCCATATTTTCATCCCAGAAAGCCGCATTGGTATCCCAGGCTTTACGGGTTTCGTCATTGGCTTTTTGAATATTATCAGGCGTCATGCAATCTCCTTATGCTCAGAGAACCACTCCGGTAACATGTGCGCAGTTGCCATGCGGACTTCTGGATGGGCGTGCATGAAACGGCGCAAGCGCCCATCATGCGGTCCAAGTACCAGCTTGACCACCCAGGCAGGCGTCGTGTCGTTATACACGGCTCCGGCATCGGCAGCATTGAAGAACCAGCCATTCTCTATTTTGACCGCTACGCCGCATTGCCCCCATGTATGCCCGTGCAGAGGCACCAGCCACATCTCCGGCTCGAACGGCAGACGGATAGCATCGAAGTCATACCACTTGTCGCCGGTATTGTCATAAATCGCCCAGTCCGGCTTGTGGGCGATATGTCGACGGATGTAAGCCATATCGGTCCATCGGCGCATCCTGCCTGTGAAGGCTTGGAATTCGCGGCGATGGATATGGATTTTCGCCCTTGGAAAATCCGGTAGACCGCCGCAATGATCAAAATGCATGTGGGTCAGTACTATGTGGCGCACATCTTCAGGCTTGAAGCCCAGCCTTTGGAGTTGTTGTATGGCTGTCTCCTGCGGGTCCATCTTCACAATAGTAATTACCTGGAATAGACGTAACATTACGTGAGGATGAGCATAATCATCCAAGCCAGGGCCTGTATCGATCAGGGTCAAACCCCGGTTTGTCTCGACCAATGTGCAGACGGTACCGGTCATCAGTTTGGATGGCCAGCGGGCATTGCAGGTGAAGCCATTGAAAATGTGAATGGTCATAACGGAATTTAACCACAGATAAACATGGGTGGATATGGATTTCAGGTAGAAAATAACACGGATGGATTTCTCCCATCCGTTTTCATCTAATACATCCGAAGATACTCAGACCACCAGTCGTAACGGCTCTTCCAGGAACAACGCCAATGCTTGCATGAATTTGGCTGCCTCGACTCCGTCGCTGATACGGTGGTCCACAGAGATGGTGGCTTTCATACGCCAGCCGGTTTTGAGCGCGCCCCCATCTACCACCGCTACTTCCCGTGCGGACCCGATTGCCAATATTGCTGCTTCGGGCGGGTTGATGATGGCAGTGAAGTTCTCCACGTCGTACATCCCCAGGTTGGAGATGGAGAAGGTCGAGCCTTCGATATCGTCGGGTTTAACCTTGCCGTCCCGCGCCCGGGCAGCAATGGCTTTGACTTCCGATGCAATATTACGCAGAGATTTCCCGTCTGCATCCCGGCAGACAATCGTCAGCAAGCCGCCTTCAACGGAGACGGCTACTCCGATGTTAACCTGCCCGTGGCGAAGGACCGAATTACCATTCAACGATGTGTTCAGGTTGGGGAATTGGCGTAGAGCAAGAGCCGTGGCTTTAATGATAAAGTCATTGATAGAGAGCTTCTCGTTCTCCGTCACAATCTTATTGAACTGTGCCCTCAGGTCCATCAGCGCGTCCATTTTGTATTCGTGGGTCACATAAAAGTGCGGGATTTTCACCTTGGATTCCGTCATCCTGCGGCCGATGGCTTGCCGAAGTTTGGGCAAAGCCACGGTTTCCTCTGCAGCTGACGATGGATGATTGATCCCGAACGATTTGCCACCAGCCACCGACTGATGACCGCCAAGCGCTGCTTCGATATCGCCTCGAACGATCCGCCCGCCGGGACCGGTGCCTTTGACAGTGGATAAATCCACTTTATTTTCGCTGGCAATTTTCCTTGCTAGGGGCGAAGCCTTTACGATTGCTGATTTTTGAATTTCGGGTTTCGGCCTTTCTTCGTTCAATTCTCCCCTCTCGGTCATTGCCTGTTTACCTGCTCGCTGATTACCTGATTCCTGGATCAATTCTTCGGCAGACCCGACAATCGCGATGGGTGAACCAACTGGCACAATCGACCCTTCCTCAGCAACCAAACGGCGCACCACACCGCTGGCAGAAGATTCGACTTCCACCGTTGCCTTGTCGGTCTCGATCTCAGCCAGCACCTCGCCCTTGCTGATGGTCTCGCCGACTTTCTTCAGCCAGCGCACAAGCGTGCCCTCGGCCATGTCGAAACCCAATTTGGGCATGTTGATGAATTCAGCCATTACAACACCTCTCTGACGGCAGCCACCACATCGGAGGGTTGCGGCAAAGCGGACTGCTCCAGCGCCCGGTTATAAGGTAGTGGAACTTCCTTCTGCGCAACCCGCACCACTGGCGCGTCGACGTAATCAAAAGCCTGCTCGTAGATTCGGCTGGATACTTCC
>JBGPQK010000108.1:0-5830 GCA_041489005.1 Anaerolineae bacterium
GAACAGAGAGCAGAAATTCGAAAACAGGATGGGCGGGTGACTTCCCCCATTTTGGTTAAACCGTAAAGACAGGATAGTCCCGAAGCGAGTAAAATATGA
The DNA here is from genome assembly GCA_041489005.1 of Anaerolineae bacterium. Taxonomy (GTDB): domain Bacteria; phylum Chloroflexota; class Anaerolineae; order Anaerolineales; family Villigracilaceae; genus UBA877. The sequence continues at coordinate 100 of JBGPQK010000108.1, forward strand.
GTAACGTGAACTTTTCCACCTGGGCGAGACCAGCGAAGAGCGGATTTCACTCGTCATCAGTATCCTGACCATCGGCGGCGTGCACGACTTCCGCGAGCAGGTGGACCTGGCAGCGAACGGCGACTTATAAGCTGGAAGAATGGCAGACGCGATAATAATTGTGCCATTAGGATACGGAAGAGATACTATATAACATATCCTCTAGTTACCCAAGGAGTCCAATATGCAATCCCATCTGCTCGTCAGCCAATTACGCTTCGCCCGCAGCGAGTTCGTCCGCTGCCTTGAAGGTGTTTCCGAGGAGGATGCCATCCGCCGGATCCTGCCAATGAACTGCATCAGCTGGATGGTCGGTCATCTCGCCAATCAAGAGCATCGATATTGGGTGATTTTGTCCCAGCAAAAAGAAGTTGCACCTGGTCTTAATGAGCTGGTGGGGTATGGCAAACCCGCCAGCACGCCCCCGCTGAAAGAAATGTGGGCTGTGTGGCATAAAGTGACTGCTGAGGCGGATAAATATCTCGCCGCGCTGACACCCACGATCATGCAGAATAACCTCCTACGGGACGGGAAACCGGTGGACGAGAGCATCGGCACATTGCTGTTGAGAAATATCTATCACTACTGGTACCACACCGGTGAAGCCTCGGCAGTCCGCCAGATGCTGGGCCATGACAAAGTCCCCGAGTTCGTGGGCGATATGAGCACGGCGGGATACAAGCCGGAAGCATAGAAATTTCTGGATTAATCGAGCTATGTGGTTAAATTCAACTGTTATGGATGCCAAAACCCTCCATGTCCTCGAATACCCAAAGATCCTTGCCCGCCTGGGGGATTTTTGCGATTTCTCCGCCTCGGCGGACCTGGCACGCACCCTGCATCCGACGCCCGACTTCGAAGAAGCCATTGTCCGCCTGGCCGAGACCAGCGAGGCGCGCACTTTACTTGTCACCAGCAACCTGACAATCGGCGGCGCGCATGACATCCGCGAACAGGTGGACTTGGCGGCGCATGGTGGAGTGCTCGACCCGAAAGAACTGCTTGAAGTGCAGTCCACGCTGGTCTCGATGCGCGACCTGCATCGTTTCTTTGACAAACACGCCGAAGCCTCCCCGCATCTGGCCAATATCGCCTGCCGCCTGCCGGCCCCAGCGGGATTGATCGATGCCATCTCTCGCTGCATCGCTGACAACGGCGAAGTCGCGGACAGCGCCTCGCCCAGGTTGTACGATCTCCGCCGCCAGGTCCGGATCTCCCACGACCGGCTGATGTCCCGCCTCCAGCGCTACCTGACCGACTCATCCACCGCTTCCAAGTTGCAGGACGCCGTCATCACCCAACGCGATGGTCGTTATGTTATCCCACTTCGGGCGGAGTTCAAGGGCCAGGTCAAAGCCATCGTCCACGACCAGTCATCCACCGGGGCAACCCTGTTCATCGAGCCGCTGGCGGTGGTTGAACTCAACAATGCCTTCCGCGAAGCCCAGATCTCCGAGCGTGACGAAGTCCGCCGGGTGCTGGCTGAGCTCTCGGCGCAGATAGGCGAACTGGCCGGGCAAATCGTCCCCGGAGTGGCCGCGCTGGCCGAACTCGACCTGTCCTTTGCCAAAGCTAAATATGCGGAGGCAATCCATGCCTCCGAGCCGATCCTCCATTCGATGATGAACGTCAAACGTCGAAATCCACAGCCCGTTGAAGTTCGCCCTGGGATGTTTGACATTCCCACGATCAAACTGCTCGATGCAAGGCATCCGCTGCTCGACCCGGAAACGGTGGTACCCATCACGATTGACGCCGCATCCGGGACTTTCGCCCTCGTCATCACCGGTCCGAACACGGGCGGCAAGACCGTCACGCTCAAGACCGTCGGCCTGCTGGTGGTCATGGCCCAGAGCGGGCTTCACATCCCGGCCCAGTCCGGCTCGGAGCTGCCCTGCTTCCAGGCCGTTTACGCCGACATCGGCGACGAGCAATCCATCGAGCAATCGCTTTCCACTTTCTCAGGTCATATCACCAATATTGTCCATATCCTGAAGAAAGCGGATAAACGCTCTCTGGTCATCCTGGACGAACTCGGTGCAGGCACGGATCCGCAGGAGGGCGCCGCGCTGGCGCGTGCCATCCTCTCCAGCCTGCTGGCGCAAGGCATCACCACATTCGTCGCCACCCACTATCCAGAACTGAAAACTTTCGCCCACACCACCCCGGGCGTGGTCAATGCCTCGCTGGAGTTCAACGTCCAGACCCTGCGTCCGACCTTCAAACTGACCATCGGTCTGCCCGGCCGGTCGAATGCGTTGGCCATCGCCCAGCGTCTGGGACTACCACAGGATATCATCGAAGCCGCGAAGAGTGAAATCAACCCCGACGACCTGCGCGCCGACAAGCTCATCGGTGACATCCATCGTCAGCGCAAGATTGCCTTCAAGGAGAGCGAAAAGGCTGGAAAGGCCCGCTCTGAGGCCCGCCGGCTGGAACACGATTTGGTAGAACGGCTGGAAAAAATTGAGGATGAGCGTTTCAAAGTACTCGAACAGGCGCGCGCCGAGGGCGAACTGGAAGTCGGGGTGCTTAAGGCACAGTTGAAATTGTTCAAAGAAGAATTAAAGAAAGCCCGCCAGCCGCTGGACGCACTCCAGAAAATCGAAGAGAAAGTGAATGAAGTGGAGGATAAGATACAGGCGCCGGTGAAACGTCGAACGACGAAAATCGAATCTTCCATGCCGCACCAACCGCTCAAGGTTGGCGAGAAAGTAGTCCTGAAGAAACTCGGCAACGAAGGGACGATCGTTTCGCTTGACGAGGATGAGGCTGAAATCCAGGCCGGTTCGTTGCGGATGCGCGTCCCACTGGGTGAGTTGAAGCGAAAACAAGAGGCTGTAGAAGGCGAAGCCTCGTTGCCTTTCCGAGGTGGACCGCAGACCGTGCCCCGTACCCCATCCGGGAACCGGGACTACCTTGCCGGAACCGGGGCTACCACAGAAAAACGCGAACCGGAAAAAATCATTACCGAACCATCATCTGCTGTCCATCGCGGGTTGTCAGTACTTGCAGCCTCCCCCGGGATTGAACTTGATCTGCGCGGCCAGCGCCCTGAAGATGCCCTGGACTTGCTCGATCGCTACCTTGAAAGAGCTTACATGACCGGGCTGCCTTTTGTCCGCATCATTCACGGCAAAGGCACCGGGAAACTCCGCCAGGAGGTGCGGGCCGCCCTCAAGGATCATCCGCATGTACTTTCGTTCGAGGAAGGCGGGGATAAGGAAGGCGGATCCGGGGTTACGGTGGCAAAACTGGCAACTGATTAAATACAAACTCCGAGTCCATTGTGGACTCGGAGTTTTATTATTGTTATTTCTGCCCGGCCGGCCACTCCCGCACACGCCCCTCCAGCGGGACCGCGCCCGCCAGAAAGAGAATATCGTTGAAATCGCCCAGGTTGAACTTTGGTCTCAATTCCTTTCAGTCAATCGTCTGCGTGATAGTCCCGGATTAAGCACGGACCCAAGCATGTGCGAAGCGCAAGATGCGCCTGCGGATATAAAAGACATCCGGGTCGGCGATGGGACGCTTCATCTTGATCAATTCGATAGCCTCATCCGGGTCGTATCCCAAAGCGATCAGGATGGCGGCACCCATCGCCACCCCACGGTGACGACCCCTGGCACAGTGGGTATAAACCTTCCCGCCTTCCCGGATGGTCTCGAGCGCGGCATGGACACCGCACATTAACGATCGGATGGGGATGGGTAGTACCGGGTTGTCAAACGTCCGCAGCCATAGAAAATCGAGCGGTGGCTGATGCAGGTCGATGGCGGGGCTTCTGTCAAACCGCATGTTGATGATCAGGCGCACACCCAGGTCTCGCAGGTGATCATATTCATCCCTGCGTGGAGTATCACCAATAAACAGGTTGTCAGTAATCTTTGAAAAATCCATAGGCCGTATCTTATCACAAACTGCGGTGTGCTGAACCTACATTGCTGTAATTACTGTATTTAGTTCGATTATTGTTCATGGATTAATGCAATAAGCAGGGTGATCTCCGGGCCTCTGCTAAGTATCTCCGAAGAGAGCGAAAACTTAGCCTCTCTTTTACGGTCCCGTCACCGCGCGGCGGACGATATCCAGCACCTGCAAAGCAGTTAAGCGCTGAATGGCAGCAGCTTCGTTGGTCAGGTAGAGGTCACCCTGGTATGCGGCGTCGGGGCGGGAATAGAGGCCGCGGTCGGGCAGGCTATCCACCGCCGCCCAGAAATTCCAGAAGGGGAGATTATATTCCACGGCCAGTTGAGCGTATTGGGCATTCACGTGCTCGTCCAGTTCACGGTCATCGGCCTTGCTGGCAAGGATGGGGACCACGCCAGCCGCAATAAGTTGGTCCAGAATGGTCCGCATGTAACTTTCGTTACGATTCTCGTAATGCGTGCCGACATGGATGATGACGAAGGATGGTTTGTGGATGCGCAGTTCGCATTTGAGCGGGGTCTCATATTTCGTGCAGGTGTACTTGTTTTGGTGCCACTGCGGCCAAAGCAGCCCACCGGTGGTGGTGCCGGCGCACACGGTGGGACTCGGACGGTTGAACGATCCGCTGAACCAGGCCATTGTTTCCTGTAAATTCGGCGGCAGCGTCGCGGCCGCCTGCAGGTCGGTTTCGTAGATGCCCATGAAAACGTCCGGCTCGGACTGGCAGTCGCCAAGAACCGAAAAGGCGTGCGGGTCATTGCCTAGCGACTGCCCAAGCAGATAAATCTTGCGGGTATATTCCGGCACGATGGGAATCTCCGGCCAGTGATGCCAGTCCGCCGGGTCGAGGAAGAGGGTGGCGGGGAGTGGCGTATCTGTCGGCATGGGAGTGAGCGAAGGTTCGAGGGACGCAGTGGGGGGCGGAGTTGCCGTCCACGTGGGAGTCAGCGTCGGATCCTCGACTGTGTTCAGGGCATATTCCGGAGTCGGGCTCGCGGTCGCGGAAGGCAGGGATATGTTGCTGGGGAGGACCGTCGGCGAGAGTGTGGACGCGGTTAAAAAGAACGGCTGGCAAGCTGAAAGAAAAACGACGAGGATCAACATTACTGTTGGTGGAGTTCGGCGCGGCATGGGGCAAGTATAGCAAAGTTACGGCGGTTTATGAGATAATTGCCCCAACTGAGGACCTATGCGCGCCCGACGAGCTTTGCTCTATATGCCCGGCGATGACCGGCACAAAATCGAAAAAGCCTTGACGCTGGATGTGGATTGCATCTGCATGGACATGGAAGACGGCGTGGCACTGAACCGGAAGACCGAGGCCCGGCGAATCATTGCGTCTGCGCTGGGAGATCTGACCTTTGGTCGTTCCGAAAAACTGGCGCGCATCAACGCCATCGGCTCGGGGCTGGAGATGGAGGATCTCGAGGTTGTTTTACCCTCCCGACCGGACGGGATTGTTGTACCTAAAGTGGAATCGCTCGAACAGATCCAATGGGTCAACGGGGAAATCGAGGCCGCAGAACTGGCACACGGCTGGCCGGTCAATTCCATCCGTATGCTGGTGGGCGTGGAGACAGCCAAGGCAATATTAAACCTGAAGGAAATTGCTTCGCCCTCGGGTACGATGTCTCACCCGCGTTTGGACGGCCTCATCTTCGGTGGCGAGGATTATGCCGCCAACGTCGGCGCGGTGCGCACACCCGAAGCAACCGAGCTGTTGTTCGCCCGCTCGGCGGTGGTAGCCGCCTGCGCAGCCTAC
>JBGPQK010000109.1:0-5756 GCA_041489005.1 Anaerolineae bacterium
AACTCCTGCCAGGATACGTACCCCGGATGGGCGTTCTGAATCAGCACCTGCCACTGATCCTGAGGCAGATGCTCATGGCGATATCGGCCGTCGGGTTGCTTGCGATAGCGCCCACGTCCGAAGGCGTAAGCGCCGGCATAGTGTAACGAACCTCGTTTTTTTCCTATGATTTTCTCCCGATATTTCCAACCCGATTTGTCAGATACGTTTCCAGTTTGGGTGGCACAACAATAATTGCGGAGTCCTTTGGTGGGATAGGATACTTGCGTGTGTAGGCAAAACAAGTATCCCACGGAGAAAGAACCAAAGCTAAACAAGGAGGGTCCCGACGAAAAGCATGTCGGGACCGGCGTCGCGTTTACTCTCCGAAGACTGAAGCTCGGGAAACTGTTCTCAGGGTTTGGAAAAAAGAAGCCCCGCCGAATACTCACTTATCCGGCAGGGCAGGTACGACTGAGAACGGATGTCTGAGACTCAGATCCGTCGCTCCAGCCTCGGGCCCCGTTACCCCGGGGCAGGGTTCGTCGCCGGCGCGACCCGGCGGCAAACTTGTGATTGGCTACAATGGCAAGCGATAATGCCCGTCTTCTTGGACAATTGATTTATTCCGACATGCCTCGGTAATCGCCAGTTGTGCGGTTCTCTTGGAGCAATGTGTAAGGGTCATGATTCGATGGCGCAGTTCGTTGTAGCGGACCTGAGGTCCGATGGCAGCCAGGGCGCTCGTAACATCTTTGCTTTCGACCTTGTGTCTGGCTGTATCGGATGTCGGCGCCTGGCCGGAGGCAAAGAACCAGAGGCTGTCAGGGTCCAGATTGAGCAATCGTGGCGGCTGAGGAGGAGCATAGCGGAACTGGAAGCGCAGCTCGACCGTGTTGAGTTGAGGGGAAGGCCGGGTGAGCAGCATATAGCTATCTCCGACCGCATGCAGGGCGCTCGATCCGCGGAAGGCAGTGCCGATTTCGTTACGACCAATCGATTTACGGACATGGTGCACGACGATCAGGGCCGCCTTGGAAGCATCACGCAGCCGCAGAAGCGACTGGCATAGAGCCGCCATGGCGCGAGTGTCGTTCTCATCCTGGTCGTGTGCGGAGTAGAGGGGATCTAGAATGATGACCTCCGCTGCTGCGCTGCGGGCGGCTGCAAGGAAATGGTTCAGTCCAGCGGGAGTGCTGAGCAGGTGGCCTGCAGCGCGGGTGTCGACGAAGAGATGCTCATCGGCGGCCATCCCGACGGACCTGCGCATGCCGGTCAGCCGGGCGGTGAACTGGTCGACAGGAAGCTCGAACTGACACATCAGCACGCGGCGGCGCGTGGAGACATGAAAGCCGGCCCGGGAAGATCCTGCCGCTAGACAGAATGCCATGTTGGCGACCAATAGCGATTTGCCGATTTTAGGTTCGCCGCCACAAAAGAAAATCCCCTGTGGCGGCAGGAGCCCGGGTTCAATCAGGGAGGGTTGCGGCGCTGGCTGCAGCAGCAGGAGTTCTCCCAGGGATAGGACTGCGGAAGCAGGCGGCTTGTTTGAAGAGGAGTTGGTCATAGAGCCTCCCCGGTGGCGTCGATAAGGATGGGCTCATCAACAACATTAGCCTTGCGTGAGGCAGCCAGGCGCAAGGCAGTCAGGGCAACGCTGTTGACTCTGCGAAGGATGCCTTTGGTGGCCTGATAAAGGGCTTGCCTGGCGGTGTCGTCAAAGAGCGGTTGAGAGACACCCGCCGCTTTGAGTTGATGGGCGACGTAAGCGTCGAGTTCGTCGCGGGAGAGTCCTTGCAGGTGATACTGAACGGCGATGCGCTGGCGCAAGGGTTCGTGCATCTGAAGCGACAGGTTCCGGCGGAGCAAGGGTTGGCCGACCAGCAGCAGAGTGAGATAGTGGGATGAATCCATATCGAAGTTGAGCAACAGGGGAAGTTGCTCGAGGGTTGCATGGCGCAGAAGCTGGGCTTCGTCCAAAATAATTATAGGATGTTGCTTTTTGCTTTCGTTGAGCCGGACGATGGCCTCAGAGATCTGACGCGTCAGGTCGCCACGCATGTGAGCGGGTTGCAGGCCGAGTTCGAAAGCGATTTGCCGGAGCAAATCCAGGGCGGACCCGGATGTCCAGTGCAGGTAGACGACCTTGAAAAGGCTGGGATTGAGGCCGGCAATAAAGGTGCGAGCTGCGGTGGATTTGCCGGCGCCGACTTCGCCGGTCAGCAGGCCGGCGCCGCGATGATCCACAAGAAACTGAAGGCGAGCCTTAATCTGAGTCGCAGCCTGGGAGGCAAACAACTGTTTGGCATCAGGGGAATCGCTGAAAGGTGATTTTTTAAATCCGAAGAAGGCTTCGAACATAGGGCTACTCCTTTTTCTTGGTTAACAGTTCGACATAATTTATTCCGGTGGGTTCAGGTTCTGGAGATGTCTTCGGCTTGGACCAAGGCAACTGAGCGTTGACGACGGGATCCACCAGGCGGGCAAAGCCTTGCGGCTGTCCCTCGAAGAAGATTTCAACTTGGGCGAGATCCAGGGGATCGAAACGCACTTCAATGGTCTGTCCCGCCAAATGCGCCGGGGCCTCGTAGAAACAGCTCTTTAGCATGAAGGTGCAATCCTTACGGACAAGGCGGTCGACGCGATGGAAGAAGAGGCGGCGGAGGTCGGTCGCAGGAGGCAGTAGGCGGATGCGTTCGATGTCGCGCTGCCAGCGCAAAAGGGGAGTGGTCCCCAAACTGGCATGTTCGGAGCAGTGATAGGAGTTCTCGATCCACGCCCAGAAGCGCTTATTGAGATCTTCCAAGGATAGACTTTGTTTGGGATTGAGGTTCCGCAGGAATTGGTCTCTGACGCGTCTGAAGAACCTCTCTATTTTCCCGCGCCCTTCGGGTTGATATGGTGGTGTATGGATCACAACGACGCCGAGGGACGCCGCGATCCGGGCCAGCTGTGGAGAACGATAGATTTTGGCGTTATCGACATAGTAGCGGAGAGGTATGCCCCGGCAGCCGACACCTTGTCGGAAGCAGTCCAAAGCTGAGTCCAATCCTTGGTTGGGATAAAACTCGCCGTGGGGGACAATGCGGCTGGCGTCATCGAGGATGGCATGAAGGAAAGCCTGCATTTTGCCGCCGCCGGGGCGCAGGACGTAGGGACCAAACAGCATATCCGATTGCCATATGTCATTGCTGAACTCCGCTTGGAATTTCTTGTGGGCTTCGGGCGTCAGGAGTTGGCGCTCGGTCAAGCCATGCTGTTTGAGGAAGCGGTACAGCGTGGAAGCCGACACCTCTGGAGCGTTCTGTTCCGAAGAAAGAGCAAGCTCCCGGAGCAGCGTGGCGCCGGTGCGGTAAGGGTTCTCGCGTTTGAGACGTTCGATCAAGTCGGCAATCTGCGGCGTGATGACACGAGATTTGCCGCGGTCCTGCCGTGGATGAGGCGCCAGGGCCTCGAAACCGTCCTGACGATAACGTGCGGCCCATTGCAAAAGCGTATCGACGCAAACAGAACTGCGTTTTGAGCAAGGGATTTCGTACTGGCGCGAAGCGATCTCCTGGGCGCGCCGGGAGAGCTCTCCGCGGGGAAGGATCTCTAATACAAGAGCTGCAATCAGCCCATAGCGAAACAAAGCGATTTTTTCTGATTTGGCATCCATAGGGAATTTCCTCCTGGGCAAACAGGGTATCCAGGCGGGATTTCCCCGGCCATGCAAGTGTTGTGTGTTTGGGGTCAGGTTTTAACCTCAGCCGGTTGGAGCCTGACAAGAATCCCGCTTGGAGCGAGGAAAGGAGGCCAGCCCAGCAGGTGAAAGCGCAGCTCGGAAAAAAGAAAACGGTGAGCGGGAATCCAGCCGACCGTTTGCAGCATTTGCAATGCCCTGGTAACGAAGGTTGCAGCAGATATCGCCGCTGTTCGTGCGACCAGGGCTGCGCACAAAGTGATCGCCTGCGCTCGGAAGCGGCGGATCCAGAACTGACCTCGCTGGTAAGGCATGTCAGGCTGAGATGCCGCCTCGGCAGCAGCGTTCAAGGTTCGCCCCTCGATCAGACGGGCCACCAGGAACAGAGAGATGATGGAAATACTGAATCGCAAATATGGCAAGGCGAACTCCGGTAAGAGCGAGACAGTGCGCCGGCAGATTGCGCACAGGAAACGCCGGACGCGGATAGAACCATCAAATTCAAGATCCACCAAAGTACGGCTGTAAAAGCCCCGGGCAATCAAAGCCTGCTGGGCCTCGCATAGCGGGCAATGATCCGGCCGGCAAAGATCAGGATCAGAGATTTGTTCTAAGTACTGTTGGATGGAGCCGGCAAACTGATGTAGGATTTGCATAGGATCTCCTTGGAGGGTGGCACCTCCTGGGAATTGTTTTACGGAGGGCTCTTAATCTAAACTGTCGGAGCCCTCCGGCTTCTCATCTACATCCTACAATCTACAACGAAATCTGATTTGCCAGGAATACTGGAAGGGTTACAAACTGCAGCAGGTGATCAGCAGTTTTTCCACACTCGGCTATGGGAAGGTTGCACAGTCCCCTCAATTTGGGCAGAGGTTAATCTGATAAAGAAAGGCTTCAAAGGGTGAGATTATTGCGAAACGTTACAAAATCCTGCGGCTGATAGGGAAATGGATCAACGTTGGAGTAATTGATGACGGCAGGCTACTCGTTACGGAAACGGGGACCGGTCAGGGACAGGTGATTAGCCCGTTGTTGGCCAATATTTATCTTCATCACGTACTCGATGAGTGGTTCGAGACGGTGGTGAAGCCCCGGCTTAAGGGCGAGGCCTACGAAATTAGGTTCGCCGACGATTTCATTCTCTGCTTTCAGTACCGGGAGGACGCGGAAAAGGTGATGGATGTGCTGACCAAGAGGTTTGCGAAGTTCGGTCTGACGCTTCATCCTGAAAAGACTCGGCTGATGGAGTTTGGGCGGCAAGCCCTGGCGAAGTCAGAGGAGCAGGGCGGGCAGAAGCCAGCAACTTTCGACTTTCTTGGATTCACGCATGTCTGCAAACGAAGCCGGCGAGGGAATTTCATGATCCACCTCCGGACGATGCGTAAGCGGCTCAAGCGCAGTCTGAAGAATGTGACGGCTTGGTGTCAGGCGCATCGGCACGATCCGGTTGAGGAGCAGCAGCAAGCTCTCAACCGGAAGCTCCGGGGCCACTACGAGTTCTATGGGCGACCTACAAACTACCGGAGTCTCTGGGAGTTCTATCGGTCGGTTCGTAGGATTTGGAGGAAATGGCTCAACCGGCGGACTCGTGGCAAGACACTGAACTGGGATGAGTTTGCACACCTTCTTGAGCGACATCCACTGCTACGCCCTCGTATTACCCGTTCCTGGACCTCGGAGCCATTACCGGTGAGTTATGTTTGAGGAACCCAGTGCGGTAATCCTGCACGCTGGGGTCTGTGAGGGGGGAGGTCCCTGTTGGTTACGGAGAACCTAAATGGGCACGATGCCGGAAACGGCGGATACCGCCAAGGGGATACCTACAGATCGACAGTGGCTTCCTTTATTCGGAGTTGGAAATCGGAATGCTAACTCTAGCATACTCTTTCTTGTGATTTGAAGGCAGAATCCAATGGATTTATTTGCATTCGTGCTTTTGTTTACTCTATCCGCGCTTCAGGACCTGGATTTGTTTAGGATTCCATTCGGTTACAGCTTGAAAGCCAGCGCCCATATCTATCAATTCGTGAAAGAAGCGCTGAAATCGTAGGTGGGCGAATAACTGCGGGGGGCGTTGCAATTCAAGGCCGAG
>JBGPQK010000110.1:0-5719 GCA_041489005.1 Anaerolineae bacterium
TATTGCCTGGGTGATCATCATCGGTTCGATGCTCAGCTTCGTCGGCCTGGGTGTCCAGCCGCCCGAGCCCAGCCTTGGGACGATGATTGCCGATGGCTCCCGCTATCTGCCCGATCAGTGGTGGATCGCAGTCTTCCCCGCGCTGGCCATCGTGCTGATCGTGCTCGGCTTCAACCTGATGGGCGATGGGGTGCGCGACATGTTCGGCGCCGAGGCGAGCTGAGATGAATGAAGCCAGCCCGCTGCTCGAAATCAAAGATTTAACTGTGCAGTTCTCGGTCTATGCGGGGAAGCTACAGGTACTGGATGGCGTCGATTTCTACATGTACCCGGGCGAAAAAGTTGGGCTGGTCGGTGAAACCGGCTGCGGTAAAACCACCACAATGAAAGCCGTCCTGCGCGTCCTGCCCAGCCCGCCAGCGATCATCTCCCGCGGCAATATTTTCTTCGGTGGTCAAGACGTCATGCAGATGAACGAAGAAGGCCTGAGCCGGGTGCGTGGCCGGGGAATCTCAATGATTTTCCAGGATCCCACCGCAGCCCTCAACCCGGTGTTCTCCATCGGCGAACAGTTTGGATACGTGATCAAATATTCCGCCCCGCCGGGAAAATCCCTCACCAAGCAGGAAATTCACCTGCGGGCGGTGAACGCCCTGCAAGAAGTCGCTCTTGCCGATCCGGAACGTCTGCTTCGCAGTTACCCGATCCAGCTCAGCGGTGGCATGCGCCAGCGTGTATGCATCGGCATGGCGTTGGCGACCAATCCAACGCTGCTGATTGCCGACGAACCCGGCACCTCGCTGGACGTGACGATCCAGGACCAGGTTCTGCGTCTGCTGCGAACACTGGTGGAGGAAAAGAACACGTCCGTCATTCTCATCACGCACACCTTGGGTATCGTCCGCGAGATGACCGACCGGGTATATGTGATGTACGCGGGTGACATCGTGGAGATGGCGGTCACAAAGAATCTCTTCGCTAACCCATTGCACCCTTACACTCAGGGACTCATCAGCACCGTCCCACGACTGACGGGGGGCGGCATCGCCAGCGGCATCCCGGGGCGTATCCCTAACTATCTAACTCCCCCGCCAGGCTGTCGCTTTCACCCGCGTTGCCCTCACATCATGGACATCTGCCGCACGGAGAAACCGCCGACCTATCGTGTGAATGACGATCACGATGTGGCCTGTTTCCTGTTTCAGACCGAGAACAGGGCATGACCCAGACAGAGTGAGAGCCAAGACATCATGACAGATATTCTAACCGTTACCGATCTGAAGAAGTACTTCGTCGTCGGCCGATCCAGCTGGCCGAAACGAGAATCCATCACGGTGAAGGCCGTGGACGGCATCTCCTTCACCATGCGTGAAGGTGAGACCCTTGGGCTGGTGGGCGAATCGGGCTCTGGCAAGAGTACGGTCGCCTATATTACCGTTGGTATGTACTCACCAACCTCCGGCAGTTTGAAATTCCGGGATCAGGAGCTATTCCAGGCTGACGGGAAGCGCCCTCTTCGTCTCAAGAAGGACATCCAGATCGTCTATCAGGATCCGGGATCATCTCTAAATCCACGGCGGAGCATTAAAGAGATTCTGGAGATGCCCCTGCGGCTTCACCAACCCGGGAAGAACAGGCTGGAGCAGATCGTCTACCTGCTGGATATCGTGGACATGCCGCCCGAGTATATGTACAAATATCCCTACATGCTCAGCGGCGGAGAAAAGCAAATCGTGGCGGTTGCCAGGGCGCTAGCCACGGATCCGTCTCTGATCATCCTCGACGAGCCAACCTCCGCGCTGGATGTTTCCGTACAGGCCAAGACCATCAACTTGCTCCTGCGGCTGCAGCAGGAGTTTCAACTGACCTACCTGTTCATCACCCACGACCTGAGTTTGATGCGGAATGTCGCCTCGCGTGTGGCGATCATGTACCTGGGGAAGATCTGCGAGATCGCCGAGACCGCAGACTTCTTTCAGAAGCCGTTACACCCCTATACGCAGATGCTCCTGTCCTCTATCCCTGTGATTTCGGAGGAAGAGGAAGCATTCAAGCCCAAGAAGGTCATATCCACTGGCGAAATCCCCAGCCCTGTCAACATCCCGAGTGGTTGCAGCTTCACCACGCGCTGTCCATTCGTCATGACCGTCTGCCGCGAGATCGATCCGGCGATGGTCGAGGCGGGACCGGGGCACAAAGTCCGCTGCCATTTATTCACTCAGCCTAAGCCGGCAACCGTTGAGGGACCGGGTTGAGTTCTTCCGTCACCCACGAATCTCATGATATGAGGAGGTAATATGTTAAGAGTCGCAACAGATATTGGGGGAACGTTCACAGACCTGGTGTATGTTACCCCAGAAGGTGAGGTCGGCACGGCTAAAAGCCATACGACTCCAGGGCAATACGAAAAAGGTGTGATGGATGTGATCGAAGCCAGTCACATCACGCCCAGCGAGTTTGTTTCCTTTGTTCATGGCACCACGATTGTCATCAACGCGATCACAGAGAGGAAGGGGGCGAAGGTGGGGCTGCTTACGACGGAGGGCTTTCGCGACATTCTTGAGATCGGTCGCGGTAATCGCCCGGACTTCTTCAATTTGGAATATCCCAAGCCGAAGCCGTTTGTGCCCCGCTATCTGCGCCGTGAAGTTCCGGAACGCATCTCGTACAAAGGGATAGAGAGCAAGCCGCTCGATCTTTCCGGGCTGCCGGCCATCCTGGATGATTTCCGTGCGGAAGGGGTGGAGGCTATTGCGATCAGCTTTATCAACTCCTATGCGAATCCGGTCCATGAAGAGGCTGCGCTTGCCAAAGTTAAGGAACTCTGGCCTGAGGTCTCTGCGGTGAATTCTTGCCAGATTACGCGAGAGTGGCGCGAGTACGAGCGCACGAACACAGCCGTGTTGTCTGCCTATGTCCAACCCATTGCCCATCGCTACCTGGACCGCCTGACCGGTTGTCTAACAGAGGCCGGCATGCAATGTACACCGTATATCATGCAATCAAACTGCGGCGTGGACACCGTCAAGAGCGCGCGCCAGATTCCGATTACGATGATTGAATCCGGCCCCGCCAGCGGGGTTTGGGGAGCCGCGGCGCTGGGCCGGTTGATCGGTGAACAGAACTCCATCGCGATCGATATCGGTGGCACGACAGCCAAGTGTGGGCTGATCACCAAAGGGGATGTCAAGCTCAACACAAACTACCTGGTTGAGCGCACCGAAATCTCAGCCGGGTATCCGGTCATGGTGCCAGTGGTAGATCTGGTGGAAATCGGCAACGGCGGTGGGTCCATCGCCTGGGTGGATGAATTCCAGAGACTGCATGTGGGGCCCCAAAGCGCTGGGGCTGTACCAGGTCCGGTTTCCTATGGCGCCGGCGGGACGGAAGCTACGACTACGGATGCAAACCTGGCGTTGGGGCGTATCAATCCGAATTACTTCTGCGGTGGCACGCTGGTTGCAGATATGGAAGCTGTGGGCAAAGCGCTGGATAAACTCGCCGCAACCCTATCTACTGGCCAGCGGGAGGCCGCACGTGGCATCATCCGCATCGCCAACAACAACATGGTCAATGCCATCAAGCTGATTTCCGTCAATCGGGGACATGATCCGCGTGATTTCACGCTGTTTGCCTTTGGCGGCGGCGGCGGCATGCATGCTTGCGCCCTGGCCAAAGAGTTGGGGATAAAGAAAGCATTGATCCCCAGTCTTTCCGGCGTGTTCTCGGCCTGGGGTATGTTGTTGAGCGATCTGCGACGCGACTATCTACAAACTCAGATCGTCGAGCTGTCAGGCCCACAAGCATCTGCTCAGATCAACCAGGCGCTGACGATGCTCGAAGAACAGGCCATCCAGGAATTCGCCGCTGAAAACATTGAACGCTCGCGCATGCACTTCCTGCGCTATGGCCGGTGCCGCTACCAGAACCAGGAACACTTTGTGGAAATCGCTCTGCCGGATGGTGCGATAACATCCGCTCAGATTGATACTATCGTCGAGAATTTCCGAACAAACTATGAAAGAGAATACACCTATCGCTTGGACGCGCCTGCGGAACTGGTCTGTTATCACCTGGTGGCTATTGCCGAAGTGGATAAGTTGAAACCGGAGGTACACCCAAGGACAGGGCGCAAAGTTAAGGCTGCCGTCAAGGGAAAGCGGGAAGTGGATTTTGTTGAGGCTGGCATCCACCAGGCGACGATCTATGATGGCGATGCCCTGGAACCGGGCATGAGTTTTGTAGGCCCGGCGATCATCGAAGAGTCGGGTACCACGATCGTGCTCCCGCCCGGCCTGCCATGCCACATAGATGACTACGGCAATTATTGTATCCAGACCGCTTAATAAGGAGGATTACCATGACAAAGCAATATGATCCGATTACGATGGAAATCATCCAAAGTTCATTACAGGCGGCGGCCGACGAGATGTTCGCTGCCTTACGCCATACGGCTATGAGCGCGATCATCTATGAAGTGCTCGATATGGGCACTGGAATCACAGACAAGAACGGGGAACTGGCAGGTTCCGGGGCCGGCATCCCGGCTTTCGTGGGCGTGTTGGACAAAACCGTCAAACGGGCTCTTGAAAAGTTCAACAAACCGGACGACATCGAACCGGGCGACATCTTTCTCACAAATGACCCTTATAACGGCGGCGTGACGCATCTGAATGATGCTGTCCTGGTCATGCCCGTCTTTGCGGAGGGTGAGATCGTGGCCTGGACGGCAAATATCGCCCACTGGAACGATGTGGGGGGCATGGTGCCCGGCAGCATGTCGACCAATGCGACCGAGATTTTTCAGGAAGGGATGATTTTGGCGGGCATCAAGCTTTTTTCCCGGGGCAAGCCAATCCGGTCTGTTTTCGACATTCTCACTGCGAACTGTCGCATGCCCGATTTTCTAATAGGAGATCTCTGGGCCGGGGTCGCTTCTGTCCGGGTCGGCGAGCACCGCGTCCTGGAAATCGTCAACAAGTACGGGAAAGACGAGTTCCTCCATGCTGTAGAGGAATATTTGAACTATGGCGAAAAGGTGAGCCTGAACGCGTTGAAGCGCCTGCCCAAGGGCAAGTACTCGCTGGTCGAAGAGCAAGATAGTGGGCCAGCCTACCAGGTCACCGTCGAGATCCGTGACGATGAGTTTATCGTCGATCTGAGAGGCAGTCCTGATCAGGATAAAGGTCCCTTCAATATGAGTCGGGACGAAGCGGTTACAGCCTGCCAGATGGCTTTCAAGGGCGTCACCTTACCGGACAAAGTGGCCAACGGCGGCACCTTCCGCCCCTTGAAGGTCTTAACACGACCCGGGAGCGTCTTCGACCCGATTTACCCGGCAGCTCAAGGCATCTACTATGAGATTACCATTCGGCTTCATGATCTCATCGTGCGCTGCCTGGCCCAACACATGCCTGATCGATTGCCTGCCGGAAGCTTTGCCTCGGTCTGTGGGACGCTTTTCGGCGGCACCCATCCCGATACTGGCCGTGCGTATGCCGTGATCGAGCCCGAGTTGGGCGGCTGGGGCGGATCTCCGCGCGCGGATGGCAACTCGGGGCAGTTTTGTGCGCTGCATGGTGAAACATACAACTGTCCGGCCGAGGTCGCCGAAGCGCGCTACGGCGTGACGGTTGACTACCTCAGTTTTCATGACGAAGAAGGCGGCGCCGGCCTGCATCGGGGTGGCAAGGGTGTACGGATTGATTATCGCATCAAA
>JBGPQK010000111.1:0-5654 GCA_041489005.1 Anaerolineae bacterium
AGATCGCCGTAGGAACGACCTGAGACCCGTAAACCGTTGAAATCAAAAAAAACAGAATACCAAAACACATAAGACCGCTTCTCTTCATTTCAGTTCCCTCCTATAAAGTATAGCTGTTGACCGAATTCCGGCCACTTGGATAGCCAAAGATCCAAGCCGGATTCCTTAAGCCCAAGCCTTGCCGGCGATCTTAGAAAATCCTATTTTTCTGCGCGTCCTTTCTTCTCTAACTCTGCAATTCTAGAATTAAGATCCGAGATCGTCTTTTGTTGCTCCTGGACCACTCTGGTCAAGACCGCCACTACGTCCATCGGGCTTAGACTCTTTCGGTCCTTTGAGGCGACAAGCGCAGGCACGTCTTCCGCGATGAACCCTACATGCCTTTCTTCCTTGTCAGCCTTGTAGTTGTATTTTACAGGAGAAAGCGCCCTAAACGCTTCCTGGGCTTCATCCGCCGTCAGCCCCTCGATATTCTCCTTAAGCTCCCGGCTCGAGGCGTTCGTCCAGACTCCTCCTGCCGTGCAACTCGCCCCATTCGCCATGCTCAAGCTGTTGTCCGTGTTCAGGCTCATCCGCCAGGTTTGGTTGACAAGAATCCTCACGGGATAGTCATTGCCCGTCCCAAACTGACCATACGCCAGAGTGGCATTGACAAAATTGATCGCGCCTCCGTCGTTCCGCCACAGGACAAAAGTCGCGTTTCTGCCCGTGGTTTTGAGCTCCATGGGATAAGCCGGGGATTGAGTTCCTATGCCGAGCTTGCCGTTGACGCCAAGAATTTCATTTGCAAAATCGCCGTAGATAAGAGGAGCGCTGGTTTCCGAATTCGCGATGTAGAGCTTATTGGAGCCGGTCTCATTACGTCCTGCACTGCGGCCTATAAAGGTATTGCCATTGCCAGAGATGTTGGAGTATCCGGCATAATACCCGAGGAAGGTGTTGAGCGCTCCGGTGGTATTGGAGCGTCCGGCATAATACCCGAGGAAGGTATTTTGGTATCCGGTGGTGTTGGAGTATCCGGCACTGTACCCGAGGAAGGTATTTTGGTATCCGGTGGTGTTGGCGTATCCGGCGTTAGATCCGATAAAGATGTTGAAGTATCCGGTGGTGTTGGAGTATCCTGCCTGTAATCCGAGGAAGGCGTTGTACATTCCCGTGGTGTTGGCGTGTCCGGCATAGTACCCGAGGAAGGTATTGTAAAGACCTGCCGTGTTGGAGTATCCGGCATTTCGGCCAATGAATGTGTTGGCAGCTCCGCTGGAGATGCTGAA
Organism: Anaerolineae bacterium; assembly: GCA_041489005.1. Lineage (GTDB taxonomy): Bacteria > Chloroflexota > Anaerolineae > Anaerolineales > Villigracilaceae > UBA877. The sequence continues at coordinate 1,272 of JBGPQK010000111.1, forward strand.
TCCGGCGCCTAATCCATAAAATGTATTGGAATCCCCTTCATAGCCTTGAGTCCCGACTTTGCCCTGGCTCTTGGAATCCGCTCTCCCGGCTATCACTCCCGGCCCCTCTGTCTTCATCTCCTTGAGCACATCCGTGATGACGTCCTCCCGCACCCCCTTCTCCCTCAGCGTCTTCTTCATTCGCTCTTCGGCCAACGACGCCATGACCCCTGCTTCCACCATGAACAGCTTCCCCTTGGACCATGTCCCCTGCCCCGACGTATCCGCAGCCTGCACATACCACACGTACAGACTCCCCGAACTCAACTGTTCCTCCGAGGACGGCGTCCATGATGAAGCTCTCCCCTGGATCTCCTTGCTCAGTATCGGGACTCCCCCTGCCGCCATCTCTTCATAGCTGGGGATTTGGACACCGAAGGCCTGGAACACGGCCACCTTGTAGCCGGTCGCCCAGTCCACTGCTGTCCAGCTGAACGTCGGACAGAGTTGTCCCACTAAGGCCACGCCGCGCTCACTGCCGGGCGAGATCGCCGTAGGAACGACTTGTGACCCATAAGTCATTGAAATCAGAAAAACCAGAACACCAAAACACATAAGACTGCTGCTCTTCATTTCAGTTCCCTCCTATAAAAATATTTATTGACTGGATTCCGGCGCTTTGGATCGCTGAGGATCCAGGCCGGATTCCTCCGAGTGACAGACCTAGCCTCAGGGATTTTTGAACAGGTTGTTCGCCAGCGCGATTAGAGATGTCGAAAACAAGAGAATGATTCGATGGCCGCCGGGTATACTCCAAGTGCTTTGGTCCTTAAGCCCGATGAATGGAGTATTTCTATTTAGGGATGATTTGTCAAGCGCGAGTTGAATAATTCGCCCTTGAAAAAAAGAGAAATACCTCCAACGCCAGCTTGGGCTCTCCTCTCCGGCTGTTTTCGAGAGACTTATTTTTTTTCTGCCCTTTATTCTCCAAGTCCGCGATTCGCCATTTAAGATCCGAAATCGTTTTCTGCTGTTCCTGGATAGCGTTTTGGAGCTCTTTTACTATCTTCGTCTGCTCTTGCACGACTTTTGTCAACACCCCTGTTATGTCCATCGGACTGAGACTCTTCCGGTCCTTGGAAGCGACAAGCGCAGGCACATCTTCCGCGATGAACCCGACATGCTTCTCTTCCTTGTCCGCCTTGTAGTTGTACTTCACTGGAGAGAGCTCCGTTAGTGCTTCCCGGGCTTCATCCGCCGTTAGTTCTTCGATATTCTCCTTCAACTCCCGGCTCGAGGCGTTCGTCCAGACTCCCCCTGCCGTGCAACTCGCCCCATTCACCATCGCAAGGCTGTTGTCCGTGTTCAGGCTCATCCTCCAAGTGCTGTTGACAAGAATCCTCACGGGATAGTCGTTACCCGTCCCGAACTGCCCATACGCGGGAGTGGCATTGACAAAGTTAATGGCCCCGCCGTCGGTCCGCTGCAAGACAAAGGTAGCGTTTCTGCCCGTCGTCTTAAGTTCCATCGGATAAGTCGGAGCTTGGGTTCCTACGCCGAGCTTGCCGTTGACAGCCAAAATGCCATTGGCAAAATCGCCGTAAATCAGAGGCGCGCTGGTGTCTGAATTCGCAACATAGAGCTTATTTGAGCCGGTCTCATTGTATCCTGCTGATTGGCCTACAAAGATATTGCCTATGCCGGTGGTGTTGGCGTATCCGGCATAATACCCGAGAAAGGTGTTGAAAAGACCGGTGGTATTGGCGTATCCGGCATACATTCCGAGGAAGGTGTTGGAGTATCCGGTGGTGTTGTCGTATCCGGCATTAAACCCGAGGAAGGTGTTGTAGCCTCCGGTGGTGTTGTGGTATCCGGCAGCCAATCCGATGAAACTATTGTAGTTTCCCGTGGTGTTGGAGTATCCGGCCCGCTCTCCGAGGAAGGTGTTGTTGTATCCGGTTGTGTTGGCGTATCCGGCAGCCAATCCGATGAAACTATTGAAGTTTCCGGTGGTGTTGGAGTATCCGGCATAATAGCCGAGGAAGGTGTTGGAGCTTCCGGTGGTGTTGGCGTATCCGGCAGCCCGGCCAATGAATGTGTTATAAACTCCAGAGGTGATGCTGAATCCGGCGCCTAATCCATAGAATGTGTTTGTATCCCCTTCAGAGCCTTGAGTCCCGACTTTGCCTTGGATCTTGGAATCCGCTCTCCCGGCTATCACCCCAGGCCCCTCGGTCTTCATCTCTTTGAGCACCTCCGTGATGACGTCCTCCCGCACACCCTTCTCCGTTAGCGTCTTCTTCACTCGCGCTTCGGCCACCGACGCCATTACCCCTACTTCCACCATAAATAGCTTCCCCTTGGACCACGTCCCCTGCCCCGACGAATCCGCAGCCTGAACATACCAGACATATAGGCTCCCTGAACTTAACTGCTCTTCTGAGGACGGGGTCCAAGAGGAGGCCCGCCCCTGGATCTCTTTGTTCAAAACCGGGACTCCCCCCGCCGCCATCTCTTCGTAGCTGGGGATTTGGACACCGAAGGCCTGGAACACGGCCACCCGGTAGCCGGCCGCCCAGTCCACCGCGGTCCAGCTGAACGTCGGACAGATCTGGCCGACCAAGGCCACCCCACGCTCACTTCCCGGCGAGATCGCCGCAGGGACGACCTGTGAACCGTAGGCCATTGACATCAGAAAAACCAGAACACCTAAACACAAAAGACCGCTTCTCTTCATTTCAGTTTCCTCCTATAAAGATATCTATTGACTGGATTCCGGCGCCTTGGATCGCTGAGGATCCAAACCGGATTCCTCGCTTAGGCAGAACGTATTCAGGGATTTTTGAGCGGGTTGTCTAGCCGCGGCTTTAGATCTATCGAAGACAAGAAAATGATTCGACGGACGCCGGGGATACTCCAAGTGCCTTGGTCCTTTAGCCTGATGATTGGAGTATTTCCGATTAGGAAGGATTTGTCAAGTATTGGCTGTGAAATTCCTCATTGATAGAAGAGGAATATACGTTCGCCCTAAGCTTAAGGTTCTCCTTGCTGGCGGCTTTCGAAAACCCTATTTTTCTGCCGCCCCTTTCTTTTCAAGCTTTCCGATTTTTTCTTTGAGCTCAGCGATGGTCTTCTGCTGTTCCGCAAGATTCTTTTGATATTCGGATAAAGTCTTTTGTTGCTCCAGAATTGCTTTTTGCTGTTCTTTTGCTTTCTTATCCTGTTCTTGCACGACCTTGGTCAACACCGCCACAATATTCATTGGGCTCAGCGTCTTTCGGTCCTTGGAAGCGACAAGCGCAGGCACGTCTTCCGCGATAAATCCCACGTGCCTCTCTTCTTTGTCCGCCTTGTAGTTGTACTTCACGGGAGAGAGCTCCGCCAGCGCTTCCGCCGCTTCCTCGACCGTCAACCCCTCGATATTCTCCTTCAACTCGCGGCTCGAGGCATTCGTCCACACGCCGCCCGCCGTACAACTCGCCCCGTTCACCATCGCTAGGCTGTTGTCCGTGTTAAGGCTCATCCTCCAAGTGCTGTTGACAAGAATCCTCACGGGATAGTCGTTACCCGTCCCGAACTGCCCATACGCGGGAGTGGCGTTGACGAAATTAATGGCGCCGCCGTCGGTCCGCTGCAGGACGAAAGTCGCGTTTCTGCCCGTGGTTTTGAGCTCCATCGGATAAGTCGGTGTTTGGGTTCCCACGCCGAATTTACCGTTAACCGCTAAAATGCCAGGGTCAAACTCGCCGTAGATCAGAGGCGCGCTGGTGGCCGAATTGGCGATATAGAGCTTGTGGGAGCCGGTCACATATAATCCTGCTTGATTGCCTATAAAGATGTTGCCAGTGCCGGTGCTGTTGTAGAATCCGGCATCAAATCCGAGGAAGGTGTTGTTGTTTCCCGTGGTGTTGGAGTATCCGGCATCCAATCCGAGGAACGTATTGTAGTATCCGGTGGTGTTAAAGTATCCGGCACTATTCCCGAAGAAGGTGTTGTCGTATCCGGTGGTGTTTAAGTATCCGGCACTATACCCGAGGAAGGTGTTGTTGTTTCCGGTGCTGTTGAAGCGTCCGGTATAATTTCCGAGGAAGGTGTTGGCGGCTCCGCTGCTGTTGTCATATCCGGCATAATATCCAAGGAAGGTATTGTAGCTTCCCGTGGTGTTGGAGTATCCGGCCCGCTCTCCGAGGAAAGTGTTGCTGTATCCGGTGGTGTTGGCGTATCCGGCATAATGTCCGAGGAAGGTGTTGTTGTATCCGGTGTTGTTGGAGTATCCTGCATTCCGGCCAATAAATGTATTCCATGATCCAGAAGTGCTGAACCCGGCGCCTAATCCATAAAAGGTATTAGTATCCCCTTCATAGCCTTGAGTCCCGACTTTGCCCTGGCTCTTGGAATCCGCTC
>JBGPQK010000112.1:0-5651 GCA_041489005.1 Anaerolineae bacterium
GAGAAGCGCGCTCAGGATGATGCTCAATGCCATCAGCACGATGAGCACAACCAGGGAAGTGGTCATTGAACCGGTTTGCGGGGATTTGAAAGCGTCCATGGCGAAAATGAAGGCGATCCCTGAAATTTGCCCCATCAGGATGAGCAGCCCGTTGGAGGTGCCCTCCGGCGTTGGGTAGGTGGTCTCAGCCCCATATTGGAATCCGATCGGTCCCGCGCTGAGCAGGAAGAATCCCATCATGATGGAGGCCGTTATCAACAGCCAATAGCTTGTCGCGTAAGCGATGCCCACCAGCCCCACCGTCGCCCCGGCAAGCGCCAGGATGATGAACGGCACCCGCCTGCGGATACGGTCAGAGATGGACGGGATGACCAGGGCGCCGATGATGCCGCCAACGATCATCAGCCCACCGGCAGTCCCGGCCTGGGTGCTGGAAAAACCGCGCGGTGCGAGGATATTCTCGATCCAGGTGGTGACGGCATTGAAAACCCCCAGGGCGACAAAGAAAATGACCAGGAGAAGGATGAAATTGCGCTGGCGGAACATTTGTTTGAAGCCGTCGAGGACCAGCGAGCGTACTTCCATTCCCGCAGGGCAGGGCGGCGTTGCCGGCCGCTCTTTGGCAAAGACAAAAAAGACCAGCGCCGCCACCACGGACACGATCCCGTATGCCATCAGCATGCCGCCGATTTGGAAATGGATCGTCAGGAAGGGGGTCAACCCCAGGCCCAGGAAAATGCCGAGGTACATCGCCAACGACCCCAGCCCGGAGGCGGTGGCTCGCTCACGGATCGGGAACCAGCGTGCCGCCACCGTGGTCACCGCATTCAAGATGAACGGCTGCCCGATGGCGATCCCGATCTGGGCAATCAGCACCAGCGTGTAGCTGGAGGCGGTCATGCCGCGCATCAGGCCGAAGATGCCGGTCAGTGCCGCGCCGATCCCCACCGCCACCCGCAGGCCGTAGGTATCGATCACCCACGAAGCCGGTATCGAGATGACGATGTAGACGATCATGAAAATCATCGACAAAAGCCCGATGCTGAGGTCTGAGACGCCATAGAACTGGACTGCGTCCTTGGTGATCGAGGCGAAAGTGATCCAGAGCAGTTGGTTGACCGCCACGATGAACATGAACACGACCAGCATGACCCAGCGGTAACCGTAGACTTTAAAGGTGTCTTCTTTCATGGGTGAGGTCTCCTGACAGAATGGGATGGAATTGTATTATATAGCAAACCCCCCATCAGGGAAGCAGTTACTTCTAACTGCCTGTCAAAAGGTTCCCTGGGGAGGGTTCCGCAGAGCCTCGATGAGCGGAGCGAATGTGTCCGCAAAAGGCGATGTTTGACGATAATGTTGACTTCGGCGCCTGGTCTTAGGACACCTTTGGGCTGATAGCGAGCACACGTTGGCGCGTCTCGTTCTCCTCGATTATCTTAGCGACCCGGAATACTTTTTCGAGCTGTTCAATCCCATCTGTATCTCTGCGTATGTCCAGGATTATTCTGCCCTCTTCTGCAACTAGCTTGGATACTGCTTGGGCATAGGTATCGACGGGAAAGTGAAAGCCCCATGCAAGGGTGGATATGACCAGGTTGAACCGCGGCAGGTCATGCGCTTGAATTATCTCGTCAGGATTGATAAAGTGGCATGCCTGAGGTGGAATGCCATTGTTAATGAGCAACTCCCTGGCGACATTAAAAGAATTGTACCGGGAGGGAGATTGCCCAAACCTGTAGTCGAGGCGATAAGACGTTTCCTCGAAACCAGCCAAATAGAGATCAGGAGGGGAAGGATTGGAGAAGTAATGGTAAAGAAGAACATCGAGTGCCGCGAGACCACAACCGATGTCAAGGATGTTGGCCGTTACAGGCGGAAGTGCGGACTCGATACTTCTAAAATCTCGATGGATACCGCGCTGGAAGCGGCTAACAATGACGTTTCGCCGGACTCTTGCCTCAACGCTCGCATATGCGAGACTGATGGGACCAGGGAGGTGGCGAAGGAGCCTAGCCAGGAAAGTGGATTGGTAGGCTGTCCTTTGGAGGAGGATATAGAGGGATGCAGATGATGGAACAGAGAGATCATTGTTCATGCTTAACATCGCGATCATCAATCATCGAGGTGCTGTAAAGGCGAAGCTGGAACAAAATATTCGGTGTTTCAAATGGCCTCTCATACTCATGGTGATCAGCGCCTGCCCCATTGCTTGGCGATATTTTCTTTCATTGAAGGACATCATGAACCTAGACTCCTAGAGTGGACGACGACAGCAAATGGAGAGCGAGCCAGCAAATTCCCTTAGGCCTGGTATTTTCTCCAAGGTTTGTCCCATTTTCTCGATCAACGGGATTAAAGCAGGTGGAGTTGCAGGATGCAACCAGTCAAAAGGAGTGATATGAATCGAATCAAACCCAATCTTGGCTAAATCCCTGAATAACCTCCCCCGTATAAAAGCAGATTCATCCGGTGATATATACCAGAACACTCGGCGAAGAAAGCGAAATTTGCGTTCCATGAAGATTTGCGGATTGAGCATATTCGGCTCAGCGAAACTAATGCACCCCCCGGGTTTTAATAGAGAGAATATTTTCCTTAAGGCTTGATCAACCTCCAAATGATGCAGCACTGACGATCCGATCACCGCATCAAAAGACCTATCCACATTACAATCTTCGAAGCGCATATTGAGGAATTCAACCTGGTCAGCGGGCAGACACCTCTTTTTGGCAAGATCAATTAAATCAGGAGATATATCTATTGCCAGTATACTCGCCCCAGTCTGGGCGAATAGTTCAGTGAACATCCCGGTTCCACAGCCAATCTCAAGAACCCGCTTTTGCGGGCCAAGAATAGCGCCAGAGATAATAAGCTTTGCTCTTCGCTGCGCTCGCAACTTTCCTGCAGGTGATCCCCATCCCCAAATATCCTCTGGGCAGCCTTGGAGTAGAGTCTTTCCATGTTCGATTTCATGTTCAGCTCTTGTCGCGAATCCCATAGCAGTCAGTTTCCTTCCGTTTCCTTTATTCTCTTTAATTATGAGGTAGCAAACATGCCGAGTCGGTGCATATATGATGCCATGCTATTTTCCAAAAATATCAGACGTAAGAAGTGGCCTTCCTGAATAATCCGACGACGCAAACCGGTGACACATGGATCGTCAATGTTGATATTGCGGGTAAGAGGATGCGCTAACCAGGATCTGATTTTCAACATGACCTTTCAAATAAATTTGATACGGCCCGCAGCAAGAAACACCATGCGTAGCAAAAGCCACCCGTGCTTCCAGCGCTGGATATTTGTCGTTCCATATGTGCGTGCCCCGTAACGAATGGGAATTTCGGCAATCTTAAGATTTAACTTTGCCGCTCCAAAAAGCAAATCAAAATCGCCAAAAGGATCAAAATCGCCAAAATAAGAACGATTGGCGGCAATACGCTCGTAATCAACTTTGCGCAATACTTTCGTGCCACAGAGCGTGTCTTTAATGGGCTGTCCCAGTAACCAGGAAAAGACCAGGCTGAAGAACTTGTTCCCTACTAAATTCGCAAACCGCATGGATTGATCTTCCATCGGGTACACCAGGCGCACACCGTTGACGAATTCACTTTTACCGGAGAGTAAAACATCATAAAAACGTGGTAAATCCTCGGGTGGGACAGTCAAATCACCATCCAGGATCATCAATATGTCTCCCTCGGCCTGGCTGAAACCAAGCCGCACTGCATCTCCCTTTCCCACCCCTGTTTGACGGAATAGTTTGGCTCGTTTTTCGGGATATGCGATACAAGCCTGCTCAATCCGTAAATAAGTATCGTCTTTGGAATGGCCCTCCACAAAAATAAGCTCAGTACCACCTCCCATGGTCGGAACGCGTTTGAAGATCTGTTCTATATTTCCAGCCTCGTTACGAGTTGGAATTATCACAGACACTATCGGTGCCAGGTCTGGCTGCGGACAGGGTTGTGGCGAAGGCCGGGAAATTATGAAATTGGTCAGCGCAAATAACCTGAAAGGCCATAATTTGACCAGGTAACGGTTCGCCAGGAAATGCAACAAAGGCAATGGCAATGGTAATAAGATCTCCTCCCAATGGCGGATCGCATCGAAACCTGCCAGACGAAGCAGATTGGTGATATCTTCAACTGTCAGCCAGTTCTGGTACAGGTTGGGTTTCGACAATCTTAACCGTCCGGCAATGTTAAGCGGAAACTCCCACAACCGGCTGTAAGCATTGATGACCAAACGTGTTTCGGGAGTTGTCAATTGCTTAATGCGCTCCAAAACGGCTTGCACATCCCACAAATCATTAACCAGATCAGATAAGATAATAAAGTCGAACTTCTTATCTAATTGAAGTTCGTGAATATCCTCTTGTATGAAATGTAATTGAGGATAACGATTCTTGGCAGATTGGATCATACTTCCAGAGAAATCCACCCCAACACCGTAGGAAGGCTGCATGGCAGCTAACAAATCACCGTCCCCACAGCCAAGTTCTATCACCCTCTGACCAGGTGGAATGAGAGAACGGTAAACTTCAGTCAACCTGCGGTGGTATAAGCCTCCCCAACCCTTCCATTTCTTCACCTGAGACGCTACTTCGTCCCAGTGAGCAATTCTCGTAATTTGATAGGACTTGGCTGGCGATTCTAAGGGGAGCATCGATATCGAATTATCAATTTGCATATCGCATAAATTCCATTGCAATTACTCGATTTTCAAAAACTGTAGAAAAACTCCTCCCATTTTGATGACGTTTTCGGTGTTTTCAAGAGCTTCTAGCAATAATTCGATTCCTTTTTACCAACATTCTCCCACTTTCACTTTCGAAAATGGCACTCCGACCTTTCTGCAGTAGACCCATTATTGGATATTTGCCCCACGGACTGCGCAAGGTTTACCGGCGATGTAGCCTGGGTTTTCAAGCGACCGAAGGAATAAATAAGCCCCTTGCTTCTTTTTCTGTTGTACCAGGCAAGAATTATATTATTATGAAAAAAATGAGCTTCGGCGAATCATGTGACGCTGAAACAATTAGAAGCAAAGAGCAGACGCATTATAGCAGGAAAAGTATTTGGATAAATTAAGCTTGTCTTGGCGTGGATTTGCTGATCTTCCAGGAGACCCGTGTGGCCTCGTTTAGCGAGGTCTCGGGAGCTGTTCTGTTGACGTTGATCAGCAACGCCTCATGGCGGAACACTGCAGTCATGGTTGATTCGCCGGTTGGTTGCCGACCTCAGAAACCGTCTGAATCTGGTAGATGGACTGATTGATCGTCCCGATGGTTATTGCACAACCAGACACGTAATGGTCTGGAAACGAAACTCCAAGTTGTTGCGGCGTACCGATAAAGTAGTGAAATCCTCCATCGTTTAGATCATAAGCTGGAGTAATCCTGGTAATGGGATTTGCACTATTTGCAAACTCAAAAAGCCTCTGATAGAAATCGTCATAACTCCTTTCGGTGCCGTTTTGCCAGAAATCGCTCAGGCAAACCTGGGACGCGGAGCCGCAAGCCGCTTTTCCATCCTGAACAAGATCGACATAAGAACCGGGGGGCATCTTGATGATAAAGGGAACCTGTCCTGATGGGCATATCGGATTTGACAGCCCCTTTTGTGTTAGGTGGTTGAAGAACAGGATAA
>JBGPQK010000113.1:0-5627 GCA_041489005.1 Anaerolineae bacterium
CAGGCTTGGCGGTAGGAGCGATGGTTGCTCCATCGTATAGGGTTTGAAGGTAACTTTGTTGTGTCCTTTTTTCATGCCCCTATTGAATCATGGTTCTTGAAAAAAGAAAAGGGCTATCCCTTACTTTTGGGACAGCCCCTTACTTTCGTCCGACGAACCCTGCCCGCAGGATCAGGCCTTCTGTTTCTCGTAATCAGCTTTTTTACGGGCATGCAGTTCGAGTAAATCGTGCTGCATCTTTTCCAACCGGACGCCGCGCAGCGGGAACCAGAACAGGATCAGCGCACCGAGCAGCATGGCGATGCCGGGAATCAGGCCGATGAAAACCTTGATGCCGAATAACGCACTGGCGGGCTGGTCAAGGAAAGCCACGTTGTTGTTGGCTTCACGGGTGATAAAATGAGCCGCTTCCAGGATGAAGGGTGGAAGGGCAATCGCCAGCGATTGGGCAGGTTTGGTGATCAGGGCATTGATGCCGAAGAATGCCCCCTCCCGGCGCACACCGGAACGCAGCTCGTCCTCATCTGCCACCTCTGCGAACAGGATGTTCGTCAGGGTCTGCGGACCGGAAAGCCCGAAACCGACCAGAATCAGGCAGAAGGGGATCAGCGCGTTTGGTATGAAGGTAATCGCAATCAGTCCAATACCGGCGATCACCAGCAGCAGTTGCTGCGCCTGCACCAGGCCCATCTTCTTGCGGATAAGGTTGGTAATTGGCACACCGCCGATCAGGGGAATAAAGATGAACGCCAGCAAGACGATCGTGTTCATTTTGAGCACATAATCGGCCAGGTAGAATATCGACCCGGTCACCAGCGAGGATACCAGGATGGACATGAAATTCTGGGCTGCCAGTATGAGAAAGCTCTTGCTGGTGAAGGTAAATTTGAGCTGGTCTATGAGTTTGAGGGGCTTATCCAGTTGAGTGAACTCAGGGCGTTCCTTGACCTTGAAGGTGGTGGCAATGATCAATACCATGCCGGTCACACCGACCACCACCATGGCAATCTGCAATGGGAAGAAAGAGGGCACTGCACCAGCCTTTGGGCGGAACAGGTCCGGGATGATAAAGCCCAGCAGTGTGCCCAGCAGGCCAAACAGCGAGGACGAAATTTGCAGGTGGTTACGCTCGGTGTCCGATTCGGTCACTTCCGGCAGCAAGGCGGAATATACCAATCCGATCATGGTGTAGCAGCCATCATACAACACCATGCTGATCAGCATCCACAGGAAGAGGGTAAAATCGCCGGCGTGTTGGGGCGCCAGCCAGACCAGGATAAAGGACGCCGCGAGAAACGGGGCGGTGTAACGCATGTATGGGATGCGGCGGCCGAGTTTGGAGCGGGTGCTGTCCGATATATAGCCAAAGATAGGATCGTTCAGGGCATTCCAGATCGCATAGATGGCTGAAGCGATGGCGATCCAACGGGCGCTGAGACCCAGGTAATCCTGGTAAAAGATGGGCAGCAGGGCACCAAAAACGCCCGAGATGAGGCTGGTACCCAGAGCGGCAATCCCCCAGGTCACTTTGTAACCGAACGAGAGCTTTATCGCGCGTGGGGCAGTTTCATTCATGGCTTCTCCTTTTCGAGGGCTGGAATTACGGCAAGAGTTCTTTCAAGGCCCGATAGCCAAGTACGTGCACACCAATCTTCTGGATGTGCTTGCGAAGGTCCTCGTTCATGAAATTCTGGTAATCGGCGGCACGGCAGCGCCAGTCGGGGGTGATGGCCCGCAGTTCAGGCGTATCCTTGGAAGGGTGGATGATGAAATGGGTGATGCCAGGCTGGAGATCCGAGAAGGCCTGCTTGGTGCGTTCCAGACGATTCTCGTCGCTATCCAGGTGCATCCCACCGAGAACGTCCAGCAATGGCAGGCCGGACCCTTCGAGCTGCTGCATCAGGGTGGCGGCCATTTTTGCAAATTCAGCCTCCAGGCCGGCCGCGCGCCAGCCTGCCTCGTCCAGGCGGAAGATCATGGGCGGCAGGTGGAACTTCATGGCAAGCTGGATATAAATGCCCATGAATTTGGGATGCGCAACGGAGCCCATGTGCGTATCAACATGGGTGGGGACAATCCCGGCTTTGAGCGCCCGTTCCACCTGGGCGTTAAGTTCCAACCCGACGGCTGGTGGGTCGCCGTGTTCCTGGGCTGGCGCCGATAAATGATAAAAGTATCCCTCTTCATCCACCATGCCGGAGGCAGGGTCGCGCGTGGAGACAGGCCCCCAGCGGTAGGTTTTCCATTCGCTGGTCAGGGTGAGATGGACGCCGAGATCGACCACGGCGTGCTGGCGGGCGTAGTCGGCGGTGTGCAGGAACCACGGACAGGGGACCATCACCGCACCGGATGAAATAATGCCAACCTCATTCAGGTCGGCAAACGCCTCCACACTGGCCTGGCACATGCCGATATCGTCGGTGTGGATGATGGCCACGCGGTCATTGTCTGCCAGGCCGAGTTTCTTAAGTACAGGGTTGGGTGTCATTGTCATGGATAACCTTCCAGTAAAAATGAAGTTTGTTTATTATAGGGGGGAATTCTGTTGAATGCAACAACACTGCAGGGCACAGCGATAGAAAACCGGCCCACAATTCCATGAAATAAGGGCACTATGACAATGGCAGGTTCAGGGATTTGCGCACGCAGCAGTAAATAAACGGACAGGCTCCTAACGAGCCTGTCCGTTTTGGTCATGTTTCATGGGCTCCGCTTTTCAAGCGGTTCATCCCCCGGGGGAGGAGGTTGCAACAGGTTCAGGGCGTCGCCTGCGCTCAGCTGCCATTAATCCGAGCAGCACTGTCCCAAAGTAAGCTGCGTAGGCCAGCACCTGTAGCAGTGAAGGACTGGCGCTGTATCCGAACAATGCTCCCAGCGTCTGCCCGAGCACAGAATCAGTACTGACCACGCCTCCCAGGTTCCAAACATGCTCGATGAGAGCGGGAATCCAGCCCACCAGCACCAGTTCACCCACACCGCGCGCTACCAGGCCGGCGGCAAACAGGAGCAGCAGGAAACCCGTCACCTGGAAGAAGCGCTTCAGGTCGAGCCGGACAGTAGTTGCAAAAAACGACCAGCCGAGCAGAATGGCTGTACTGAGCCCGAGCAATGCGCCTAGGATCGTCTGGCCCGCGCTCGACGAAAATGTCGCCGCGGTCAGGAACAGGGCCAGTTCCACACCCTCGCGCAGGACGGCGATAAAGGCCAGCCCAAACAGCGACCATTTCCCGGTCTGCGAGGCGCGCTGGACTCCGGATTCGAGTTCAGCCTTCATATTACGCGCCCGCTGGCTCATCCAGAAAATCATCCAGGTGAGAATCCCGGCTGCCAGCAGCATGGTAATGCCTTCAAAGATGGCTTCCGCCGGGTCCTTCAATTCCAGACCAAGACGCGTGAGCAAAATGGCGGTCAGCAGGCTGAGCAGGGCGGCGCTGCCCGTCCCGGCCCAGATGGCAGAGAGCAGGTCCCGGCGGTGCATTTGCCGGAGAGCACCCAGGACAATTCCGATGATCAACGCGGCTTCAAGACCCTCACGGAGGGAAAGAATATAGGCTGGAAGCATGGGACACCTTCGATAGTTGGTATATTGGATAATATATATCCAATTATACCCTATTCTAATCCCCCTCTACCAATTGGAAATAAATTTAGGGCGGACATAGCATTCCCCTGGGGGACATCGTCCCCGAAGGAGAGTTGTCCGGTTACAATTATCGCTTGGTCTTTCTGGTTTTTCCCCCATGAAACGCCGGGGCGGTGATCGCACAGATCGTGCAAATACGCTCATCCAGCAAACGGACGCGCAGGCGCTCGTCAATTGATTCGAGCATATCGTCTGCCACGGTGAGCACGGTCGGCAGTTCGGCATTGTAGCGGTGGTTGAAAAGTTGGTGCAGTTTTTCTTTTGCCCAGGGCGACGTGGACTGCGCGCCCAGGTCGTCCAGAATCAACAATGGCGTGGTGCGGATTTCATCAAACCGGTGGTCATACGAGACATTGCTCGACGGGCTGAAGGTAGCCCGCAGATGGTCGAGCAGGTCAGGAACCATGATGAACAGCGGTGGATTACCTTTATCGGCCAGAGTGTTGGCGATGGCGGCCGCCAGATGGGTCTTGCCGCAACCATACGGACCGGTCAATACCAGCCAGCCGCGCGGCTTGGCGGCGAAAGTGATGGCGGCTTTGACGGCTTTTTCCAATGAGCGGATTTCGTCCGGAGCGAGGCCTTCTTCGCGCCGGTCGTCGAAACTCGCAAAGGTGCGGCTGGCATGCAGGTCGAGCGAGGAGAGTTCTGGATGACCTCTATCGTCAGTGGGGCGGCGATAATCGGGGGCGGCGATGCGTACCGAGCTGACCAGTTCCGGATCCGCCAGGCGGGAACGAATGCGCGCTTCGATCTCATCCAGGTCGAGGTTGGTCGTCACCACCAGCGGCAGTTTATTGATGTAGCGGTAATTCACGATCTGGAACAGTTTTTCCTGCGCCCAGGCAGTGGCATTCTGCGTGCCGAAGTCATCCAGCACCAGCAGCGGGGCGTTGCGGATCTCGTCGAAGCGCTGCTCGAATGTGGTGTCTTCACTGTCGTAGGAGAAGCGCAAGGTGTCAAGCAGATCGGGCACAGTCAGGAAGAGTGTGGGCACACCCATGCCGACGACGAAGTTGGCGATGGCCGCTGCCAGGTGAGTCTTGCCGCAGCCGAATCCGCCCTGCAGGAGCATCCAGCCGGTCAGCGATCCGGCATACTGCCTGGCGCGGTTGAACGCCCATTCGAGCGAATTGGCCTGCAATTCCCCCACGCCGTTGCGGCCGCGCGTTTTAAAACTTTCAAAGGTCAAATCCTGGAGTTCGTCCAGGTGGCTGAGCGAAAACAGGCGCTGACGCACTGTCTGTGCCACCTGCGACTGGCGGCAGGTGCAGATATCCAGCTTGCCAAAGTCAGGAGAACCGGGTTCTGCATCTCGGCGCAGGTAACCCAGTCCATGGCAGTGCGGGCAGTTTGGGTCGCCCAGGGTGGGAACCGGGGCACTAGTGTTTGAGGAAATCTTCGACTTTGCGCGTGACTTCCCGCCCGCGATGTTCTTTAGCGTCGCGTCGATCTTGCTCTTTGGCATGTCCTTCTTCCTTCCAGCGGCGTAAAATCGCTTCCACGTATTTCCAATTGCGCTTGTTACTCTTGACGGCAATCTCCAGCGCCTCCGCCACCCATTCCGGCGGGTAGGCCTGCTCGGCATCTTTCAGGGCCTCGGCGATCAGGGGCGTCAGCGGGCCGATGTTTTCTTCGTAGAGTTTGAAAATGTTCGGGCGTTCTGGTGGCGGATTGGACGGCGCGGCCCCTTTGGGCACCTCCCGTTGACCTTTGGCGAACGCTTCGGCGGCGGCCCGTCCGCGCGGGGAATTCAGGAAGTAGAGCGCCGTTGCATTCTTTTGGACCTGCAGCAGGCTGCCGCGCTGCACGGCTTTTTTCAGGGCCTGACCGGGGTCCGGGTCAATCCCGGCGAAATCCTGTTCCCGTAAAAAGCGGACGCGGCTCTCCATGTGCTCAAAGCGCCACAAGGCGTAGAGCGTGACCTTCAACTCGTCCGCCTCGGCAATCTCATTTAGCAATTGCCGGAAGAACGAGTCGGGGA
>JBGPQK010000114.1:0-5495 GCA_041489005.1 Anaerolineae bacterium
CCGGCTGCGTCCCGTAACTGGTGGAAATTCGATCTAGCCATATCCTATACCCTTCTGCCATCTCAGTCAATCCCTTTAAGCAACCAGTGCTTCCTCTAAGAATTCCAGTTTGATTGGCTCTTGCTCCAGCGCCTTTGATGCCTCCTCTATCCAGGCGATATCCTCAGCTCTCATCCCGACTTTCTGCCACTTCAACCGCTCCTCATTCAGAATACTGAAAACCATCACCAGGGCCGAGGTCTCGTTCGGGAAGCGACCGACCACCCTGGTCCTTCTCTTAACCTCCTTAAAAGATCGCTCGATGACATTGCTGGTGCGGATATGTTTCCAGTAACGTTCGGGGAAGCGGTAAAAGGTGAGGCATTCCTCGAGGTGTCTGGCTAAGGTCTCAGTAGCAGTGGGGAACTCCCGGCTGTAGCGGGACAGAAACTGTTTAGCTTCATCCCGGGCATCGTCCAGACAGGCAGCGTAGAATATGCGATGCAGGGCCTTCCTAACCTCATCCTGCTTCTTCTTGGGTACCCTCGCCAGCACATTGCGGATACGGTGGACGGCGCAGCGTTGCCGGGGAACTTCCGGCCAGACATCCTTTATCGCTTTCAGCAGTCCCTGGTTACCATCGGTGATGAATAGCTGAGGTTGTCTTAAGCCACGCTCCACCAGGTCATTTAGCACGCCCTTCCATGACTCGGTGCTTTCGCTGCCCCCAAGGCTCAGGTGCAGGACTACCCGTTCCCCCTCGCGAGTGATACCGTGGGCTACCAGCACAGCCTCCTTACTGCGGCTGTTACCCCTTACACCCAGGTAAATGCCGTCCAGGAAGAGGAAAATTATCTCCTCGAGGGATAGGTCACGGCGGCGCCAGTTGTCGAAGGCTTCCTTGAGGACTTTATTTGCCCGTGAAACACTGGAGCGGGAGAGGCCGCTCTTCCCCCACAGCGGCTTGAGCGCCCGCTTGAAGTCTCTCGTTGATAACCCCTCAACATAGAGTAGAGGAATTGTTTCTTCCAGGAGCTTGCTACGACGCTGCCAGGCTTCGAGCAGCTGGGAACGAAAGGTTTCCTTCGTATCTGAAACCCGGGGCACCGGTATCTCAATCTCACCGGCGCCACAGCTTATCTGGCGATCCCGGTGACCATTGCGGTAGCCGCGGCTGTTACCCTGGCTGCGCTCATAAGGCCGGCGCTTGAGATGGTCGGTCACCTCTTCCTCCATGGCTACGGTTAACAGCAGTTTGGCTCCCTCCCTGGCGAATAGCTCCAGCGGTTGGCCGGCAAGCTCTTCCAGCGATAGTCCCAGTTCTGACATGGTCAATTCCTGTCCCTTGTGGTATCCTTTCTCCATCGGTATATCCTCCCTTGTTTTTATTTGGCTTTCCTTTAGGGTAGGATATACCGATTCCTTTTTCCACCACATTTGGGACACTGTCACAGGAAACCCTGTTTCTAACAAATGTTCGATGATGGCGTATCGTGGCACGGCAAATTCCGCTGCTAACCTTTTTACCTTTTGGATTGTTCTGGGGCTAATGGTAGTGTTGAGCTGTTTCCTCTTCCCAAGCGTTTGCAGTTTCCAGCTTATTTGCTTTTCATGTTTCTTTTTCAGTGCATCGAGTATGTTCATTTTTACCCTCCCTTTGAGTATATCTAGATAAACCTCCTAGAATCGGCTATATCCGCTTAGAATGACCTAGAAATAGGGTTGACGACACTTAACTTGCGTTTCAAATGCCATCTACCTTCATAATAATCCCCAAAAACCGCATTAGCGAGTGTATTCAGCTTTTTCTCTGTACGTAAACCATGTTAAAAATTACCACGACGTACAATATTGATATAAACGTTCATCAATCAATGGAGCCTTTAAATGATTCTTCAGTAAGAACCAGATACCCGGTTATAGCATCAATAGTCTTTTCCCTTGTTTACCCCGAGGCAATTAATGACGGCACCACTTGAGAAGGCAAGTCGATGACGTCTGGGACAAATTATGTATTTTGGATGTGTATTCGGAGTACCTCGCGTTACGGAGCTTGCCACTCTCCAGGTGGAGATTCCGGTATTATCAGTACTCTCCCGCCGGGATTTGATATCATCAGAATTTGTGGCATAATGGCTTTAAGATGACAAATAGAGGTGAAGAGTGCCGGCTGAAAAGAAGGCTATAGTCGATGAATTACGGTTAGCTGAAAAAACACGTGCTGAAAGAGTAAGGCAAGACAAGAGACTCGGCCAATGGGTGAAACAACTACGTCAGACGTACATTGCCGATGGATTCCTAATGCCGCTTTATGCGCGTGATGGTAGATATTCCCAGTCGCAACAAAGGATCAGGGAATGGGGTGATTTTATCCTGCTCGACGAAATGGTAGGCGAGGTATTTCATCGAGGAGCCCAAGAGAGGTGGATTCACCAAGAAGACACATGGTTCTGGGTATACCTGATAAACGGGCAGGAATATATCTTTACAGAGCCGATTGATTCATTGCCGGAACCTCTAAGGATAGATGGTACGCCTGCCGAGCCTGTATGGAATATATTAACAAACAGTGCCCGGCAAATGGGGCTTTATGGCGAAGACGGGGGCGGTGTAATGATTTCAGCGGATGACCTGGACGAAAAGTACCTGGCCAGAATGGTTCCGCAACAAAACGATTATGAGGGTGAAAATGGCTTCCTGGAGCCTTACAGGATAGGGGATGTACCATACTGGGTAACTCTGTTCTACCAGTACGAGGAGCTGGAATATGCTAAGTCTGACATCGAGAGGCGTCCGGCATGGTTCCACCTAGCCAACTACGCCTTCTTTAACATTCCGGTTACCCGACTACCTGTTTTCCTCGGCGTATTCGAAAACGGTAAGATAAGCACAATCCGCTTCCTCGACGAGTGTCTCTCCGATCGGGCGCGTGATTTCATCAGCAAGGCGCTACTCGGTATGCCAATTGAGTTAAAGAAGCGATTAGACACAAAGACCCTCAGGTATGAAAGACAAGAGATGACCTGGTGGCTCTGGCACAACGTCGGACGTCGGCAATACAGGCGAAAACTCTCCTACGGTCAAATAGCCAATATCACCCAAGTACAACGAAGCAGCATCCAGAGTGCCGTGGGGCGATTTGACCGGAAGCTCAGGGACAAACTGGATGGTAAGTTGCTGGAACGCTTATTGCATACCTACCACAGCCTGGGCCTGGGATATAATATGACTTACCAGACCCTCGTCAGGCAGGGCCTGGCTCCGCCCCGGGAAAGGGGAATCGACAGTTTTGATGAATTAGATAAACTGCTGTGACCGCCCGGTTACTGTACGTAACCCCGACCGGCAACCGGATTTACGTACAGCCACACTGTAATTTCCTCTGGTTAAAATGGAAGAAGAGGGCTATTCTGGAATTAGCCCTCTTTAATTTTAGGGGTAGAATTGACGTAATGATAGAGACCAAGCGACGCAGAAAGAGACCCGACAGAAGGAAAATACTGCCGTGGGGTGTTTGGATTCAAGCATCAATATATATAATTTCTACGCCGTTAAAATTGCCGAAAACGGGCCGAGGATATAAGGCCGATAGGGGAGGGGAGATTGTCCAGATAACAAATAGTAATGAAAGAGGGGATATCGCTCTCAAGGTAGCCGCTACCGGGGCGTTTCCGCAAAAGCCGTGAAAAGTAAACAATTTGGCGATAATCTACGTAATCTCAGGACCAGGGCCGGCAAATCGCGGTACCGGTTGTGGCAGCTGACGGGCCTCGACCAGGCCTTCCTGGGCCGGCTTGAAAAAGGCGAGAAAAACCCGAGCCGGAATACCGCCATGCTGCTGGGGCTGGCTCTGATACATGGCTGTAGCGAGATAACGTGTGATGAAATCGATGAATTGCTGCTATCGGCGGGTTATGAACCGCTGAGAGATATCAGGATTAAAAGACCGTCGTGCTGATCGTTTCCTTTTTTTAGTATTTATTCTTACGGGGTGATACGTAACCTGAATGCCGTTGAAATACCTGAATCCCGTTCCTGCGGTTGCCCTTGTCCCCATTTCCCCCTCGACGCAAGCCGCGAATATTGAGCTTATCCAGCGGTGAATAACTCCTGCTCAAAACAGCTACCTTACTCGTCGCCAGGTGGACATAGCGGTCCACCATAGCCAGGGTCGTGTGGCCGAGGTTTTGCTTTAGGAGCAGGACATTGCCGCTTTTGATCAAAAAATTGGTAGCGTAGGTATGCCGGCAGAGGTGGGCATGCAGTCGTGGTACCCCGCCCGCGGTACCGACCCTTCGCATTATGGAAACTACTCCCTCCCGAGACATCGAGTAGCCATCAATAGTAAGGAAGAAATTCTCGATACTGGGATTGGCCGGCTCACCACGGAAGTGGATTAAGTAGTGGAGCAGGGTTATCCTGGCCGAACTGCCGAAGGCAACCATCCTCTCCTTCGAGCCTTTTCCCATGACTTTTATATACTGGTCTTCTATGTGGACGTCCTGGATTGTTAGTCCCACGAGTTCGGACAGCCGCACGCCGCTATCCAAAAATAAGGCCAGCATAGCAGTATTGCGGCTGCCGGTCATGGTCGACTGGTCCAGGCTGGCCATAATATCGGTTATCTCCTTGTCCGACAGCGTATCGACCATTACCTGCGGTATACGGGGAGGCTTGACGCCCTGGAGTAAATGAGTCTCGGTATAGCCATTCTTGAAAAGCCAGTTGAAGAAAGCTCGCAAGCCTCGCACCCGGTTATTTATCGACAATACGCTTATCTCGTGACCCCGGACACGCCGCTGCTGGAACCAGAGGATAAACTCGCGGACGATGCTTTCGTCGACCGATCCCAGGGTCACCGGACGGCCTGTATCGATTAGCCAGCCGAGGAATGTGTTCAGCGTCTGCTGGTACCAGTTTAAGGTGTACGGTGACTTACCGTCGCTTCGGTTATAGATATCGAAGTTCTGTATCAGGTCCTGTAATCGAATAACACCCTTATCCATGTCCTGCCACCTCATGTTCTTTCTACTTCTCATTGTCCTACTTGCCTCCTCCGTTGTGAATAGTCCGCCGGACAAGTATCCGGCGGCAATGGGAAGCGGGGAGAAACAAAAGGCACATGTGCAACTTCTCCGAAAAACAAAAAGCCGTCTTGTTTTTTAGGACGGTTTTTGGGCAATTCTGAAGCCAAATCGGCGATTCTGGCGTCCCTGGGGCGACTCGAACGCCCGACCAACTGCTTAGAAGGCAGCCGCTCTATCCGTCTGAGCTACAGGGACGAATTTTTATTTCCTTAAAAAATTTAGCACGAATGAAGACGCAAGGTCAATATGGCAATTTCCTTAGCGATGAAGGTAAAAGGGAAAGATGTTAGCCTGTCATACCTAATTATCCTTTGGCGAATGCTTGTTAAAATGCTTTACATGCCGGTAAATATAGAAAATTATTAGTCCTACGATTATTGCGATAAACACCGGGTCGAAGGGGCGCATGGCATTCCTTAATTGCTCCCA
>JBGPQK010000115.1:0-5343 GCA_041489005.1 Anaerolineae bacterium
CACAGGCGGCCTTGGCCCCACAGTGGACGATCCCACCCGCAAAGCCATTGCTGATTCCGTCAGCGTGCCCCTGGAATTTCACCCGGAACTCTGGGAGCAAATCACCTCCCGCATCGCCCGTTATGGGCGCACACCCACTGCAAACCAAAAGCGTCAGGCCTATATCCCTAAAGGCGCCATCGTGATCGAAAACCCGGTGGGTACCGCCCCGGCTTTCGTTGTGGAAATTCGAGAGCACACGGTCATTTCCCTGCCTGGCGTACCTCGCGAAATGGAAACCCTCCTGACCGAAGCCATCGTTCCTTACCTTCAAAAACATTTCGACCTGCACGCAGTGCTTAAAATCTGCACGCTGCATGTCAGTGGACTTGGCGAAGGGATGATTGACGACCAGATCGGCGATCTGGAAATACTCACCAACCCGACCGTCGGGCTGACCGCCCACTCCGGCGTGGTGGACATCCGCATCGCAGCCAAAGCCGGGACCGAAACCGATGCAGACCGGATGATCGCTGTGGTGGAAAAAGACCTCCGCACCCGCCTGGGAGAGAATATCTTCGGCAAAGATGACTGCACGCTGGAAGGCGTAACGATTGACGCATTGGTGCATCGGGGCTGGACTCTGGCCTGTCTCGAAGTCAACCTGGAGGGCTTGCTGCTGGCGCGTTTTGCACGGACCGGGCATCCAGCCTATCGAGGCGGAAGCAGCCTCCAGATCCGGCACGAAGCGATGGCGGTTGAGACGGAATCCATCCGCAAGCAGTTCGAGGCGTCCAGCGCAGTGGGCATCGCCTATTCCCAGGACGATGAAAAACAAAACATCTACATCCTACTTATCACGCCGCTCGGCGAGGATGAACGTCACCTGACCTACGGTGGTCACCCCGGGAACGCCCGGCGCTGGGCAGTCAACATGGCGCTGGATTGGCTGCGCCGATGCGCACAGGAGGCCGGGTGATGCCCGCCTCTTCGTCGAAATCGCTGAAAAGGTTGGTGGTCGGTTTCTGGGTGTTCAACATCGTGGTTGGCATCCTTGTTCTCACCACCTGGTTACTTTATTCTAATTCTTCGGTCTGGGCATTTTTCATCAGCCCCACACCCACCCTCACCGCCACGCAAACGCCCACCCTGACTCTGACATCCACCACCACGTTTACACCCTCGCCGACCCGGACACCATCACGAACAGAACCACCCACTGAAACCTTCACCCCGACTCTCACCCCCACCGAAACGCCTACGCTCATCCCGTTCAGCCAAGGGCCGATCGTAATTGGTTATTCCGTCGAGGACCGGCCCCTGGAAGTATATCGCTTTGGCACGGGGCCGACCGAACGATTGATCGTAGCTGGGATGCATGGAGGCGGTGAGTACAACACCATCCAATTGGCCGACTTGCTGATCGCTTATCTCCAGGTACATCCCGAAATCGTCCCGGCAGATGTGACACTTTACATTTTACGCGACCTGAATCCTGACGGTGAAGCACGGGCACACAGTCACCTCGGTCGGGCCAACGCCCACAGAGTGGACCTGAACCGCAACTGGGATGCCAACTGGCAGAAAGACTGGCCGGTTGCCGGCTGTTGGACACTAACATATGTCACCAGCGGGAAAGGTCCTGGTTCCGAACCGGAGACGCAGGCGCTGATGGCATTCATCCAGCAACATCATTTTGATGCACTGATCAATTACCACAGCGCCGCGCTGGGCATTTTTGCAGGTGGTTTACCACCTGATGACTATTCGATCCGGCTGGCCCAGGCGGTTGCCGCCGTTACCACTTATCACTATCCTCCAATTGACACTGGCTGCATGTACACCGGGGGATTTACAGACTGGGCAAACGAAAACAACATCGCCGCATTGGATGTTGAATTGAAAGATCACACCAACACCGACTATGAGATGAACCTGAAAGTCCTGAACGTTTTCCTGAATTGGAAGCGTTAAATCTTGAGGGCACAAAGTTATGCATCCTGAATACCAACCCGGGTGAAAAGCAGGAAATCCAAGGTACTGCGGATAAATGGTTATCGTATTTGCTGAACCCACCTGAAGTGTAATCACTAAGAATTCACGTATTTATCTAAAGAAGCAGTAAGGAGAGCGAATGACCAAATCTGCTGATCTTCTTCTCATCAATGCCATCGTCCTGACCATGGACGAGGAAATGCACCAGTTCGAACCCGGCGCGGCGGCCATCAGCGGGGAAAGCCTTCTCGCCGTGGGATCCGAGGCCGAAATACGCAAAGCCTTCTCCGCCACGCAAGTGGTGGACTGCGGTGGCAAGGTATTGATGCCGGGGTTGGTTAACGCCCATACCCACGCCCCAATGACATTGTTGCGCGGCCTGGCTGATGATCTTCGCCTGGATGTCTGGTTGCAGGGGTTTATGTGGCCGGTGGAGCGTGAATTCGTCTCACCTGATTTCGTCCGGCTGGGAACGCAACTGGCCTGCGCCGAGATGATCCGCAGCGGCGTGACCTGTTTTGCCGACATGTATTATTTCGAAGAAGATGTGGCCAAGGCAACAGCCGCGGCGGGCCTGCGTGCAGTCTGTTCGCAGACCGTGCTCAAATTCCCTTCGCCGGATGCGGTGTCTTATGAAGACTCGCTCGCCGCGGCGCGGGAGTTTATCGAACACTGGAAAGGGCACACGCTGATCACCCCGTCGGTGGCTCCGCACGCCCCCTACACTTGCACCCCCGAAATCCTGCATGCCTCGGCCCAACTTGCCGCTGAATTCGATGTACCGCTGCATACGCACATCGCCGAAACCGCGTTAGAAGTAGAAAACATGCGCCGTGAAAATGGAATGCCGGTCGTACCGTATGTCAAAAAACAAGGATTATTCGACGCAAAAGTACTGGCGGCACACTGCATCCACATTGACGAGGGCGAGATGCGCACCCTGCTCCATGCGGGCGCGGGAGTGGCTCACAACCCATCCTCCAACTTGAAACTCGCCTCCGGTTTTGCCTCCATTCAGAAGATGTTGAATCTGGGCTTGAATGTGGGCATCGGGACGGACGGCTCGGCCTCGAATAACGACCTGGACATGTTCGAAGAAGTGCGCCTGGCAGCCTTCGTGGCAAAAACAGTCAGCAACGACCCGACCGCTGTCCCTGCGGCAACTGCGCTAAAAATGGGCACCCTTCTCGGGGCGCGGGCACTGCATCTCGGATCCGTAACCGGGTCACTCGAACCGGGCAAGCGCGCCGATCTGATCCTGGTGGATATATCCGCGCTCCATAATTCCCCTCGCTTCCGTCGTGACGCTGATAACGTATACTCCCAACTGGTATACGCCGGGAAATCCACGGATGTGACCGACGTAATGGTCAACGGCAAATGGTTGATGCACAATCGTGAGCTCCTGACACTCAATGAAAAGGAATTGACTACCGCCGCCCAAGAATATGCCCGGAAAATTGACACCTTCCTGATTGCCCGTGAGCAATCGGTCTTCTCAAAATTGGTGGCACTTGGCGGTTCTGCAGAAGAAGAATCATTCGAAGTTCAGGTCAAGGTCAAGTTGAACGACCCGGCTCCCGTACTGAAAGCACTCAAGAAGACCGAGATCAAAATCCTGGTCAAGAAGCATTACCACCAGCACGATATCTATTTCACCTTTTCCGACCCGGCCCAGGGCCGGTTACGCTATCGTGAAGATGAGATGATTGATGCTAAGGAGCAGCTCACGGGCGTACGCAGTAGGTTGACCCTAATCGGCCCCTCCCGCGAAGGTGACTTTGCCCACGATGTACTCTTGAGCCGCATCCGCTATTTTGCCCCGGCAGCCAACAGCCTGCGCTTCTACCGCGAGTACTTCAAACCGGCCAGTGAAACCGCCGTAGACAAGGATCGTCTGCGCTGGCTGGTACGCTACAAAAAAGAGGAGTTCTTCATCAACCTTGATCGCCTCGATACACCTGACTTGGGCTACTATCTTGAAATCAAGAGCCGCACCTGGAGCCGCCGCGACGCTGAAGAAAAAGCCAGTTGCTCCTCGGAGCTCATTCTCCTGTTGGGCGGGTCGCTGGAGAATACCATTACGCAGGACTATGTTGAAATCGCGGCCGAAGGAAAATAGCTCGTGAGGTTTTTGGTTGCCTCTTCGACTACCTGTCTCGGCGTTAGGGGTTTTAAAATCAGACACGTTTGGTTGTTCTTTTGTATGATCAAAGGAGTTCAATGCGCAAATTCGTTACCGTGATTGCCAGGTTTATCGCTACGATATTTGCCATAATGTTCGTGATCACGACAGTTCTGGCCCTTATTTTGACAACCGTCAACAGGCTGATGTTTAATGCCAATATTTATAAGAATATCTTGACTGTACAGAAAATCTATGAACGCCTGCCTGAGATTGTTGGGGTGGCATTAACCAGTGACTTCTTCGCCGAACCGTGTGCCCAAAATCCACTGGCATGCAACATTGATGGCGCCTCCCCCGAATTACTGACCTGCCTGACAACTGCCCTGGGACCGGTTGCATACGAAGCGATTGGAAGCGGCCAGCGAAACCCGACCGAGGCAGAACTTCAACTCGCTCAACCATGCCTGGACCAGTATGGACCTCAACAAACAGACAACCCTCCATCTGGGACAGATGGCCCCGGCGATGGAGGCGGGATGCCGTCATATATACAGAATCTCACCGCGGCAAATTGGCAAACCATTCTCACAATTCTCCTTCCGCTGGATGACCTGCAAACCATGACCGAAATTACGCTCGATCAGGTGTTTGCCTATCTTAACGGCGAGACAGACACCGTAACTGTTCCGTTGGATAAACTGAAAGAGCGCTTGACGGGTCCAGCTGGTGCGGAACTCATCATGCAATTGATAAACTCTCAACCGCCATGTAATGTGCAAGAACTGTCGCAAATGATATTCGAGACAGGCAGCGGCGGCATGGCTTTGGTTTTGTGCAAGCCTCCCGAAGTTTTGCTCACCATCCTGACCCCACTATTTCCGGATCTATTGAACGCAGTTGCTACAAAGATACCGGACAAAGCCATAATCATCAAACCACCCTCCTCTGGCGCTCTTCCACCCGGCACAGGTCCCTTTGGATCGGACCCGATAACAACCATCCGCACAGTGCGGTTAAATATGCGTTTGAGCCCGCTTCTGCCGTTGGCTATCCTCCTGTTTGTCACGCTATTGGCCGTCCGTACTCTCAAAAGTTGGATGCGTTGGTGGGGCATTCCCATCTTTGTTTCCGGAACGATAGCCCTCGTTTTGGGGATTTCAGTA
This sequence comes from Anaerolineae bacterium, assembly GCA_041489005.1. GTDB lineage: Bacteria > Chloroflexota > Anaerolineae > Anaerolineales > Villigracilaceae > UBA877. The sequence goes on from JBGPQK010000115.1 coordinate 5,266, forward strand.
TTGCCAACCATAAACGCCGCCTGGACCATGTTCATAATTCCCCGAATTCCGCCCTTCATCCCGGCTGATATTGCCGGC
>JBGPQK010000116.1:0-5040 GCA_041489005.1 Anaerolineae bacterium
GCGGGAAGGCGACTCCGAGACGAGCCGTGAACCTTGGTTGGATCTCACCTGGGAGCTGACCGCCCTGGCGACGGTGGCTCTTAGTTTCGTCCCGATGGCGCTCTTTACCTGGGCCAGCGGTGCGGTGTTGAAATTGTTTTAAGAATTTTGGAAAAGTAAGGGGTGAAAAGTTCAGTCCCATCCGGTATCGAGAAGGATGGGACTGAACTTTTTTGTGGAAACCATTCTTTTGACTTGTTCTATGCGAAAGACGCGATCGGTTTAATAATCAGATTCGCGGCAAAGCATCATCAAGGTCAGGAGTGTGGAACGTCCAACGCGCGTCAGTTTTTGCTGGTCAATGATTTCCGGCACATCGCGCGGCGTGTGTGCCAGATCATCCGAGCCATCCCAACTGATGGAAAGCGTCATTCCCCGACGGTCACCAAAGCCGGGAGCTATCCCGAGCCCGTAATGTGGACCACGCCCGCGCGTCGTGGTTGGATCATTGTACTTTCCTGCCGCCGCCTGGAATAATTTGACGAGGCGATAACTGCTGTCGTCTCCCAATGCAACGGCTTTTCCGGATCCGTATCCGACTCCCGATAGTTCGATCACTGCTTCTACCATGAGACTGCCCGCTCCGGGACGCGCGTTCATCACGTTAACGACGCTCAAGCCTTCGCCTCTTTCACCGCCCGCCCAGACAGCAAAGATAACGGTTTTTTCCGGCCTATAAACGCTTGCACTCATCAGACGTGCCAATTCCAGCAACGTTGCTACGCCGCTGGCGTTATCGTTTGCACCGGGATAGAAAGTACCGTCGGGTCCCATTCCCAAACCGTCATAATAGGCACTGACTATGATCACCTGGCTTTCGGTCCCCATGAAGTGACCTTCACCCGGAATAACCCCAAGCACATTGATGTATTTGTCGATGGTATTGTCTTCGTATAAGCGGGAATCCACATTCATTTGGACCGTTGCGCCCGGGTCCGTGATGGAGGCCTGGTTGACGCCCAGGTTGCCCGCCCTTTCATTTAGGTCTGCAATACTGCTTCCAGCCGTCGTCAGTATTTGTTCAGCAACCTGGGGTGTAATGACCATGGCTGGAACACCACGTCGCAAATCCCAAGAGGGAGGTTCGTAAGGAACAAGATTCTTTCTTTCAATGGTGTATTGTTCGTCCGCAATCACAAGGATCCCCAGAGCTGAACCATCGCTGACTTTTGAGTAGTCTTTTCCTTGGACAACTAGAATGTAGTCGCGCGTATTCAAGTTCAACAATCCATAGGGGTCTGGTTTCCTATCATCATTGGAAACCGCTCCAAAGGCAACGCCGACAACGGGCGCTTGCGTTTCGCCGTAGCGTTTAATACCGGCGATTTCAGCAAAGTCTCGGCGATAAACATACGACTCGGCATTGTTTTCCATCAATTCAAGAACAGGAACGCTGAGAAGATGTCGGCGCGGATTGATCAACGTTTGGAGATAGGTCAGTCTCTCACCGGCAGGCATTAGTCCATTCTCTTGCATCCGTTTTGCGATGTATTGCGCCGCCAATGCTTCGCCCACCATTCCAGTCTCGCGTCCCTGAAACTCGGGCGAGGAGAGAACTTTTATATCTTGCATAACCCGCTGTGGATCGAACTTGAGTCCTTCAGGCTTGTATAATCCCAGCGGAGAATTTGCCTGCAGAAGAAGGGACATGATGACCACGGCTGTGACGCCAGCCATGAATGTATAACGATTGAATAGCCGGCTTAGATTGAGTTTGCTTTCATCGAGAAAGCGACGCAAGCCTTCGCCCGTCAGGTTGAAAGCCATGATGGAGATGAAGAATGCCAAACCCGGATACAATGCCATCCAGGGATAACTACGCCACCACGCGCGCACATTGGCGATCATCGCTGCCCATTCTGGAACGTCTGAGAAAGAAACGACGAGCGGTTGAGCGTTCCCGATTTCGCCGATCATGGCGCGAAAGCCGCCTCCCATAAAAATGTTGAGGTAGCCCAATTCCGCCAATAGCATCATGATGCCGCCCATTTCAAGTGCCGACATAACGATCAGGGAAGGGATCAGGTTTGGAAAAACGTGTCGAACTAGGATTTGATCGGAACGCGCCCCAACGGAGCGAGCCGACTCGATGTAAGGCTGCAGTTTTATGCTGATGACCTGGCTGCGCACGATTTGGGCTACCTCGCCCCAGCCGACCACAGAAATGGTCAACACAAAGACCCACATCCCATTCTGAATGCCCAAACCTTGTATCATTAGCATCGCGAACAATGTCACCGGGAATGCCGCCCAAACACCGATCGCGCCGCTGATTAAACGGTCCATCTTTCCGCCGCGTTGCCATCCTGCCAAAGTCCCAAGCAAGACGCCCAAAAGGATCCGCGCCAACATGCCAAAAAGAGCCAAAGAGAGGGTCTGCCTTGCGCCGTAAAATACCAATGACTGAATGTCACGTCCAATATAATCGCTTCCCCAAGGAAAAACAGACGAAGGATGAAACGGCGGCGCCCAGATCTCGCCTTCAATGGTAAGAACGCCATGGGTCGTGTAAGGGTTCGCCTCGGTAAGTTGCCCGCCCGAAAATGCCAAGCCTGTCAAGCCAAGCACCAGGAGAATCCCAAGAATTAATAACGGATTTCTAAGAATGGCTCGGGTGATCCACCTGCGCCGGGATGGAACAGCATCCAATTTTTCCATTCTTTTCTCAAAGGCAGGCAGGGGAGGCAATTCAGATTTGCGGCGCTTGAAAACATTGGCCAGGTCCCCTGCCAAATCGCGCAAGCCTTGAACCAAAGCACTTAACCAGCCTAAGGTGGTTGAATATTCCTGCGTTCTCGCCTCGTCCGCCGTGCTTCGCAATCGGGCGTCAATCAGTGGAAACAAGATTTCAATCGCCAGGTTGACCAATAGAAAGAAGACGCCCAGCGAAAGGATGAGGTCAATCACAAAGGTCGACATGCCCCTGTCTATCGCTTGAAGCAATGTGAGTCCAACGCCAGGCCAGTTAAAGAACAACTCTACCACCGGCAGGCTGGCAAGCGAGAAACGCAGCGAGGCGCCGGCCGTGGTCAAGATTGGGATCAGAGCATTGGTAAGAGCATGCCGAATGTTGACGATGCTGAAATGCAATCCTTTTGAATACGCGGTGCGTATATAGTCCTGTTGGATGATGTCGGTCAGGGACACGTAAGTCACTTGCGCGATTTGAGCCAGCGGTCGCATGGCAAGAGCCAGCGCGGGCAGGACGAGATGCGCGTCCCAGCCAAAGCCTGCGGATGGCAACACGGTGATGTTGAAGATGCGATGCACTTGAATGTTTGCCACCCAGAACAACATCCCCAAAAGGAAACTGGGCGTTGAGACGCCTAACGTGGAAAGCAATACTATAAAAGCGGAAGATCCCTTGCTTTTGGAAACGGCGGCGATTATTCCCAGCGTAATCCCAACGATGAACGCCAGGCCTAGTGAGATGAACAATAATCCCGCGCTGGTTAATAACGTATTCAGGACAAGGCGGAACGCAGGGAGGTTCGCTTTATGCCAAAAGTATGTTTGCGGATGGTCTACGATGAATTGCCAAATTCGCACAAAGGATTGAACGGCGGCGTCGATCGGATCGGCGGGCAGGCGTTCACGTCCGCGTTCGGCGAGGATCAAACCAAAGGAAGCTAGATATGCAATTGCAAACAAGATCAGCACTGCGTTGCCAATGCGGCGCACGATTAACTTTAGTTCAGCCAGCGGAATGCGGTTGAGTGGGGAAGCAGAGTTGGGGAATGTTGAATTTGTCATATGCCAGAGGATAAAATTATCAGTAGCGGCGCGTTGATCTGATTCCACAGCGCCTTCGATGAATCCTAAGCATTAACAGGCGGTCTCTGTGCCAGCCCAGCGAATGGGTCTAATCGGTTCGCGCAGGACGGGGCCGAGAACGCTGAGCGTGCCAATTGGGGAAAAATGTAATCGGCACGCCGCCGCTCCATTCTTCGCCGCACCAATCCGGCCCGGCATACGCAATCGGGTTTCTGGCATCTTCACCGGAGTATTTGGCAAGGCGGTCAATGATAATTTGCTTGCGTTTGTTCGGGTAATTGCTATGCCATGGGCGCGCAAACTTTCTGGTGACAAAAGCCATCAGGCAGGTGATCTTTCTGTCTTCGTTGCACTGATCAAAGATGACCTAGATCGGACCACCACTGCAAGCTGCCTCGCCGGAGAATTCAAGGTCACGCGAAAATGCGTTGTCATAATGAAGGGGAAAATTAGGGACCTTAGAGGCCAATGAATAACCCATAGCGCATCCCATATAGGGGGGGCGGTTCTGGTTTTTTTTTCGCATTGTTGACTACCTTCTGTGGACTTTTCCATCAGGCTCCTAACGACTTATGGACGGAAATTGCCACACATGACTTAATATTATATATTACACAATCTATCTTGCAAAGGATTGCCGTCCACGGATAATCATTATACTGACCTAATCAAGTGTTTCGATTGGCATATCATACCCGCCGGATACATTCTGATGGCCTTCGTAGCCTTTGGGAATCCGAAAGTGGCACCGGATGCGGTCGCTTCGGCATTGTTTTATCTGGTTACCTACGCTATCACCTCCTTCGGGGCCTGGGCGGCTGTCATTGCTCTGGAAAAGCCGGACGGCAAAGGCCTGGAGATCAGCGACTTTGCCGGTCTGGGGCGTAAACATCCGTTGCTGGCGGCGGCGATGACGGTCTTCATGCTCTCGCTGACGGGCATGCCGCCTACACTGGGATTGGTCGGCAAGTTCTACCTTTTCCGCACGGCCATCGAGGGTGGTTTTATCGGTCTGGCGATCATCGGTGTGCTGACCTCGCTCGTCTCGGCATACTACTACCTGAGGGTGGTGGTGACCATGTACATGCGGGAAGGCGACTCCGAGACGAGCCGTGAACCTTGGTTGGATCTCACCTGGGAGCTGACCGCCCTGGCGACGGTGGCTCTTAGTTTCGTCCCGATGGCGCTCTTTACCTGGGCCAGCGGTGCGGTGTTGAAATTGTTTTA
>JBGPQK010000117.1:0-5004 GCA_041489005.1 Anaerolineae bacterium
CGTGTGGTAGCCTCGCCCCTCCCGAAGGAAGTGGTCGATCTCGAGTCGGTTAAGACCCTGATCAAAGCCGGGACAGTGGTTGTCACTGTCGGTGGTGGCGGCATCCCGGTCATCGACAAGGGTGAGGGTGCTTATGCTGGAACGGCAGCTGTCATTGATAAGGACTTTGCCTCCAGCCTGCTGGCCCGCCTAATCAAAGCTGACCTGCTGCTCATCTCCACCGCGGTCGAGAAAGTGGCTCTCAACTTCGGCAAACCCAATCAAAAATGGATTGATCGTATGACCCTGGCCGAAGCCAGGCAATACCTGGCCGAAGGCACGCACTTTGCCAAGGGCTCAATGGCTCCCAAGATCCAGGCCATCATCTGGTTCCTGGAGGCGGGCGGTAGGCAGGCGCTGATCACCAACCCGGAGAATATTGGTCGCGCCCTCAAAGGCGAGACCGGAACCTGGATTGTGCCGTAGTTATTAAGATTTGCTGTCGTGATAAAATTACAGCTGTTTGAATAACACCGCTACGAGCATTGTTTTCTTAAGGAGGTGAGCGGAGGGGATCATCAATGGTATTCCTGTGTTTTGTGTACTTCCATTTTCCCGGATATACACCCCAAAATACTCTAGGAGGAGTATTCCATGCGTAAAACAATTTTACGTCTTACCTTACTGGCCGTGGTTGTTGTTTTTGCAGTGACAGCCTGTGGGCCAAAAGCAACAGCCGTACCGACAGCAGTCATACCTGCACCCCCGGTCACGGAACCGACTGTAGCTCCGCCACCCGTTCCGACTGATACGACAGCGCCCGCTGCCGGTTTTACGATCCCGGAGATCGTGGCAGGCAAATTCAATGTCGCCGTTGTGCTGATCGGTTTTCACCTGGATGGTGGCTGGTCACAGGCGCACCTCACAGGCGCAGAGTGGATGACCACTCAGGATCCCAATATCAACGTGCAGTACGTTGAACTGGTATTCCCGGGGCCGGATGCCGAGTCCGTTATGCGCTCACTGGCTCGCAAGGGTTTTGACCTGATCCTCGGGACAACCTTTGAGTACGGCCCAACAATGGAAACATTGGCTGCTGAGTTTCCCAATGTTAACTTCCTGCACCTCACCGGTTATCGCAGTAATGGTACAAATTATGGTAACCTGATGGGTGCCATGGAAGACATGAAGTATCTGGCTGGCATGGTTGCCGGTGCGCGCGCATTGGCCGATGGTAATACCAAATTAGGCTATGTTGCGCCATGGCCGCTGCCAGAAGTCATCCGCCTGGGCAACGCCTTCATGCTTGGTGTCAGAGTTACTTGCCCGGAATGCACGATGGAAATCCGCTGGATCAATACTTGGTATGATCCCGACAAAGAAAAGCAGGCGGCCCAATCCCTGCTTGATGCCGGTGTGGACATCGTACTAATCGGATCCGATACCCCGGGCCCGCTGGTGGCAGCCGCCAATGCAGGCAAGTGGGCATTCACGTATGACTTCATCGATTCCTGTTCGCCGGCTCCCGAGAAATGCCTGGGCACTCCCTATTGGAACTGGGGACCGGTTTACCTTGAAGTCGTCCAGCAGATCCAGGCTGGTACCTGGAAACCGGGCAATGCCTATCTTGACGCGGATACCGGAATCGTCGGTTTCTACGGCTTCATGGAAGGTCAGACCCCACAACCCGGCGTGCCCGTGGATGTGATCCCACGCGTACAAGCCAAACTGGCGGAGATGCTCGCGGGAGACTTTACCCGCTTTGACATCTTCACGGGTCCAATCAAGGACAATACGGGCAATATTATTGTCCCAGCAGGTCAATCGCTCACCCAGGAAGATTTGGAGGGGATTGATGCAGGCACGATTGCGGCTTTTAATCTTACTGACCGTACAGCATGCACGATTTGTATGAACTGGCTTGTGGAAGGCACTCTGGGTACCATCCCGCCGATGCCGTAATATTCCATAGCAGGGAAAGAGTAGGTTGGCGCAGGAGCCTTGCTTTTGCGCCAACCTCACCCCCGATTGTCCCTAGAGAATCCAACGATGGAATCCATTAATGCTTTTGAAATGCGCGGAATTGTCAAGCGTTTCCCGGGCGTTATAGCAAACGACCATGTGGACTTTGCATGTCGTCCCGGTGAAGTGCATGCCTTGCTCGGTGAAAACGGCGCAGGCAAAAGCACATTAATGAATGTGCTGGCAGGTCTTTACCACCCCGATGCAGGGGAGATATTCGTCGGTGGTAAGCGGGTCGTCTTTCGATCACCTCAAGATGCCATTGCACATGGTATCGGAATGGTCCATCAGCATTTCATGCTTGTACCTACGCACTCGGTGGCAGAAAATGTGGTTCTTGGTCTCAACCAGCCTCGTTTTTTTCTTAAGTTAGCGCACGTAGAAGAGCAGGTTGCAGCGCTTGGTGAACAATTTGGCATGACCGTAAACCCGCGTGCAAAAATCTGGGAGCTTTCGGTCGGCGAACAGCAACGGGTTGAAGTGCTTAAGATGCTTTTCCGGGGGGCTAAAGTTCTCATCCTGGATGAACCGACAGCAGTTCTAACTCCCCAGGAAGTCGAGACTCTTTTCGTTACGTTACGCGATATGACAAAACGCGGTCATACCATTGTCTTTATTTCACATAAGCTTGATGAAGTTGTCGCGATTTCCGATCGTGTGACGGTCATGCGGCGTGGCAAAGTAACCGCGGCCCAAATACCAACCCGGGAGACAACTAAAGCGCAACTTGCCAAGCGGATGGTGGGCCGGGAAATTTTATTCCAGATAGAAAAGAAGAAAGCGCAACCTGGCAAAGTTATTCTGTCGGTAGAGCACATTTTCGCCGAAAATGACCGCGGGTTACCGGCCTTACGCGACTTGTCCCTGCAGGTTTGTGCTGGCGAAGTTCTGGGTATCGCCGGGGTTGCCGGAAACGGTCAGCGGGAGTTGGCGGAAGTCCTGACTGGTTTGCGCCGGGCTGTCAAAGGCAAAATAATGTTCGGGGACATTCCTCTGGATAAACACACCTCCTGGCTGAACCTTGGTCAGAAGTTGGCGCATATCCCGGAAGACCGTGCTGCAGTGGGCAGTGTACCGGATCTTAGTATTGCGGAGAACCTGATCCTTAAGAGCTTCCATCGCCCACCTATTGCCGCAGGTTGGTCCATAAATCGGGCAGCTGTGCACCAAAACGCCGTGCGGCTGGCAGGCGAGTACCAGATCACGATGCCAAGTGTGGATACGCCTGCCCGGATGCTTTCAGGTGGCAATCTTCAGAAATTAATCCTGGCGCGTGAGACCTCGGGACATCCTGAATTGATGATAGCGATGCACCCCACGCGAGGTTTGGACGTTGGCGCGACGGAAGCTGTGCATAATATTTTGATTAAGCAGCGCGACGCTGGCGCGGCGATCCTCCTGATCTCCGAAGACCTCGATGAACTGCTGTCCCTGTCTGACCGTCTCGGGGTAATTTATGAAGGACAGTTGGTTGGCGAAATGCCAACCAAAGACGCAGAAATCCACAAGGTTGGCCTAATGATGGCCGGAACCAAGGTGGAGGCATGAAGCGTCTGTTATCTTCTTATCGCTTACGAATTGAAACCCGAATGGACAATCCGGGTTGGATGGGCTTAGTATCAGCGATCCTGGGTGTGTTATTGGCACTGATCATTGGCGGTTTTGTTTTACGGGCAGCTGGAGCCACCGATCCAATCGCCACTTATCGCGAAATTTTCAAAGAAGCCTTCGGTACGTTCGCTGACTGGCGGGCTGGAATTAGCGCCGTTCTCAACCACAAGGCTTGTGCGAAGGGATTGCTGTGCTTTGGTCCGCTCTCAGATACATTGGTCAAGGCTTCGCCAATTCTACTTACCACTCTCGCCTGCATCGTGGCATTTCGAATGAAATTGTGGAATATCGGCGCAGACGGCCAGATGTTCTTCGGCGCATGGGCGGCAACGGGTGTCGCTTTATTTGTTCTACCCGAGACAACAAACCGCGTGGTCATGCTGGGGGCAATGGCTCTAGCGGGAATCCTGGCAGGTTCCTTGTATGGGGCAATTCCTGGTTTTCTCAAGGCAAAACTCAATATTAATGAAATAATCACTACTCTAATGCTAAATTACATTGGTTACAAATGGTTGGAATATTTTATCGTGGTCGGACCCTGGAGCATTGGCGACTTCGAATCAACTGGAAAATTCCCTGTTTCTGCAACCTGGCCCCGTCTGACCGAATACGTCAAGCAATTTCCCATCGCAGCCGGTCTAACGGTGCATCCGGGCATTTTTGTAGGCGTTCTCGCTGCAATTCTGTTAGCCTGGATTTTGTATCGCAGTCGCTGGGGATATCAGATCCGCGTTATCGGAGATAACCCAAAAGCAGCGCGTTATGCCGGGATCAACCTTGAGCGGAACATCATTCTGGTGATGGCAATTTCCGGTGCACTCGCGGGGTTAGCCGGGATGAATGAGGTCGCGGCACTGCGCACGCTCACAGGCCGGTTTCAACGGGGATATGGGTTTACCGGAGTGATCGTTGCCTGGCTTGCCAGGTTGAATCCGCTAGCAGCAATACTTGTCTCTTTCCTTTTTGGTGGTCTACTGGTCGGAACCAAACTTATTCAGCCTCAGGGCATTGCTTCGATGCTTCAAGGTGTGATCCTTTTTGTCGTCATCGGTACGGAATTACTGTTTCGCTACCGCGTGCGTCTGGAGAAAGTGGAAAAGATTGTCGTTCCTGAGACAAGAGGTGAGAATGACCGGTAGCAACTTAACGATCCTGGCCATCACCATCCTCTTCGGCGCGCTGGTTAGCGGTACGCCTCTTCTTTTTGCAACCATTGGAGAGATCTTCTCCGAGCGCTCAGGTGTGATGAATCTCGGCATCGAAGGCATGATGCTAGTTGGCGCGATGGGTGGTTTTGCAGTCTGGTTCCATACCGGCAATATGATATTTGGTTTGATTGCGGGCATGTTGCTCGGCGGCCTCCTTGCCCTGCTCCACGCTTTTATCACGATC
>JBGPQK010000118.1:0-4940 GCA_041489005.1 Anaerolineae bacterium
CGGCGACAAGAGGCTCTCCAACGGCGACACGCGATGCGCCCCTGGGACCGCGGGCGTCTCGCCCAATGCCGCATAGTTTTTCATTGCCGTTCCGATTCATTCGGTGAACTGGTTTGGCCTAAGCCCTTCGAGAGAAGCTCTTTACGACTTGGGAATTTGCGACGGCGTTGCCATACGGTACGCGGATACGTTGGCCGTTTGCGTTTATACAGCTTGCACTGGGCCACACATTTCATCATCCGTCGATACTCGGCGTTGCGTTTGCGTTCTGAGGTGATGCTGGCGATGTAGGGCAGCCAGGTGTCGATCACATCCTGGACTTGGGAAAAGCTGTATTGGCGTGGATCGATTCCAGTTTGCTGCGCCGATTCTTGGATAACCGCTCGCACCAGATTGTAGGCCATAACGGCAATGACCAGTTCCTTGGCAACCATACCCGGGGTTTTGCAGCGAAGCATCTCAAGGCGGATGGTTTTCTTGATCGTGCGCAAATCGGTTTCCACGTTCCACCGTAAGCCATAGAGCTGCACAATCTCATCCGCCAGTAAGTCCAGAGTTGTAAATAGATACAGCTTGAACGATGCGCTGCCGTCACTTGGATAAACGTTGCGGACGATCAGGCGCCCCCGCACGCAACAATCGACAGGCAATCCTGGATGGCTGGCACGATCGCTTTTGGTTGGCGCCCACTCCACGGTCCGGTCGGTTCCACTGCAAAGTACGCGCCCGAACGCGCTTTTCGCACGCACCGCAGTCAAACGCAAAAGTACCGGATGATTCCGCTGTTGTGCCGCCCAGGCAACCGAGAACACACCGAAGTTTCGGTCGCCCAAAATACCCGATCCTGCCGGCAAATGATCTAGCAGTTCTTCCGTTAACGCTTGCTCGCTGACTGCTTTCGGCCCGTTTACCGGCCCCCAATGTGGACAAATCGCGATGCCATTGTCCAAATCGTGCCCGACCAGTATGCGCATGATAGGCCAGTGCGACTGTCCATGTTGATTTAGGCTTGGAGGATAGGCTTTAAGCAAAGACGGCGTGTGAGGCATTAACAGGGTCGAGCCGTCTATGATAAACATCTGAATGCCAGGACCAGATGCCGACTTCGGCTTTATGGCCGTAAGCTGTTGGAAGATTTCCTCATTCACTTTCCGCACCACTTCCAAAGGCAATTTCTGCCGTGCGTGATTATACCCTCCGGTGTGGCAGGAAACGGTGTGTCGACGCATCCGCTTGCTGCGCCGCGAAGTCAACATCGGAGGCAATCCACGGATCACTTGCTGCACGGCAACCGAAAGGGTTCCTTTGTCTTGCAAACGCTGGAAGATCATAAGCCAGATGACCACCGGCGCGGTGAAGATTCCGCAATGGCGGCGCAACCGCAAATGCTTCAACAGACGAACGAAAAACTCGACAGGTGCCAACTTGAGATACAGGTCCAGGGCCGACGGGATGGTTTTGTCCTGTTCGGGACAGGCACTTGGGCGTGGATTGTTCATGGGCATCATCTCGCATAGCGACAGTAAGGGAGCTGCTAAAAACGCCATCGCACGTTCCGAAAACGCTCGACAAATCAGTTGTCCTACGGTATATATACAGTAGGACAGAAAGGAACTATACGCAATGAAGAAAACTAGACGAATGTCGGTTGATTCCCTCCTTGCGAACTACGTCCAGCAGTTCGCCGGGTTAAAGCAACAGATCGAGGAAGTGCGGTACTTCTGCAAGGGAACTGTGCTAAAAAGAATGATGAAGTGTGGCCAGCAGCGCTGTGCGTGTCATAAAGATCCAACTAAACGCCACGGCCCGTATTTTGAATGGACATTCAAAGCGAAAGGCAAAACGGTAAATATGCGGCTTCGGCCAGAAGAAGCAACCGTTTACACCGCCGCAACACTACAATACCGCAAGCTCAAATCCCTGCTGATTCGAATGGAAGTCTTGTCTCGTAAAGCTGTGATTCCACTCGCCAAGAAGGCCTGCTTGGAGAAATCAGAGACGAATCACAATTAACAGCCCAATGCAATCAGTGACATGCAACAACTCTTTCTACATCAGACCTTTAAGTGTTGTTCCTGTGGAGAAACTATGCAGCATTGGGCGGGACGCCCGCGCCAATGGCATTCGCTTAAGAAGGGCGCCCATTCGTTTAAGGCGGCGATCCATTCGTTTAACAAGTCGCAATGATACCTCCGGCTGTTGGCAGCGGCATACGTGCTTTTCTGTCCTTCTTCCTCTTTCTCCTCGTAGACTGCCATTTGGTGATAGGACGCATGGATTTACGCTGGTATGAACGACCGGGCCTTGCTTTTTGGTGACGACCTCTGACGAAAAGGAATACGCGTTCAATCGCGGCTTTCATTTTGGTGTGCAAAAACAGCAGTTCTTCAAGACTCCTGGTGAAAACGTAAATGCAGCTCTTAAAATTTGTTTTTATTCCACTGAACTGCTGACCCGATGAAGGCAGGCCGGAAACGGGAGCAATTTCGGCAGGATTCAGGGACCCTCCAGGCAAATTAAGTTCGGTATCTGCCTGGTTGGCAAAAATTCGGTTCATCGTGACCAGGGCAAAATGGGCGAAGATCTCCTGCCTCACGCCGCGCTCAGTCTGGGCATGAAAATCTTCAATGATGAAGATGCGTTTGCTGACTTTGTAAAGCTCTTCGACACCCCATCTGGAGTGATAGAGGTCAATAAAATCCTGTTTCGTGTATCGATTTTGGTCTAGGAGTGTCGTTCCCAAGCAGATGATTTCATCGGCTATTTGATATTTAATCAGGCGCATGGGAATCGGGAAGATGTTGAGGTTTGGATATTCGGCTTTGAGTTCGGCTTGCGTTTTGCTGCTCGGCATGATGGGCACAAGGCTGTCCGTTTCCGGACTGGCAAAGAATTCATCTATCCCTGTGCTGCTGTTTCGCTGCAGCCGGAATACCGCATGGATCTTCCGTTCAAAATGGTGATGAAGCATCAGATAGGAGTAGTACCCTCGATCGTAAACGACGACGTCGTCTCTTTCCAACTCCTGCAGATGCTGCTCGGCACAGGTCCGCTCATTGATGTGCGACACCAGGGTAAAATCAAAAGGTATTTGCGACTTCACCTGGTACAGGCAGCTGAGAAGGCCTTGGGGATAGTTGGAGCTGTCCGACAGCAGTTGATATCCGCATTTCAGCAAGCCTCGAGGAAGATTGATTCTGGAACCATCGACCGCAAAAATCCTGTGTCCGCGCCATTGGTAGGATTGATCGTGGGCTTGATCCGAGTAAGTTGCAATGATCTTCCGGTTAATTTCCTTGAAGGCCGCCTCATCGAGCTTCTGGCGTGCCGCACAAAAAGAAGAAGGGGCTATCGAACCTTTTTGCGGAAGCGGAAGATTCAGGCGGTGGCAACTATCCCACAGTTCATCAATCGTTGAACCGTAGCTCTGCGAGTTCTTCGAGCAAACCAGGCGAAAGATCAGAAGAATAATCAACATGGAGTTGATCAAGCGTTGTCGGACCTGCCATTTTTTGTCGTACTGCCCGGCGACCTCATTGATGATTCGGGCGACTTTTTCCCAAAGCGCGACAAAAGAGTCGTCCACCGAACGGGTGCGGCTGGTTTGAAGATCGTTTCTATACTTCTTTTTCAAAAATGACCGGCGATGGCAGTTGGTCAGAGTCTGCCGCCAATCAGGGGTCAAGGGATAGACGAAAATCTCCTTGATCGTCTCCTTGCGCTCGTTCTTGGGATCAAAAAAGCCGCGACCGCTGGTTTGTCCCAGATATTCCCAGTTGGCGCTCCTATAACACGTCCCAACATACTGGGTCGTATCCACAAACGTTTCGATCAGCACCGGGCGATACCGATACATATCGACCCAATCGTTTCCGATCTGTTTGGCGGCAAGCGCTAGGATATGGCTGGCAAGATTCGGAACCTGGACCCAGGGAAAAATCAAAAATCTGTCGTTACTGAGAATGAGGGGAAGGAGCTTTTGTCGATCCCTTTCCTCCCATCCAATCCATCGGTCTCTAGGCGCAAGGGCCCAAGCGGCCGACGCCGAAAACAAAAGACAGCCGACCTTTTGTTGGCTCGCCTCCGCCACAGCAAAGTAGCCAATGTAGGACCCGAACGGGTGCTTGTAGCCTAAATAATGGAACGTGTGCAAGTAGGCTTTGAAATCTTCATAATCTTGCCTGTTCTCGGTCGAGGTTACCCGTCGCAGAGTAATCGGGCCGATCTCCTCAAGAGTTCCTTCGATCGGAGACTCATCCGGAGATCTTGAAAAAGCAGGTACACGGTAAACGGGTTTCGCCGTCTCCCTTTTCTCTGGAAGGGTGACAATGCCCAAATTCTCTAGATGTTCCAAGAGCGTCAGACACGAGTTGACCTTGAGCTTGCCGGCGGGATTTTCCCAATTGAGATGTTCACAGATGGTGAGCGCTAATTCCTTGCGGCTCAGGTTCGGAAACATCAAAACCGTTTCTTGGACCTGCTGGAGCTGTCTTCGGGTGAACTTCCGCCCGCTGATTGTGGTGCAGGATAAGGTCTCAATGGTTGCCATCAAGCATACTCTGCAAGAAGGCAAACAGAAAGTCAAGAAAAAACTGATTCCATCCTATTTCATCCCTTTAACGCCATATATTTATAACCACTTCCGTCGTCTTCCTGAAAATCAATCCGCGGCCAAGATCAAAGCGAATGCCATTGCCGCGCGCGTCCCGCGCGCAGTACACGCCTTTGCCGAGGGTTCGGGCCGGCGACACGCAGGGTGGTCTGTTATGAAAGCTACCTATGATGGAAGTAAGTCGGGATTGGCGGGCGGGACGCCCGCGCCAATGGCATTCGCTTTGATCTTGGCCGCGGATTGATTTTCAGGAAGACGACGGAAGTGGTTATAAATATATGGCGTTAAAGGGATGAAATAGGATGGAATCAGTTTTTTCTTGACTTTC
>JBGPQK010000119.1:0-4881 GCA_041489005.1 Anaerolineae bacterium
AGATATTCTTCTTGGCTACAATCAAAAAAAAGCCCCCATAATATGGGGGCAACAGAGCAGCGAGCCGACAGAATTAGGTGACCGACCGGGGACTTGAACCCCGAACCAATTGCTTAAGAGGCAACTGCTCTGCCATTGAGCTAGTCGGCCGTGCGGCGGGTATTATACCCCAAAGGAAATAAGAGTCAATGACCTTCGACCGCCAAATTATACCTTAAGGCGAGGCAGCCTCAGGCTGCCATCGACTACATCGACGATATGAGTCGTCGATGCAAGGTGTCGTAAGAGGCGCCCCTAACCGAGTCGTCTATAGAGCCGCCGAAGAACTATAATTTGAATGTATAATATTCCTTTTGAGTTCACAACCGTGGATAAGCGCCTCCCACGAATAACCTACCCGTCCGCACATCAGAATTAGGAGAGATGGAATGCTGGATAAGATCAAACAACAGATCGAACGCGTTAAAACCCAGGGCGCCACCTATGTGGATGCTCGCTGGTATCCTTTTGAGGAAGCCAATTACCTGTTGATGTGGAACGGCAATCTTAAGAGCGCCACCTCTGCCCGCGAAAGCGGCGTGGGAATTCGGGTGCTCTACAAAGGCGCCTGGGGGTTCTCCGCTTCTTCTGATTTGAGCGATTTGACCGCCCTGTTCGATAAAGCCTTCGACAATGCCCGCGTGGCCGCCGAACGGGTCACCTTCCCCATCCGGCTGGCAGAAAAAGATGCGATTCAGGCAAAATTTGAAAGCCCCTGCGCCATCAACCCGTTCGAGGTCCCCCTTGCCGATAAGGTCGCTTTTCTGAAGGAAATGGACCTCCAACTCAACCAGGAAGGCGTATTCCAGCGTGTCTGTGACCTGACCTTCGTGCGCAAGCAGATCGTTTTCGTGGATTCGGAGGGCAGCCAGATCGAAAAGCTCCTCACCGAAGTATTTTCCACCATGCAGGTATCTGGTCTGGATGATCAAGGTGTCACCTACGAACGCACGTTCCGTCCACCCAGGCATGGAGACAGCCGTGGATGGGAAACGATTGATAAGCAACTCTTTAGCGAAAACGCCGCGAGGATCGTTAAAGAGATGAACCAGGTCCGGGCAGCCGACGATTGTCCAAGAGAGGACCGCTCGGTCATCCTGTTGCCGAACATCATGTATTTGCAGACTCACGAAACCATCGGTCACGCCCTGGAACTGGACCGCATCCTGGGCTACGAACTGGCCTATGCAGGCGGCTCTTTCGTGACCCTCGAAGACTTTGGCAAATTGCGCTACGGTTCCCCCAAACTGACCGCCCGCGCTGACGCCACGTTGCCCAATTCACCGGGGAGTTTCGGCTATGACGATGACGGTGTCCCCGCCCAGAACACGCTCCTGATTGATAAAGGCATCCTGGTGGGAGCCATTACCGGCCGGCAAATGGTGGAGGAGGCCAACGCAAAAGCCAAACGTCAGATATTCAAAGGCAGCGGAGGGGCCAATCGGGCTACTTCCTTCTACCGTGTGCCCATCGAACGGATGACAAACATTAACATTGACCCCGGCCAGGATGGCAGCCTGGAGGATATTGTCAGCAACACAGAAAAAGGCATTGTCCTGGATAGCGAGCGCAGCTGGTCGATTGGCTCGAACCGTGAACAATTCCACTTCGGAACCGAGATTGGCTGGTTGGTGGAGGATGGGAAGATCACGAAAGTGGTCAAAAACCCCACCTACAAGGGTGCCACCGTTAAATTCTGGAACTCACTTTCCGCGGTTGGCGATCAATCCACCTGGCAGGTGAAGTATGTGGACAACTGCGGGAAAGGGCAGCCGAACCAGGCCATGCAGCTGGGGCACGGAGTTCCGGTTTGCCGCTTCGACAATGTGAGAATAGGAGAATAGCTGTGATGGAACGAATCTTGCAAACCCTGAGGAATTTGCGTAAATATGCCCTGGACAAGGGCTATGAGGTTACGCTTTTCTACCACGAAGAAGATAGTTACCTGATGCGTTTCGCCAATTCGTCCATCTCCCTGAATACCAACGAACATTTGATCCGCATGGAGTTCACTGCTTATTCCGGCAGGAAACGCGCCAGTTACGAACTCATTACCGACCTGGGCAAGCTCGACGAAATGAAGCAGGGCATTGACATCGCCGCCGGGATGGTTCAGCATGCCCAGCCGCTGACCTACCAGCCCACTGTTCCTGTTTTTGCGGAGTCATTCGCCGATGAAAGCGGATATGACCCCGCTCTCGCCTGCATCAGCAACAAGGAAAGGCTGCAATTCTTCAACACGGCCGCGGCAGGCCTGGAAACCGAGGCGGTCAAGCTTTCCGGCATCTTCTCCAATGGCACGAACATCATCGCCCAGATCAATACCCGCTCGGAACATACCCAGTTCTTCAAAACCTCCGACGCCCAAGTGACTGCCGTTCTGGCACACTCCACCCTCAAGTGGGAAGTGAACGCCGAACAATCCGCCCGAAAGAGATCGGACTTGGATCCTTCTGCGCTGCGGCAGGAACTGGCCTTCCTGGTACAACATTATCAGACCGACTCCCCCCAGCAGATTCCGCTCGGCGCCTACGATATTGTTTTTGGTTCAGCCGCTACAGCCGAGATGCTCGGTTTTATGAACTGGATCGGTTTCAACGGCGGCTCGCTGAAGCGCGGTTCTTCCTTCTTGGGTGAAGACAAGGTTGGCCAAAAGGTGTTATCAGACAAGTTTACGCTCATTGATGATCCGTACCGTCCGGAGACCTTTCCCTATAAGCGTGATTTCACCGGGATCGTCCGCAATTCGTTCCCGATTTTCCTAAAAGGCGTCTTCCAGGATTTCACCTGGTACCAGGACGATGCCGATGAGTTTGGCGCCAAAGCCACCGGCCATACCGTGGGACATAAAAGCCTGGTGCTCAGCGGCGGCGACAGGAAGGATGTCAATTCCCTCCAAGACCTGGTCAACCTGCCGCGCAAAAAGGATATTCTCTACATTCCCTTCCTGCACTACATGAACATTGTAAATCCTTCGAAGGGTATCATCACCGGGAGTTCGCGCTTCGGTGCCCTGTTGCTTAAGCAGGATGGTTCAGTGATGGTTCCGTATAACGTTCGGCTCACTCAGAGTCTGCTCGACATCTTTGGCGATAAGGTGGCCTGGCTCTCGCGGGCAACCGTCCCGTACAATACCTCCCAGAGCTATGGCGCTCGCAATCCGACAGCGATCATCGTCCCGAAATTCGCCCGAATTAACGATCTGGAGATATCTCTTTCCAATTCTTCGTACTAAGTATCAATTAAAAAATTGTGGGACGGGCTCCCATGCTCGTCATTCGGTGGCTCCCAGGAAGACAGAAAACCGCAGTCCACCCGGGCTGCGGTTTTCATGCAAATTCCCTCTCCCAACCGGAACAAATGCGGTATGATAGCGTCTCTATAAGGAGGCTTTACTATTATGAAGAAACTGTTATATATATTCGTATCCCTGTCAGTGGTGTTGACTGCTTGCGGACCTGCCGCCTCGGCTACGCTTCCGGCTCCGACCGGTACACCGGTCGCTTCCGCCACACCACTACCGCCAACCTTGACCCCGTCGCCTGAACCAAGTCCGACGCCGCTCTACCCGTCCGAAGGGTACGGCCCGTCCAATTTTCCCTCGAATGTGGACCCGCTCACCGGCCTGCAGGTTGCCGACCCTGCCCTTCTGGATCGCCGCCCGCTGCTCATAAAAGTCTCAAACCTGCCGCGCAGCGTTCGCCCCCAGTGGGGGCTTTCGCTGGCCGACATCGTTTTTGAGTATTACACCGAGGAAGGCACCACCCGCTTCGCGGCAGTATTTTACGGTACCGATGCCGAGATGGTCGGGCCAATCCGTTCGGGACGTTTCATTGACAGTCACCTGATACGCGGCTATAAAGCTGTTTTTGCCTTCGGCGGTGCCTATGTATATGAGATGAACCGCTATCTTCAATCGGAATATGCCAACCGGCTGGTTATCGAAGGCTCCAGCACCCCCTTGTTCCGCTATGATCCGAACGGCTTGAATAACCTGATGGCCAACACCACCACTTTGAGTGCTTTTATCACTGCCAAGGGCGTGGAGAACGGGCGACAAAACCTGGATGGCATGTCCTTCAATCTAACCGCCCCTGCCGGAGGCCAGCCTGGGGCGCAAGTATTCGTCCGTTATTCGGGCGCAATCTACAACCGCTGGGACTATGACCCGACCACCGGCAAGTATCTGCGCTTCTCTGATACCGCCGATGATTCCAATAATATAAAAGAACAATATGCTCAGTTGACCGACCGCCTGACCAATCAGCAGATTGCCTTCGATAATATAGTGATCCTATATGTCCCGCACGAACTCTACAGCCCCGGAATTTACGACATCCTGTTCAGTGGTTCGGGAGGAGGGTATGCTTTCCGGGATGGACAGGCGTACCAGGTCAAATGGCAGCGAAACGATACAAACGTGGTCTCGCTGACCAACCTCGATGGGACACCCTTTCCATTCAAACCTGGTACCACCTGGTTCGAAGTGGTCGGGACAAATTCCCATGTTCAGCAAACAGATCAGGGTTGGCGGTTCATCCATAAGATGCCATAGATCCCCTCCTTGCCGATAGAATGAAAAAGTAAATTGGGGGTGTTGGACGGGGTTCGTCCGTCCAACACCCCCTTATCTTTTCCCGGTTTTGCTTATAATGGGGCTGTTCATAAGGAGTGCCAATGAAACGGATTGCAGTGCTGACGGGCGGTGGCGATGCGCCAGGTCTGAACGCGGTCATCCGTGCAGTTACCAAGACGGCCATTAACATCTATGGCTGTGATGTCCTTGGGATCCGGGACGGATACGATGGTTTTATCACCGCAGACGGCGTCACTCCGCTGGAC
>JBGPQK010000120.1:0-4842 GCA_041489005.1 Anaerolineae bacterium
CATGGTACGCGCAATATTTCCCGGAACGTTCGACCCTGTTCACTATGGCCACATTGACATCGCCACACGGGCTGCACGCCTGTTTGATGAACTGGTTATAGCCGTTTATGACCGGCCACTCAAGAGCTTGATGTTCCTGCCCGAAGAACGCATCTCATTGGTGAAGGAGACCTTCAAAGGCCACCCGAAGATCAGCGTCATCGGCTACAGTGGCATGACGGTGGAGTACTGCCGCCAGGTAGACGCCCAAGTTATTGTGCGCGGCTTGCGTGTCTTTTCGGATTTTGAGTACGAATTCCGAATGGCGCTTGCCAACCATCGCCTGGCCCCGGATATCGAAAGCGTCGCCTTCATCACCGACGAGGACCATACCTTCCTTTCGTCCACTACCGTGCGCGAGATCGCCTCGCTGGGCGGAGATGTTTCCAGCATGGTTCCGCCGCACGTCGAAGCCGCGCTCAAAAACAAGGTCAAAGGTTTGAGCGAACAGCAGACGTCCCTTCGAGATTAAAGTATAATTAGCATGTTCCGGCCTCGTTTAAGCGGAGGAGCCAATGGATATTCTTCAACTGATTGACCGACTGGAAGAACTCTTCAACAACAGCCGTCCCATCCCGTTGACACACAATGTCATCGTGGATGAGGATAAGTTCCTCGACATCATTGACCAGATGCGCATCTCCGTGCCGGAGGAAGTCAAGAAAGCGCAGCAGGTCTTTTCACAAAAAGACCGGGTAATGGCCCAAGCACAGGAAGAAGCCAACCGGACCCTGCAACTGGCGCGCGAAAAAGCCGACTCACTGGTCGAGAAAGAAGCGCTGGTCTCGGAAGCGCAGAGGCGCTCCGGCCAGATCATTGACCAGGCCCGGATGGATGCCGAGAATATTAAAAATGGTGCAGACCAGTATGCTCTCGACGCCTTGATGGGCCTGCAGACAGAATTGGAACACCTGAGCAACCAAGCCCAAAATGGCGTGCAGGTTTTGCTCCAGAAAAGGCTGCCACCGGATATGATGTCCAAGGAGAAATAAACGAACAACCTCCGCAGAATTGCGGAGGTTGTCTTTTATGAACAGGTGGGGTTCAAACAGCAACATTTCCCACGTTGCGGATGACCATCACCACTTTGCCTTTAATTTCCAGCGGTTCAGCCTTGTCAATCATGATCGGCTTCATCGTCGGGTTGGCAGGCTGGAGCCGATAGCGGTCTTTCTCTTTGAAGAAATATTTGAGAGTTGTCTCGTCACGGTTCGGAAGCCATATGGCAACCATCTCACCGTTATTGGCCTTGATCACCGGTTTCATAATGATGATGTCGCCATCGTTAATCATGGCATCAATCATCGACTCACCTTTCACCTTCAGGGCGAAGAGTTCACTGCCCTTTTCTCCAGAAGGCAGAAGGCTGCGAGCCACGTCCACCGCGTCCATTTCATTGCCAATGCCGAGATAGGAGGCACCCGGCGCGGGGACAAGCATGGGCTCACCGGCAGCAATCGGGCCGAGGATGGGGATTTTCACCAGTTCCCTGCTGATCGGATCAGTCAACCGCACGGCGCGCGAGAATTTTGCATCCCGTTCGATCTTACCCATTTCGGTCAATTGTTTTAAATAATATGTAACAACAGAAGTCGAAGTAATCCCAACCGCCTCTCCGATTTCGCGAATGGACGGGGGATAACCCGTGCTCATCCGTTCATTGAGGTATGCGATGATTTTCTGATGTCGTTCGGTCAAGCCTTTGCGAGTTCTGACCATCTGAACCTTCCTTTCATATCTGTTATCCAAACATTTGTGCTAATTATAATACGAACACCCGTTCTATGTCAAGCGCGAGTTTTCTGAGGAGAGGCTGATCTTATGGACCAGCCGAGTTATTACATCACGGAGCTCACGGACAACAATGAGATTTACCCTGCGTTCTTCTCTGTGAGATCAGTGGTCTCCCGGGAAGATTTGTTCTACCTAGGTTACTGAATTCCATAATCTCTCTTCTTCTCAATCTTTCATATAACTATTGGATTTAAGGTAATCTATCACCATCATATTTCCGAATTTTAAGAACCAAATATGTGCATATCCATTATTTTAATTAACAAGACCTGCCCGAGCGTTATAGGCAGGTCTTGTTATAAGGTTGTCGATATAAAACGAACCGTTACTCCTTCAGAGCTCCAGCCATCAACCCGCGCAAGAAATAGCCTCCCAGGAAAAGATAAACCAATAACCTTGGAAGTGCAGCTGCCTGGACCAGAGAATGGTTTTCACGGAATCTCACGGAGAAAATTTTAGGAGATCCGTGTTTTTTCCTTGTTTGACCATGTAAGCCGTATCCCAAAGGTCTTATTCACGGCGATTCCCAAAAAGCCCCATAATGAATATTATTGCTATTTTCCACTATTGCGGGTTGCAACATCAAATATGACCGCACCTGCAAGCACAAGGGCTCTGACGATATACTGGATGGATATGTCCCAGCCTAGGAGGTTCATACCGTTCGTCAGTGACGCCATGACCAAAGCACCGATGATCGACCCGGTAACCTTGCCGACGCCGCCGGCCACGGCTACGCCACCGACAAAAGCTGCCGCGATGGCATCGAATTCCATCCCTGCTCCTGCGATCGTTGTGGCGGATCGCAACCAGGAAGCGTACAGGATACCCGACAAGGCGGTAAGCATGCCCATCGAGCCAAAAACCAAGAAGGTGATCTTCTTTACACTGATGCCGTTCAGCTCAGCGGCCTCTGGGTTTCCGCCGACAGCGTAAATATGCCTGCCGACTACCGTCTTGGACGTGATGTATGAAAAGATAAGAACAACGATCAATAGGATGACAGCAGCCCATGAGAGACCCTGGTAACCTGCGAGGACCCAGGTGATGCCGCCGATTATGACCGACACAAATGCCAACTTCAGGATGAACATGTTCATCGAGAGAACTTCAAATTTGTAGGCTTGCGTCTTCCTGCGGTTGCTGATTTCGCCTCTGATGAATAGGATAATGGCTAATAATCCGAGGAGAAGCGTTACTTTGTGTATTCCTGGCAAGATCGTAATACCGGGAATGTCGGGAATGAAACCGTTACCTAGAGCGTTGAATGTCTCGTTCTCGATTGCTATCGTGCCGGTACTTCTGGTTGCAAGCTGCAAGGCTCCCCTGTAACCCAGCCATCCGGCAAGTGTTGCGACAAAGGCCGGGATTTTCATCTGCGCCACCAGGAAAGCGGTTGCCAGCCCTGCTATTGTCCCTATCAACAGTACTAACGGTATGGTCGCACCCAGAGGCAGGTGCCAGTACTTCAGAGAAATTGCAGCGATGGCGCCGAGGGTGCCTGCGAGATATCCGACCGAAAGATCAATGTGGCGGATGACAATGACCAGGGTCATGCCGACCGCCAATACAGCGATATAGCTCATCGCATTCACCAGGTTACCAATGTTCCTCGACGAGACAAAGAGGCCTTTCGTCGTGATGGCAAAGAAGATAACAATCACGACAAATGCAATATACATGCCATATTCACGGATAATGTGCCGTTGAGTCTTTATTATCTTTAGTAACTTGAGTATCCTTAGTGTCTTTAATATATTATAGAAAGACATGTCGAGTCTCCTCGTAGAGATCAGCCAATTACTGCATCGGCAAAGTCATCGCGGGCGCCAATCATATAGGCGACCACCCGCTCGCGAAAGTCATCTATATCGCCGGCGACAGGGCAGTCGCGGACCTTGCGTCCGTTACGCATCACCATCAACCGATCGCTTACGCTGTAGATATCTTCCAGGCGGTGGCTGATGATGATGATCGAGGCGCCCTGCGTCTTGAGCTCTCGTACCAGATCAAGTACCTTGCTGATGGCCGCTACGCTCAATGCCGCTGTGGGCTCGTCCATGATTATGACCTTGGAATTGAATGCCATGGCGCGGGAAATAGCAACTGCCTGACGTTGACCGCCAGACAGTCTCTCCACAAGCAAGCGAACGGAGGGGATGTCAATCTTGAGACGATCGAGCAGGCGTTGCGCATCCTGCTCCATGCGGCGGGTGTCCAGTACGCTGAATGAGCCGAGCTGTGTGCTGACCGCTTCTCGTCCCAGAAAAACGTTGGATGTCACGTCAAGGTTGTTGGCAAGAGCCAGGTCCTGGTACACCATCTCGATGCCCAACCGACGCGCATCCAAGGGGTCGGTCATATGTGCCTTCCTACCCTCGATAAGGATCTCTCCTTCCTCAGGGACGTAGGCGCCACTGAGAACCTTCATCAAGGTAGACTTGCCGGCAGCGTTGTCACCTACCAACCCCAACACTTCACCGTGGTGCAATACCAAGTCTACTCCACGTAGTGCCTGGACGGCAGCAAAGTTCTTCTTGATGTTCCGCATTTCCACGACCGGTGTGGTTTCAGTCATAGTGTCCATGGTTTTTTCTTTGATTTTAGACTAAGAAAGGAACATTTACGGATAGCGATATCTCGCTATCCGTTTACTAAAAAAGGTCAATCCGAATTAGCTTGACCATTCTTCCCATTTGTCAAAGTGCAGATGTCAGCAGAATTGCAGGAATAGTGATGGATTTTCCATCACTATTCCTGCGTTGACGAACTAAGAAATCTTATGGTAATCCGGTAAAGTCGCTAGCCGGCCAATAACCGGAGTCGATCACGGCAGCCTTGACATTGCTCTTATCAACCGTGACGACCACAGACGGCTTGGCAGGGACATCGATCTTGCCGTTGTTGTAGGTTGCGGTCTGGGCAGGGGTTTTACCCTGCAGATAGGCAACCGCGGCGGCGATCGCATCGCTGACAAGCGTGCGGACGTCCTTCAGAACGGTCATCGAC
>JBGPQK010000121.1:0-4830 GCA_041489005.1 Anaerolineae bacterium
CCCACCGATCCGCCGTCTTCTGGGTTGGCTCAATCCGCGCAGGCACCCCTGGAACCTGGTCATTCTGGCGGGTGTGGCAATAGGTCTCCTGTTGGTATTGGTGGAGGTGTTCGCAGAGGGAAAATCCCCCAACCTGGGCAGGGCGCTGCTGGTGGTGGGAGTCTATGTCGGCATAGAGAGTGCGGGAGTTGCGTTGGGATATATGCTCTTTGGGGAATACCTGGGTTTTTTTCAGGTGGAGTGAATAAGTTCCAATCGTCGTCTCCGGCTGGACACGTATAATGGTTGCCGAGACAGAACCCCGGTTTCGTGGAGAAACCGGGGTTCAATATTTCTACGTCTTGATCATTGTCAATAGCATCTTGAATTTCAAAACTGCCTTCACTGCATGCGGTTGATCAGCAGGCATGATGATGGCTTCTCCTGCCTTCAGCAGGGATGGTTTTCCGGAGATCTTGATCTCCGCCTCCCCATCCAGCACGTGGACAAGGGCGTCGAAAGGGGCAGTATGTTCGCTCAGTTCCTGTCCTTCATCAAAAGCAAAAAGGGTGACGTTCCCGCCCTCAGACTTGGTAATTTGACGGGAAACGACGGCTCCAGTCTGGTATTCTGCCATGCTGGTTACGTTCAGGACCTCGGATTTGGGTGCAGTTGACATGGGCTTCTCCAGGTTTTTAATATTGGGCAATCTTTTATGTCTGCCATTATCGTTTATCGGATATCAAACTGGTACGTGGCTGGCTCTCGGGTGAAGCGCGTCGTCGCGGTTACCACCAAAACAACATCCTGCACATCCTTGCTGCCGATTGTTACAGGGATTTGTGCCGTCTGGTCAGCGTTGACGGGGAGGATGTCCACGGTTGTCATATTGCCGGCATGCGTGATAAGCGCCAGTCGGAAAGTCTGCGGCAGGATGTTCTGGACACGGACAAAGCCAGCCCCTTCCCACCCGCCATCGCCGGATTCAAAACCCTCGGTGTAACTAATTTCGGGGATGGTAATGTCATCCACCTGGAAACCTTCACCATTAACTGCGGCGTCGGTGATATAGTCAAAGCGCAGTGAAACAACCTGACCGGCAAACTGCGACAGGTCCACGGTTTCCTGGATCCAGCCATTGGATTGATCGTTGTAGCCCCAGCCGTAAGAATTTCCCGAGGGATTTTCGCCTGTACCGGAAGGAGTGGTGAGAATATTCCAGGAGGCACCATCGGTCGAGGCTTCCAGGAAGACGTAGTCATAGTCCTTTTCGAGGTCGTACCAGGTCCAATAGGAGAACGTGACCGGCCCGGAGACCCCCGTCAGGTCAAATTGACGCGTAAGGGTCATATTGGATTCGTCTCCTTTATTGGACCAGTAGGCATAGGATCCCGAATGGGGATCGGCAGGCAGGAGACGGGTCAGGGTGGAGCCAGTGAAGTCAATCGTATAATTGCCCGAACAGGTGATGCGGATGTAGTCCACACCGTATTGATTAACCGTGCGCATGTTCTGCGCCTGGGGACAACTGCTCACGCCTTCAGTATCTGTCGAGGTGGGCGAAGTAGGATAGCTGGAATAGTAATAGCGCCCGTCTACGACACTTGGATCGTGAATGTAGTTGGCGAGAGTCCAGTCCAGGAAGAATTCGTCTGCAGTGACCTTTTGGCTGGTGAGAGGGTCAGTAATATTCATTTGCTGCAAAACGTTATCCACGCTAGCCAGACCATTCTGCTGGTCATGGACAAGCGCCTGGGTGGCATCCTTGCCGAAACGGTCAAGAAAATAGGTGACAAAAAGGAAATTTGCACCATAGTGAGCGCTGTTATCCCCTGAACCTCCCAGCCAGTCGGTCAGATTAATATCGGGATTGGAAGTATAGTACCAGTCAAATCCACCGGTAGAATAGTCATTGAGGAAAGTAGCCAGTTCAGAAAAGCCCTCGTTCAGGAAGGAGCTCTCATTCCTATCCTGGTACCAGTGGATCATGTGCTGGAATTCATGAGCCAGCGTGCCATAGGTGTAATTGTCTGCCAGATCCTGCGATGAGTCTATGTAGAATGATTCGTGGGCATTGGAATACTGGCTTATCTGAGGCGGGTATTCGTCCCCAGTGTTGTAGAAACCAGCGATATTGCTTCCCAGATTGCGAGCATAGAAAATGTAAATATGCGGATCGCCGTCCACGCCGGGAGTCCATTCCGAGCCAAAGAACTCACGGTCAGTGGGATAGATACTATTTTCAAATGTGTCAATCAATTTCTGCGCATCACCCGGGTTGAAACTCACTCCATCCTCCACCCAGAAATAAGCGTGCAGAGTGACATATTGAAGGGTAACATCGATTCTGGAAAAATCGTTGCTATCTGTATTTAACAGCCAGACTTGAGTCTGCGCGCCAGCCTCGAGCATTGCGGCGGGTGGAGCCACCGTTGGAGGTATATTGCAGATGCTCTTGAAACGGCAGGCAAGCATTGCCAGATCCCGGTCGGGGACGATGATCTGCTCGAGCAAGCGCAGGGTGCTGGAGAGATTTTCATCCGCAGGCTGACGGGTGATCTCAGACGGAGTGGGAGTTATATCATTGGGTGGGGGGAGAATGGTCGTATATGAGGCAATGGTCGGAAGAATTTTCCCAAATTGATAGGCAGCATAGAACGCGCCACCTAGAATGACGACCAGGCAGCAACAGAGCACCAGCACGATACTTACAACGATGAGAACAGTGGAAGAAGATCTATTCATTTTTCCTCGTTTTTTTTCAATATGGATGCCGTATTCTACTATGAGTTGGAGGAAATTGGCGGAATGTGAAAAGGCGCTGGGTTGAGTTCCCTCTCCAGGAAGGAACCACCCGTCGAAGAAAATTGTTTGTTTCGCGGAAAAAAGAGGAACAAACAACCCCTCCAGCCGGGCTCCATTCTCTTCGGGGAGTTCTTCATTAATAAATAGTTTGCCTGGAGAATAAAATCTGCGGGGAGGAATTGATTTTGCAAAACAAACAATTCATATCTCTCCCGGAAGGGCACCGGGACGTTCCGCCGGAAGGGCACCGGGACGTTCCGCCGGAAGGGCACCGGGACGTTCCGTCGGGAGAACACTTAGGTGCCTAGTATCGACACCTCATCCCACAGGGATCCCCAGAGGGATGAACTGCTTACCCTTCGCCCTGCCCCCTCCCGGAAATGCACCGGGACGAAGTTCGGGGACATTCGGCGGGTACAATGTCACGATATCGATGGAGAACATCGAAGGCTCGTCCCACGGGGATGCTTCGCGATGCCTTCGATGTGGCTATGTTTGGCGACTCTTGTCGCCAAACCAGCTGCCCTACGGGGGTACCCTTGCGGGTATGATATGCTTCGCGAATGGCGGCTTGCCCCAAAGGGGTGCTCCGCGAAGGTGCCCTCGGCTAGAAATGCGGCAAGGAAACTCTCGCAACCGTCTCTTGCCGCAAAGGCATTATAAAACATATGTTCTAAATTGTCAACCAAGCTGGAATTAAAAAACGGCCGGGCATCCGTCTGAAGTTCATCCACACTCATCGCCTTTCCACCGGTTGACTTGCAAGGTGTTTTCGTCTATATTACAAATCATGTCAAAACGCCAGGTTTATCTGCTCTCCCCCAAAGAACTCAACCCCGAAACTATCGCGGTGGCTTTTGCAAAGACTTCCCGCTCGCCCGAGTCCTTCCAGGAAATTGCCGCCGGACTGAACGAGGAATCCAGCGCAAAATTCCATGAGCGCTGGGTGGTCGGCTACGGTCACGCCTCGGTAGCCGAACATGCCGTCCTGCACATTGCCATCGAGAACGTTTCGCGGCTGGCAGTGGAGTGCATCGAGTCCAACCGACTGGCATCCTATACTGAAAAATCAACACGCTATCAAAAGTGGGATGCAGACAGCTTCTTCATCCCGTCCGAACTGGATGATCATCCGTTACGAAAAATTTTCATCCAGACTTGCAAATTGCTCTTTGATACCTATGCGCAATCTCTTACCCCTGTGCGGGCTTTGGTGGAGGTCAAGCATCCGCGCCGTAAAAAGGAGCCGGATGAAACCTACGACCGGCGCATCCGCTCGCAGTATGTCGATTCCTGCCGTTTCCTGTTGCCTGCGGCAAGCCTTGCCAACCTGGGCATGACCGCCAATGCGCGCGTGCTGGAACATGCCATCAGCAAAATGCTGTCGCACCCGCTGAGGGAGGTAAGGCAAATCGGCGAGGAGGTCAAAGAAGCGGCGCTGGCAGAAGTTCCGACTCTGGTGAAGTATGCGCAAGTGGTGCCTTACCTGAAAGAAACGAGGAAAGTTTTTAAATCCGAAGAACACCTGGAGCACAAAGAAGGAAAAACTGATTGGTGCAAATTGATCAATTTCGATCCTGAGGGCGAGGTGAAAATCCTGGCGGCGGCAATCTACCGGTTTGGGGAAATGACCTATTCCCGCGCGCTGAAGACGGTGCGCTCGGCCTCTGAGCCTGAGCGGGATAAAATGGCCGAGTCACTGCTGGGCGCCCTGAGCGAGCACGACACCCCGCTGCGCGAACTGGAACACACCACTTACACTTTCGATCTCACCCTCGACCAGGGTGCCTACGCCGAATTTAAGCGCCACCGCATGATGACGCAGACGCCGCAGACGCTGACCACCCGGCTGGGGTATGCGCTTCCGCGTCAAATTGTCGAGGCCGGGTTCGAGGTCCCCTACCACTCCGCCATGGATACGGCGGCGGAGACATATGAAAAACTGGCTGCATGGAATCCGCACGTCGCCAGTTACATTGTTCCCAACGGGTTTAACCGCCGCGTCCTGTTCACGATGAACTTACGGGAAGCATTTGCCTTTTGCCA
>JBGPQK010000122.1:0-4570 GCA_041489005.1 Anaerolineae bacterium
AGGATAGGGGGGTTTTTCTTTGTATTTACGTTAGGTTAGGGTGCCATATGTCGCGGTGCACTACGTGACCATACGTCGTGTGACCGTACACAGCCCTACGCTGTGCCCGGGCAGAGGGGCTTGCACCCGAGGGCCTCCGGGAGATATCTTTGGAGCACCGAGGACAATCGAGTACTCGGCCTACCAGAGGTGTACCCTGTGAGCTACTTGAGTGTTTACCGTGCTAGTTGGTCTCATGCTGAATGGTCCGCTGTGGCTGATGCTGTACGTGCTACGCACACACTACTGAAGGCGTATGGCTGGAAAGGCAGTATAGGGTCTTGGTATCTGCCCAAGCTGCCTGTGATTGTCCACAGAGGGGGGCTCACGAGAGTCATATCGGACCCTACAACGCAGAGCTGGCACCTGTTTAATCGCGGACATATCACGCTGCAACCCCACGCGGAGTCCACGTATAGGGGGTGTGAGCCCGTACTCTACTACCGAGCGTCTGGTATAAAACTCCTTGTAGCCCCTGTGGAGACTATTGATGTCCTAACATCCGTCATCTCGGTGGCAGTACTGGACAGCGTCTTCGTGCCCTGTTCTGTGCCCTTGGTAGGAGGCTGGCCAGAGTACGGTGGGTGTAGCTCTGCGGCACAGGCTCGGCAGACACGCAACCAGTCTCGTCGCGACGCGCGCACTATGCAGGTGTCCAAGTGAAGCCCCTCGAACTCACGGCGATGGAGCACCGCACGGCGCCCCACAAGACCCACATCATCGGGGGCCTGCTCACCGTGCCCACCTTGGAGGACTTGGCGGGGGTGCTGGCCACTGCTCCGGTGCCCTTGGCCGACATACCACACAAGCGCGACCTCCCCGGTAAGGAGGGCGCCGAGGAGCGCAAGGCCTTCAATGACTACATCAAAGAGGGTACCGCACTGATCGCCGGACACCTACCTGAGGGTATGGCGCGCATGAAGGACAACATGCACTCCATGTCGTCGCTGGTAGTCGACATCGACAACATGACCCCCGAGCGCTACGAGGCCATCAAGAAGCAGCTCGAGGAGGGGTCCCTCACGTGGCTCTACCACGAGACCTCTTCGCACCTGCAACCCGGTAAAGGGTGCCGCATTCGCCTATGGCTACCCTTTGCGGCCCCGCTGCTTCTTGAGGGCGTCGACTGGCCCCCAACCAGAGCGGCGATGCTCCAGAAACTGGGTTTTGCCGCGGACCAGGACACGCAGTGCTCCGATGCTAGCCGCTTGTACTACACGACGAGATGCCTTGAGGGCGAGTCCAGGGTCGTCGACTGCTGCGACACTGGCGAATGCTTGGACCCCACCCCATTCATCGTGCGCCGCGCGGCGCTCATAGCTGCGGCCCAGACAGCGCCCCGCGCGCCGGAGGGGCAGGGCATCCCTATTGACCGGGTGGAGCTCTGTGACCGCTGGCTGGGGCAGTGCGGCTCCAAGTACAGCGACTTCGTGCGTCGCGTGAAAGCGTGCGCGCCTATCGGCGCCGACCACTCTGGACGCCGCGCCCTGTACTTGGGGGGTGGCGCGTCTCTCATGGGTGTGCTCAAGCCGGAGGAGGACACCGCGACAGTACGCTGGGCCTTGTTCCACCCCTGTTGGGAGGCTGACTGCAGACTGGACCCGGCGGGTGCCTACCCCTGGTCCGACATCGAGGACATGTTCACCGACGACATGCGCGAGAAGTACAACCCTGAGGGGGTGGCGGCATACCGAGCGGCCAGGGCTGTGGAGGCGGCAGCAGCCAGAGCCAGCACGGACCGGGCCATCGATAGGGCTCGTACATTGGAGGTAGAGGCTCACGAGGCGCGCCGTAAGGTCTTAGCCTCTAAGAGTCCAGAGGCGCAGGCGCAAGGCGTCCCTGAAGAGCCCCTGGACCCAGACGTACAAGCCACGGAGGATTTGAAGAAAGGTACCCAAGCCTTCTACAAGGCCTACCCAGACCCCATATTCAACAGCGCGGAAGAGGGTATTCAGGCATTCAGCCGCTTCTACTACCGCTACGACTCGGCTGCAGAAGCACAGCAGAAACGCAGTGCTGCTCTAGTGACAGCACAAGGCAGCCTCACCCAGTGCGACTACACGCACATCAAGACCATCCTCAACGACTACCAGTACTGGGATGGTGAGGGTAAGGACCGTAAACTGCGCCAGCTAGCCCCCTTGTGGTGGACATCTAGGAAGGTACGCACCTACGATACCGTCGTCATCAAATCTCCCTGCGGCTCTGAGGCTGCCAACGAAATCAACCTGTGGCGCGGTTTCGGGATCGTGAAGAAACAGGGGGCTACGGAGTACATGCGCACGCTGATTTTAAGCCTGGCCGGAGGCGATGCTAGAGCGGCCGAGTACCTCTGGAACTGGTGTGCTTGGGCGGTGCAGCACCCCACAGAGTTGGCCGAGGTAGCCCCAGCACTTAAAGGTGAGGAAGGTTGCGGTAAATCTACACTGACATGGGCCATGCGTAAGATATTCGGTCCTCACGGTAAGTCGGTGTCCCGCTCCGCGGATGTCATCGGCGACTACACGCACCAGACAGCCGGGGCCGGCTTCATAGCCGGAGAAGAGCTGCGCTTCGAGGCAAAGGAGCTGGGATCGCTGTACGACCTGCTCACCAACAAGACGCGGCTGGTAGCGGGGAAGTTCATCAACTCCTTCAACGTCACCAACGCCATCAAGCTCATGATCACCACCAATGCGGACTTCGTCATCAAGTCTCCAGGGCTCATGCGCCGCTTCTTCGTGGTGCGGTGCGGTTCCCTACACCCACAGGCTCCAGGTCAAGAAGGTCTCGACAACGTTGCGTGGTGGGACGACTTCTACTCGTGGCTCGAATACGAGGATGGACGCAACGACAACCCCCGGCGCAACCCCAAGGGGTGGGCTGGGGAGGGCCTGTCGTACTGGTTGCAAGCCCTCCTCGATACGGACCTCAGCACCTTCGTGATGCGCAACGTGCCCCAGACAGCGGCCAAGCTCGAAGAACGTGCGGAGGGCCAGTCAGCGGCCGTCCAGTGGTGGATCAGCGTGCTGCGGCTCGGTGTGGGGGCCACAGGTGCTGCGGCGGCCACGTGCCCGCTCAAGGCTCGTGAAGGGTGCATAGAGGCCAAACCCCCGGACCTGGAGGCGCACAATATCGAGTGGGTCTCGAAGCACAGCAAGGAACTACCCCTCACACCCAAGCGCATTGGGACGTACATGCGAGCTTGGGGGTGTGCGGTACCGGTACCCCACACAAACACAGGCAACGTGTACCGCTGGCCCAGTTTGGAGGCCGCCCGGGAGGCCCTGGCCCGAGAACGTAAGATACCGGAGGAGGAGCTCATGGGCTTGTAGAGCCTGATAACAACGGCTTAGAGGGACCCCGCCGCCGACAAAGCGCGCGGGGTCTCGTGTTTATAAGGGTTTGAGATGTTGAGGTGTTGCTCGTGAAGGATTCCAAAACCCTTCACAAATCCTTCACTTATCTAAGTTGTTGATATTACTACTCTATCTCTCTCTTTATGAAGGGTTGAAGGATTGAAGGATTAATAAGATAGAAGCTAGAGAGAGTGCCTCTATATAGCGGGCCAGAACTACCCCTCAATCGTTCATCCTTCACTCCTCGTTCTCTCCTATCATTTCACGAGGTTATAAGGCAGGGGCTTTGGGTGACTTGACCTAGATGAAGCGCAACACTTCACGGGTAGTGGGGGTGTGTGGTGTTGGATGTGTGTGGGGCCACACGGGGATATGTGCGGATATAAGGTGATATATGTACACATCCTACCTATATGTGAACATCCTACATATATGCGTGTGTCGTACATGTAGGTAAGTTCTAATTCTTCTTGAAGGGGTGTTTCTCAAGTACCTAGCGCGCTCTCTTGAAGACATCCTGGGTGCTGGTGCGCGGAGGAGGACCACGATCGGGGGGGTTAAGTACCGCGGTTTCACCTTGATGCCTGCGCCCGAACCTTTGGAGTAGCCCCCAACGAGATGTGGTGGACCGGAGACCCCCCTCACAGAGTACCGTGAGGGGGTTTCGTTTTAGGTGAGCTGGTCCTGTTTCTACCGGTCTATAGGTCCGCACTTAAGCTTGCGTAAATATTGCTAAAACAGGGGCTAGGACCGCTAGACCGCTAGACCGCTAGTTTTCACACCACACGCCACACACACGATCGCTCCGAACCCTGAAAACCCGTGGTCTACCGGCCCTATTGGTCTTATCTCTCTCTCTCTCTCTCTAAAGGTATAATATAATAGAGGAATAGGGGTAGAACAAGAGGGACCACTAAAGGCCCACTACCACATACCACTAGACCACTACACGATATATGTGCACATCC
This sequence comes from Anaerolineae bacterium, assembly GCA_041489005.1. Taxonomy (GTDB): domain Bacteria; phylum Chloroflexota; class Anaerolineae; order Anaerolineales; family Villigracilaceae; genus UBA877. Next base: position 4,346 of record JBGPQK010000122.1, read on the forward strand.
TACCTATATGTGAACATCCTACATATATGCGTGTGTCGTACATGTAGGTAAGTTCTAATTCTTCTTGAAGGGGTGTTTCTCAAAGGGCACGTACGGGTACTACATGCTCGCGCCCAAATATCCCTCACGATGACCTGTGCGGCGCGCATGTGCGTGATGGGCCCCGCCCCACCCCTGGCCACCCCCCACCCCTTTGGGTCCTTCCTAGGGGGCTCCTACGGTGCG
>JBGPQK010000123.1:0-4466 GCA_041489005.1 Anaerolineae bacterium
AGGCTGGCGGGGGCAGAGTGTTTTAAGGCTTGGATAAAAAACAGCCGCGAAGAAGCTCTCAATCGTAGCTGTTTCTGGACCCAAACTTTATTTTTGATTGGTTTCCTCTTCAGGTCTTGACACTGAGGTTAATCGGTGGGCGGCTCTTTTCTTGCCCAAGAGTTGACGATTATTCGCAGCATTGGTAAATTATCTCGCCTGCCTTACAGAAAAAGGAAATATCTTGGCATGCGCTTCATATACTCGCGATAACTTTCTCCATATTTCTTTATACAGGCTTTTTCTTCATCAAGAATTTGTTGGTGATAAATGATACCCACAAGAATTACCAACCCAATATAAAGCCATATTCCAACAGCGATTGCCGAACCTAAAAGTGCTAAAAATAATCCTAACCATTGAGGGTTACGCGAGGCACGATAAGGTCCTTTCACCACAGGTTGTCCCACAGGCATTTTTCTGAAATAGTAGAGAGCACTCATTTCCAATATAAAGCCAATAAAAAAGACTGTGGCACCTTCGAAAAATACCGGATTGCCAATCCTCATCGGTGTAAAAACCATCATCAAAATATATGCCACCATAGCAAGTTGCCCGAATAGGCGAATGAACATAAATACGCCCATATTCTCATCTTTGGGATTATTGAAGAGCCAGACCCTTGCCTCCCTTGAGTACAATGATACGGACAGAATAAGGCCAATAAAATAGATGGTTAGCGGTATCCATCCATTCAATACGCCTACTTGTAATGTGGGTAATAAATCCATCTCTTACTCCTGTAAAGATTCTAGTGTTGCCGTCCCACTGGTTATTTTGCCTGGCATATCATACCCAACCCCCGTAAGGGGGCAGCCATCGTTTGGCAGGTCAACAGCTTATCGGCTGCGTAAATTGAGAACTTGTTCACCACCAGTATAAATAATTTGCCGGGTTCGAGTCAAGTGGTTTGAGGCGGCCTCCTGAATGGGAAGGGAGTACAATAGCGCTGAAACCAGGTGTGCACGCCTGTCAACCCAATGCCCATCCTCTACCTCGCCCTCGGCACCAACCTCGGCGACCGCTTCGCCAATCTCCAGGCCGCCATTGCCGCCCTCCCGCCCGCCGTCCGCGTGCTTGCACAGTCGCCGGTATACGAGACGCCGCCCTGGGGTCTCACCGCCCAGCCCGCCTTCTTGAATATGGTGCTCAAAGGCCGAACAGCCCTGGCTCCTGTGGATCTTCTGAAACGCCTGAAACATTTGGAAAACGAACTCGGCCGCCTCCCTGCTGTCCGCTGGGGACCGCGCCGGATTGACATGGACATCCTCTTCTACGATGACCTGATTCTCGATACCCCGGAGCTGACCATCCCTCACCCGCACCTGCACGAACGCGCTTTCGTCCTCGTCCTCCTGGCAGACCTGGCACCCGACCTCGTCCATCCGGTCTTGGGCGTCCCAATAAGCCAGTTACGGTCGGCGGTGGATGCGGCTGGAGTGAAACGCTATGAGCCAACTGATTGAGCGGCTGAATTCTGAACCTGCCCTGGCCTGGAAGGTGGCCGTCAACGTGCTCGGCCAGCCGGCTGATTCCAGCGCAGCCCAAAAGGCTGCCGAAATCACCCGTCACTCGCCGCTCGTGACTCAATTGCGCTCCGGGCGCGACACCACCGGTCATGCTTATAGAAAGTGGAACGGTTCGCACTGGACTCTTTCCCTGCTGGCCGACCTTGGCTGTCCACCTGGCGACGAGTCCCTGCGCCCGCTCATGGAAGAGACCTACAACGCCTGGCTGGGTACGCAGCACGAAAAATATATCCGCCTGATTGCCGGGCGGATGCGGCGCTGCGCCTCGCAGGAAGGCAATGCTGTCTGGTCATCGCTGCGGTTGGGGCTGGCAGATGGGCGCACCAGTGAACTGGTTTCCCGCCTGCTCCGCTGGCAGTGGCCCGACGGGGGCTGGAACTGCGACAAGCGCCCCGAAGCGGACACCTCTTCCTTCTTTGAATCGCTTATTCCCCTGCGGGCGCTGGCATTGTACGCCCGGGTCTCGGGAGATTCAAAAGCCCGGACCGCCGCCGAACACGCCGCCGAAATCTTCCTCAATCGCCGTCTATTCAAACGCCAGCGCGACGGGTCCATGATGGACAGGCATTTCGCCCTGCTGCATTATCCCCCCTACTGGCATTATGACATTTTGTTCGGGCTGAAGGGCATGGCCGAAGCTGGGTTCATTTCCGACCCTCGCTGCAACGACGCCCTCGACCTGCTCGAATCCAAACGCCTCCCGGATGGCGGCTTCCCGGCGGAAGAGTCGTTCTCCCGTCTGACCCGTCCGCAATTAAGCGGCTACTCGCCGGTCCGTTGGGGCGGGACGAGCAGGAAAACGATGAACCTGTTTGTGACCGCCGATGCGCTCTATGTACTGCGAATGGCGGGTAGGCTGGAATAACCCTGTCCCTGCTCTTTTCCAAAAAAACACCCATTTTTGGTAAGAAAACGGGTCTCTTTTTCGATATAATGATAATATTCATCTCAGGCATATCAGGAGTCTCCCGATGACCGAACCCAAACCCCTTTACTGGAAACCCGAACCCGGCATTGGCTATACTGTTATCCGCCGCCCGGATGGAGGCATGACACTCACCTTCACCGACCTCTCGGATGCCACCATCCAGAACTGGCACGACTTTGCCCTGGAGCACCTGCTCGGCTCCGACCGTCTGACCCGCAACCTGTACGACCTGCGCCAGGTGAAAGAAATCCCCGAAAAAGCCATCCATATGGCCCTGGAAGCCAATAGTGATCCGGCCGCGCGCAACATCCGTGTGGCAGTCGTGGTCGCCAGCGACCAGGTCGCCAGCGCCGTCCGCGAAATCTATTATGCAGTCGTCGCCGAGACCTCGGCCGCCATCAAGATTTTTACCGACATGGACGCCGCCGATGAGTGGCTCAGCCGCCCGTTGGATCAAATGGTGTAGGGTCGACTTAAGTCGTTCCTGCAATTTATTATGCATTCCCTGATCATTGGCAACCGCACACTCAAGTGGGGAGAACGCACCTATGTGATGGGAATTTTGAACATTACCCCGGATAGTTTTTCGGGGGATGGTCTCATGTCAACTCCTGCAGCCCCTATTTCCAAAGGAAAGCGGGGGGGAGCAGAAGGGGAGGCAAGGAGGGTCACGGTTGAGGCTGCTCTGGCGCAAGCCAGAAACATCCTCGCCGCGGGAGCGGATATTATTGATATCGGCGGCGAATCCACCCGCCCCGGCTCCCAGCCGGTGGATGCAGAAGAAGAGAAACAACGCGTTCTTCCGGTCATCCGTGCAATTGTCTCTGAGTTCCCCGACGCTTTGATTTCAATTGACACTTGTAAGGCCGCGGTCGCTGAGGAAGCCCTGAAGGCGGGCGCGCACCTTATCAACGATGTCTGGGGCCTGCGCGCTGACCCGGAACTGGCCGCGGTCGCAGCCCGCCTCAAAGCCCCGGTGGTGCTGATGCACAACCGCTCGAAGCCCGCCAATGTCGAGGTCCGCGTAATGCTGGGGAAGGCCTATGCCGGTGCAGAATACGATAATCTACTGGAAGACGTCAAACGTGAATTGATGGATTCGGTGCAGATTGCCCGTTCCGCCGGGATCCCCGACGAGCGCATCATTCTCGATCCTGGGATCGGCTTCGGCAAAACCATCCAGCAAAACCTGGAGTTGATCAACCGTCTGGACGAGATCCGCCTCCTGGGGTTCCCCGTCCTGCTGGGCCCCTCCCGCAAGTCCTTCATCGGCTATACCCTCGACCTGCCTCCCGACCAGCGCGTGGAAGGGACGGCCGCCGCAGTTGCCGTCGGGATCACCCGCGGCGCAGACATCCTGCGCGTCCATGATGTTGCCGCCATGGTGCGGGTGGCGCGCATGACGGATGCCCTCGTACGGGGCGGAAAAAATGACTGAAGAATACGATAACGATCTCCTGCGGGAAGGCATCCTTCATTTCAAGTCGAAGGACTATGCCATGGCTCGCCGCTACTTCGAGCGCGCCCTGGCGGTCGCCGATGACCTGCAGACGCAGGCCCAGGCCAATTACTACCTGAGCCAGGTGGTGGACGACCCCGGGCAGAAACGCCAATTCCTCGAAGAAACCCTTGCAATTGATATGGGCCACGCCGCTGCCCGCCGCGCCCTGGCCATCTTGGACGGAAAACTCAAACCCGCAGAGATTGTCAACCCCGAGGCGATTCCGGCTCCCGTTCCCGGCACCCAGGCGGCCCAGGCGGACCGTTTCACCTGCCCCAAATGCGGCGGACGCATGGTCTACTCCCCCGATGGCACATCGCTGGTCTGCGAAAATTGCAACCGCCAGCAAGGACTCAACACAGGCACACCCGGCGCCGAACAGGACTTTTTCGTTGCCATGGCCAACGGCAAAGGGTTTCGCAAAACGATCTCGGTGAAGACATTCCAATGCCAGGGCTGCGGAGCCAAT
>JBGPQK010000124.1:0-4276 GCA_041489005.1 Anaerolineae bacterium
CGCCCGCCCCCATCCCCACACTTAAGTCATCGCCCTACGATTTGGGCCGCACCGTCTACGGCTTCTTCCCGTCCCCGCCCGAAGCCACCACTCAAAGCATCATGGACACTTACAAAGCCATCGGCCAGCACGGGGATGTGGCTCTGCTCCAGCAGAACATCCCGTGGGAAGAATTCACCGCCAGCACGGATGCCAAATCCAAGGCTATTACCGATATCCATAACCAGTATATCCTTGCGCACCAGAACGGCTTGGAAGTCATCTTTGTTGTGGATCCGCTCAACGGGCTGAACAGGCGCGAATTCCAAGGTCTGCCTGCAGACTGGCAGGCCAGTTTCGCGAACCCGCAGGTACGCGCGGCTTTCAGAAACTATACATTGCGGATTGTGCGCGAATTCCATCCCCGCTACCTTGGACTGGCTTCGGAGATTAACACGTACAACGACACCCACCCCGAAGATTTCCCCAATTACCTCAGCCTCTACAACGAAGTCTACGCGCTGGTCAAGGCGGAAACGCCGGAGACACAGATCTTCGTTACCTTTCAGTGGGAGGAACTCAACAATCTGATGCCGTCTGTATCCCAGGGCAGCCCTTATACGGTGAACTGGGGGCAGGTGGAACTGTTCGAGCCCAACCTGGACCTGTGGGTCATTTCCTCGTACCCATTCGTGATTTTCCCATCCGGTGCAGATATCCCTCCCGATTACTACATTCCACTGCTGGCACGCACCTCGAAACCGCTGGCTGTTGCCGAAGGCGGATACACCTCCGAACCGGTCGGCCCATTCCCCGGCGACCCGCAGTCTCAGGTGGATTATCTGAACGCCATCCACTCCCAACTTGGAGAGCCCCGGTTGGCCTTCTGGATCTACCTGCTCATCAACGACTTCAACCTGGAATCCTACGCCCGCATCATGAACCAGAATGGTCAAAGTAATGACATTAACACCCTCGGCATGTTCGCTTCCGTCGGCCTGACCTTTTCTGACCGCACGCCCAAACCGGCACTGACGGTCTGGGATTCGTTCCGGATAACTCCGTAGTAACGGCTTCAATCGTTGGAATTGTTTCAATCGAGCGACCGCTCGAAAAAAAACTTCACATACAAAGGAGAAAAATATGGAAATGCTCGGTTTGATCCTGCTCGTCGTGCTCGGCGGAGTAACGCTGATCGCATTACTTGTTACCGTCAACCTGCTGGTTCCCGTTTCAGTGGAGAATGTCCGCAAGAAAATTGAGTCCAACCTGTTGCGTTCCTTCCTGATTGGGTTGGTCAACCTCATCTGTGCCCTGGCACTGCTCGCACTCCTTGTGTTCATCATCACCCTTTTCCGCAAAACAGAAGGAAACTCGACCATCATCAATCTTGGTCAGATCATCGGACCAGGAATTTTCGCGGTGCTTGGGGTCCTAATTGCCCTCACGGTGCTCCTGTTCAGCCTCCGAGGACTATCCGCCCTGACCAGTTTACTGGGCACGCGCATTGGCCCGGCCAAATCGCCCTTCTGGAGCGATGCTCGCGGTGGACTGCTGCTGGTGCTGGCCTGCCTCACTCCCTATGTGGGCTGGTTTGTCTTTACCCCATTCGTGGTCTGCGTGGGACTGGGCGCCTCGGTCTTGACGTTCTTCCAGAAAAAGCCCAAAATAGCGGCAGAATAGACACCGCACTCTTTCCAACAATCACGGGGTTTCCCTTAGAGAACCGGTTATCTGCCGTCTCCACGCTGGGTAATCGGTGTTCTCTTAATAATACATGGGGATGCCTCTTGAAACGAATCGTCTTTCCCCTGCTGGCGATCATCCTGGCAACGCTCGCCTGCGGAAAATCAACCCCCACCCCAGCGCCGGCCGGAACCCTGACAATCAAAATTGCCGCTTGATTCTCGCCAGATTATGACTATAATTTTCTTTAACGACACATCCGCACGTCAAATGGAGGCGCAATGAAAACAATTCGTCAACTGCTGAAGGTGAAGGGGCGCAAGATCTGGACAGTTAGCCCCGCTACAAGCGTTTTTGAGGCTCTGCAAATCATGGCTGAAAAAGATGTGGGGGCTTTATTGGTTGTGAACGGTAAAACACTGATCGGTGTGTTCTCGGAACGGGATTATGCCCGCAAAGTTATTCTGGAAGGGAAGAGTTCAAAGGACCTCCTGGTCAGTGAGATTATGTCAACCCCGCCTATCTTTATTGAACCGGATAACACCATCGACCAGGGTCTGGCATTAATGTCTGCCAAACATGTCCGTCACCTGCCTGTTTTGGAACAAAATCGCCTGATCGGGATTGTCACCATCGGCGATTTGGTCAAGTCTCTGATCGTTGAGCAAAAGATGGTCATTGACCATTTGGAGAAACATATTCTCTCCAAAACCAGTATTACGTAACCCCCTCTTCCGAAAGATCAAGACACTCACCTACGGACAATAATTCTGCTGGTGCTGTTCAAATGTCTTGGTAAAGATGTGCAGACCGGATTCGTCGCAGCGTGCCTGAAAAAAGTAGTAAGTGGTTTGAGCAGGATTGGCCACCGCGCTCAGCGCTGCCAGGCCGGGATTGGAGATCGGTCCGGGTGGCAAACCGGGATATAGGTAAGTGTTGTAGGGGGAGTCGAATTGCAGATCATTCTCACTTATTGGATTCGTCCACCAGGTGCCCTGGGCAGCGTTGTAACCCAGGGCGTACTGCACCGTCGGGTCGGTCTGCAATTTCATGCCGATTGCCAGACGGTTATAAAAGACCGATGCAATGGTGGGCATTTCATCCTCGACCACTGCCTCCCTTTGGATGATGGATGCTAAGATAACCGCCTGATAGACCGTCAGCCCGTGACCGGCATAAGCAGCCAAGGTTTCAGCCGGGAGGTGAGAAGTAAAACCCGTCAACAGGACGGAAACCAACTGGTCAGTTGTCGTCATGCGGGGCAAGGTGTAAGTATCCGGGTAGAGAAAACCCTCGGTAGACATGCCAGCAGGGATCAGGCCCGGGGCAATCCCCGAGGCAGATGCCGCAGCTAGAAATGCCTCCGGCGTGATCTCCAGGCCCGAAGTCGGGAGCGCCGCGGCGATTTCTTCCATCCGCCAACCCGGCAGGACAGTGAGAGTCACCTCGGTCAGGGTGGTGGATTTCAACGTCTGGGCGATGTCACGTCCGGTCTGCGCCGGGTTGAGACGGTAGGTGCCACTCTGGATAATGGTATCCAGCCCCTTCCAGAGCAGGTAAGCCCGGAAAGTGCTAGCGCTGCGGATCAGACCGGCCTGTTCCAGCCGGATTGAGATGGAAACCACGCTTTCGCCCGGCTGTATGACAAACAATTGCTCTGCTCCGGCAGGGTCGCATGGCTTGATCAAATCCCCAGCATTCCAGACCAGTTCGTAACCATAACTAAAGCGTTGCCAAGCATTGAGAGAGGCATTGGGTTCCCCAAAAGACTGCCGGGCTGCCTGTGGGATGTATACAGCCACAGCCACCAGACCAAGAAGAACAAGCATGGCAATGAGGAGCATCCAGGGAAGGCAGGCGTTACGGGATTTCATTTTTGTGGGTTGGCGTCGAGGTAAGATTGCAGGAGGACAGTTGCAGCGACGGAATCGAGATGCCCGAGACGGTTTTTTCGCGATCCACCCATTGCGATGCGGGCCGCACGCGCCTCTTGTGTGGTGAAGGATTCATCCCAGAAAACCACCGGGAGGTCGATCTGAATTTTCAGGGCTTCGGCAAAGCGCCCGGCGCGGCGGCCTTCGAAGGTGGGATGGCCGTCATCGTCAAGCGACTGCCCGACTACGATAAGACCGGCTTCGTTCGTTTTTGCAAGTTCCGCCACTGCCGCGGCGTCCATCAAGCGGGCAACGTGGTCCAGCACCGTCAGCGGATTGGCGATGGTACCGGTCGGATCGCTGATGGCGAGGCCGATGCGCTTGGAACCGGGGTCTACAGCTAGAATTCTCATCAATCCACCGTGGATACAGTGATACGGAATGGAACGACCGGCAGCCAGGGCCACCAACCGGGTCTTACCTGTATGACCGGTGACGAATCCAGCGGCAGGGATTTGTTCAACCGGTGAATGACATCCGAGGGTATTCTGCCAAGAGACAATTGCACAACAGTCTGCGGGTCCAACCGGGCATGCAGGAGGCGTTGCGCCTGCAAGTCCCAGCGTGTGATCTTGTTCGCGTCCGTGATGGGGATACTGGCAGGCAAAATTGTCAGTCCGTCCGAAGAGGGGACGAAGTTCTCTGGCAGGTCGGCATTCAGCGACATCTCCGCGAGA
>JBGPQK010000125.1:0-4254 GCA_041489005.1 Anaerolineae bacterium
AAGCAGGAGGCGTTTTTTGTCGTATCAATACAAGCTTGAGTTGGCCATGTGGTGGCTGAAGAAGGGATACAACCTTCTACCAGTCCAACCCAATACTAAACAGCTGGTGACCGGATACGGTCCCCATGTTCGGCAAATTCGGCTGTCTACCGAAGCGGTCGAATGGTTCTACCTGCGCGGCGTCAACATGGCAGCGGTCGGATGGGAAGGGGCCTGGTTCCTGGATTTCGACATCGAAGCGGTATACCACAACTGGAAAGAGCAGCGGCCGGAGGAGGCACGGTCGTACACGGAGCGAACGCCACGTGGGGGATATCACGTCGCCCTGGTCGGGTCTGTGCCTCCTGGTGTGCAGTTAATCCAAGGTGCTGAATTGAAAAAGTCTGTCCTGGTCGCGCCCTCGATCGTGGAGGGTGGGGTCTACCTGCGCGGATTCGAAAGCGACATCCTCGAAGTGAACCTCCCTCATACCCTCCTTCCCCTTAGCGTTCCGGGGGTTCGATCCCCGGTCCTATTGGAGAATACGCACAGGAGTGCTATTGCACGGTCACAGGAAGGCAAGGTTGCAGAGATTAAGCAGGACTGGCCTATTTTGTACTACCTGCGGCAATTAGCGCCTGAGAAGCTCTCCAGGATGAATCTAACGGGTTCCGGCCGGTGGCGACATGGGCTCTGTCCATTCCACAAGGATACCAGGCCAAGTCTTTGGATTGACACTGAACGTAATACCTGGGGCTGCCATGGATGTGATGCACATGGTGACGTGATCAACTTGCATGCCATGCTGAGCCGCTCGAACAACTGGAATGCAATGGACGAACTAATAAAGGCCTCCCATGTGTAAACGCAACGGGCAATTCGTCGTAGTGCAGAAGGACTGCGGCGGGGCCTTCCCTGCATCGGTGGATTGTGGTGATCCCCTTTGCCTTGACTGTGAAAAGCGAAGAGCAGCTGAGCGGCGTCGTCGATGGACTCCAACCATCATGAGAATGCGATATCCGGTGTTGCTGACACTGACCATAAAAGATGGACCGGTCCTGGCTGAACGTCAAGATAAATTACGATCGTACTTCCGGAAGTTACTGGATCTTAGAATTGGATCCAGAAATAGAGTTAAGTTTCTTGAGCTGGCCTTAGACTATGCGGGATCCCACTTTGCCGAAGATCCGATAGAAGTGCAGCGCTGGTCCGATCGGTGTAAGGATTTCGATAAGCATCTCGGGACCTTGCCCGGATCTGCCCGGGTCCGTGATCTTATTCATGCCGGTATAGCATTCCATGAAATAACCTGCGCGGATGATTGGCATGCTCACAAACACCTGGTGATTGATGCGAAGTACATTCCGCAGCCATACCTGGTGGTGCTGTGGATGTGGGTCACTGAGGGGGACGGAAAGGTTGTTGATATCCGGAAGGTGGACAAGACCCGCAAGGGAATTGCGGAGGCCATAAAGTATCTTACTAAAATTTGGGAGATCCCCGAAGACAAGCGGGATGAATTCAGGAAAGCGGTCAAGGGACTAAAAAGAGTGTGGCCCCTGGCCGGTGCTAAACCTACCGAAGTAGATGCCCCCTGTCCGATGTGCGGAGGCCTAGAGTGCCACGGTCATCTGATCGGCATAGGGGAACATGCAAAGTTTTGGAAGACCGGTGAAGTAGAGTGCATGTGTCTCGATATGTACGATAACTCGCGGACCTATTTCACCCGCTCGAGCGCGGAACAATGCTATAAAGTCGTGCCTGTTTACTTGATACCTAGAGAAATAGCGCGGCACTCAAACTCTGCGCAAGGCCCTCCGGTCGCTCTCCCCTGGTAGATTCATAGCTAAAAGTCGATCGTGCATCGGCGAGACTGGCGATACTGCAGTCGACGTCGATATCGCTATTTCTAACGATGCGCTCGAGGCCCTCCCCGTTGTACCGCATTACTAATCTAATCCCAGATCGTCTAAGATGTTTCGCTTGATCCAGGTATCAAACTCTGATAGCAATTGTCGGTAGGGTTTTGCAGCTGGATATTTTCGGAGGGCGTTCTTGTAGACTGCCCCAAGCTTATAGTATCTCCGGTCTAATTCTTCCAGTTTGCCGTGGATGTATGCAAAGGTTCTAGTGAACCGCCCCTCTAAGTCTTTGAATTGTGAATCATTCCACCTGGCTTGAAGTGCCAAGGCCTGGACCCTGGCCCTTTCCTCCCGGACCTCATCGAGGACTGCGGCAGCGGTGGCCAACAAACTAAAGGCATCCATGACCTTTGATGTGCCGGCAGCATCGCCAGTCTCGGCGATGTGATCATCCCCATGGTGGTAATTCTGTAAAGCCTGGTCAATGCTTTCAATCCCTGCCTGTGCCTGGTGCATGCGGCGGATGATCATCAGGTTATCGATATCTACCGGCGCCCATCGCCGGCCGCGGCGATGCTGGCCAGCAGTCTTTGAGAAGTGCTGGCCAAACTCCCTGACATATCTTTGCAGGGATACTACAGGGATTCCTAACAGTCCGCTGACCTGTCCGGTGGTAAGTGTCTTAGTCTCTTGCATGGGTAAACCCTCCTTGTTTCACGTAACGATATAAGCGGGTGACAAGATATAAGACATAGTAACTCTAAACATTTTGATGCGTCAAGGTGGGTGTCAAATTTGCGTATCACAGAGCTGATCAGGTAACAACGATTATGTAGTGGGTCTATAGGTCTAGGGATGTAAAGGACTTCCCCACATGTAGAAGTGTTGACTTATACCCCCCTACGTGATACGATACAGGCACAATTAAATAACGGGACCGGCGCACGTAGAAGCGTGGCCGATCCCTAAGCCCAAACCGTTGTGTGGCAACGGACGGACCCAAGAGAGATTATATCAAGTCCTTTGCCCCTGACGGTTCCCAGTCGGGGCATTTACTTGCCCCGGGAAACGGAGCAAAGGATGTTCAAGAAGATGGGTTCATTGGCAGTAGTAATGTTGTCCGGTCTGTTGTTGGTTTATAGTGCGTCGAGGTCGCTCAACTTCATCAGCCTGACCTTGCCTCCCGATCGGCAGATCCTTGCCTGGTTCGGCCTGGCTGCCCTCGATATCGGTCTGGTGGTTTGGTTGGTTGCCTTCTTGCACGGGTCCCATGGATGGCAGCGACCAACCGCGGCCCTCATGGTCGTTGTGGACCTGATCGGAGCGATCGGCATCTTCTCGGCCGATACCTGGTACGAGGCAGGCAAAGCCGGACTGATCCGGACCATGAGCGCGGACCAGGTGCAGGGTGTGGTTATAATTTTGTGTGGCATCATCGCTGTCAACATAGCCGGTGCGGTGGTCCACGTCATATCGGATCCGGAGCAACTCAAAGCCATGGCCGAAGAAGATGCACAGGACCGCATTGAAGATGCTACGCTAAAAAAAATATTGGAGAGTGCGGAGCAGCTCGCCGCGGAGCTGGCCCCCAAGATAGCCGCGGACTGGTCCATACGGACCCGGGCTAAGTACAGCTCGAAGATGACCACCAGGACCCCCCCCGCCTCCGGTCCCCTCCCCCTCCCCATGATGAACCTGAACAGTGAAACGGAGCTGGCAGTCCTGGACCCAAACGCACGAACGAACGGAGGCAGGAAGAAATGAGAAGACGCAGTTATATCTACGACAAAAAATGTATCTGGTGCGGTAAGCCATTTAGAGCCAAGTCCAACAAGGGCCGGTACTGTTCGGACCATTGTAAGATCCTGGCTTTCAGAAACCGGAAGAGGAATGCTGAAACGATTAAAGGCTGAATCGTATCAAGCGATCGCAAGCATCGCCATAGATGCCGATGGAGGATCCGGATCCTACCGTCATTTGTGGCGATGCGATATCCCCCTCTTCTCAAATTAGAATTGAAATAAACTAGTTAGTTTGTTACTGTGTTTTGGGTGTATCCTCTTCCCTAATGGGAATAGCAAAAAACAAGCTAGAGTGATATACCAATCTTAGGCTATACTGAACCTTACAAATGGGCTTCGGATTTTTAACGAGAGAACGGTCCGCCCAGGACCGCTCTCACCGACCGAAACTCAGCTGCACCTTAAACGGAGGCGCAGATAAACAAATAGTAACACGAAATTTCAAGAAAATCAAACGCCTCCCTGGGAAAAAGCAGGAGGCGTTTTTTGTCGTATCAATACAAGCTTGAGTTGGCCATGTGGTGGCTGAAGAAGGGATACAACCTTCTACCAGTCCAACCCAATACTAAACAGCTGGTGACCGGATACGGTCCCCATGTTCGGCAAATTCG
>JBGPQK010000126.1:0-4232 GCA_041489005.1 Anaerolineae bacterium
ACAGTAACATGATCCCTACAACTCGGAAGCTTGGGGTGCATTATGGGCAGGCTGCAATGCAAGACTGCCGTTTATTCCGACTATACGCAAAATTGGTTTTGGCCTGGTCAAACTGCTGATAGGGATTTTTGTCGGTATACCACTGCTGATGCTGTTTTTGGCATTGAGTGCCGCCGCTATTCTCATTCTGCTGCTTGTGGTGCTGGCGGCTCTTGTGTTGATACCCGTAGTTCTCGCCGCAAAAGTTATCTCCTAGCCAAATTTAACACGCACTTTTTTTCTGCCAAAACCTGACGACTGAGGCCGGCCGACACCCGGCTTCAGTCAACTCCGAGGGCCGACGGCGTAATAGCCGCGTTTTGCGTGAATGAAATAGTCGCTGCCGGCCTTCCCGAACTTTTCGGCCAGACGCACCGCAATTGCGTGGAACGCTCCACCCTGGCTGCTGCTGGATGGGTAATAGCCCAGAGAGTACCTGCGGATAGTCAGAACAAGCAGTATAATGTTGCGAGTTTCTACAAGTAGCTGAAAACAAAGGGCTTATTGGGATATTGGCAGTTTATGTCTAACCCCTGTAGAATCAGTTAGTAAGCAATTTCGGCCCAAAAACTCAGCACATTATTTTCAGGCCCGCCCGATACCACACCAAGCGCTCGTTGGCTTGTTCTAACAAACCAGCAAGGGGTAGAAGGCGTCTATGCCGACTCCGCCTCATCTCTTCGGCCCTGGCATACTAACAGAGCTGCTGAGAGAGATCTAACTTCCTAAATGAACCACATGCCTATCAATAAGGAAATAAAAAACAGCGAAGTAAAAGGGAAAAGCCTTATCTTTTCTCTTTCAAAGTCAGAACATAATAATAATGCGGTGCAAATAGTAATGCTGAGGAGGAGCCCGAGCGTTCAATCGGGGCGCGCTTGTGCCCACTCGCGTACTCAGCATAAAATTACCTCTTTTTGAGCATGGCCATGAGTTTGTCAGATGGCTGGAACCGTCCTCGCCTCAGCGCAGGTGGCGTAACTGCTTCAACCGCATCCAACTTCTCTAAAGGGTCGGATCGAGTGTATATCTCAGTAGTTTTAATACTCGCGTGGCCGAGCCAAAGCGCAACTTTGCGAATATCTCGCGTGGCCTGCAAAATGGCCATTGCACAAGTATGTCGCAGCTTGTGAGGAGAGATGCGCTTTCCGCCCAACGACGAACATCGCTTCAATGCAGTTTTGACGTGTTTGCGGAGAATGTACTCAAAGCCTGCGCGTGTCATCTGATGGCCGCGGGCGTTAAGGAAGATCTCGGGCACCAAGATTTGCCCGCGCACCGCTAACCAGGCACGCAAGGCGCTTGCGCTCTCTTTGCAGAGCGGAAGCAGCCGTTGCCGACGTCCCTTGCCGTGCACGAGGATGGTAATTGGCGATTGGAAGGACATATCGTCCATGCGAAGCCCCACAAGTTCCGAGACACGCAAACCAGCCGTAAAACCCAAGTGCAGCATGGCCCGGTCACGGATGCCGCCTCGGGTAGTGGGATCGGGAACATCAAGGAGGGCCTGCATCTCCTCAATCGAGAGATAGCAAACGACGGGCAAATCTGTCTTTTTCGTGGGGATGGCTAGAATCCGGTGAACCTGATCGAGCGCCGAAGGCACGCGGTGTTCGATGAAGTGCATGAAAGACTTGATGGCTGCCAAGCGGACGTTGCGGCTGCCGGGGCTGTTTTCCCGAACGGACTCGAGATGCTCTAGAAAAGCCAGGACAAGCGGAGCGTCTAATTGTTCCAAGCAAAGTGCGGACGGGGAAATTTTCAGCCTCTTGCTGGCAAACTCGAAGAGCAACTGGAAGGCATATGAATAAGAGTCGCGGGTATGTTCGCTGGCTCCTTGCTCAACCGGCAAGCGCTGTTGAAGGAACGCGGCGATGTGAGGTGCAATGAGAATCATCGTGCACCTCCTTCAAGGATAACCTGCCAGGCTTGGGCAATGTCATTCATCAAGCTGGGTGTGGCCTCCAGGTACCAATAAGTGGATGCCAGAGAGGAATGGCCCATATATGTTGAAACGCCAAGTATGTGCTCGGCGATGCGCTTTGAGGCATTCGGACAGGCTTCGAGGGCCCTCACAGCGAATGTATGTCTGAACGAGTGGATGTGTGGCTTGGCGTGACGTGATCCATTTTGGATGCCGGCAGCGCGCACGAGCGAGTTGAATGTCTCATAGACGGCCCGGTAACAAAGCTTGTGACCGCGAAGAGAGACAAACAGATAATCTTCGGCGTGCGTGAGGAGTCGCCGGCGAGCCAGGTAGCGAGTAAGCCCCGCGTCGGCTGTTTCGTGAAGGGGTATGAGACGGCTTTTGTGAAACTTGGTCTCACGGATCAGAAGGCCATCCGCGGTGATATCGTGTAGACGTAAGCCAGATGCTTCTGAGATGCGCAATCCCGTAGCAGTGAGGAGAGAAAAAAGTGTGCTGTAGGTATAGGGTCGCAGGGAATTTGGAGGGCCGAGATGTAATGCCTCCTCGACCAGCTTGCGGATCTCCTCGGGTGAAAAGATGAACGGGACAGGTCGCCGTTGGGACTGATGACCGAAAACGCCATGGGGCGGGATCTCGTGACGGCTATCTTCTGCCCGTATGTGACGGGCGAAACGGATAACTGTTTCCAAGCGTAGGTCGCGCTGCAGTGGAGAGGATGCCCGGCTCGCCCATTCGATTGCTGTGTTAGCGGCGACATGTACTTGGCGATGTTTGGCGGCGAAGTCCGCAAAGCTGCGCAATATTGGTTCGACCCTTCTCATGCCATAACCAGATGCCCGCCGAATCTCAATGTATGACTCTACAGCCTTGATCAACATGGCATCACCTCCGGCCACGGCTGGGCAATTGTCCGAAGAAGAGCCACATCCACCTTGGCATACAAGGCGGTCGTATCAAGATGACGATGGCGAAGGATAATGCTGATGTCCTGGAGTGACACTCCCTGGCGCAGCATTCCAGTGGCGGCGGAATGACGCAAGACGTGAGAGCCGCGAAAAGGTGTACTGACGCCCGAGCGGCGGATTGCTGCTGATACGATGGCAGACACTGCACTGGCATCGGCAAAAGGACGTAAGGGCGCCCTTGCCCGAATAAAAAGGCGATCTGATGCAACATTGGGGCGACCGCATTCGAGGTATTTCAGAATAGCATCACCGACCTCCTGCGTGAGCGGAAGGCAGACCGCACGTCGTCCCTTCCCCGAGACCCGGATACTGGCTTCGCGCCAGTCGACATCCGATAGCCGCAGTGCCGTCACATCGGAGGACCGCAGCCCAAGTCGTGCAAGGAGGAGAATAATTGCGAGGTCGCGCAAACCGGTTTTTGTAGAGCAATCACACGACTTGATAACACGCTCCACGTCAGGGCTGGAAAGGTAACGCGGCAACGCAGACAACTGCCAGTTGGCAATAGTCGGAATGGCTGCGTCTAAACCGGGCGGTGATTTTCCCTCGGCAATGAGATAGCGCAAAAACATGCGAACCGCGTGTGCTTCATTATTTGTCGAACCTCTCGACAAATGCTTGGCGCGATGTAGTACGAAATCTCGGAGCGTGCGAGCGTTTAGGCGGTTTATGTCGTTATTGACGGTGTCAAGCAGTGCAGGAAGCACGCGGTTGTATACCTTTAGACTCAATCCAGTCACGCCGCGATGCTGAAGCATCCAGTGACGGAAAGCAGTGAGCTCTGGGCAATGGTCTTGATTGGTCTCCTGGAGGTCGGATGCTGCAACGACGCCGATCCCGCGCAGATGATCGAGAAACTGAGGAATGGCCCATCGAGCGTGGTGGATGGACTTACCATGGTTGAGCATTGAGCATCGGCAAGCAGGAAGATGTCTTAAGAAACATTGGCAGGTGTCATCTCCCAGCTCTGTGAGTGCGATTTGTTTGTGCTGCAGCCAATGTGCAAGATGGTCTGCAGCGCCAATCTTGCAGAGTAGGGCTGGCTTTGAATAGCCGGCTTCCTCGAGGCTTTGAGCAAAGCTCTCGAGGTACGGCGCGAAAGGTTCACATACAGTGGCCTCGGAGCATCGAGGCGAGTAATAGTCTCTGATTTGCATGATGTCCTCCTTTGGATGAGACGGGGGGCACTCTACCGCCGGAAGACCGAAATACCCTCAATTATTATGCGGAGTGTTATCTATTACCGAGGGCTAAAATCCTTGAAATTGCAGGGGATAAAATCCTCAACTCAGCATTAC
>JBGPQK010000127.1:0-4168 GCA_041489005.1 Anaerolineae bacterium
CGGTTCATTGAACGTAGCCGCCACTGGCTCACGGGCCAGCATCTGAAGGTCTTGAGGGCGATCGAATCCTGCCGTACAGCTGCTCTCGGCTGGCATGTCGATGAATGTACCCGTTGCGGATATTCCGGCCACTCCTACAACTCGTGCCGTAATCGGCATTGCCCTAAATGCCAGGCCAACGCCCGCCTGCGCTGGATCGAGGGGCGAAGGAAAGAACTTCTTCCCGTCCCCTATGCCCACGTCGTTTTCACGGTGCCTCGTCTCCTGGCACAGCTCGCACTACAGAACAAGAAGCTCATTTACACGCTGCTGTTGCGTCTGAGCGCTAAAACTCTGATCGAGGTCGCCCGCAATCCCAAACACCCGGGTGCCGAGATTGGCTTCTTCAGTGTGCTCCACACCTGGACTCAGAAACTCGAGCACCATCCACACGTCCACTGCGTCGTTCCTGCAGGCGGATTGTCCTTCGATCATCGGCGCTGGGTCTCCGTGAACCTACGATATCGCTTCTTTCTGCCGAAAAAGGTGCTGCAGATCGTATTTCGAGCCAAACTCACGGAGGCTCTCGAGGTGTCATCGATCATCTAAAAACGTATTTTATTGAACACCCGCCGGAATAAAAGCCCCAACATCATCCGCGCCGAAGGCGTGAACTTCATCATCATCTTCGTGTAGTCTCTTGCGGGAAGGTCGAGCAGGAGTGACCCCGATCGTATCAGCGACCGGGGTCCGTTTGGCAGAACCTCTCTTGTGAGAGGTTGTCTATTCAGCCGAGATTAAGCTGACATGATCTGCAGCCGTTGTCCAGTCTCGCCTTCGGGTGAGAATGAGACGCACGACTGAAGTTGTTCTCCGTCAAAGAGTTTGCCGCTGGCAAGGGTGTGGCGCGATATTTTGGATCTGTCGTTGCTGCGATCGCGGCCAGCAATACTGCAGTCAACATTGCCGCGACAAAGCACGCCGAGAGCAACGTCGAGATGCAAACCGCCGTCACAGGAAAACTCCCGACGGCAGGCTTGATCAGCAGGCCCGCCAGAAAGCCTATCGCCAACGGCGGGCCGCATTTTCCGTTATGGATCAAGCTTCCCCACAAAGACCTCCTGCTATCACTATCATCCCGCCGGCGCTTTTATCGTCGGTTGCCGCCGAAAGTGGCAGCAAACAAGCACACGTAACCAGAGTGATTCATGATCCGGGAGTTCCGTACTGCATCATCTGCGGTCGGACCAGCCGGTTTGTGGATCCTTTTCATTAGCGGAGGTTGATTACCATGATTGATCCGAAGACACGCGCCCATATTCGCCACTTGTTCTATGCCGAGCATTGGAAAGTGGGAACGATTGCGCGCGAACTCATGCTCCACCCTGACACAGTCGTGAATGCCGTCGAAACGGATCGCTTCAATAGCGCCAAGACTCTTCGTCCCAGCGCGACGGACCCATACGCCGATTTCATTCGTGAAGTTCTGGCAAAACATCCACGTCTGCGGGCCACCCGCATTTTCCAGATGATTCGAGATCGCGGCTATGGCGGCAGTGTAGTGCAATTACGGCGATTTGTTTCATGTATACGCCCCTCCCACAAAGAAGCGTTTCTCAGCCTGAGCACTTTTCCGGGAGAACAAGGACAAGTAGATTGGGCAAATTTTGGAGAAGTCCCGGTTGGCCGTGCTCGCCGTAAACTTTCTTGTTTTGTAATCACGCTCTCCTACTCCAGAGGGCTGTACCTGGAGTTCTTCTTCGACCAACAGATGGAAAGCTTTTTACGCGGTCACGACAATGCTTTTGAAGACTGGAAAGGCGTTCCACGCATCCTTCTGTTCGACAACCTGCGCAGTGTAGTGATCGAGCGGCGCGGCAACGATATCCACTTCAATCCGAGGCTTATTGAGCTATCCGCCCATTACCACTTCTCAGCCCGCCCTTGCCAAGTGCGCGCGGGCAATCAAAAAGGGCGCGTTGAGCGCGTCATTCGGTATATCCGAGAATCCTTCTTTGCCGCCCGCCCGTTTACCACTTTGGTGGATTTCAACCGCCAAGCTTTTCAATGGCGGGATAGGGAAGCGCATGCGCGCCCCTGGCCTGGAGATAATCGCCGCACGGTTGCGGAGGTTTTCGCCGAGGAACAGCCGCGTTTACTGCCGCTGCCCGCCCATCGGTTTGACACCGATCTGCTGGTTCCGGTGCGATCCGGAAAGACCATTTATGTCCGTTTTGACCTCAACGATTACTCGATCCCTCCGGCAGCCGTTGGCCGCCAGCTCCTACTTGCCGCTTCAGGATCAACGATTCGTATTCTCGACGGCGCTCAGGAGATTGCCCGACACCACCGCAGCTATGATCGTCGGCAGCAGGTGCTCGACCCAGCCCACCAAGATGAGTTGCTGAAAGAAAAACGCAAAGCTTTAGGTTCAACCCGCGGCAGTCGACTTTCCCAGGCCGTTCCGGAAAGCGAGGCTTTATTAGACGCCGCCTTTCGTCTCGGCGAGTCGGCCCGGCGGCAAACCACCCAATTGCTTGTTCTTTTGGATCTTTACGGAGCCGCAGAACTGCGCGCCGCCATTTGTGAAGCGCTTGCTCGCAAAACGCCCCGTGTTTCTTCCGTCGGCTTTATTCTCAATCAAAGGCGCCGCTCCAGCAAACGTCGCCCTCTCGCTCCGGTTGACTTGTCCCGTCACCCGGAACTCGAAAACTTATCCGTAACCCCCCATAACCTGGAGACATACGATGAACTTGCAAAAAACGACGACCCCGACGACGAGTAATCTACAATCGAAACTCCACAAGATTGGATTGCGAGGCATCGCGCAAAATCTTGACGACTTTGTCGGTCGCGCCGCAAAAGAACAATGGGCCCCGCACATATTGCTGGAAAAACTATCGACACTGGAATCCGACGACCGTTCTCATCGTAGTCTGATCCGTCGCTTGAATATTTCTGGAATCAAGAAGTTCAAACCGATGGTCGACTTCGACTGGAGCTGGCCAAAAAAAATCGAACGGGATGTCATTGAACGCGCCCTTACGTTGGATTTCATCAAGGAAGCCCACAATTTAATCCTGATCGGTCAGAATGGCTTAGGAAAAACCATGATCGCAAAGAACATCTGTCATGCGGCGGTCTTGGCAGGACACTCGGTGCTGTTTCGCTCCGCTTCTGCGGTGATCGAAGACCTGCAGTGCGAAACCGCCGCCAACCGGAAAAGGAAACTGCGCAATTACGCAAATGCAGGACTTGTCTGTATTGACGAGGTAGGCTATTTGTCTTATGACGACAATGCGGCAGACCTCCTTTACGAAGTCATCAATCGACGTTACGAACACCGCTCTCTTATTCTGACAACCAATCGTGGATTCAAGGAATGGAATGAGGTGTTCCCCAACGCTTCCTGCATTGTCACGCTGGTTGACCGGCTCACTCATCATGCAGACGTTACCAGAATCGAAGGGGATAGCTATCGCTGTCGCGAAAGCGAATTGGAATCTGCAGCTCGGAGGAAAAAGAAATGACCGGGAAAATTGCGCTGAATGATGAGAATGAATATCGGTCCGCTGTTTTAAAGCATTATCTGAATCTATCGGAAACCCCGTCTAGGCCAAGTCCCAATGACCTGAAAAACGCAGCTGAACTGCATGTGCGTCGAATTCCTTTGTCCACTGTTGAAGCCGCCTTCCTGCTTGCGTCTGTGCGAAGGCTCTCGCGGTCGCCGGATATGCCGCCGCTTTCGCCGATCCATTCATTGGCTTACTTTTTCCCAGTAATTCAGGAGCTTCTGGCACATCCTCTCCCAGAAAATTATCTAGAGTATTTACGCAGCAAAGCAGCATTGCTCAGCCGCAGGAAATAATCAAATGCGGTTAACTTGTCCTCCTCTGAGGCGGGCGTGGTGAAGCCTGCCGAAGAGGAGGGTTTTTGTCTTGACGGCGGGTGTTCAGAAAAATACGTTTCCTGATGATCGGCAACAGACATCGATCTGGCGCATAATCCCGTTCGTGACTGGTCTTGAGCGCGGGCCAGCGGCAGCAGACGGGGCGAAGTTGACGTAACACCCCATATCGGAAGCAGGATCCGTACCGGAGCATCCGACAAAATTGCAGCTTGTTTTTCCCAGCGCGGCTGAAGCCGCAACCAAGTGTATCAGAGACACAAGACAGCTTTCAGCGCTCAG
>JBGPQK010000128.1:0-4161 GCA_041489005.1 Anaerolineae bacterium
GAAGCACTGTTCTAATTTCTCATGGCAGTGGCGGCGGTTACGATATGGGACTCTGGTTAGCACAATTAATTGGTGGGCAATTTCAATACGTTGCACCATCACGCTTTGGATACTTGCGAACACCGGTACCATCGAACCCTGCACCAGAAGCTCAAGCAGACGCGTATGCGGCATTGCTTGACACACTCAATGTTAACTCTGTCATCATCATCGGGCTCTCTGCTGGAGGACCATCTGCTCTGCAGTTTGCGTTACGTCATTCATTGCGCTGTCACGGACTCATTATGCTATCAGCCGCAAGTCGCCCAGTCCCCCCCTTACCACCTATCTTGCGGGCCATTTATCCTTTCATGCTAAAGTCAGATTTCATCCCTTGGTTATTCTACACCATAGCCCCTCATGCTGTTTTTCAAGCAAATGGTGTTAGTCGTGCCTTGCTTGCCCAAATCAAATTTGAGCGAGAAAAAATGCACTTCCTTGATGCACTCTACCAAACTACTTTTCCAACAACCCCGCGCCGTGAGGGCATGATAAACGACATGCAACAACTTACAATTTTTTCATCTTATCCAATAGAGCTTATCACCGTCCCTACTCTTGTCGTTCATGCAGTTAATGACCCAATCATACCTATTGAATCGGGAGATTTTTCGGCACAAACAATACCGAATGCACGATTTATTAGATTAGAAGATGGAGGGCACTTTGCATGCGTCACACATAGAGAAGAAACCATGCCAATTGTTCAAGGATTTCTCAAGCGCTACGGCGCCTAAAACAAGATCGTGTGGGCTAACA
The DNA here is from genome assembly GCA_041489005.1 of Anaerolineae bacterium. Taxonomy (GTDB): domain Bacteria; phylum Chloroflexota; class Anaerolineae; order Anaerolineales; family Villigracilaceae; genus UBA877. The sequence continues at coordinate 799 of JBGPQK010000128.1, forward strand.
CAGCCTGCAACGGACGGGTGGGATTCTGCGCCATTTTCAGGCAGTTTCCTCGCTTAGGTTTTTTTCTGCCCTCAAGCCTTGTCCACGCCCGGTCACCCGCCGCTAACGCACACCGTTAGGCAGTGTTGTCATCCTTAAAGTTGGTTTATGGCATTTTAATGATAGGAACTTTTACTATTATGAATCGAAAAATATACCTCGGCCAGGACTTGAACCCTGGACCGCTAGGTTCGAGGTAAGTACCCCAAAGGGGTATCAAATCCTCCCGGCGACTCTTGTCGCCCGGACTGCTTGTGGCGACTCGAAGCCGCTCAAGCTGGTCGGCGAGGAGCTTTTTAGCCTTTTGCGATGCACTTTTATTGGTACATCGCATTTTTAATTCAATTTTGTACGTCTGTAGGATACGAATATCATCCCCGAAAGGGGACCTCAAATCCTTGGGTTAACAGCACTCCCCTTTCTTGAAATTGGTGTGTTTTACCAAGGAATATTTGCTATACTGGATTTATCCTTCATCCCAATTCGTATATTATTTAAATACTCTTATTGAATCATTGTTAAGCCATCAAACACAACCAAGACACAGAAGAAATGGCGACCTTGCCGTTAGGTGACCGTAGAGCTTGAAAACGATCTCAAACTAATTATTAGGAGTCCTTTCTCATGAAACCACAGCCTGTTTCAGAACAAGATATACAACCGCATTCGATTTGGCAATCAATCATATTGCATTTATTACCAGGTGCATTGCTCCTCGTTTTCTTTATCATGGCCGTACCCTTTGTTGAACACTTGGGTCTTCCCCTCCGCTTTGCAGCCATGCTGGGCGTATTCCTGGTTCTTATCCCATTCGAACTGGGAGTCCTGTTCTTTGAGGGAAAGAAACGAAATGGCAGGTTCTCGCTAAGAGGGGTTGTTGTTTATCGAGAAAGGATTCCCCTTGGGCAATATTTTCTCTGGGTTCCCCTGCTTGTCGTTTGGTCCAGTATTGGGGCTTTACTCTTATCCCCATTAGGAGATTTCCTTGTCAAAACGGTGTTCTCCTGGCTACCCACCTGGTTTATATATTCGGACAACAGCGGAACCTCAAGGATCATCTTGGTTGTAATGGTGACAGTATTTGGAATTGCGAATGTTTCGGCTGCCATAGTGGAGGAACTCTATTTCCGCGGGTATCTAATGCCGAGACTCTCTCGCATAAAAGGTTGGGCGCCGTTGGTCAATACTGTGCTTTTTGCGTTGCAGCATTTCCTTACACCCTGGCAGCAGCCTTTCATAATCCTGGGAGTGCTTCCACAGGCATATCTCGTGTCCAAAAAGCGTAACATCTATCTGGGCATCCTGGCCCATAGCATTCTTAATCTGCTATCAACGATATTATTGATAATGTCGGTTTTTGGTTGATAGGAAGTGGCCTACCGATTAACCTCAGTGTCAAGAGCTGAGAAGGAAACAGTGTCAAAATAGCCTGATTTTGTGAAAACGGCTGTGGAGAACCATACTCCCGCAGTCGTTTTTTCATTTCTGGCTTAACCCACTCTGCCCCCAGATGCGGAAAGTCGCAATGGGGGTTTTCCCTTTCAAAGAAAGGTATTTTTCTTATCCGGGCGGACGTAGTTCGGGTTTGAGATCCAGGACCTCCTCCACAGAAGCCAGCCGGTACGGGAACTTCGGGTTCAAGGCCACACGTTTCAGCTCATTCCCGATCCCCAATCGCATCAGGTAGTAGCGTGCGAACTGCGGGCGGGTCATGCCCTGCCGCTGGTCTTTGTCTAATGCCCATGACCAGGTCAGATATTTATATGCAATCCGTTCTGGTGTGTAATGACTATAGGGTTCGTGCCGGGTCAGCACATACCAGACCATGGTCAGCAGGTGACGAGCAATGGCCACGATGGCTTGATTGGGATGCATGCGCCGCTTGAGCTCTTCAAAATACTTCTTCCAGTACGGGTCAGCTTTCACTGCCCGCCAGGCCACTTCCACCATCACCCAGCGCAGTTCCCGCCGCCCTTCCTTCGTGATGCCTTTTCCACGCAACTTCACTCCGCTTTGCTCCAGTCCGGGCGTCAAACCAGAATAGCTTGCCAGTGCCTTCGGTGTCTCAAAACGGGTGATGTCTCCGATGGCGGCCAGGATCGTCATCCCTGTCACTACTCCACAGCCACCAATTTGCATCAAATACAACATATCGCTTGCCCAGGGTTCCTCGTGACTCATGCGCCCCAACTCACGCGTCATACGCTCGATCTGCTTCTCCAGGTGCTCCCGTGTCTCCATGTCCAGTTCCAACTGCATCTTCTCCAGCCTGGATAAGCTCTCATCCCGCTGCCAGAGGGTGTTCTTCGCCTGAAAATCCTTTCCTTTTGGGTGGTTGAGATGGTGCCGGTGCGCCACACTGTGCATCCGGTTCACTACCTGGGTATGCATCCCTGCCATCCGCCGCCGGTGTGAAACCAACTGGCGCAACTCTCTGACGTGCTTCGGCGGCACCCATACCGTCGGCACCAGGTTCGCCGCCAACAAGCGCGCCAGGATGAAGGTATCCTTCTTGTCCGTCTTCACCCGCGCACTGGCTATCTGCTTCACCTTTATCGGGTTGGCTACCAGCACTTCCGCTACCAGTGGCTCCAATAGATCGTACACATGCCAGGCGTTCGTTGTCGACTCGATCACCACCCGGTCCGTCGCTAGCAGGTGCTTCTTGAGCCAGTCTTCAAGGTCCATATGCTCCACCCGGCAGGCTATCAGCACCTCTTGCCCCTCCCGGTCCACCCCCGCCACCACCGAATAATACCTGTGGATGTCCAACGCAATATATCGACAACTACTTGATTTTTCTCCTTCTTCCATGCTACACTCTCCTTGGTTGTTGTGGTTGGGGCATGGATTTTCGGGCAAGGAGTTGCACACACCGATACGGGCTCGAAGCCCAGACGAGAATCCACCGGGCAACCAAGTAACACCACGGGCTGAGATCCTAACTCTCTCCCATAGGCGGCGTCGGTTTGCCCAGATGCTCCTGCCCCGGATGGCATCCCCGGTGCGGTATCAACCCGAGGATACCATCCGCCACGCCCCAACCAGGTTACATTCTAGTAACACCGGATCCACATAACCGCCTTCGGCGCGGTGATGCGGCGGTACTTGGCAAGTCTCGTGATTTTGTGAGTTTGTTGCCATGCCAGAACCGGCGGCAGGTGAGTCATTCCGCAGGAAAAAGCCACCCTGAATTCCTGGAAATGTATACTAATGCAGGAATTGAACCTCAGACCGCTAGGTTCGAGGTAAGGTCCCCAAAGGGGTATCAAATCCTCCCGGCGACTCTTGTCGCCCGGACTGCTTGTGGCGACTCGAAGCCGC
>JBGPQK010000129.1:0-4075 GCA_041489005.1 Anaerolineae bacterium
ATTGGCATCCTGCAAGGCTTTAACCAGGCGGGCATTATTGATGGCCACCGCTGCCTGCGAGGCAATTACCGAGAGGAGGTCCGCATCGCTTTCGTCAAAATCTCCATCCCTCTTATTCAACGCTTCCAGCACGCCGGTCGGTTTGTCCTTGATGCGCATGGGAACACCCAGTACGTTGTGAACTTCAAAATCAACCTTCCGGGAAACCATGGAGGATTGGAGTGAATCGTCATTTACGTCAGACAGGCTGATGACTTTGTTTTCGCGGAAGACCGTCCCGGCCAGACTGCTATCCAGTGGGACGGGGGTGTCGGCAAGCCTCTTCGGATCAGACCCGGTAGCAGCCGCGAAAACCAACCGTTCCCGCTTCTCATCGTACAGCAAAATCGAAACTGATTCGCAGTCAATGATTCCAGCCGCAGTGCGGATAATAAACCGCAACAACTCATTCAGGTTGAGGGTTGAATTAAGGGTGAGACTGACCTCGATCAAGCGGGCCAATTGCTCAGCCATATAACGTAGGTCAGGTTTGGGTTTGGGATTGGGCATATCTACCTGCTCCAATAGTGTAGTCCAAATATGAACGGGAGACAATACCCAATCCATACAGAACATTTGTTCTTTTTTTACTTAACAAAGAACAGAGAGCTTTACAGGCTTCCTGTTCTTGCGGGGTCGCACCTCGTCTTTCCGACTCGACTGGCGGAGGCTAATATGTTCGGCAACCCCACGCTCGTGATCGATGTCTAGTGTTCTTTTTCGGGAACTACCCTTTCATTTTTTTCCTGAAAGCCCATATAGCAATAATGAAGACGATAACCGCATACCCGATCACCCATAAAAGGTGTGGGAAAATCAACGAGTATTCTCCCGCAAGGGCGGCTTTTGCCGCATCGATTGCATGAACAAATGGAAGTGCATACGCGATCGTTTTCAACGAACCGCCTACCATGTCCAAAGGAAGCCACATACCGCTGACAAAAACTTCTAACCAAACAAATATGGAAAAAAAGCCACCGACCTGCTTATCAGTAAAGATGCTGCCAAACAGTAAACCAAAGCCTATAAAAAGCACGGCAGCCGGAATCAGCACAAGAAGGGCGGTCAAAACATTGACAGTAACAGGCAGCCCGAAGAAAAAGGCGGTAATGAAAAAAACGGCACCTTGCAGTAAAGCTATGGGAAAAAGCGGCAGTGAATAACCGAAAATATAATCTGATGACGTGAGCGGAGACGCAAACAACCTTGTTAAAAATGAAGTGCTCCTGTCTCTTCCTATCAACATTCCCGAAAATAGCGTTAAGAATGAGAAACCGAAGACGGCGGTTCCTGGAGCAAAGTTCTCTATTTTGAATATTTCCACCGGCGGAAGACTCCTATTAATTACCGCGACTAATACCAGCAAAAACAAAGGAAGTCCAATACAGAAGATCAAACTTAAGAGATCTCTCAGCAATTCCTTGCTGTTGCGTGATGCGAAAGCTGAAAACCTCATGCCGATACCTCCGTTTCTGTCAGTGCGAGAAACGCGTCTTCAAAAGATGTTTTCCCGGTTTCCTGTTTTAACTGTTCCGCTGTGCCGAGCGCCTTCAGTCTGCCGTCATGCATGATGCCGATTCTATCTGACAAGGCCTCTGCTTCTTCAAGGTAATGCGTCGTCAGCACCATCGTTATCTTGCCTTTTAAACCTCTCATAGCCTTCCAAAGCTCGCGCCGGGCGACGACATCCAACCCAAGTGTCGGTTCATCGAGAAAGGCGATTTCGGGATTTGATATGAGAGCCATCGCGATGCTCAGCCGCCGCTGCAATCCTCCAGACAAAGTTTTCGCCTTATCCTTTGATCGATCAGACAACCCGAACGACTGCATGATCTCATCAGCTTTTGAACGCGCTTCGCTCTTATTACTGCCATATATTCTCGCGATCAATTCAAGGTTTTCCTTAACCGAAAGATTAGGCGCAACCGCTGTTTCCTGCGGGGATATATTTATTTTCTGCTTCGCGGCTGTCGGTTGTTCGACAATACTGTCACCCAACAACACCGCGTCCCCACTTGTGGGAGATAACAAACCACATAGCATCTTGATGGTTGTTGTTTTTCCAGCGCCGTTTAGTCCGAGCAGTGCAAAAAGCTCGCCCTTTTCAATCGAGAGATTGAGTGAATCCACGGCGGTTCGCTTTTTGAATTTTTTCGTCAAATTAATTGTTTGAATCGCTGTCGTCATTTGCCTCCTCCGGATTTTCTCACGCACTAAGGATGCTACCAGCAAATTGTTTTAATACATCGTCTGCGGCATTGACCGCATGCGCCGAGATGCGGCGGTCACCTGGCGTTTTGCGACGAGGGTGACCTTGTTGCTTTGGCTGGGAGTGTAGACATGGATCGTCTCCCAGCCTTCCATCCCCCATTCGTTCAATGTGGTTTCGATATTTTCGTCTTTTGTCCCAAAAACGTTGCCAATGGTCAGGACACGATATTCCCATTGTACGGTCTGTTCAGCCATCTCAGCCTCCATTTCTAGCCTTGCTTTGTTTCACGTGAAACTATGAATTATATTTCTTCCCGCTCAAAGCGCAGGCAGGCGACGACGAGCGCCAGTGCAATGATACCGGCAGCAACGCCCAGCGCTGGCCAAGCAGTTACATCACCTTTCAGCACCAGCGAACTGCCCCAGTTCGCCAGTTGGCCAGGCATATAATCGCTCACGCGAGGCAATGAACCAAGGATAATCAGCACAATCAGGCCACCGAATGCCCCGGTAGCGGCAATGGCCTGGGAGCGGGCCAGCGTACTCGCCATTAACGCCACAGTCAGATAAACACCCAGGTAAACGAGCAGAAGCAGGTTCAGAGTCCAGAAGGCGCCGAAGGGGATGGGTTCGAAAAGCACAACCGTGTAAGCGAAACAGGCAAGGCCATCCACGAGCAGCCCGGCCAGGAGGATGGTCATGCCGGCCAGCCATTTTGCCAGAATCACAGCGCTACGGCTGACAGGTTTGGTCAACAGCATGGCCGCCGTGCCGCGTTCCTTCTCTTGGGCCATAACGCCCATGGTGAGCAGGATGACCAACAGGATACCAAACTGTTCGGTGTTCTTGAGATACTGGACAACTGAATCGGCCACGGTAGGAGTGGGGATGAAATCTGCCAGCCCGGCAGGCAGGTTGGGAACCATCTTCAGCAGCTCCGGGGTGTACTTCGCCAACACCGGTGATACGATGCCGGTGATGAGGAACACGGCCAGGAAAACGACCATCTTCCACGTGCGCCACTGCTCACGGAATTCCTTGGCTAATAATGTCCGGAACATGTTCAGGCCTCCTTCCCGGTCAATCTCAGGAAAACGTCTTCCAGGGACGGGTGAACCATCTCAAACCGCCGCACCGACAGCGTTTCTCTAACCAGGGATTCCAGCAATGGTTTCTGCGCCTGGTGGACATCCTTAACCAGCACGCGGGCGGTATGATTCGAGACGGTCACGTTGGTCACAAAGGCCTGCTTTTTGACCCACTCCAGCCAATGACCAAAACCATCCTCTGATTCGATCTCGAAAAGGGGAGTAACATAACGGGCGAGCAAATCGTCGCGACGGTCCTGAACGACCAGGCGACCCTTGGCAATAATCCCGATGACATCGCACACCCGTTCCACATCTGCCAAGATGTGGGTGGAGAGCAGGATGGTGGTCTGTCCGCGCAGGGTCTCGATTAACTCGAGCACTTCCTTTCGCCCGGCGGGATCCAGGGCGCTGACAGGCTCATCGAGTAATAGAACCGGCGGGCGATGAACCAACGCCTGAGCCAGTCCCATCCGCTGGCGCATGCCGCGCGAGAACCCCCCGATGCGTCGGTTGGCGGCATCTTTTAAGCCGACGATCTCCAGCAATTCATCGGCTCGCCGGGCAGCCACCTGGCCATGAATATCATAAAGCGGAGCGATAAAGTCACGCAGGTACTCACGAGGCGTCATCCAGCCATAGAAAGCCGGTTCTTCGGGTAAGACACCGATCAAGGAGCGGACATCCGACCCCGGCTGACCTATCTCTTTATCCAGGATCCACGCCCGACCACTATC
>JBGPQK010000130.1:0-4056 GCA_041489005.1 Anaerolineae bacterium
ATCTCCCGCCCCGTCTCGCCAATCTTGTATACACGGACGACGCCCGAGATCAGCAGGGCAATTGCATCGACAGGGTCACCTTCGATGAATACATCCTGGCCCTTGCGAATCCGTGTGAAGAAGGCAGTCTGCTGGAATTCGCGCAGGAGATCCGGCTCGGCATGCCCCAAGATTGGCAAGGCCCGGGCGATTCGTTCTAAGTGTTCTTTATCGATCATCTTATACTTTCCTGACCTCGACCGCTTATTAAGAAATCTCTTTTACATCATCTGGCTTAAGGCCAGAATTATCATATACCCATCTGCGAGAAAACAGAAGGCTGCCAAAGTGATCATTGTTCGATTGATAACCCGGGTAGCCAAGGAGCATTCTTGACAGGGAAAAAGGTGCCCCCAGTAGAATTGCCCAGGAAGCCCCAATCACGAAAAGGAACAGTCCGGTAACCAAGAAATATGGCCGTGCCACCCATAATAATTTACCCATTTAAACGCATCTCGATCATGATAACGAGCATTTGTTCACGCATATTTCCGCTTCACCTCGAGCACCGCGATCTTTGTCGAGTGGTTGAATGGCGCCGGGTCCGTGATGGGCGCGCCGGTGCGGGTCTGCGCGTACCCGGTGAAATCCTCCGGGACCGGGACCAATTCCGCGATTTTCAAATACCGGTCGGCGCACAGGGCTTCCAGCATCTCCAGATACTCCCTCCCGCTGACGTACAGGGCATTGTTGATGGAGACCAACCAGCCACCGTCATTGATCAGCGGGCGGACTTTGTTGATCAGCCGGGCGCTGTCCGTGTTCAGGTCCAGGGCGCCTTTGGGGGTGTCCGAGAAAAAGGGTGGATCCACCAGTACGCAGTCGAAGCGTTCCCCCGTTCGCTTGAACCGGTTGACCTGTGCCCAGAAATCCCCAACGATAAAATCAGCCTTGTTAATCGGGAAACCGTTCAAGGTGTAGGAGGTCTTGGCCAGGTTGAGGAACTGCCGGTTCAGGTCAAGTTGCACCACGTGGGCTGCTCCCCCGGCGCAGGCCGCAACTCCCAGGCTGCCGGTGTAGGCAAAGGTGTTTAGAACGGTCTTGCCGCGCAGGTGCTGAAGGGCCCACTGGCGCAGATTACGCGTATCCAGGTAAAGGCTGGCGTCCCGGTTCATGCACAGGTCGAGGGCATACCAGACCCCATGCTCCTGCACCTTCCGGTCGGTTATCTCGCCGAAGAGGAGTCTCCCCCGTTTCTCCTCCACCAACGGGCTTTTACGGGTTTTGACGATCCCGGCCTGCAGCCAGGGGAAATGTTCTTGCAGGAAAGCCTGTGCGGCGCGAACCAGCGGCTGGCCCCGTTCTGGTATCTCGGCGTAGTTGTGCAAGACGGCGGTTGCCGCGTACAGGTCCACCACCAGATCGGGGCAGCCCTCCGCAAAGCCGTTGAACAGCCGGAAGGCGGTCTTGTGCCCGGCGTCGAACAACAGCTCACGCGCTGCGCTGGCTTTTTCGAGCAGGGAGATGATTAACTCAACCAATGGATTTTCTCCGACAACCGCAGGGATGGCTCGTGTTGTTGTTCTCTCGTCAATAGCAACTGACCCATAATTATCTCAACCACATTTGTGTGATTATACTGTTAGTTAAACCAGATACTTGCTGCAGCCAAAATGTTCAACCAATTCTCCATCGAAAGCTGTATGTCCCATCCGGTAGCTGTAAGGTAGCTGTAATATATTTTTACCCCAAGTTGGAATATCCTCTGAGAAAGCTCAAAGGATGTCTGGTATTATCCTCGTGGTGACCAAACCTAAAGATGAGGCACCATGACTTACCGAGAGAACTTTACTCTACCGGCTGCAATTCTGATAAGCGCAGGCAGTGGAAGTATAATAACCTTGGAGCAGGAAAGGATCTCTCTATCGAAGGCATGTCTTGTCTCAAAGGTTCTGAGAAGGTACATTCCTGATCATTATTTTCTAATATGACAATGGAAAAATCCAATACGATCAAATGTGAACTCTGCTGCTTTGAATTGCCTGCAAATGCGACAGTATGTCCTAATTGTGGGATGAATTTGCAATCGAACAAATTGAAAGAAAAAAAACCTCGTGCTGTACCCAGCTCAAAACCGTCCACTGTCACTACTAGAGTTAGAAAGCCGGAGGGGGGCAAGACAGAAAAGGCTCATCAGGATGAGCCCGCTCCAAGACTTTTCCTCGATTTGGATGTTGCCAGCGCTAACCGGCTGGATTTTGAGCTTGATCATAGCGAGATAAGGCAATCTCAACTTGAGGATTCTCTTGTCCGAAATGTACAAGCGGAAGAACCAGCCCCTCTGGCAAATGAAACAATTCTTGCATCTTCTCAACCTTATGTTGCCCTATTGCCTGACACATCTAAGGCTGGTTCTCTACAGAGCCCGCGTTCGCACGGCTTTTCTAGAGTCTGGATTTTGTCAGCGATATTGCTTGCAGGCTTGATTTTTCTTTTTTTAGAATATTTGGGAAAAAGCAATCAACTGCAGGCGGTGAGCAACGAATACCGGAATCCGCAGAGTACAATGATAGCCCAGGACGAAAGTTTACGCCGGGCAGAGTCTACAATATCGGCGCAACAAAATACGATAGTAGCGCAGCAAACGCGCCTTGCCAATCAAATTGATTTGGATATGACTCTGCTCTTTGGGCCTTTAGATGGGATATTGATTCACAATAATGATGGATTAATCAAAACTTATTGGGCGGAGCAGGATTCTAAAAACTTTATTTTGAACGTTGTGCTGGTAAATCCTTATCCCAGCACATTCCATTCCTGGGACACATGTATTCGCTTTAGGCGGAATTACACAGATGAATATCGCTTGACTATTCTTTCCACTCAGCAGTGGGCACTGACATCTGGTCTATCAACAGAACCTATCGCCAGCGGCACCCTCACAAATCTTAGAACAGGGGAGGGTGAATCGAACACCGTCTTATTGGTCGTTCGGGATGAAATTGCGTCGCTTAAGGTTAATGATGTGCTTGTGCCCCAAATGGATGTGTCTGCTTATCAGGAAGCTGGAGATATTGGAATTGCAATTGGGTCCCGGCAGGGCGATGAAGTTAATGGGAAAACCACAATTTTTAAAGAATTTACGCTATGGAAAATTCCATGAAATTTCTTCATCTCGGTAAGGATGGTACAAAAAGAATGTTTTCGCGCGGGGAAAAAGCCGGGTACTTTTCGACCCCTTTTATCTTGACTGATAAACCGATTAGCTGAGGACGAGGCCGTTGGGATTAAATCACGATATAAAAGGTGCTCCTATAGGATTTGGACCTAAAACCGCAAAGCCTCTCGCAACGGAGATGGGAGGCTCCCGTAACCAGTCAGGTATATAAACCACCGGGCAGTTATCGGTGGTCATTCTGGCGTTTGTCGATCCTGGTGAGCCCTGGAAAAAGAGAAGTTTTGTAAATCTCAAATGGCTGTGGATGGAAATTATAAATGTGATCCAAAGCTTCTTCTTGCATTCTCCTCGGCTAAAGAGTGGAGCAAAGGCGATATTGGGGTAAAGTTTAAGATATAAGAATGCTCTGATGGGGATGAATATGCCCTTTGACTTTGCTTCTTTATTGCGATAAATCCAATAAATTGGTGACGCACCTGCGCTTCGGTTCGCCCCATTCACCCTTCATGCGCGGGTATTTTGCAGGGCATCCCGATGCCCATGATGACATCCCTAGACAATTTGTCAAGCAATGTGCTACTATGAGCTAGAATCCCGCCATCCCGGGGGTAGGTAATTCTAATGGTAGTACCACCCCAAGCATATATTGTGACGATTGCACAAGCACACCAGGAGAAAATCTATGTCCGCAGAAGAACCACGCTCCACATCGTCTCCCCGGGTTCCTTTGGGAGGTGATTATTGGGAAGCTGATCCAAGCACGGCCTTATGGGGATTTGCCGACCTGCATGCCCATTTGATGGCCCATCTGGCCTTTGGCGGTAAGGCTTTTTGGGGCAGGCCCTATGATCCGGAGCACGCGGGACCAGAGGGCATGGAATTTGCCCTCAATTCCTGCG
>JBGPQK010000131.1:0-3972 GCA_041489005.1 Anaerolineae bacterium
TACTTTGCTTGGCCCTACGATATAATAAAAATATGCTTCGCACCATCTTGCATCTCGACCTGGATGCCTTCTTCTGCGCAGTCGAAGAACTGCATGACCCGTCTCTGCACGGTAAAGCGTTCGCCGTGGGCGGCCGGCCGGAGGGACGCGGCGTGGTGGCCTCCTGCTCGTACGCCGCGCGCCGCTTCGGGGTTCGTTCGGCAATGCCGACAAGCCGGGCGCTGCGTCTCTGCCCGGGGCTGCTGGTCATCTCGCACCACCATGGCAATTACGGGGAAATGTCCGAAAAAGTGATGCAGCGCCTGCATGACCTGTCCCCGCTGGTCGAACAAATCTCAATTGACGAAGCCTTCGTGGACGTCAGCGACCTGCGCGAGGTCCCCGAGACAATCGCCCGCCGAATTCAAAAGCGCGTTAATGATGAAGTTGGCCTGCCTTGTTCGGTCGGCGTGTCTACGAACAAACTGGTCGCCAAGATCGCCACTGAGGTTGGAAAAAAGACCGCCAAAAAGGACCAGCCTCCCAATGCCGTGACGGTCGTCCCGCCCGGTACGGAAGCAGCCTTTCTGGAACCCCTATCAGTGAACATGCTGTGGGGTGTGGGGCCTAAAACCGCAGCAAAAATGGCCGGGTATGGAATAAAGACGATCGGGGACCTCGCCCGCCGCCCCGCGGCAGACCTCATCCGCTGGTTCGGGGAAAACGGTCGTGACATGCGACGCCGCGCCTGTGGGGTGGATGACAGCCCCGTAACCAGTGAGCACGAGGTCAAGTCCATCAGCCAGGAGACCACCTTCGCCCGGGACGTGCGCGACGACAAGCTGCTGGCCGAAACGCTGCGCGAACTATCGGCAGAAGTGGGCCGTCGCCTGCGCCAGGCAAACATCGCCGGGACAACGGTAAAGATCAAACTCCGCTGGCCAGACTTCACCACTCTCACCCGTCAGGTCACTTTGCAACAGCCCACCGACCAGGACGAGGAGATTTATCGCCTGGCACTCGTTTTGTTGGGGAAGGTGCGTGCAAAAGGGAAAGCCGTGCGCTTGATCGGAGTAGGCGTCAGCGGGCTGGGTGTGCCTCTGCGCCAATTGGAATTATGGGGTGCGGATTCCGAGAAATCGCGCCGCTTGCAGGAAGCGCTGGATACGGTGCGCGAGAAATTTGGGGAGAAGTCCATCCGGAGAGGGAAGAAGATCCACAGATAATCCGTACTCATTTTTTATATACCTTATCAGGGTGTGAATATCTATGGCTGATCAAGGAGTTCAAGATGCCTGTTAAAACTGGAAACATTTCCCTTAACACACACGGCAACACTGATATCTGCGACATCACAAAAGAACTAAAGCGCTTAGTCGTCGAATCCGGCCTGAAGTCTGGCACGCTGACGGTCTTCTGCCCCTCCTCCACCAGCGGGCTGACGACTGTCGAATTCGAGCCGGGCGCAGTCGCCGACTTAAAGCGCATGTTCGAGGAGCTCTCCCCATCGAGCCGCGATTACGCCCATAATGCCACTTGGGACGACGGCAATGGCCACTCGCACATGCGCGCCTCCCTGCTTGGCCCCTCGCTGACCATCCCATTCGTCGAGAAAACCCTGACGCTTGGCACCTGGCAACAAGTGGTTTATGTGGATTTTGACATCCGTGCACGGCGCAGGGAATTGGTGGTTCAAATGGTGGGAGATTAGATTAATGGAGCGAAAATCTAAAGGTTGTATTCTTTTCGACTGGGGCGACACTCTCATGCGCGACTTCAAGGAATTCAGCGGTCCAATGAAAGACTGGCCACGCGTGGAAGCTATTCCCGGCGCAAAAGAAATGCTCGCAGTTCTCCACGCCAATTGGATTCTGGCAATCGCAACCAATGCAGATTATTCTGATGAAAAGGATATCTGGGCCGCATTGCAGCGGGTTAACCTCGACCAGTGGCTGGAAAAGGTTTACTGTTTCAAAAAGGTCGGCCATAAGAAGCCATCCCTTGAGTTCTACCTGTACATTCTGAATGACCTGAAACTCGCCCCGCTATCCATCTTCATGGTTGGAGATAATTACGAAGCTGATGTCTTAGGCGCCAACCGCTGCGGAATTCGCGCCGTCTGGTTCAACAACCGGGATGACGAACATCGTCAGACAGACATTCTACGGACGATCCACCGGTTGGGTGACCTACCGGTTGTCCTGGCTGGGTGGGAATGCATTTGAACAAGAAAGAGCGTGAACAAATTCGCACTCTTCGTATGTCTGGCCTGTTCACCACGGCAAACCGCACAGATCTAAATCCCCCTCCGGCCATTCCTGGCTGCGAACCGGCAGGATCATGACCGGAAAATTTAACATCGTTCTTCCGTCCGGCTGGTCAATCCACATGGACTGTGCCGCCACTTTCCAGCCCAATTTCTCGTAACGAGGGACCATTTGCTCCGTAGCAATCATCATACCGAAGTCCACTTTCAGGGGGTCACTCAGGAAGTCCTGCGCCGTTTTGAGAGCCGACCTGGCATAGCCGCGTTTGCGCCATTCCACCTTCGTCGCCACGTTCCCGATCCCTCCTAACTTGACTGGCTTTTCGCCCACCCTGACCGTGCGTTCGACAATATGGACGTTGGTGACCAGGTCTTCATCCTCCCAGACCATGACGGTCCAATCAGCAGTTGCCCATTTTGTTCCGGTCAGGAAAGCATACAGGGAACTGGTCACCACGCATTCCTGGCGGGCTTTTTCAAACTTGCTTAACTCACTGGCTGATTTAACTTCAATTCTCATCGCGATTGCTCCTCATCACGAATCACGATTCTATCGCAGCCGAAGAAAGGACGCAAGCGCAGATAAATCAGACCCAATATCCCTGCCTGGCTGCCGGTGTAAGAAACCCACGCCTTAACCCTTTGCCAGGGAAAGGAATACATCCTCCAGTGTCGGCTCACCGCGCTCGAGCGCGACCACCGTCAGCCCGGCTGACTTCAGCCCGAGACCGAGGTCATTCTCATTCATTCCCCGCGTGGTGATCATCCTCAAATGGTCGCCCGCCAGGCCTACACGCAATACGCCCTTGCAAGTCTCACAGACGTCCAATGCTATTTGCAATGGCTCGGCATGTACCTCCCACACGTCGCCGGGGACAACCTTCATTTTAAGGCACGCCGGCGTATCCAGCGCCAGCAATTTGCCATCCCGCATCATTCCCACTCGCCCACAGTATTCAGCTTCGTCCATGTAATGAGTCGTAACGAAAACCGTCACACCCTCTGCCGCCAGCGCATAGATCAAGTCCCAGAAACTGCGCCGCGCTGATGGGTCCACCCCGGAGGTGGGTTCATCGAGAAAAAGTAGCTTTGGCTGGTGGACAAGTGCGATCGCCAACGCCAGGCGCTGGCGCCAACCTGCCGAGAGCGCCCTGGCCAGTTCGATCTCGTGACCTGCCAGCCCGACCAAAGCCAGGGTCTCCCTGATGCGTTGCTTGTCATGGATGCCATAGATACCGCCATAGAAGGTCAGGTTTTCCCAGACGGTCAGATCGTCGTAAAGGGCGAATTTCTGTGACATATACCCGGAACGGGCGCGCACTTCCTCCGATTGCCGGAAGGCATCGAAGCCGAGCACAGTGGCTTTACCTTCGGATGGCTCGTACAGCCCAAGCAGCATGCGGATGGTCGTGGTTTTTCCGCAGCCGTTCGGGCCGAGATAGCCGACGATCTCTCCGGCTTCCACGGTGAAGGACACATGGTCCACTGCGACGAAATCGCCAAAGCGGCGGGTGAGATTTTCGGTAATGACAACGGGGTCAGACATCGTTTTTCACCACATTGTAATCAAGAAGATTCAGAGAGAGAAATGAACACATCTTCCAGCGTCGGGGGGACGAGACGTGCCTCCACACACCCACCGGCCTGGTCGGGAAAAGTCTGCTCAAGGGAGGCGATAACGGATTCCGCTTGCCCAGAGACTACGCGCAGGTGCAGTTTGTCGCCGA
>JBGPQK010000132.1:0-3861 GCA_041489005.1 Anaerolineae bacterium
ACAGTTGGTTTTGCGAGCTTTACGGCCGCTGGGCGCGAAAGCTCGACATCTACTTGCGCCAGGAACACCGCGCCGGGGAGCGGATGTTCGTAGACCATGCCGGTCCCACCGTGCCGGTTGTGAACAGGGATACTGGTCTCATTAAGGCAGCTTCGATTTTTGTCGCTGTCCTTGGCGCCAGCAACTACACGTTCTGCGAAGCCGTCTGGAAACGCGACCTGCCGTCGTGGATCGGTTCGCACAGCCGAGCCGTGGAGTTCTTCCAGGGCGTGCCGGCTGTCACAACTCCGGATAATTGGAAAACCGGGATAAAAGATCCCTGTTACTACGATCCCGAGCTGAATCCGACCTATCGGGACTGGGCCGAGCATTATGGAACCGTGATTATCCCGGCTCGTGTCCGAAAACCTCGGGATAAGGCGAAAGTGGAAAATGGAGTTCTTATTGTTGAGCGCTGGATAATTGCGGCTCTGCGCCATCACACCTTTTTCAGTTTGGCCGAACTCAATGGAGCGATTCACGAGCTTCTGATCCGGCTGAACCAGAGGAAGTTTAAGAAGCTGGACACGACGAGAGCCAGACTATTCGAGGAAGTGGATCGCCCCGCTCTCAAACCGTTGCCGGCGACTTCATTTGAGTTTGCCGAACGGAAGAAAGCCACGGTGCATCCAGACTATCACGTAGAAGTGGACCATCATTATTACAGCGTCCCTCATCAGCATCAGGGCAAGGATGTCGAAGTTCGTTTTTCAGAAAAGACAGTTGAGATTCTTCTAAAGGGAAATCGAATAGCGACTCACATTCGAAGTTATGTTCCGGGCAAACACACGACCGTGGAGGAGCATCGGCCCGAGAAGCATCAGGATCTCAAGTGGACTTCGTCGTACATGGTGGACAAAGGCAGAGAGGTCGGGCCGGCAACGGCGGATGTACTTCAGCGAATCATGGACCAGCGAAAACATCCTGAACTGGGATACCGCGCTTGTCTGGGCGTCTTGCGCTTTGGGAAACGCTATTCTAATGAGCGCCTGGAAGCAGCCTGCCGCCGGGCGATTGTGATGAACGCGTCCTCCTACAGGAGCATCAAGTCCATCCTTGAAAACTCTCTCGATCGGGAACCGCTCGAACCCGTGGAGATTCCGGCTGCTCATGCGGAAGTTCATCCGAATGTGCGGGGCTCGGCCTACTACCACAAAGAAGAGGAGGTGGCCTGATGCTTCGGGAACAGACCTTCGAAAAACTTTACTCGCTGAAGCTGCACGGCATGGCGCAGGGCTTTGAGCAGCAACTGGCCAATCCGGATTCCACAGAGCTTGGTTTCGAAGAGCGCTTTGCCATGCTGGTTGAAGCTCAGTGGCTCTGGCGGGAAAACCAGGCTATCAAGAATAGGCTGCGCAAGGCCACATTGAAAATGCCGGCTTCAGTTGAGGACATCAACTACCGGCATGCGCGCCAGCTGGAGCGTTCCATGATACGGAGCCTGTCCAGCTGCGATTGGATCCGGCAGCACCATAACATTGCCATCAGCGGGCCCTCCGGAATCGGGAAAACATATATTTGCTGCGCACTGCTGGATAAAGCCTGCCGGGAGGGCTTTTCTGTCCGTTATGTCTCGTCCCCCAAGTTCTTTCGGCGGCTGGCGATCGCCTACGCCGACGGAAGCTTCGATCGGGTGCTCGCCGGGCTTGCCAAAACAGATGTCATTGCCATCGATGATTTTGGACTGGCTCCGCTGAGCGATATGCAGAAACAGTACCTGCTTGAGGTCCTCGATGATCGCTGCAGTTCCCGATCGACGATTGTGGCCAGCCAGTTTGTCATCGATAAGTGGCACGATCTGGTTGGCAGCCCTACGCTCGCCGACGCGATCATGGAGCGGATACTCTCCAATAGTTACCGCATTGAACTCAAGGGCGAGACGATACGACCTGTCAAGCGAGGTTTGAAAGCGGAGTCGCCGTCCGGGAAGGAGGAGGCATGAACTCTTCTCCTCTGAGGTTGAAAAACGCACGAAACTGGTTCGCTGCCGGTATGGAGGTGCAACTGGCGATTGAGAATCTTACCGATGGGGCCTTCAAGGTCTTCATGCATATCTGCCTAAACGCCGAGCGCAAAACTGGAATCCTACACACCACCCAAGTCGAACTGGCCCGGAATTTAAAGAAATCTCCTGGCGCAATCCGAAAGTATCTGGTCGAAATGGAGAGGGTTGGCATCTCGCGGAATAGTTTCAGCAACAGCCCTCGCACGCGAGGGTCCGTTCAAATCTCTCCACCATACTGGCCTTATGAAGGCGAGGAAGAATATAAAACAGATGACGGCGCCGACCGGTTCGTCTCCGAAATAAGAACAATGCTGCAAGAACGTGCCTGTGTTCGTTCGTCCTTTTCTACGGCCGATGAGGTCCTGGCGCGGCAATGGTTCGATGCAGCCGTTCCTCTGGAGCAGATCCGGCAGGCTATCCTGTTGGGGTGTGCTCGGAAGTATGTTGCCTGGCGCAACAACCCGGCCGTCCAGGGTCCAATATCAACTTTGCGTTACTTCACACCCATCCTCGAAGAAATCGCAAAACAAAAACTTGATCCCGATTACTGGCAGTTTCTGCGTAGCAGGATCCATCGACACGAAAAGCTTTGGATTGAAAAGCATCAGGAAGAACTCAGCCCAGAAGCGAACACCAATGGCGACATCGACTCAAAAGAGGCTGTCGATGAATCGATTCAACTGGAGTAGCAAAATGACCTATTTAAGTCCCCTGGTGAAAATCGCAGTCGAGATTCGTTCCGAGTCGAAAATGGGGGTATCTTGCATAAGCCCCAGGCGAAGATCTTTTATCCTGGATCTTCCTGGCGCAATTTTTTTGCGCTGTCTTCGCCATAAAGGCTGTAATCACCATTTTCCTTTTCGGAGGCCATAACCAGGGAGTTCGTTGTTCCAGCTGGGGACTTAGTCAAACTTTGACTAAGTCCCCCCCCTTTTTTACTTTTTCAAGGAAAGGAAATGATGCTGTTTCTAGTTCTACCTTTTGTCTTTCTTGACTAATGTTGTCCACTTAGGTCACGATGTTAACAACCAGCGTCGCTTCGCTCCGATGGGGTGGACAACATCCCCGGAATGAGTGGACAACTTCGAATGGAATAGCTGGACAACATCACCGGAATACGCAGGGAGACAACCTGAAGTTGCTGAGCAATGTCGAAGGCGGCGGTAGAAGCGCCGAATTCGCGGACGACAATCTCCTTAGGCTTCGGGTTGGTGAGCCTAAGAGCGAGTTGTTGAGGGGTGCCGATGTACTCCTGCCAGACGATCTTGGGCTTGCCATTAACCCGCCGACACTCGCGGAGGTAGTAGTAGGCCCTTCCTTTAATAAGTTTCTTTGTGAGGCTTGACATAGTTAGGTCATACATCATCGGATGTCGAATGTCAAGATATTGTGTGATGGCGACAAAAGGACCACCACCTGTAGAGCATGAGCAAGAATGAAACTTCATCGGAACTTCATTTCAGGCGCGTAGCTCGCTGATAGGCTAGTTGTATAGCTGTTCGGAAGCTGTGGGTTTTTGGGTGGTGCCAAGCTTCAAGTTGTCGGGATTATGATGGCTGCTGTTAGGTCATACCATATGGATAGCGGAATGCGGATATACTGATGTCCGCAAAGCCGCGCTCGGTGCAGATTTGAGGGGCTAACGTGGGGTTTTGGAGAAGTTAATCGCCCCCCTGGGGTGGTAAACTCGGGCTAGAGCTTCCTCTTGTGACCAATAACATCCTTGATTTAGTCAAGGTTATGGGAGGCACGACGATAACAAACGATGCCATTTATGGTGGAAACAATACTACGTTTGCCGGCGTTGCCGCAGGCAA
>JBGPQK010000133.1:0-3778 GCA_041489005.1 Anaerolineae bacterium
ATCGGGGTTGCAGGAGCAGTTTTGCTGACGTCTGTCTGGTTTGCCGCGCTCAATTTTCTATCTGTGGCGTTCCTGCCAGAGATCGTCGTTCCGATTTTCGTGGTCAACACATTCACCCTGGGTTTGGCATGCAGTATTTTGATGTTGAAAACGGACAGCATCTGGGGAGCTTTTCTGATACATGCCGCGGCGGACCTGTTCATGTTCATCGCCATACTGGCCGTTCATTAGCGCGAGTATCACGGGAGGAGAAAATGATGATCGAACGGTTTGGCGAACTCTATCGACAATATGTGAAACGCACAGGACGGCTATTGTTACGCTTCCGGGCATAGATTGGTAAAGAACATGTCCGTTGGCGTAAAAATAAAATACTGCCCCCCGACTCGCGCTCCCCGCTTGCAGGTTGAACTTGGGTGGATCTGTAGAAAACACAAGCCGGACAGGATTTCTCCTGCCCGGCTGTTTACTAATCTGGATTCTACCGTCAGTTCATCCAGTGCTTGAGCAGTCGTACTTTTCCCCCAGCGGTGTTTCCACCTGGACCGGGGAATTCACATCATCGATCGAATAGCTCCCTTGCGACTGTGCTATCGCCTGGTCAGCCCACCAGCGCGAGAGGGTGAAACCGCGCCAGTCCATGTCAGGTTTTTGGCTATAGTTATAGTAGATATGGCAGGCCAGGGCCGCGCCTGCTGCATCGCGCGTGCCGGGGGTCAGCCTTCCATCCTGAAGTGCATCCACCAGCGCGGGGACCGAGTCCGACGAGAGCGAAGCAAGGTAGGCCACATCCAGGTCCGCACCCGCCGCGGCGCGGGCGACATTCTGCCGGACGATGAACCCGTCCACGTTCATCAAAGTCAAGGTGGCAGCGAATCCGATGGAAGCCAGCAGGGCTGCCAGTGCGAAGGTGCGCTCCTTGCGCAGGATATCGAGCACCACTACCACAACCAGCAGCACGCCCAGCCAGATCATAAAGACATGTGTATAGGCCCGCAGGCGCGAGAAACCGTAAGCAGCTTCGTAGAGGATCAGTCGCTGGAAGGCCGAGATAAGCATCACGCCCACCAATGCCACCATGCCCAGGCCCAACCCCGAGAAAACCCAGCGCTGCGTCTTGTTTTGGCGCTTGACCACCGCGCTCAGGCTCAGGAACAGCAAAAGGCTGAAGAAAGCCACCGCCACCAGTTCGCTAAAACCGCGCCGGGCGTATTCCGAAAAGGTATAGCCCTGCACGGTAATGTTTATCTGCCCGCCGAAGAAATACTGGAACTGGACGACAGCAAAAAGGGCGAACAATACCACTACTGCTCCCAACACTACCGCCGCCTCGGTGAACCCAAGGAACGACGGCACAAGGGGCTTTACCATGCCCATTAGTTTTTCGTCCCGGCTCTTCTGGGCGGCGTGCAGTATCGTACCCGTCAACGCATATGCCCCGATCAAAATATAGATGCAGCGGAAAATATACTCTGGCAGATTCTCCAGCCGGAACAGCTTGACGAAATCCTGCACTCGCTGGGCGAAGACCAGGTCTGCAGAAGAGAGTAACGCAGCAAAGATGACGACAATGGGGATTGCAATCAGCACCCCACGGAAGATGGCCCAGAAGCGCTTCCACCCGGACCTTGAAACTGGCGCGGCAGATTCCGGGGTTTCCCCTTTCTGCTTCTTAATTTCAGTTAAGAAGATTATCGGACGGGCGATCATGCTGCCTGCCAATTTGACGTAATTGACCGCGTAATCCGACAGGCTGTACCAGGGCCAGCGTCCGCCGAGGTAGGTGAAAGCCAGCACGCCCATTAGCGCCAGTGTAAAGGCAAATGCGAGGAACATGCTCACCGGTTCCTGCCGGATGAAGGTCATTGCTGCAAAGAACAGGATGGGTACGAGCAGAAACAGGGACTTCCAGGATGGCTTGATGCCATTCAAGCCCAACACCAGGAATCCGCCGCCAAGACACAAGCCCGCGTAGATGGCAAAGTTGATCCCCGCTGCGTGCTTCCAGAAAAGGAAATCGAACAGCCAGCCCAGGGCCAGAGCCACGATCCAGAGAATATTAGTACGTTTCATACCAACCACCTCCGCCAAATTTCTTTACAGAATAACCGGCTTGCGCTTTCCGGAACTATCAAAAGGTATCATAAGTCATCCAGTTTCACAAGAATTTCCCGCCATTGACATTCAATTTGATTTGTGCGATACTACTTGCAGCGCAGGTAGGATTCCCTGCTACAACTCCGCCATCCTTATAGAAGAGGAGGTGGTGCCCAAAATGAATAGTAGTATGAAACAAAGCGCTGTGGCATCCCTCCTCGCTCTGCGATAAAGGTGCCACAGCGCGAACAGGAAGACCGCCGAAAGGCGGCCTTCCGCTTTAAGCCCCAAACCACCCTCCACCCCTTTGCTTTTTCGCCCACTCCCGTAATCCGAAAGAAAATGGGGGAGGGAGAGGCCTATTCATCTCCAAATGAGATGCCCAGCCCGCGTGCGGTGAGAACCCCATCGCCGGTCACATCCACCCTCTTGGGAACCGACAGCGCCTCGCTCAAGGGTATCGGGATAATCTCTGCGTTACGCAAGGCCACCATGCACCCGAAGCCTCCCGCCGCAACTTGCCGTACAGCCGCTGCGCCATAGCGGGTGGCCAGCCAGCGGTCGAAAGCAGTCGGGGATCCGCCGCGCTGGACATGGCCCAGAACGGTGACGCGCGTCTCGAAGCCTTGTGCCTCGATGTACTGGCCGACTTCCTGTCCGATACCTCCCAGCCGGGGTACATAGACCTCGTCACCTGCGCGCCGGTAAACTGGTTGCCCGCCCAGGGGTTTGGATCCTTCAGAAATCGCCAGCAGGCTGAAATGTGCCCCTCCCTCGGCGCGCTCGCGAACCTTCTTGATGATCGACTCGAATCTGAATGGAATCTCGGGGATCAGGATCACATCCGCTCCGCCGGATACGCCAGAGTGGAGAGCAATAAAGCCTGCCTCCCGTCCCATCAGTTCCAGAACCATGACGCGGTGGTGCGCCTCTGCAGTGGTGTGGAGCCGGTCAAGGGCTTCGGTGGCGATCATCAGGGCAGTGTCGAAACCGAAGGTCACTTCTGTGCCGCCGATGTCATTATCAATCGTTTTGGGCACTCCCACCACCGGCACACCTTTTGCCGCCAATTCCATGGCAATACGCAGTGTCCCATCTCCACCAATGACAATCAGCGCGTCCAATTTTAATTCTTTGATGGCAGCAGTGATCTCGTCCGAAACATCCACGACCACTTCTTTGCCGTTACGGAGGACTTTGCGGGCAAAAGGGTTGCCGCGATTGGCGGTTCCCAGGATCGTGCCACCACGGGGTAGAATACCGCGCACTGCTACCAGGTCCAGCGGAGTGACGCCGTCTGCGGTGATAAAACCATCGTATCCGTCCCGGATCCCAAGGACATCACAGCCATAGATGTTAATGGCCGTCTTGGTAACCGCACGGATGACCGCGTTCAGCCCTGGCGCATCGCCACCGCCCGTCAGCACTGCAATCCGTTTCATTGGCACTCCTTATGAACAGCCCCATTATAAGCAAAACCGGGAAAAGATAAGGGGGTGTTGGACGGGGTTCGTCCGTCCAACACCCCCAATTTACTTTTTCATTCTATCGGCAAGGAGGGAATCTATGGCATCTTATGGATGAACCGCCAACCCTGATCTGTTTGCTGAACATGGGAATTTGTCCCGACCACTTCGAACCAGGTGGTACCAGGTTTGAATGGAAAGGGTGTCCCATCGAG
>JBGPQK010000134.1:0-3537 GCA_041489005.1 Anaerolineae bacterium
AAAATCTACTCAACATAATTTTTCATCCTAAAACTACCACATCCAGGCAGAAAGCGTTTATTTTAGAGACTTATTTGTGAGTTCATCCAGCCATTTGAGTATATCCGGGTTCTTCCACTTGGGACATTTAGTCTTTTTTTTTCGGATTGTGGGGGCCGCATGGTATTGAGTATCTTTTGTTTCATCTCCATATCGATTTCGACATAGATATGGGTAGTGTTTATATCAGCGTGACCGAGCCATAGTTTCACCATATTGATGTCGTTTCCCGCTTGAATCATGTGCATTGCGGTTGAATGACGAAAGGTATGAGGCCCAACGGTTTTCTTGGCAAGGGTGGGACATCGCATGGACGCTTTCTCTGCGTGCTTTGTGATAATGTAACCAATACCGAATATAGTAACGGGTGTTCCCTTTGCATTAAGGAAAACGAGTTCATTGATAGTATCTTTTAGGTGACGATTTTCGAGGTAGTTCTTGAGAGCATTTACTGTTTCTGGCCATAGCGGACACGCACGCTGTTTTCTTCCTTTGCCGAGTAGTGTAACCTGTCCGGGCGGATTAAGTCGCAAATCACCAATGGACAGACCCACGATTTCCTGAACACGGGCTCCAGTATTATACAGGATAAAAAGTAAGGCTTTGTCGCGGATTCCTGTGCGTGATTGTATGTCTACGGAGTCGAAAATGGCCTGCATTTCATGGGCCTCGAGATACTCAACGGTTTTATGTTCAACTCGCTTTACGGGGATCGACCGTATCTTGCGGCATGATTCCAAGAGAGGTGGTTCTTGTCCTCCGACAAAGCCAAAGAAGGTTCGGATGCACGCAAGTCTGGCATTGCGTGTGCTGGTTGAGTTGCCCCTGCTATTTTCGACGTGGTTAAGGAAGGCAAGGATCATTTTATCGTCCAAGTCTTCGATGTTCAGACGATCCACCGGTTTTTTGAGTCGTTGAGCCCCAAAGCACAAAAACAGCTTGAGGGTATCTCTGTAGGAAATAATGGTATTTGATGATACCCCTTTTGCCCCTGCCAAATACTGGTAAAAAAAAGGGTGCATATAATCGGCTACCGGATGTGAATTATTCATGACAGACCTCCATTGGTTATGTTGTTACTACGGACATAGGTTAAAAATCGTTGATGGGCTTGCTGATAGAGTTCGGGTGTAGCCTGTATATATATCTGCGTAGAGCCCACACCAACATGGCCCATATAGGTGGCGAGCGCCGGGAGCCGGGCGTTGATATCCTGGCCATCGCCATACCATTCGAGAAGGCGATGAACGGCAAAACTATGCCGTAAATCGTGAATACGTGGTCCATGCGCTTTGCCTTTATGAATCTGGCATTGTTTGAGGAGAGCGCAGAAAGTTTGATACACGGTGCGGTGATGCAGGCGACTATGTCTTAGACTGATAAACAGCGGGTCATCTTCTGCCGGTGGCATCGTATTTTGACGCTTATCGATGTACTTTTGGAGTATCTCGCATGTTGAAAGCGCTAAGGGCACCCAGCGCGATTTGCGAAATTTTCCTTCGCGTATATACAGGCGCATTGGTTCCGGATAGAAATCTTTGATGTCTAAAACCAGAGCCTCACCGACCCGCAGACCCGTGGTGTAAAGCAATCCAAACAGGGTGCGGTAGGTATGGGGGCGAAGCGAGTGTTGTGGCTGTAATTTGGCTGCTTTAGCAAGTAAATCCTGGATTTGCGTTTTCGTAAATATGTACGGTATCCGTGAAGTTTCAGGTTTCGCCGGTCGAATAGCCTCAGGCACATAACAAAGTGGCTCAAACCTGCATAGGTAACGACAAAATTGGCTTACGACCGAGAATCGATTATACCGCGTGCGCGGATGCAGGTATGATAGACTACTCAAATAGCGCTGGACGATCTCACGGGTCAGGCACGGCTCATTGAAATGTTCTTTCGCCAGGAAGCGGTCAAAGTACACAAGGAGCCTGGTTTGGCTTTGATAGTCTGTCTCCGCCAAACGTCGAAGGGCAACAAAATTTTCCATTCGTTTCGCCAGACAACTTCCAAAGGCAGAAACTTTCATATTTCCTCCTCCGGCCAGTCAATGGCCACCTGATTGAGTGCTTGAAAATCCACTTTGGTGTAAATGAAGGTGCTCTGGATGCATCGATGACCAATCATGTCGGCGATAGATTTAAGCGAATGGCCATGTCCAAGCATGCGCGAAGCGAATCTATGCCGGAAAGCATGGGCACCGTATGTTGGTGCGGTAATACCGGCAGTGCGCATGCGCCGAGCAATGATCTCGGAAAGGGTTGTCGAATACCGGAGCGGACGGTATGGAGCACGCAAAGTCAGGAATACTTCGGCATAGGACGATTCAGGGCGAGCGTGCTGCAAGTAATCAAGCAGGCTTTCGCCCACCTCATCGGTTAGTGGTTGGAGAATATTTTTGCCGTGTTTCAAAGCCGTAAAACGAATTTGGCTTTGTTGCCAGTCGATATCTTTGAGGCGCAACGCGCGTAGTTGTCCGCCGCGTATTCCGTAACTATACAGTAATTGAGTAATTGCATAATCGCGTTTTGCCGTATTGCTATTGCGATTCATAGTTGACAGAAGTCGTTGGGCATCTTTCTCATTAATGCCACGAGGAATTTTATTGAGTTTATACGCGTGTAAGGTCGGCACTATTTCAGCAAGCTCCCGCAGTGTATATCCCCGGGAAAAACAGAAACGAAAAAAGGTTCGTAAGGTCGCCTGCATGGAACGGCGTGCCGCACGACCATGATCCCGGCAATAGTTTAGAAAGAAGGTTTCGATTTGGTCCGCAGATAGTGTTAACAGTGTGATCGAACCGGCTCCTAACCAGTCCAGGAATTGACCTAAATACTGCTTCCGAAGCATCAAGGTCCCTGGAGCCGAGTTATGATAATCTTTCAGCCATTTGATATACTCATCAATGACCGTCTGATACGGGGTGGTACAATACTCGGGGGTATCAACCAGACCACCTTCCTGGAGATACTCCATAAAGCGATGAATTGAAAAAGCGACCCGTCGACAATATTCTGCTCCCGGGCGACTATGCTTACATCGAGAGATGTGTCCCCTGATAAGTCTCCAAATATCAACAGAATTTAAAGAGGTGGGGTTTGTGAGTTTCTGTTGCTCCAGATAGCGACTTAAAAGGGATACGTTTGAAATGTGACGACGAATGGTGAAGCGCGCAAATCCACGCTTAGACAGCCATTCACAGAAACCATCCAGCTTAGACGCCAAAGGTCCGTCACGAAAGCGCTTCAGCGTGCGGGGATCAACAAGTACCTGTTCTATTGCCATAACAACCTCCTTTCTCTTGGCCCAAGTGGGCAATTAGAAGTTGTTACAGCATACAAAATTATGTTAAGTAAAAATGGTAAGAAAGAGGAAAAAATGAAGAAAGAACGAGAGGTTTGATTATATCAGGCAGGTCTACTCAACATAATTATTTACTCAACATAACATTATCACCTGATCATAGAGACACCTGATGGAAATATTTCTCCTGGAATGAGGCAA
>JBGPQK010000135.1:0-3523 GCA_041489005.1 Anaerolineae bacterium
CAACATATTCGTATTGGGTCTCCGGTGGAACTATGAACATTTCACCGAAGATGTTCAACCGGCAGTCGCTTCGAATGAATCTCGCGAGATGATAGCAACCTTCCTCCGGCTTATCCAAGGGATATCTTGGGGCGTCGCCCTTGCTCGGGAAGATCAATTTCTTCTCCATGCTGGCCAATGCCTTTAGAGGGGTTTTTCCTTTGATCTTGCTGTAGCGATAGGTGCTGTTGTGCCTGTGTTCGAATGCCAACGATTCTTGCCCAAGCTGCGTCATTGACGACATGGCGACCTTGGCGAGAAACTTCTGCTGGTAATGGTCGTTAAACTTCTCGACGACTCCGTTCCACCACGGCTCGGAAGGTGGAATGAACCAGAGATTGACGCCGTAGCGCAGGCAGAGACGAATAAGCGGTCCCATACCTCGTGGATAGGCCGGACTGCCGAAGAAAGCCATCTCGTTGTCCACTTGAAGATTCTCAGGAATGCCCATACGCAGCCAGATCGCATAAACAGCGTCCAGAACGCTTTGCGCTGCACGGGATGGGATCGGCTCTATCCCGCATCGATTTATTGCGGTATCAATAGCATGCAGGCTGTAGAACCGGATCGGGCCGGTAAGGTAACAAGGGCCGACCATATCAACCTGATGGGTTTGGTTGGGTGACAACGCCGGAAGCTCGGGATATTTCTTGCCCTTTGGTGTATATCTTCCCGTCCGCCGATAAGTCAGTTCGCGGCGGCGTAAGATACGGCCAATAGTGCTGAGGGAGAGAATCGGTTGGACTTCCATGTCGTTCATCTCCCATTGGATGGCCTGATTGCCGCAGAAAAGCCCCTTGTTGTACAGGTTCAGCCGAACCACCTCCACGATCTTCTCGATCTCCACAGGCGTGCGGTAAGGACTGGAAAGCGGCCGCCGAGATTGATCGTCGCACCACGCTGGATCATCCGGGGTATTCCGTGCCACCCATTTATACAGCCACGGCTTCGTTTTCCCCAGTGAAGCACAGATGCTTTGGGGACTTTCACCTGCGAGATACCGTTGCACTGCTAATGCCCGTTGCGTCAGAATCTTTTTTTTCATGAACACCTCCTTAAAGAATTAGGTGTCCATGATATAACGAACTGCGGCTACTCGATTGTCAAAGAACGAAAGTAAACGATGTCTTGAACGTAAAATCAGTAAACGATGTCCTGAACGTTATCACATACTCTCTTTATAACTGGGAACTGTTTTTTCATGTACCGCTGCTTATCGCCGACCGGTTATGCAAAAACCAGCGTTTTGAAGAGGCAATGAAATGGTTCCATTATATTTTCAATCCCATGGACACTTCCGGCGAGGGGACAGAGCCGCAACAGCACTACTGGCAGACAAGGCCGTTTTTTGAACGACTGCGGACTGGCTATGTTAAAGAAAAAATAGAGGAACTGCTGAAGAATATTGCAGACCCTAATAGTCCAATATATCAGAATCTCATCACTGCTGTACAGCGTTGGCGTAAAGATCCCTTTAAGCCCGATGTTGTTGCCCGTTTGCGCACCACGGCATATCAAAAAACGGTCATGATGAAATATATAGATAATCTCATTGCCTGGGGGGACCAACTTTTCCGCCGCGATACGATAGAGTCCATTAACGAGGCCACCCAGCTTTACGTGTTGGCAGCGGAAATTCTCGGACGCAGGCCTGAGATTCTGAAACCTCGCTTTAGGCCGATAGTCCAGACTTTCAACACCCTTATTAGTGCGTTGCAGTCCGACGATTTCTCGGACCCGCTGATCAATGCGGAACAAATTGTCCCGGTGGCGGATGGAGGCGTTTCCACGACAAATCCCCGCGTTTGGTCTCCTGGACAGATGCTCTATTTCGGTGTGCCGAAAAATGATAAGCTTTTTGGCTATTGGGATACAGTAGCTGACCGGTTGTTCAAGATTAGGAATGGCTTGAACATCGAGGGCGTGGCGCGCTCTCTGGCGCTGTATGAACCTCCCATTGATCCTGCGATGCTGGTGCGAGCCGCAGCCGCTGGGTTGGACCTTGGCAGTGTGCTGAGTGATCTCAACGCCCCTGTTCCACATTACCGCTTCAATATAATCGCTCAGAAAGCAGCAGAACTTTGCGCTGAAGTCAAGGCACTGGGTAGCGCTTTATTGTCGGCTTTGGAAAAGCGTGATACTGAGGCACTGGCAAGACTTCGTTCCACACATGAGATGCTACTATTGGATGCTGTCCGCGAGGTAAAAAAGGGCCAAGTCGAAGAGGCGAAAGAAAATGTAGATGGGCTGAAGGAATCCCAGAAGGTGATCCAGGCGCGCAACGATTATTACAGTACTCGGACGTACATGAATCAATTTGAAATGGCGCATCTTAGCCAGATGGATTTGAGTCTTATTGCGCAGGGTGCCCATCTGGGTGCGGAAATCCTGGCAGCCATTATGCACCTTATCCCCAACATTAAATTTGGTGCGCCAACAACGATTGGCACTACGTATGGGGGCGGAAACATTGCCAGCGCGGCCCAGGCCTCCGGTGCAGCCGCTAGCGTCATGGCTGGCATGCTGAGAACTAGTGGCTCTATGAGTGCAACCTTGGCAGGATATCAACGGCGGCAGGAAGAGTGGCTGCATCAGGCAGATCTGGCAAGCAAAGAGCTGAAACAAATTGATAAACAGATCACTGCAGCAGAGATCCTATGTGCCATTGCCGGAAAGGAGCTAGAAAATCATGCACTGCAAATAGAAAACGCCAAGGAAGTTGACGATCTTATGCATGACAAATTCACCAACCAGGAACTTTACGACTGGATGGTTGGCCAGATATCGACAGTCTATTTCCAAAGCTATCAGCTTGCTTACGACGTAGCCAAGCGGGCCGAGCGTGCTTATCAGTTTGAATTAAGCTTGGAGGATTCCAACTTTATCCAGTTTGGTTACTGGGATAGCCTTAAGAAGGGGCTGCTCGCGGGTGAGCGACTGCATCACGATCTGAAGCGTATGGAAATGGCCTATCTTGACCAAAACAAACGTGAATACGAGCTGACTAAGCATGTTTCCCTAAACATGATCGACCCGCAAGCTTTACAGGCATTGAAAGAGACCGGCGAATGCTTTGTAGAATTGCCGGAAGCCCTTTTCGATATGGATCACCCCGGTCACTATATGCGGCGTATCAAGTCGGTAAGCTTAACTGTACCCTGCGTGGCTGGCCCCTATGCCGGTGTGAACTGTACACTGACTCTTCTCAGTAACTCACTGCGCGCGAAGGCAACCCTGGTGAAAGATAAATACAAACGAGATGAAGCAAATGACGACCCTCGCTTCAGAGACAACCTTGTGCCAGTTCAATCCATTGCGACAAGCCATTGCCAGAACGACAGCGGTATATTCGAGCTGAACTTCCGAGATGAGCGCTATTTGCCATTCGAGGGAGCAGGCGCCATCAGTTCCTGGCGCATAAAGCTTCCGAGAGAATTCCGCCAATTTGATTACGGCACGATATCGGATGTGATCATTCACTTGA
>JBGPQK010000136.1:0-3379 GCA_041489005.1 Anaerolineae bacterium
ATAATAAAAAGCAGCGATAGATTGCCGATTTCCGAAGGCGGAATATTCAGAATCGCGGTCGTAAAGCGGGAGGCCACTACCATCACCGTGAAACTGAGAAGTCCGGTGAGAGTCAGGCCGATCAAAGCGGAATTAAAGATGGTCCTGACCCGGCGGGTGTCACCGCTCGCAGAGGCCTTGGCAACCAACGTAACAATCGCCGGTCCCACTCCGAGATCAAGAACGCCCATATACCCGCAAATGCCTAACATGATCTCCCAAATCCCGTAGTTCCGATCGCCCAGGGTTCTCAGTATCAGCGGCCCCAACACAAAGGTGATGATGAGACCCGTGATAAACGTGGCTACGTTTGTAGCGGAGTTTACGATCAGCCGTTTATGCATTTCTATACGGTAATCCTACGAAACACGAGCAGGTAGAAGGGGTCTTCTGATGAATCGGTGCATCGGCATCGATGCATTGCGCCGACCAAAGACATATCTTGACGGGGAAATCCCGGCCCATTCTCACTCTGAGCAAGCCGAGATGATCGAGGAGGCGGAAGCCCGGGTGCTGCGCCCACCCAAGCGCTGCCGGTACAAAGAAACCCGTAACAGCCTGGCCTATAAAATGGATGCGGCCACAGGCCTGCGGCATGGGCGGGAACTACACAGAACTCTTGCAGCGTGTCGTCCCGGCATTTACACTACCGCCCCTTTGATCTGCTAGGAGTCCGTCCGAGAAATAGATGATTTTTGTTGATCCGGGCGGCCGGCATCCTTACTTTATTGTGCATGGCAAAAACTTACCGTCCCTACTGTCCAGACCAGTTGTTTCTGCTGCCCCCAAGCCTGCAGGACTGGCTTCCTGAAAACCACTTGGTCTACTTTGTCGGCGATGTCGTCGATCAAATGGATCTTTCGGACATCGAGTCGTATTACGAGAAGGAAGATCGCGGCCAGCCGCCGTATCACCCCCGGATGATGACGAAGATCCTGGTTTATGCCTATTGCGTCGGGGTTTTCTCGTCTCGGAAAATGCAAAAGCGGCTTGTCGAGGATGTGGCATTCCGCGTTCTGGCGGCAAACAACCAGCCCGACTTCCGTACCATTTCGGATTTCCGCAAGATTCACCACAAAGCGCTGGAGGGGCTTTTTCAACAAGTGCTGCGACTGGCGCTGGAAGCAGGAGCCATAAAGATCGGCCGCGTGGCACTCGATGGCACGAAGGTGAAAGCAAATGCGTCCAAGCACAAAGCGATGAGCTACGCGCGCATGAAGGAGGATGAACGCTCTCTGAGGGAGGAAGTGCGGAAGTTGCTGGCCCAGGCCAAAGCGGCGGATGATGAGGAAGACGCCCGGTATGGCAAGAGCAAGAGCGGAGACGAACTTCCTGATGAATTGAGCCGACGGGAGACGAGACTGAAGCGGATTCGTGAAGCCAAGCGCGCCTTGGAGCAGCGTGCCCGGGAGGAGGCTGAAGAAGACGGCAAGAGCAAGGAAGAAGCCAAGGAGGCCAAGCCCAAGGAGAACGCCCAGTACAATTTCAGCGATCCGGAATCGCGCATCATGAAAGGCTCGGATGGTTTTGTGCAGGCCTATAATGCGCAGGCCGCCGTGGAAAGCACGTCGCAACTGATTGTTGCGCAGGCGGTCACGCAAGAAGCCAACGACAAGCAGCAAGTGGCCCCGATGGTGGAAACCATTGAGCGACAATCCGGACAGAAGCCGGAGCAGTTGTTGGCGGACAGCGGATATTGTTCGGAACAGAATCTGGAGCATCTGGAGAAGCAGGAAATCGACGCGTACGTGGCGACGGAGAAACAGAAACACGGCGAGAAGAGAGCCTGTAATCGTGGACCGCTGCTGAAGGGGGCGAAACGGGTCGACCGTATGGGACGCAAACTTCAGACAAAAACCGGTGCGGCGATCTATGCGAGGAGAAAGTCGATCGTCGAACCTGTATTCGGGCAGATCAAACACGCGCGAGGCTTCAGACAATTTATCTTGCGTGGCATCGAGAAAGTGCGGGCGGAATGGGCGATGGTGTGCATGACGCACAACATTTTGAAGATGTACGCCCTTTGTTTCAGATGAAATGTCCACTGAAAGCCTCAAAAACACCGATTTGGGGTATTCCAGGACCACAAACCGAAAACCAACCGAAATATATAGACAAAAAAGGGGCCTGTGGATAACTTCTCCCAGGATCCGAACGGCGATATTTCGTCACGGCACATTTCTCGGACGGACTCCTAGTACTACTACGTTAAGTATTGACAGAGTCGGGCGGGTTGTGTTAGCCTGCTGACATGAACGACAACCAGCTCGATAAATGTCGCAAGCGTTTGGAGCAATTTCTTGTTGATCTCTTGGATCCCGTTGGTCGTAGCGAGCGCCGCTACTGGGGATCTGTCTATGTGCGTGGCCTGCTGCTCGATGGCGAGCGGAAATCAATAGAACCCATGGCAACCCGGATGCCGGAAGGGAATATTCAAGCCATGCAGCAGTTCGTCGGCCAAAGTCCATGGGAATGGGAACCGGTCTGGGAGAGACTGGGCAAGCGGATGACGGCGGAGCTTGAGCCGGACCCAGTCTGGGTCGTGGACGACACTGGCTTTCCTAAAAAGGGCGAGCATTCCGTAGGTGTTGAAAGACAATATTCCGGGACGCTGGGAAAAACGGCGAATTGTCAGGTTGCGGTCAGTCTTCATCATGTCGGAGAGCAAGGGAGTGCCGTTCTCGGCTGGCGCCTGTATCTGCCGGAGAGTTGGACCGAGGACAAAGAGCGACGGAAAGAGGCGAGCGTTCCAGAAGATGTCGTCTTCAAGACGAAGTGGCAGTTGGCCGTAGACATCATCGACCAGACCCGCAGCTGGAAGGTTCCCGACAGAATCGTGGTGGCAGATGCCGGATATGGAGACGCGACAGAGTTTCGGGATGCACTTGAGAGCCGCGGACTTTCTTATGTAGTAGGTATCTCCGAACAAGTAGGTGTATGGGCGAAGCCGCCGAAGATTTCTGTTCCGGAATACAGCGGCAGAGGACAACCGCCGTCGCGATATTCGTATAAAGGTCAGAAGCCGACGAACGTGCACGAGATGGCGCTCAAGACCAAAAGGTGGAAAAAGGTCCGCTGGCGCGAAGGCAGCAAGGGATGGCTTGAATCCCGCTTTATGGCAGTGAGGGTCCAGCCTTCGCATGGCTACGTGCACGGCGACGCGCCGCACAAGGAAGTGTGGCTACTGGTTGAATGGCCCGAGGATGAGAAAGAACCGACAAAATACTTTCTCTGCGATCTACCGGAGACCTATACACTCAGGCGTCTGGTTCGATTGGCAAAAGCTCGCTGGAAGATAGAACAGGATTATCAGCAGCTGAAGGAAGAGCTCGGCTTGGAT
>JBGPQK010000137.1:0-3248 GCA_041489005.1 Anaerolineae bacterium
CGTTGTTGTAGGTTGCGGTCTGGGCAGGGGTTTTACCCTGCAGATAGGCAACCGCGGCGGCGATCGCATCGCTGACAAGCGTGCGGACGTCCTTCAGAACGGTCATCGACTGCTTGCCATCGATGATGTACTGGACGGAGGGTATCTCTGCGTCCTGGCCGGTAACGACGTAGCTCGTGACGGCTGTGTCGGCACCAAAAACATCCGCAATGGCGCGTGCTGTGCCATCGTTCGGGGCGAGGATGAAGACATTGCCCTTGTCGGCGGCAGGAGCAGCCGTCAGGTTGGCCTGGGCCAGGTTCTTGGCCACGTCGAACTTCCAGTCGGTGGTCACCTGCCCGATGATCTTGCCCATCTCGTCTCGGGTCAGCGTCGCCTTGCTCTGCAGGGCTTTCGCTTCGCTCGAGTTCTTGATGACAAAGGTGCCATCGGCAATCTTGGGCTGCAGAACATCCCAGGCGCCCTCGAAGAAGAGGAAGGCGTTGTTGTCAGAGGCCGCGCCGGCGTACAGATAGAGCGGGTTGCCAGTGCCAGTTGCCTTGT
The DNA here is from genome assembly GCA_041489005.1 of Anaerolineae bacterium. Taxonomy (GTDB): domain Bacteria; phylum Chloroflexota; class Anaerolineae; order Anaerolineales; family Villigracilaceae; genus UBA877. The sequence goes on from JBGPQK010000137.1 coordinate 544, forward strand.
CGATCAGATATTGGCCCTGTGCCTTGCCAACCGAAATGCTGTCGAAGGTTACATAGTAGTCAACGGCATCGGTGTCCCGGATCAGGCGGTCGTAGGAGATCACCTTGACGCCGGCAGCTCTGGCTTCTGCGGCAGCGGCAGCAGCGGCGGTGGCGTCCTGCGGGCAAATGACGATCACTTTGACGCCCTGGGCGATCAGCGATTCAACGTTGGCCTTTTCCTTGGCAGAATCGCCCTGGCTGAAAAGGATCTGGACATCGTACCCGGCAGCAGTGAAGGCATCTTTGAAGCGGGTCTCGTCCTGGATCCATCTCGGCTCATCCTTGGTCGGAAGTACGACGCCAACCGAGAACCCAGTCGCAGGTGCAGTGGCAGTAGGTTTTGGTCCACAGGCTGATAAGAACATTGCCATCACAGCCAATGTGGCGAACAACACGTAAAGCGAACTCTTCTTAAACATGGATGTCTCTCCTTAGATATTATATGAACGACAGTTTGAAATGGATGTTCTATAGAGTATTGTCTTTAGAATCGCTATTACCTCCTTTCCCTCAATAAGGTTAGCTGGTGCAATCATTGGATGCTGGTCACCAACCACAGGTTTGGTTTTCGAAAAGCGATCTGGTCTGCAGATGAATAAGGGGAGGATATTGTAACCAAATTTGTTTGTTGACACAACCTGCTTATTAGAACAGTAACATCTCACTTTGTCAATGATATCTACCCAATTCTCTAATCTTCTCTAGTATAAGGATAAGATAAGACATGACAATCTCCTTGAAGAGGCGACTTTGGGAATCGCAATCTTCCATAAAGCTCTTTATACTTCAAAAACCACCACTTATATTATCGATTCATCAACCTTTGACCGCCCCCGCCGTCAGACCACTTACAATATATCGCTGGAAAATGAACGCCAGGATCACGGGAGGAAGAGCTGCAATGATCCCACCTGCCATCATACCATTGATGTTCATGGCATAACGACCGACAAACTCTGCAATGGCTACAGGTGCTGTTTTGGCAGCCAATGTGTTGGTGAAGATCAGGGCGTAGAAGAATTCATCCCACGCTAGTAGGAAAGTAAACATAGCCGTGGAGACCAACCCGGGTACGGAGATGGGCATGACCACCCGGAACAAGATACCCAGGCGGGTACAACCATCAATGCGGGCAGCATCCTCCAGTTCGATGGGAACTGACTGGAAGAAAGCTGCCATCATCCAAATGGCATACGGTAAGGCAAAACTCATGTAAGCCAATATTAAGACAATCGGCTTATTAATCAACCCCAGACTGGAAGCGATAATAAAAAGGGGCAAGATTAGCGACACTTCCGGGATCATACGCGTGGTAATTATCCCCAGTTGAATGGAGCGATTGAATCGGAAGGGGATCCGCACCAACGCATAGGCCGCGAGGCTTCCGATCACTATGCAAATGACTGTCACAGCAGAAGCAATCTTGATGGAGTTCAACAACGCCACTGCAAAAGTACGCGGCACCGATGAGGTGGCCAGGCTGGGGAAAATAATATCCATATAATTCTGAATGGTCGGGTGTTGCGGGATCCAATGCGGAGGAATTGCATACAGTTCCGCCTGGTTGGACAGGCTGGCACTGAACAGCCAGAGAATTGGAAAGAAAATAAAGAAGAGGACAGGGATGGTTAAGAGAAATAAGAGCAGCTTGCGGAGGAGTTTACGGAAATACATCATTGGGTCTCCTCGGGGCGATACAGCAAACGGATAAAAACCAGAGCCATAATTATTGTGAAAATAGAAATCAGGAATGACAGTGCTGCTCCAATACCCTGGTGCCCCCAGGGAAAGGAATTCAGATATGTCAAATAAGTAATGGTGAGTGTTTTATTGGCGGGTCCGCCATTGGTGATGATGTAAACGATGTCGAACACACGAAAGGCATCCACAGTGCGGGCAATCAATGCAACCAAGATGGCGGGACGGAGCAGAGGAATTCGGATTTTCCAAAAACGCTGAAAGGCATTCGCGCCATCCACAGCGGCAGCCTCGTCAAGTTCCACCGGCAGGGTTGCCAGGGCAGCCTGCAGGATCAAGGCAACAAATGGCATCATATGCCAGGCATCGGCCAGAATTACAAGTGGCATGGCCATGTTGGGCAGAGTCAGCCAGGGAATATAATGTTTGATCAACCCCAATTGAAATAAGAGGCCATCAAGGGCACCAAAATCTGCGCTGTAGATCCAGCGCCACATGGCACCATTGACTATCGTCGGAACTGCCCAGGGGATAATCAGACTGAAGCGCAGGAATTTCCAACCCCATGGATGAGAATGGATCAACTGTGCAATTGCCAAACCCCCTATCATTTCCAGACTCACCGAACCGACTGTAAAATACATCGTACGCCCAATGGTTTCCCAGAAAGTCTGGTCCTTGATCATCTCGATATAGTTCCCCAGACCCACAAATGTTCGCACCTGGTTAATGCCAGTGGGCGCAAGGAAAAAACTCAGGATAAATGTATAGATGATCGGCCACAACGTCACACCCAGAATCACCACCAAGCTTGGGACAATCAAAAGCCAGGCTGTGCGCGCGTCCTGAACTCGCAACGAGAGCCGTCGTCTGTGGTGGAAAGGTGAATTCGCTGTCATTTGTAAAAAAATTGGGTGGATTTGCACTTTAATGCAAATCCACCCAATAACGAGATATTATTATTTA
>JBGPQK010000138.1:0-3225 GCA_041489005.1 Anaerolineae bacterium
ATAGAATTGCTACACGGGGATATGTCTATCGGCGCTATCCGGGAAAGCTGGTCTTCTTCCACGTCAATGAACGACCTTCGTACGTCCACACCGATCTCACCGCAAGCTGGCAGGATTATGCCGCCTTGGTGGAAGTCCACGGTGTCCCCGGCGACCATGCCACCTTGCTCAACGAACCACAGGTGGGCGTACTGGCGGAAGAGCTGAAAAAATGCCTGCAGGATGCCCAGACCATACACTCCAACAGAACCGGCTAATATTAGCCAGTCGCGCCATCTTAAGCTCGAACCTGGAAAGTAAGTAAAGAAGGGGGTGACCAATATGTCCGTCCGGAAAAGCATTAAACCAGGGTACTCTTCGATAATCGAGGAGAAACCATGACCACCCCCGATTCTTTGCCTGTTACCCATAACCCCCAAAGCCAGCCGCTTCAAGCTCGGGCAGGCCGGCAGTATGGCAGTGCATGAGCCGGTCAATGAAAATAATTATTTGAAGGATAGTACCAAATGTCATTTTCCTGAATATTACCCTTCCCCTCCCTTGATCACCCCAAACTCATCTTCAATTTCGTTCTCAGGTACGGTATATGTAAGAATGAGCCGTTGAGAAATAATAATAATGATAAATTTTCACTTAACCCATTCCTCCAAAAAAAGCGTAAAATAGGGATGATAAGAAAATTAAGTGCTTATCAAGGAGCCGTTCAAATGGGAAAGAAAGTTGCTGTGCTCACCGATAGCACCGCCAGCATCCCCGAACCGATATTGAAGGAATTGGACATCCGCACGGTGGCCTACTACATCCACCGCGGGCAGGAGGTGCTGCGCGACTTGGTGACGATTCAGCGCGAAGAATTCCTGAACTGGTTGATCACTGCCAAGGTCTTGCCGACGACTGCCAGCCCAGGCCCCGGCGATTATTTCGAGGCTTACGAATCCCTGGTGGAAGAGGGCTACGATGAGATTGTAAGCATCCATATGACCTCGAAGGGTAGCGGTGCTTACCAGGCTGCGATGGTGGCCCAATCCATGATCAAAGAGAAGGATCCGGGGGTGGTTGTTGAAGTGATTGACACTCTCAACGTCTCGCTCTGCCAGGGGTGGATGGCGATCGAAGCCGCGCGCGCCGCCCTGGCAGGCCTGCGCTTGGAGGAGATTGTGGCGAAGGTCAAGCGCATGGTCCCGGTCACGCACATGATCCAGACCGCGGATACGCTTAAGTATCTCTACATGGGCGGCCGCATCGGCAAAGCCACGAACCTGGTCGGCTCACTGCTCAATATCAAACCGCTTATCGGCATGGAAGACGGCGTGATCGTCCCATTGGGAGTGGCCCGCGGCCGCGGACATGCATACCAGGCCATCGCAGACAAAGTGGAGGAGACTCTCGGGAAAAGCAAGGCCAGGATCGCCTACGTCCACGCCGGTGCGAAACAGGAAGTCGAAAGGCTCAAACAAATTGTGGAAAACAAAGTGGTGGTGGTTGAATCTTTCATTGGCGAACTTTCGCCCGCCTTGGCGGTCCACAGCGGGCCCGGTACAGCTGGATTGTGCTTTAGCCCGATGGAACTGTGATCCATTCCGGCTTTATGAAATGAAGGGGTTGTCTAGAAAGGGAGGCTGAGGGGGAAATATCGAATATGAGCCTAAAAATGGGCAGAGACAAAAAACTGATATGCGACCCATTGGTTGCATCGACCCTACCAAACCTGTATAATAAGGAAACATCCTGTGTTAATCAAGTTTGGTGCGCCGACTGGAAATTTCGGGTCCCGAATAAATTAAGCGTCCCGAATATTGTGCTTGAGCAAATCTGCTTGAGGAGGATCCTATGAAGAAGCTTGCCTTAACTGTTTCCGTTGGCATGGTCCTATTGATCAGCCTGGCTTGCGTGTTTACCACCTCCGCAACAAATGCGACTGATACGCCAAAAACTGGTGCCACACCAGTCCAAGGCGGGCTTCCCAAAGCCACGGCGAACCTGGCGCTGGAACCCACGATCACCACAGACCATGGCGTCGGTCATATTGTGTTTGAGTCCTGCAAGAACATATCTTCCATTGGGAACGGAATGGATTGCGGGATTTCCATCATGAATGCGGATGGGAGTGGCATGCGCCAGCTCACCGACCTCGACGGCGATACCGAACCTTTCCTGTCCCCCGATGGGACGCGAGTGGCGTTTGTATCTGACAAGCGAGATGGAAATTATGAAATCTACGTGATCCATACCGATGGGAGCGGCCTGACGCGTCTGACGACCAACCCGGGATTCGATCTGCAGCCATCCTGGTCGCCAGATGGGAGCCAGATCGTCTATTTGTCCTGTTCAGGCAACTCAGGTTGCAAGATAAATGTCATGGGCGCTGATGGTAGCAATTCACACCCATTATCGAATTTCAATGCCTCCTTTCCGCGTTGGTCACTGGATGGCCGCCAGATCTTGTTTGTGACGGGTGATATGGGGAATACCTTGAATATAATGGATGCCGATGGAACCCACGCCCAGGTGATTCACACCGATCAGGTCTATGAGGTCAAATCGCCGGTCCTCTCACCGGATGGGAGCAAAATAGCGTTCCTCACCCAGAAGAACCCCGACGATCCTGTGGAGGTAGACGTTATCGACAAAGATGGGAAAAACCAGCACTCCCTGACTGATGGATACAATTTAACCTATGGTGGGCTTAGCTGGTCGCCGGATGGTCAACAGCTGATATTCACAATGATTGGGGATGGAAAAAGCAATCAAGGCTTTCCCCCTGACCAATTATTCTTCGTGAATGCCGATGGGAGCGGCCTGCACAAGCTGAACGCGCCGTGTTTTTTCTGTGTCTGGGCCGATTGGGGTCATTGAAAAAATCCCCTCGAAATCGCGGGGGGCGAGGGGTGGATTTACCAGCCGGGGAATTGCTGCCGAGGATTCTTTGATCGAATAAATCGCAGGTTGGTGAGCGGTTTTGCACCCTTCGGGTATACTTCGCAACTGCTCACCAACCTGCATTATTGCCACCCCTCTTTAGGGAAGAAGAGTGGGGGAAGGGTCCATATATTCCCCTTTCAACAATCGCATGTGGCTTCCTTTTGACCTGTCAGGGCGGCACGGATCATGGCCGCAGCGCAACCCACCCCACTTTCGACCGCGATCGCGCCGGTGACACAATTCAACTGGCAGGCACCGCATTCCATGCAAGCCTGGGCATTGGTCAATATGGCAAGGCGGCCC
>JBGPQK010000139.1:0-3211 GCA_041489005.1 Anaerolineae bacterium
ACGCTTTCGTTCCAGGTCGTGGTGGGACCGCTATAAAGGCTCCTCGCGCCGGAGAAGTCAATATTCGCGGCTCGTTGAAGTTCATAACTCGTCGCTCCGGTTGTTGGACTCCAGTTTATGATAAAGCTGCCATCATCATCTGAACTCGGATAAGATATCGGCGGTGGCGACAGCAGGGGTCCGCCGCGCACGAGCGCCGCACCGGTCCTCCAGGAGCTTGTTCCGCACCCAGTTGTGGCTCTGACCCTAAAATAATAGGCCCCCACTCCAAGTCCGGTCTGGCTCCAGTTCGTAGAAGCCCCTGAGTAAACGGTCACGGCATCCGCGAACCCGGATGTTGTCGCCCTCTGAAGCTCATAGAACGACGCTTCGGCAACACTGTTCCAATTCACTATGAAATTGCCGTCACAGCTCAGAGAGGGATAACTGATAGTGGAGGGCCGCTCCGGAAGCCCTATGTGGATGGGGCCAGCACTCCTCCATCCGCTCCATCCGCACGAAGTGGAGGCTCTGACCCGGGCATAATAGTCACCCTGGGGAACTCCTGTGAGCCGGAAAAACGTATCGGACCCTTTATAAATGGTCATGGCGGATTTAAATTGTGAATCCAATGCGCCCTGGAGCTCATAGCTTGTCGCATCATCCACTGCGTTCCAACTAATGTCGACGTTGCCGTCACAATCTGAGGACGGTACGGCGAGAGTCCGGGGAGTCCCTGAAACGCCCACGTATATTTCCCCGCCGGTTGTCCAGCCGCTCCAATTCCCGGGGGTGCAATCGTCGGCAGCGCGGACGCGATAATAGCACGGACCGCGGCTAAGTCCGGTTTGATTCCAGGAATTCGCATTGCCGGTAAAGACGGTTATTGGGTTTGTAAAATTCGAATCGCGGGCCATCTGGAGTTCATAAGAGCTGGTGAGTGACGATGTCCAGCTGACCGTAAAATTCCCGTCGCAATCTGCGACTGGATAAGAGAGGGCTCCAGGAGGCAGGGGCGAGGTGCACTTAATACAGAAATTTCTTATGCTTCCTTCGCCGGCAATATATTTCCCCGAGGCATCGAAAGCTTCTATCTGAATTCTTGCCGAGATGGTCTGGATGTTGGGAACGTGCCAATCGTAAAAACCCATATTCGAACCTTGAGAACCGATGAACGTCCAGCTTTTTCCGCTATCCGAACTAAAATATATGTTCACTTTGGCGATGCTTGTGCCATATTCATGCCACCAAATTTCGTAAGTGCTGTCTCCCGTGATAATATCGTCGGCATAGGGATCCATGAGCCGGACCTCGCTATGGTCGCCTCCGCCGGGATGGATTCTGTCTATTTGGTCGGCCGGCAGTATGGGATTGCCGTTATCATACTGATTGTAATACCAACAATCTTCGCCAGTGTCCCATGTATTATACGTAATGACATATTTTGAGTCCGTATAGCCGAAAGCACAGAGAGAGTGACCGACAACATGAGTGCCGTCCATAGCGCTTACTGACCAGACGAAAGGCTTGCCGTTATCGATTTCTTCTTTCATTGCACCCCAGCAAAAGTCCCAACCGTCTGTTCCCGGAATGGGACTTCCAATGACCGTACTGACTTCGAAACTATAGCCGTTATAATCATTGGCTACACTTTTGATTCCGCTTCCGATATTCCACGGATCAGTGCCCCCATCGCCGTCTGTCTTCATCGCTTGGTGCAGTTGATCGATGAGAGGCATAGGGACATTCATTTCGTTATCCCAATGATTCGCCCAATAGCTGGTGAGCCTTCCGAAATACTGAGTTGGCCCAAAGCCTGACAAATCCCGCTTATCCCAATAATTCAAGATCATTGCGGCTGATGTCGGCGAACAGCCGCGTGTCCATTGGAGAGGCACCAACCACCAGGTGCGATAGGGCACATAATGATGATCAGCCTCGGCAATTCCTACGAAAAGAAAAATTGACAAAAGACCAGCTAATAAAATCCTCTTTTTCTTAAACATCGTCCGGCTCCTCTATTTACAGGCCGCCCTTGCCTGGCTTCTGCCCGACGGTTTTGGCGATGGCATTTTGCCACTCCTGTCTAACGGCGTCTGTTATAAGGATTAGCTCCTGGCCCGACATCGCGGGACGAAGAGATGCCAACTTGGGCCTCAGCAGCCTCTCTTCGTCTGCGATCATCTTGTTTTTAACGGCGTCGTAGATTACGGTTCGCTCGGAATTAGTGAATTCAAAATACTCTCCGCGCATCCCAAGGAAATAGTATTTTGCCAGCAAAATTGATTGCGACCCCAAGGCTTTGCCCGCTTCGTCTCGGGCTTTTTCATATGCTGTATAATAAATCGGCAAAGATTTCTTATAACGACGGATGGGGAAGTTCTCATAGGAAGCAGAAACATAAATCGTCAGATAATCATCGATTCCAAACCTCATTTTCAAGGCTCTTTTTCTGATCTCCTCGCGCTCGATTCTTTGGTAGATGCCTGTCGATTGCCCGCCGGACCGGAAAATCGAGGTTTTCATATCGGCAAGCCGGCTATAAATTTCATTAGGATCAATGAGGGCTTTGAGTTCCTCGGGAGTTTCGCCCCGGTCCAACGCCTCTTCGTAGGCTATTCCTTTTTGAACCGTATAAAGAATTTCTTCGTCCGTCGGGAAGATCGGCGTCCCGACCCTGAACACAAACATATAGGCATTGATTTCACTGTGCCCGTTGCTGCAGAGGATGGGCTCGCCCATGGATATATTTGTCCCGGCAACTTCAGCGGCCTTGGCCCAGGCCACGGCTTTTGCAGTATCCAACCCAACAAGGTTTGTGATCTGGAGATTCGCCGTAGGCCGCTGGAGTGACGTTTGTGGAGCTGTGGTGTTTCCCAAATGTCCGAGCAGAATGACTGCGGCCGCAAGAATAAGCAGACCAGCTCTAAATCTTCTGGAATCCGTTCGAGAATCTCTTTTTCTAGACATATTTTCCTCCTTCCCGGTCGATTGACGATTGATCACTCATGCTTCGGCCCGAGAAAAATGCCAGCGGCAAAGCGAATTAAGGGACAGGCGTCGTCTTGGCTTGATTCTTTCCGTCTAGTTAATAAGCTGCCCTCTTAGAGCTGTCAAGTCGCGCAACTCAAATGTCCCATTTTGACGCGAAATGTCCCTATTTTGTCCTATCAAAACCCTCAGTTTACACAGGCTAGATTGACTATTCTCGGCCGGCCGCCCCTACCCAGAG
>JBGPQK010000140.1:0-3143 GCA_041489005.1 Anaerolineae bacterium
AGCTAGAATTCTCATCAATCCACCGTGGATACAGTGATACGGAATGGAACGACCGGCAGCCAGGGCCACCAACCGGGTCTTACCTGTATGACCGGTGACGAATCCAGCGGCAGGGATTTATTCAACCGGTGAATGACATCCGGGGGTATTCTGCCAAGAGACAATTGCACAACAGTCTGCGGGTCCAACCGGGCATGCAGGAGGCGTTGCGCCTGCAAGTCCCAGCGTGTGATCTTGTTCGCGTCCGTGATGGGGATACTGGCAGGTAAAATTGTCAGTCCGTCCGAAGAGGGGACGAAGTTATCTGGCAGGTTGGCATCCAACGACATCTCCGCGAGAGCATTAACATCATTCAGCGAGGCATATTGCACATGACATTGCAGGCGCATTGTCAGTGAGAGCATATTACCACTCTGGCCCTCGGCGGGGAAATAAGTCTCAGAAAGTACTTGGGAAACATCCAAGGTATCTGGGAAGGGTATATCTCCGGGAGTGAGCGTTTGCTGAAGATCCGTTTTGCACTGCTCGAGAAGTTCGGTCAACAAAGTACCATGAACAAGCGACCGGTCTGCAGCAGTCTGAATGGCGACAGTGCGATCCGTACCTCCGGTTGTTGGGCTGGGGTTGGTTACAGCCAGGCTGGTTCCCAGGTCAACTTCTTCGAAGGCAACCAATGTGTCAGCGGGCAGGTTACCAGTTGAACCCGCCTCGACTGCCTGAACGGGTACCTCCACTGTCTTGTGAAGGCCAGCCTCGACGACTGCGTCCTCTGTCGTAATGAACCGTACCGGTGGGGTGGTCTGGGTACTGACTGTCGTCCCGGACGGGATACCCTCCAGTGCAGTGGTCAAGTTTTGGAAGCGCACCAGCCCCTGCGCCCGCCCGTTGGGGATGGCGACCGAGCCGGTTGCTTCTACCGTTTTGTTGTGTTCGACGATAACCGAGGTCTGCCGCGCCGGGAGGCTTCCCGCCAAGTTGACGGTGGTCACGTTCGAGCTGGCGCTGACAGTGAACGTCAGTCTTTGCAGGCGGATTGCAGGGCTTAGCAGGATGGTGGCTGAGGGAATGAAAAGCGAAAGAATAGCGAGAATTGCAAGAACAGCCAGGGAAAAGAACAAGAAACGAACCTTATAAAGGGACCGCCAGCCCGCTTCGGGAGGAAATGCTTCGGTGCGCATCCGGCGCAGGTCGGGGCGTATAAAGCGGCGGTTTGGATTGATCGAATCATTTTTCCTTTCCCAGACCCGGCGCTGGGCAGAGGCAGTAGTCGCAAAAGCTGGGATTTTTAATCCTTCGGCAGCGCGACGCAGTTCGTCTGAGCGGACCACAATGGCAAGCTGCGCTCCCAGCGTGACTGCATGCCTCTGGAGCAGACGCAGATCCAGTGTCCGCTCCAGGATACGGGAACGGCGGGGAAAGACCAGCAGGATGCGCTCCGTCTTGGCCCATGACATCTTGTCCCGCACGGAGGTCACATCGTCATGCGAATCCAGTTGGATGACCTGTGTCTTCATCGTCCCCCATTATAACGTAGGTCGAATTGGCAATTCCACGAACAACCAGCACATGGCTGCCCAGTCAAGCTGGCGATCTTTCCACGTCACGGTACCGGTTGCCGTCAGGAAAGATGATGGGTTACTCCTTTTTTCTCTTACTTTGTTTCAGTTTTTCCTTGATTAGCTTCACTCCTTCTTCGCGTGCTTCAAGAAGCTTCGAGATATCCTTGCCACCTGCTTGACCTAATGTTGGCCGTCCGCCCCCAGACCCTCCTAATACCTCACCAACGTATTTTGCTATTTGACCTGCATCCAAGCCTAAATTCACAGCATCATCTGTAGAGGAGGCATAAACAAACGGTTTTTCGTTTTGTATGCCAGAAGCAATTATCGTACCACCAGTATATAAATCAGAATCACTATACAGTTGACGGAATTTATCTGTGATAACAAGAACGGCATTCCTATCAACATCATCAAAGTGAGCAGCTACGACGACAAACTTGCCGATTAGTATTTTATTTTTTTCGAATACTTTTTCAGATTCCATTAGCCCGATCTTAGTTTGAAGTATTGAAAATTCCTTTCTGAGGGAAGCTACCTCCTCAAGTAAATTGCTCACCTTTTCTGCAATATCTTCTGGATTTGCCGATAGTAGTGTCGAAGCGTTTTTAAGCGCTTGATTACGTCTGGCAATCAGTTCATACGCTCCGCGCCCGGTCACAGATTCGATGCGGCGCACACCTGCCGCCGCGGAAGCCTCGGAAACGATGAGGAATACACCCACATCCGAGGTCCTCTCGAGGTGCGTGCCTCCACATAGCTCATAGGAATATGGCTTGCCCTGAGCGGAGGCGAACGGGTCACCGATGGTAATGGTCCGTACCGTATCGCCGTATTTCTCACCGAAGAGCGCCATCGCCCCCTCAGCCACCGCCTGCTTACGTGACTTGACCACCGGCTTCACTGGATAGTCTGCCGCGACCGCCTCGTTGACCAGCTTCTCAACGCGTTCCACCTGCTCGGGTGTCATCGCTTCGGGATGGTTGAAGTCAAAGCGGAACCGGTCGGGGGTCACCGACGATCCGGCCTGGCGGGCATTTTCGCCCAGCACCTGGTGGAGCGCAGCGTGCAGGAGGTGCGTGGCGGTGTGGTTGCGGCGGATATCGTGACGGCGGGTCTTATCCACCGTGGCGATTGCCGCCTCGCCAGCCTTTGGATGCCCGAGGATTACCTCGCCCACATGGATGATCGCGCCCGCTGAGGGCTTGCGCATTTCAGCCACTTCGATCTCCCAGGAACCATCTTTGGCGCTGATCATACCGGTATCTGATACTTGGCCACCGGATTCGATGTAGAACCCGGTTTTTGGCAGCAGGACCTCGACCCGGTCCCCGGCCCCAGCTTCGGTGAGGAACTGTCCATCCGAGGCCAACGCCAGCACCTCACCCTCCACCTGCATCCATTCATATGGGTTGTTCTCCACCCCGTCCTTGCCTAGTTTGCCCGTTTTCTGGAGTCCCTTCATGATCGCGGCATAGAACTCGGCATCTTCTCCGCCCATCTTACCCATGGCCTTCCCGCCGCCCGAGGCGAGACGGTGCTCATCCATCGCTTTGTGAAAACCGGCTTCATCCACCTCCAGAC
>JBGPQK010000141.1:0-3137 GCA_041489005.1 Anaerolineae bacterium
CCAGTAGGCGCACCCACCGCAAAAGAACACCCGGTTGCGGTGCCTGTGTTGGAGAGGTCTCCTGCAGCAAACCCAGCAACCGCCTCACTAAAACTCGCATCAAACACGGGACTGGCCACATTCGTGATGTTGTCTGTGCTCAAGGTCCCAGAGTCAGAACCAGCCTGAAGATCAAAGGTCACCGTCGGTGCAACGGAATCAACCGTCAGGGTTGCATCGGTATTGTCATTGTTCGTGACAGTATTCGTGGCGGTGACACTCGTAACCGCAGCCAACATGGTTTGAGCATTGGTGGGCGAGGTGATAATGTCATAGGTGATCAGATATTGCGTTGCAGTGATGGTAACAGGGATGCTGAGACCTGAAAATGATGCAGTTGTACCAGAGAATGTAACGCCGGTACCCACTGCAGTGTCTGTGGCATCCCATTCATTGGGAACACTTCCACCGTCCAGCCACAACTTGACGCCTAGGGCGGCGACATTCGCCAGGCCTGTGCCTGAACCAGTAACCGTCAGGGCAGTGACCGTATCTATGCCTGAACTCGTGGCAAGTGTAAAAGCGGATACGGCTTTATTTGTATCCGAGCCTTTGACGAACTTGCTCGCCGGGGCTGTTCCATCAGCAACAGTGGTGTCGGGCCCTGTATTGGTTGCGACGTTTAGCATCCCAGTGGTTGCTGAAAAGTAGGTGTTATTCGTATGTGTGGCAGAAGAAGTAGTGGATCCCCAGGTGCCTGAAGCCCGACCCACTCCACCCAGCGAGAGCGAATTCACATTGATAATTAGACCCGCACCAATATTTGCCAGCGCTGTTCCACTAATATCCATATTGGCGCCAACCGATGTACCTGTCGCTATGGCTTTCGCGCCGGAGCCGCTAAGATTGAGGTTGCTATAGGCTGTGGCTTTCACCGTCTGGGCCGCACCGGTGTAATTGATCGTATTACCAACTGCAGTTGCCGTAAGCGTAGTGATCCCGGATGTGCCACCAATATTCAGCGTGGAACTCATGGCCTGTGTCAGACCACCTGTGCCGGAAAGCGCTGTGCCAACCGTTAGGGTGTTGTTGTTGGTAAGCGTTACACCCGTGACGGTAACGTTTGGGATTGAGAATGTCCCGGTAAGCGCTTGCAAATTTGTATCAAACGTGTGTACGCCTGTTCCAGCAGTGAATGTGCCGTTGTTGGTAATACCGCCGCGGAAAGTCACGGTGGAATTGACTGAGTTGTTCCAGGTTGCGCCGTTGTTGACGGTCACCAGGCCTGTAAAGATCTTGGTGCCGGTGGCGGAAGTGATCGTCAGGTTGCCGCTCGTTCCACCGCCGACAGTGGTTGTGCCAGTTACGTTCAACGCGAAGCCGGCAGCGGTGAAAGTTGCACCATTCCCAATAACAAGATTTCCGCCAATGGTCAGGCCTATTACCGTTGTGGTGGTTGCCGTACCGCTCAAGGTTAGGTTGCCACCGATTGCCGTTGTACCGGCTTGCAGGGTCTTGGCGGCGCTGCCGCTGAGTCCGAGATTGTAATAATTTCCGGTATGCACCGTCTGGGCCGCACCGTTATAATTGACCGTGTTACCAACCGCAGTTGCCGTAAGCGTAGTGATCCCGGATGTGCCACCAATATTCAGGATGCCGATTGCACCTTGCGTTACTCCACCTGTTCCCGATAAAGCAGTGGTCGCAATGATCGTGCCGTTGTTGGTCAGTCTGATGGCGGCGCCAGTAACGGTTAGAAGCGTGCTGGCAGTCAATACCCCGCTGTTTGTATAGTTCCCGGTGAAGGTTACTCTAGGTATCACCGTGGTGGTTGTCCCGCTAATCGACATTCCAGAGCCAGTAAAATTATGTGCCGTGTTTTGAGCAGTGAAGGTAGTAGCATTGTTTGTGAAACTGTTGCCAAAGGAAAAAGTCACAGCAGCTCCTGTAGTCGTTTCATTCCACACGGCGCCACTGTTGAGCGTAACAGCACCAGTGAAGGTCATATTACGGACAGTGCCATTAGTGGAGCCGAAGTTTATCGTACCAGAGATATTTGTGGCACCAAGCACGATCAATCTGCGGTACATGGTAACTGTGCCGCCACTGTTAATTGTCAGTGCGCCGAATGTGATAATACCAGCACTAGTGGTAAGTGTGGCGCCACTGTTGACTGTCACCGACCCGGCTGCGGTTTGAGTTAAGGTCGCGGAAATATTAACAAACCCAGCGCCAGTTGTTGCAATGATGACGGTGTCACCAGTTGCTGGCACAACACCGCCAACCCATGTACCAGCGGTTGCCCAGTTACCACCAGCCGCGGTGCTGGTGATGGTTGCCGCGTGGGCCACCTTGACTGGCAAAGCCGCCAGCGCCAGGATCACGATCATGATGGATGCTATGAATTTAGCTGTGGATTGGTAGAAAGATTTTCGGTTCATTTCACCTATCAGGATCATTTATTCCATTAAATTGCAATAATACACCAATTTATAATGATACCGTATTTACTCTTTGTGTCAAGATAGGTGTGTTAAGTTTCGCACGCCTTTCCCAAAGTCATGTTTCGTTGCGAGGAGTGCGCTCTTTGCCAGATGAGAAGTCCTCTTTGCTGGCTGGGAAATTATTCCTTTGCACTTCCCGGCAACTGCGTTCGGGGCAGGTGTGCAGCAGGTGCTAATGTCTCCGTTTTCGGCGGTTCGCAAGGACACAATTATTTCGATTTTGTGTATTTATTTTATGAAAGCCTTGTTGAGTCCAGGTGAATCTCGTCTTATTTTCTGTTCAATGAAAACCTCCAGACCCAATATCAAAGTCTTACTGTCAGCGTAATCCTTTGAACCACCCGCCCCCATAGGCAAACCAATGTAAAATCGAGTTAAAAAAATCCAGGTCATCGTGCTAAACGACTCTGTACCTGCCTGAACAATTACGTTACATCCATCACTACTCTTCCCTGCATGACTCCTGTACACTGGTATCATGGTGATTGAATCCCCCGAAATCCAAAAAATCCGCGTCGGCTGCCCAGCCCACAACTGCGGCGGTCGCTGCCTGCTCATCGCCCACGTTCAGGATGGCAAGATCACCCGCCTTGACACAGACGATCGCCCGGATACGCTGGCCGCGCCTCAACTGCGCGCCTGCGTGCGCGGGCG
>JBGPQK010000142.1:0-3076 GCA_041489005.1 Anaerolineae bacterium
GCCAATTTTGGCTCCGCCTCCAGAAATACATAGACCTACCATCTCAAACCTCCTGACTCATTTTCCTCAATGAATAAGTTAATCTTTACACGAAGGAAAGTTGTCATGATTTTATGAAGATTTTGTCAAAAGTCTGTTAAGGCCCCTCAAATCGATGAGAATCTCGATTCCGCCGGATCGTCTATATCAATGAGGCGATAATCCGCCCTACGGCATCCCGCAGAGCCTGTACGTGGATAAACACAGCACGTACAAGACGAGTCGGGAGCCGTCGGAGGATGATCTGTTGCGAGGAGAGGAAGCCCAGACGCAGTTTGAGAGGGCGGCGGCTCAATTCCGGCGTTACATGGCTCTTAATGTTATAATTCCTACCAGAGGTTGCCAGTGTATACAGGGCGTTTTGGTGTCCTACTAGTTTTTGCTCTGTTGGTCTCTTGCGAGTCCATCCATAACGCACCTTCGGATGTCAATAGCACTACAGATTCACCGGCAAATAGCCCCGGAGGCAAAGAGTCCACGGCGCAGGCTAAGAATGATCAAACCAAGCACAATCCGGGTCAAGCGCCGCTGGACTCAATGTCCCCTAAATGGAAAAAGGAGACAGTCGATACGACGGCAGGCATTGAGTACCTAACTGATAGTGAAAGACAAGTCATCATCGAAATTAACATGGCGCGGACCGACCCAGGGGAATACGCCCGCAGCTTCCTCGTGCCACTTCGATCATACTATCGCAATAGACTCTTACAATATCCGGGCGAGATTGCCATCTTAACCAATGAAGGGATTCGTGCACTTGATGAATGTATCAAGGAACTTCAATTCATAAAACCTTTGTCTTCACTGTCCCCGAAGAAAGGACTTACGCTTGCTGCGCGTGACCATGCAAGGGATCAGGCCATAACTGGGGCAACAGGACACACCGGGAGCGATAATTCAACTTTAGGAGATAGACTAAACCGATACGGCAAATGGAACATTTCTGCTGGAGAGAATATCGATTACGGAAACGGAGATGCTAGAAGAATAGTGACCTCGCTACTCATTGATGACGGTGTAACATCGCGTCGGCATAGAATAAACCTACTCAACGGTAACTTCAAGTTCGTGGGCGTTTCAGTTGGAGCGCATAACGTCTATCGGCATATGTGCGTAATGGATTTTGCGGGATCATACCAGTAAGCAAATGTCTGGCCGTCAACCTCTAAAGCCCTTGCAGGTTGCGCACAAGCGAGTATCTCAACCACGTGGCCGCTACCTGCATTCGATTGTCGCTCGAAAATCCCCTCTTCCCTGAGTGCAGATGGTAGTTCCGGTAACCGTCACCCCATTTGCCGCCAGGGTGCTGCTCATCTCGCAATCACTACCAAGTGAGGCGTTTCTTCGCAGGACGGTAACTCGGTTCCCCTGAATGGTTATTGTAAGCACTGCCGTGAATTGGCTTCCACCCATGGTCCATTTTCCATCAAACACATTGCTATTTCCGCGCCGCGTTCAGATGCCGGACCAGCCTCCATCGCTGACGCGCCATCTCATGCCTAGGCCGCATCCACTCAATTGATTGCCGGGTTGATCTATCCGCGTCCAGTTGGTGGAGCCGGACCGCTTGGGCCCGGTAAGCTCCTGGACGCTGCCCGAGGCGGTCTTGCCGTCCGGGGCGAAGCGCACCTCGTAGTATCCCTTGATCTGTCCGTCCCTCGTCGTGTAGTCGATCTTGAAAGTCCCGGACGGCGTCCAGCGGGCTGGGCCGCTCGCGTTCGTCAGGCCGTTAATCTACCCCAGAAGCTTTGAAAGTCCTTTCGTGTATCGGATACCATTTCACTTTAATCTCAAGTTATTTAATGCGAATAGGTAAGCGCCTCTATCACCTCCATTACTACAATGAGCGTAACAATGAATCCGATGATTGTGGCTAATATTACAAGGATTGAGCGTTCCCTAAATTTAATTATGCTTACTGCCCCGGTAACGAAAGCAGCAGTTCCAGAAATTCCCGCACATATTCCTGGTATGCCAAGATATAGGTTTATAGGATCCCTGGGTTTTTGTCCCGAAAGAATAAAAAGTATAACTGTTAGAAAAGATAAAAAGCAAGCTGCTATCAATCCAGCTGCCCATTTTCCAAGTTTTGTTTTCGGCATAATATACCTCCTTATAATATAGATAAGAATCTCGTTTTCCGCTGCGCTGGCTGAATGAGCGTTTATATGCCGATTTTGCCTCATCCCATCGTCATGGATGATAAATCGCAGCGTACTCGGATGTCAAGTTGAGCTCAAATAAGCGGAAGGGGGAGCTCTGAAGGCACAGAAAAGCCTAAAAGGGCCGGAAATCAGACAGACCTCTGCTCCCTGGGGCGAGAGGAGATTAGGAAAAATATTCGGCTGAGGTCTCGACGGCCATCAGAACTTCCTGATAAGCGATGCGCGGTGAGGGAGGCTTCGCTGCCATGAACGACAGCTTGAGGTGATTGATGATGCGATCGACAATGGAGAAGTCGCAAGGGAAGGCGATTCCCTTCATTGTGTCCCCGCACTCGGGACATAGCATCTGGTCGACTTCGTAAACCTTGCGGATCATCTCGGCCCAGCCGCGGCGGGGGATTCTCAGACATTCCTCCTCGCCTCCCTCGGTCACCAGGAGGCGGATATGGGGGTGGAAATTATATGCGGCCAGGGCCGTTTTTTGGAGAAGATTACCCTTCCCCTTCTTAATCATTGCTCCTAATCCCATCCCTCCCCCTTTATGCTTCCATCTAAATAAAAATATCGGTGTTGCAGTAATTCTGGAGTGGTGACCCTATAAGCGGCAGGAAGAGATAAGCTGCCAGGATTTTCCTAAAAGCCCATATTCTTTTCACGAGACGCAGAACGATATCTCCTACTCAAAGACACGAAATCCTTCAGCGCGACGGATATATTTGCGGCTATTGCATAAAACCTAAACGACGAAAGCCCGCGTCGCTCGTCATCGACCATATCATCCCCGTGAGAGACGGAGGATATCATGGGCTTGAAAATTGGGTGACGGCGTGTCGTCCATGCAATCGAAATAAGTGGCTCAATAATCCGAACGA
>JBGPQK010000143.1:0-3073 GCA_041489005.1 Anaerolineae bacterium
AACTTCATCCCCCTGCCGGGACCCAATTGCAATTCCAATATCTCCAGCTTCCTGATACGCAGACACGTCCATATCGGGCACAAGCACATCATTGACCTTAAGCGACGCAATTTCATCCCGAACGACCAATAATACGGTGTTTGATTCGCCTTCCCCCGTTCTAAGATTTGTGAGGGTGCCGCCGGCGATAGGTTCTGTTGATAGACCAGATGTCAGTGCCCACTGCTCAGTGGAAAAAATTGTCAAGCGATATTCATCTGTGTAATTCCGCCTAAAGCGAATACAAGTGTCCCAGGAATGGAATGTGCTGGGATAAGGATTAACCAGCACAACGTTCAAAATGAAGTTTTTAGAATCCTGATCCGCCCAATAAGTTTTGATTAATCCATCATTATTGTGAATCAATATCCCATCATCAGGCCCAAAGAGAAGAGTCATATTCACATCAATTTGATTAGCAGGGCGCGTTTGCTGTGCTATTATCGTGTTTTGCTGGGCTGATATTGTAGACTCTGCCCGGCGTAGACTTTCCTCCTGGGCTATCACTGTATTCTGCGGATTCCAGTAATCGCCGCTCATCGCCTGCAGTTGATTACTTTTTCCTAAATATTCTATGAAAAGAAAAATCAAGCCTACAAGCAATATCGCTGACAAAATCCAGACTCTAGAAAAGCCGTGCGAACGCGGTCTTTGTAAAGAATCAGCCTTAGATGTGGTAGGTAATAGGGAAGCATAATCTTGAGGAGGTGTAAAAACTGTTCCAGTTACCAGAGGGGCTAGTTCTTCTGCTGGTGCATTTCGGACAAGAGATTCCTCAAGTTGAGATTGCTTTATCTCCCCATGATCAGGCTCAGGATCCAGCCGGTTAGCGCTGGTATTAGTCTGTTCAGGGATTAGTCTTGGAGCAAGCTCATCCTGATGCGCTTCATCTGCATAGTCATCCTCCGGCGTTCCAACCCCGGTAGTGGCAGCAGATGGTTCTGGGCCGGGTATAGCCCGAGGGATTTTGTCTATCAATTTGTTCAATAACAAATTCATCCCACAATTAGGACATACCGTCGCATCTACAAGCAATGCATGACCGCAAAGGTCACATTCGGTTGTGTGGGATTTTTCTATTGTCATATTGGTTGATATTCCCATATGGGTTACAGGGAATGATGGAACAGCACATTGCGATTTCCGAATAGTTTTTTTGAGCGCACCTTAATCATCCGATTTTTAAATGTCACGCCAATTCTTTTCAAGATCATCACCGTCAACAAAACCAATTTTAGAAAATAATGATCAGGAATGTACTTCCTTAGAACCTTTGAGACAAGACACGGCTTAGGTAAAGAGATCCCATCCTGCTCCAAGGTTATTCTACTTCCACTGGCTACGATTGCCAGAATTGCAGCGGGAAGAGCAAAATCCTCTCGGTAAATCATGGGGTCTCATCATTAGGTTTAGTCACCGCAAGGATAACACCAGACTTACTTAGAACTTACTCAGAGGATATTCCAACTTGGAGTAAAAATATATTACAGCTACCTTACAGATACCAGAGTGGTCGGTGCCGAAAAATACCAGATGCTCTGGATCCTTTCCCACGATGCACTTGCGGAAATCGTCGATGTCAAGGATCCGCTTCCCGTCCCGAGCTACACGCAACTGACCCCTTCCTGGTGCAGCCTGACTGCATTGACCGACCTTGCTGGGTACCACGAGGGCGCCTGGGCTGGGGGAGATTTTGGCAGCGTGTGGGGTGAATCGAGTAACTGGTTCCTGGCAGGCAAGGCAGGTCAGGCGTATAACTCTGGCTACTTCTTCCACTGGCTTCTGCATGCAGGCGGGTACAGCGTGCCTGAGGATGTGAAAAAAAGCTTCACCAACGGTAATACCGAGGTTTTCATCTGGAACTGGAAGGCTGCAAGGATCGATCCTTCTATACTGCAGTTCTAGGACATTTTTCCGAGCTTAGTGCAGTCATACCTCACTGGGCAGTTGGAGTATGCACTGGAGCTGTTCAATTTCTCTCACGCCTACGTGGAAAGCAATGTCTGGGGGCAGAATGGCTCTCGCCGGCCGGTGGCATGGGGTTCCAGCCTGGCAGGCCACAGCCGGACGATCACCGGCAGCGACGACACCAACCTGTACTACAATGATCCGGGCTCGGGGGCCTGGAACCAGACCAAATCCTAGGCAACCTATCTCCAGGAGGTCATCAACAGCCTGTCCGCAGAAAAGACCGAAGTGATCGACACGGTTGTGTTCCACGCCAATCCCCGCCCTGCCAGTGAACGCCGCGCCGTTCTATGGCTTCGGCAGAAGGGCGATTCCCAGAACGGATCCATCATCCTGCGGCGGGGCGCAGCCGGAGACCCGGAGGCATACTGGCTCTGGGATGGAGCCCTGGGTCATGAGTATGGTTATTACGACCAAGATCTGATTGGTGACCTGCCGGTTGATGATACACTCGACGTGAAATTCAAAGCCTTTACGGAGTTCGATAAGGTCTAATACGGCTATTCGATCCGCAGCATCTCCGAAGACAGCTACTCCTATCTGGTGCATACCGAACTTTACACCAGTAGAGGTGGCAAGGTCCCGTTCAATTTACCGGACCAGACCGCCACGGTGGGTACCGGTCAGCGGGTCGATTTCTTTCCCGCAGGTTCATTTCCCATCGTCGACCTGAAGGAGTTCCTGTACTACCTGAAATTCACGCTCTCCCAGGATGGGATCGTCCAGGATGTCAAATACGTCTACTTCTGGATCGCTCCCACCAATGTCGTCCACATTCCCATGGCGTACGCACTGAGTTCAGCATACTGCCGGCAGGGACCTGGCCAAGATTACTGGATCGTCACCACCTTTGAACCCGGGAAGGAGCTGCGCCTGGTAGCTTGAGCCCGGATATGAACTGGGGAAAATCGAGGCAACGCTCGGTAGGAATACTGTCCAGTGCTGGGTCAGCTGGTCGATGGTGGATCTGAGGGTCTTCATGGATGTCCCGATCCTGGAAGTGCCGGCTACTCCCGTACCCATCTCCACCTGCAGCCAGTACACCACACCGGAAACCTGCGGCCAG
>JBGPQK010000144.1:0-3054 GCA_041489005.1 Anaerolineae bacterium
ATCTTTCATCGGTTCCATCTTGAAAAAACCCGCTGACGAACTGGTTTTGGGAACCGGCGCCACCGTTGCTGCATCCATTATTTATGGAGCACATATGGTGCGAGTTCACGACGTTGCGGCAATTCGCGAAATTGCCGACGTCACGGATGTGATCGTTAAAGCAGCCCCCCATTTGCCAGGCGCGAATTAACCCCTAAAGCTTAGAGCGTCTACAGCTTTTTTCGAAGCACGTAGATTAGTAGGTCCCGGCCGCTGGCCGGGACCGGACATGCTTACATGTCGGGGCTGAAGCCCCGACCCTGGAGTTTGGCCATTTCAGCATGGTCGAGACTTAGCGATATGGTCGACATCGTCCAGCTCTACAATTTATTTCTGGACAATTAAATCTTTGTTTTGTAATGTTGGCATGGCGAATCCTACAACTGAGGATTCAATAGCTTATGCCAACGACTATCTCCTTCTGCGGTCGGCCTGTTACTCAAGCTGAGCTCCGCCTCATCCGGGATCTCACCCATGATTTTCCCGCGCTCAGTGTGGCCGAGCTTTCTAAGACCATCTGTGAACTCCTCGAATGGCGGCGTCCCTCAGGTGGTCTAAAAAATCATGAGTGCCGCCTTTTCCTCCAACAACTCAAAACCCGAGGATTGATCCCGTCGCTGCCGGAACTCCGCGTCACTTCGCCTCGGGGGCCAAGGGAAATAAAGCTGGATGAACAGAGCGAACCGGAAGCACCCGTGCTGCAATCTCTTGATGATTGCCTCCCTTTGGCGCTCGATCTGATCTCTGATTGCGATGCCCGCACTCTTTTTCGCCAATACATCCAACGGTATCACTATCTTGGCTATAAGGTTCCCTGCGGAGCGCAACTCCGCTATTTCGTCCGCAGTCGTGCACTCTCAAACCGGATTGTCGCCTGCCTGCTCTTTACCAGTGCCGCTCTGAAAATTGCACCTCGCGATCGTTGGATCGGTTGGAGTGATCAGGCTCGCAAGTTCAATCTTCCGCGCCTCATCAACAACAGCCGGTTTCTCATCCTTCCCTGGATCCAAGTTCCGCAACTCGCCAGCAAAATCCTCTCTCTCGTCACCCATCAGCTCCCCGACGATTGGCTGGATGCCTATCGTGTCAGCCCTCTGCTGCTCGAATCCTTTGTCGACCCAGAGCGCTTCTCCGGCACCTGTTATCGCGCAGCCAACTGGATTCATGTCGGCACTACCCAGGGACGCGGGCGCATGGATCGGAACCAGGATGTCGAGCGCCACGTTAAGGAGATATTTCTTTATCCGCTCCATTCACGTGCGCGCGAGATTTTGTGCCAAATCCCTCATTCCCACTCGACGAGGCCACCATGAATCTGTTTGAAACCATGGATTTTTTGTTGCGCGACTGGAAGGACATCTTCCCCCAGGAACGCACCGCAGTACGAATCCTCCCTCTCGTCTACGGACTTCTGTTGTCTCCGCCAAAGCATACAACCTCGGCCGCTATTTGCACCCTCGGGCGACAGTTCGATGACTGGAGCGCCGACTATCGTGTGTTCTCCCGCAGCCCCTGGGATCCTCAATCTCTCTTCGATCCCGTCATCGATCACGCCATCCCCCTGCTTGCTCCGCACCCGGCTCCCGTTATTGCGGCCATGGATGACACGGCCTGTAAAAAATCAGGACGTCACATTCCCGGCGTGGCGACGGTTCGCGATCCTCAATCCCCCCCGTATCACGTCAACCTCATTCGCGGCCTCCGTTTCGTTCAGGCCTCATTGATGGT
The DNA here is from genome assembly GCA_041489005.1 of Anaerolineae bacterium. Lineage (GTDB taxonomy): Bacteria > Chloroflexota > Anaerolineae > Anaerolineales > Villigracilaceae > UBA877. Next base: position 1,768 of record JBGPQK010000144.1, read on the forward strand.
GACACCGCTCAACGGCAACGGTCCCGCTCGTTCTTTGCCCGTTCGCTTTCAACCCGCTCCGCCTGTTGCCAAGCCTAAAAAGAACGCTCCGGACCAAGAGTGGGAAGAGTACAGGAAACGCAAGAAAGCCCACTCGCTTACTCAAATCGGACTCTCCACAGTCATCAATCTCCGTGATGCCCTCGATCAGCGCCCCGACACCTTGCTGCGCCAATTCCTCATCACCGTCGATGGCAGCTATACCAACCAGGTTCTCCTGAAAGCACTGCCACTCCGAACCACACTCATTGGACGCATCCGTCAAGACGCAGACTTGCGCCTGCCTCTGGACCCAAGCACAAAAACAAACGGGCGTCCACGCAAGTACGGCCTCAAAGCCCCAACGCCAAAAGAAATCTTGAGCAACGACTCAGTCCCCTTTCAACAGGTCCCATGCTTCGCCGTCGGAGAGATACGAGACTTCAAGGTCAAAGTCTTCGGTCCTGTGTTCTGGAGCAAAGCCGGCCCCGACAAACCGTTGCTTCTTGTCGTCGTCAAACCCGTCGGATATCGCCTCCGCAAAGGATCTAAACTCCTTTACCGCGAACCCGCGTTCCTCATCTGCACCGATCCAAACCTTGACCTGAAGACCCTTGTGCAGGCTTACGTATATCGTTGGGAGATCGAGGTCAATCACCACGATGAAAAAAGCATCATCGGCGTAGCTCAAGCACAAACTCGCAATCCGCAAGCCGTCGATCGTCAGCCACAACTCCAGGTGGCTTCCTATAGCCTTTTACTCTTGTCCTCCATCTTGGCTCATGGGTTCGAGCGTACCGATGATTACCTCCCGCTTCCAAAATGGAGAGATACGTCTCCTCGGCCATCGACAGCTGATTTGGTAAATCTGTTGCGTCAGCAAATCCTCGGCCATACCTTCGTGGCCTATCACCCAATACCTTTTGACCACTTCGCTGAAAACATGGACCTAGACGCGAAGTGGCAAAAAGTCTTCAATTCCCCTATCCAACAACAATCATGCAACCCTATAGCTAGGTCAGAGACGATCTCGCCTACCCCTCGACCATGCTGAAATGGCCAAACTCCAGGCCCGGCCGTAAGGCCGGGATACAGTATGACAAAAAGGATGAGCGCCGAAGGCTCGGCACTCCTAAGCATTGCAAATAAAATTTTTCGCGTTTGTTTGCCTTTGGGTTTGTGCCGCACCTTCGGCGCTCATTTTGGTGATACCCCCTAATCCCGGCCTAACGGCCGGGCCTATTCACTGTCGGCCCTTCGGGCCTCAAA
>JBGPQK010000145.1:0-2984 GCA_041489005.1 Anaerolineae bacterium
CCCAGTTCAGGGTTGCCGGTTTTATACTGTTCAAGCTTGCGCGCCAGGCGAAAAGCACGCATTGACTCATCAAAAATCACACTACTAGGTAATCGTTGCCTCATCGAAAATCACACCAGTTGCTGATGCCATTAAGGCGCAACTGGAGGAAAGGATGAGGCAAAAAATGAGTCTTAGATCATGTAGGGAGTTGCTGGATCGACTGGTACCAAGATATCGGATTTCAACCTGGAAAGAGAAAGGGCGCATTCTGGATGAGTTCGTCTCGGGCACCGGTTACGATCGCAAGCACTCTGTGAAGCTTTTGAACCGGGGAATCCAAGGTGAGCCACCCAGAAAGCGGATGCCGCCGCGCCGGTATGATGAGCCTGTTCGTCTGGCACTGGTCACGGTTTGGAAGGCCGCTAATCGCATCTGCTCCAGGCGGCTGATGCCATTCCTGCCGGATTTCGTCGCTGCTCTGGAACGCTTTGGACACCTCTCGCTCATCGGAGAAGTGCGCGAGCGTCTGCTAGCCATGAGCCCGGCAACGGCCGATCGGCTGCTGTACCATGAAAGACATCCGGCGGGTTCGGCTATTTCAACAACGCGTCGCGGCAAGCTACTGAAGCACCAGATCCCGATCCGGACATTTTTCGACTGGAACGATCTGGCTCCCGGGTTTGTGGAGGCAGACCTGGTGGCGCACTGCGGAGAAAGTGTCGAGGGTGCATATTTGAACACGCTGACTATGACGGACATTGCCACAGGCTGGACGGAATGTCTGGCCTTGGTACGGAGAAGCGAAGCCGACGTCAGTGCGGCAATCCACGCCGTGAGGCAGCGCCTTCCATTTCCTCTTCTTGGTCTGGATACTGATAACGGCGGCGAGTTCATAAACTACGATCTGCTGCGTTACTGTGAAAAGGAAAAGATCACTTTTACCCGCTCGCGTGCCTATCGAAAGAATGACCAGGCCCACGTTGAAGAGAAAAACGGCTCGGTCGTTCGCCGACTGGTTGGATATGACCGCTATGAGGGAATGGACGCCTGGCGAGCCTTAACAGCACTCTACGGGGTGCTGCGTCTGTACGTCAATTTCTTTCAGCCCTCCATGAAGTTACTAAGCAAAGAGCGCAAGGAAGGACGGACGACAAAGCGGTACGATAAAGCTCAGACTCCGTACCAGCGTGTCCTGAGCTCAACGGCAGTCGGCGAGGATGGCAAGATTCAATTGCGTGAATCGTACGAGAGATTTGACCCGGTAGTGATTCTCAAGGAGCTGGAACATCTGCAGGATCGGTTTTGGGAATATGCGCACAAGAAAGGGAGTCCGGTCACCGGCATCGAGGTCGCGTGTGAATTGATCGCGCAGAATCCCAATCCTCCGAAGCCAGTTATTACACTGCCAGCTCCTGACGCTGAAACATCCACAGCGGCGCGGAAAACAATCCGAACGTATCGTAGGACCAGGAAGCTGAGCCCGCCACGCACGTGGCGTACGCGGACAGATCCCTTCGCCGATGTCTGGGGACAAATTCAGTTACAGTTGGAAATCGATCCGAGTCGTAGCGCCAAGGAATTGTTTTTGGATCTTCAACAGCGCTACCCCGGAAAGTATCCGCACGGCCAACTGCGAACGCTCCAGAGATGCGTAAAGCAACATCGCCGGAAACAGCTGTACTTGAATCCAGACAGCCTGGACCAACCTGATGACACAACTTCGCGGATAGGGGAACAACCACGGCAACCGTTGATTGCGAACGCGGAAGGAGGGCTCGATGATAGACCATCCCCCAACTCCGGATCGTGAAGGCAAACTCCGGTTAAAGGAACCCCATGGCTGGTTTGCGGCAGGCAGCGGGTTCCGGAGTTCTCTGAGCTTGCTCTCGGATGGTGCGTTCAAACTTTTTGCCTATCTGTCACTGGAGGCTGATCGGCACACCGGACGTCTTGCGGCAACGCATAAGGAACTGGCCTCTGCCTTGGGAAAATCCAAACGCATCATAGGGAGCTATGTGGGAGAACTCGAAGAGAAGGCAGTCTGCAACGTCTATCCCGCGAAAAACCAGTTTGGTGCGACGGTGTATGAAATCTCTGACGGCTACTGGCCCTATCATCGCATCAGGTCTTGCCTCGAATCACCGGAGGAGAAGAGTTATATTGAGTCAGTGCGTGAATGCTTTGAGGGGCTTGGATGCGTGACCGGCAAATTTGGCGCAGCTGAGATAGAAACGGCCAGGCAAATGCGACAGCGTGCCTTACCATTGGCAGTGATCCAGGACGCCATGCTATTGGGGGCATGCCGGAAATATTCGTCATGGTTGAACGGTGCAGCATCGGAACCGATTAGGAGTTTGCATTACTTCGAGTCCCTGATCACGGAAATTCTGGAGCAAGCCCTTCCTCCGGGCTACTCGGCGCACCTTCGGAGGAAGGTCAGGCAGCTCGCCAAGAGTTGGTGTGAATCCACTAATTCTCTGCCAGAGGCCTCACAATAGGGGGTATCCTGATATGGCTTCCCCTGAGATCGTTTAATGGCGAGCTTCTGGCGAAGCCGGTTTGGGAACCAAGCCGGTTCGGTCATGGGATTCATGACTTGCAGGCCGAGAGGCCGAAGCTGGGAGTTGCCAAGGCCATTGACATGAAAAATATCATTTTGGATAGGCACGCCGGGAACGGAGGTTGTGATCGAAACCATTTTCCACAGACCGGCGGGTGCTGGTGCAAAAAAGTAACCAGCAAAGCGCCAAAAAAGAGAGCCGGGATGATGTTGATTCCTTCTGCCACTCATCCCTTAAATAGTGTCATCTTGAATGAGGCAACGGTTTCCAAGTAGTGTGAATTTGAGATGAGGCACTACGCGATAGGATTCTCGGAGCAGAACAGCGGGCTTGGAGTTGCGATTGGGCACGATATCGATATGCATGGTTACATTATACACTACTATGGTTAATATTGCAACTATATAATCCCAATATACATGGCTACAATAGTGCAGGCAA
>JBGPQK010000146.1:0-2980 GCA_041489005.1 Anaerolineae bacterium
CGCTTCGCTCACCCCTGTCGAGTAGGCGGGGTGCTCTCGCCGCAATGGCATTCGTTTAAGAAACAGATCCATTCGTTTAAGAAACCGCCATTATATTCCCAGGATTCAACGTCGGTAGTGGTTTTTTAACCTTTTTAATTTTCCTCTTCCTCGGAGCATGCCACTTAGTGTCTGGCCGCATAGATTTACGCGGATATGAGCGGCCAAGTCTTTCTTTTTGATAACAGCCTTTGATAAAAAGAAACGCACATTCAACCGCCGTTTTCATCTTAGAATGCAAGAGAAGCAGCTCCTCCATGCTCCTTGTGAAAACATGAATGCAGTTTTTAAAATTGGTCTTGATTCTGCTCAGCCGCTGATTCGATGCAGGTTGCCCGGAGATAGAAGGGTTTTTGGCTTGATCGAAAGAGCTGTCGGGCGAATTAAGATCAATATCTACCTGATTGGCAAAGATTCGGTTCATAGTGACAAGCGCAAAGTGTGCATAGATTTCCTGCTTGACGCCCCGCTCATTCTTGGCATGAAAATCTTCCACGATGAAGATGCGTTTGCTGACTTTGTAAAGCTCTTCGACGCCCCATCTGGAATGATAGATGTCGATAAAATCCTGTTTCGTATATCTCTCTTGATCTAAAAGCGTTGATCCCAAGCAGGTTGTTTCGTCGCCTATTTGGTATTTGATCAGGCGCATCGGGATCGGAACGATGTTGAGATTAGGATGTTCTGCCAGGATCTCCTTGCGCGTTGTCGAGGAAGGATAGACATTGACGGTGACGTCCGTTTGCGCATTGGCAAAAAAATCATCTATTGCGGTACTGTTGCTTTTTTGCAGACGGAAGATCGCCTGTATCTTGGATTCAAAATGACGATGGAGCATGAGATAGGAGTAGTAGCCTCGATCGTAAACGACGACGTCGTTTTTCTCCAGCCGCTGCAAATGTTGTTCGGCGCAGGTCCGCTCGTTCAAGTGTGCAACCAAGTTAAAATCAAAAGGCAGCTGTGATTTCACTTGGTAAAGGCAGCTGAGCAGACCTTGAGGATAGTATGAGCTGTCCGATTGCAGTTCATATCCATGCCGCATTAAGCCTCGGGGAAGATTGATCCTGGAGCCATCAACTGCAAAAATCCGGTGACCGAGCCATCTGTACGATTCGGTTTCAACTTGATCGTGGTAGGTTTCGATAATTTTCTGATTAATGTGTTTGAACGCCACCTCATCCAGCTTCCTGCGCGCCGCGCAAAAAGAAGACGGTGCAATTGAACCTTTCTGCGGCAGCGGTAGATTCAATCGGTGGCAACTGTCCCAGAGTTCGTCAATTGTCGTACCGTAGCTCTGCGAGTTTTTTGAGCAAACCAAGCGAAAGACCAAAAGGATTATCAACATTGAGTTGATCAGCCGGTGACGGACCTGCCACTTTTTATCGTACTGCTCGGCAACTTCGTTGATGACCTTGGCGACTTTTTCCCAAAGCGCCACAAAAGATTCGTCTACCGAGCGAGTGTGGCTTGCTTGAACGTCATTTCTGTACTTCTTTTTCAAAGATGACGCGCGATGGCAATTGGTCAGAGTGTGCCGCCAATCAGCCGTCAAGGGATATGCGAAGATTTCTTTGACAGTCTTCTTGAGCTTTTGATCGTCAAACCCGCGGTCTTTGGTTTGGCCGAGATAAATCCAATTGGCGCTCCTGTAGGCGGTTCCAGTGTATTTGGCCGTATCCACAAAGGTCTCGATAAGCACCGGGCGATATCCGTACTTCTCCACCCAGTCGTTTCCTATTTGTTTTGCGGCAAGGGAGAGAATATGACTGGCAAGATTGGAAACGTGAACCCAAGGAAAAATCAAGTACCTGTCGTTGCTGATAATGAGGTGAAGAAGCTTTTGTCGATGCTTTTTCGCCCATCCGATCCATTTGTCTCTAGGCGCCATCGCCCAAGCGGCCGATGCCGAAAACAAAAGGCAGCCGATCTTTCGTCGTCCCGTCTCGGAAACAACAAAATAGCCGATGTAGGACCCGATCGGATGTTTGTAGCCCAAATAATGGTAGGTTTGAATATAGGCTTTGAAGCTCTGATAATCCTCCTTAGAGGCTATCCGTTGTAGTGTGATAGGACCGATGTCCTCGAGCGATCCCTCTATAGGAGACTCGTCCGGAGGCTTTTCGAAAGCCGGCGCGCGCTGAACAGGCTTCTCCGTCTTTCTCTTCTCCGGCAGGGTGATGATGCCCAAATCCTCCAGGTGCTCCAGTATGGTAAGACCGGAGTTGACCTTGAGCTTGCCGGCTGGATTTTTCCAATTGAGATGCTCGCACAGCGTTAGCGCCAATTCTTTGCGGCTCAGATTTGGAAACATCTTAACCGTTTCTTGAACCTGCCTGAGCTGTTTTCTGGTGAACCTTCTCCCGCTAATGGTGGTGCTGGATAATGTCTCAATGTCTGCTATCACAAGCGTACTTTGCAGGAAAGCAACCAGGAAGTCAAATTAAAAATGCAATTGGCGGGCATTTCTTTATAAAAACAGGATTTTAAATCGGTTGCCTGGTTTTTTAAAAAAAGCGATCCGGGCCAGAGCAAAAGCGAATGCCATTGGGGATACGACCGGCATGACTACCAGATCGAAATGCCCAACGGGAGGCAGGCCGTTTTTGAAGCCAAGGGCTGCCTCGACGGCAACAACACTAACAATTTTCAAAGGCCTCCCGGGGCGGATGAGTTTTTCATCTGGTCCCTTTGCCAAAATGCCGGAGCAGACCCTCGCCACAATGCTTGGTCGGGCATCCACACGCGGCTAGGGGCGGCAATTCTCGCGGAAGCGCAACGGGTCGATGCATTGGTCATTTGGGACATGCTCTGTGGCAGTTTGGCACGTCCTTGCCCCAAGCTTTCAAATCCCGCACGGGCAACGTTGCTTTCAAGCGGGAGGAAAGTGCCGCCACCCTGTATCTATCTCTTTCCTCGCAGCAAACCAGATCCAAGAAATAAC
>JBGPQK010000147.1:0-2901 GCA_041489005.1 Anaerolineae bacterium
AACGGAATGGGGTTTGCTTTGTATTGCCCATAATATAGCCAAATTGGCGGTCCAATGAACCGCCAATTTTTTTGTCTTCTGCTAAATCCTTGAATTTCTCGTTATTCTTGGGCTGTCTAGAGCTGCTTTTGAGACAGCCCCCGTGGATGGATCAGGCTTTTTGGAAACCCTCGAAGCAATCCCCTCCTCGCCTGTGAGAACAGGTTTTATTAGGCACTCTAAGCACTTTTTGGTGATTCATCCCCGCGCTGAATAAGGTTCAACTTGAACTCCTGTTTCTTATTTCCTTTTACCACGACAACTTTCCCCTGTAAATCCACATTCGCCCCGCTTTGGATTTCGATATCGCCGCGGATCTTCACGTTGGCATTCTTGCCGAATACCACATTGGCACCCTTGTTGATAGTAAGGGTGGGTTCGTCGGTGAGTACTTCGAATAGGCTGCCGCAGTGTGCGCAACGCACACGCCTTGTACCGGCATCGTTGAAATCCGTGGAACCGCATTGGGTGCATTCGTAAGGTTTGATCATGCCTTATTTTGGAAAGAGCATCTCTTCCGGTCGGACGAATTTGTCGAATTCCTCTTCGGTCACAAAACCACCCCCCACGGCTTCTTCCCGCAAGGTGGTGCCATTTTTAAGCGCCAATTTCGCGATACTGGCAGCCTTGTCGTAACCGATGTGCGGGGTTAAGGCGGTGACCAGCATGAGTGATTTTTCCATCAACTCTGCAATCCGGCCGAGATTTGGCTCTATACCAACGATACAGTGATCGGTGAGACTCACCACCGCATCCCCGAGCAGGCGGATGGACTGGAGCACATTGTAGGCAATGACGGGTTTGAAAACGTTGAGTTCCAATTGCCCTTGCGCGCCGGCAAACGTGACCGTGGTGTGGTTCCCCATCACCTGGGCGCAGACCATGCTTATGGCTTCACATTGGGTCGGATTCACTTTGCCCGGCATGATGGAAGAGCCAGGCTCATTTTCGGGTAGCGAGACCTCGCCGAACCCGCTGCGCGGACCTGAAGCCAGCAAGCGGATATCGTTGGCGATTTTGTTGAGGCTCACCGAGATGGTATTTAACACCCCTGAAATTTCCACCATGGCGTCGTGGGCTGCCAGCGCTTCGAACTTGTTGGGAGCGGAGGTGAAAGGAAGCTTTGTAAACTTTGCCACTTCCCCGGCAAATCGCTCGCCGAAACCGGGTTTTGAGTTTAAACCGGTCCCCACGGCTGTGCCGCCCTGGGCGAGCGGGTACAATCGTTTGAGGCTGTCGTAAATCCGGTCGATCCCCAGTTTTACTTGCGCAGCGTAACCGGAGAACTCCTGGCCCAGTGTCAGCGGTGTGGCGTCCTGCAAATGAGTCCGTCCGATCTTGATGATGTTATTCCATCCCAGGGATTTATCGAAAAGTGCCTTGTGCAAATGCCCCAGGGCCGGGATGAGTACTTGGTGCAACTGTTCGACCGTGGCGATGTGCATGGCAGTCGGAAAGGCATCGTTCGTTGACTGGCTGCGGTTGACATGATCGTTTGGGTGTACTGGCGTTTTGGAACCAAGTTTGCCGCCCAGGCGCTCGATGGCCAGGTTGGAAATCACCTCGTTGGCGTTCATGTTGGACTGCGTGCCGGAACCGGTTTGCCAGATGACCAGGGGAAAGTTGTCGTCCAGCTTGCCGTCGATCACCTCCTGGGCTGCCTCCGCAATGGCGGTGCCGATTTCCTCGTCGAGGGCCTTCATGGCAACATTGGTCAGCGCCGCGCAGCGCTTGACGATTCCCAGGGCTCGGATGAGTGGCCGCGGTAGGCGTTCATCCCCGATTTTGAAGTTGCCCAGGGAACGTTGGGTCTGGGCGCCCCAGTATTTATCAGCTGGTACTTCTATGGGACCAAACGAGTCCGTTTCAGTTCGGGGTTGAATCGCCTTGATCTTCATGGTCACCTCTGATTTGCTATTTCAAGCAAAGCATTCACGGTTTTCCAGTTTCTGGTTGTGGCCGAAACGTTCAACTTCTTCTCGAAAAAGCTGTTTGAGAATTTGGTCTTGCCATAACCGTTGGGACAAAAGAGGTAGATCTCTTTATCATACACCGAAAATTCCTCGGCATTGCCAGCCTTCGAATCAAGGGTCTTTGCGAGCTGTTCTTTGGCGAGGCGATCCCCTCCGCTTGCAGGGAGATTACGCAATCCCTGTTCTGCCGGTGAATCGGACAGGAAAGTGACGTGGAGTTTTTCAAGGTCTACATTTCTTTGATTTAAGAACGGGTTGCTGTCTATGATTTGTCTAAGACGGTTTTTGTCCCGCAGGATAACCCGCACACTGGTTCCAAAGGCTTGTGCAATTTCCGCTTCAATTAACGTGGTGAGAAGAGCGGGATCTTGTTCTTCGCAATCGAATATTACATTTCCGCTCTGGATATAAGTGACCACGTTGGCCAGGTTTAACGATTGGTACATTCCTTTAAGCTCAAGTATGCGGATCTTGTTTTGGCCGCTAACGTTGATGCCCCGCAGCAGAGATATGAAGGTTTTCATTCGTAGCTCCGATTTTCTCCATAGATCAATTGGTCATCTTCACTCTTCGCCTCCTCAGTAGGAGTTTGAAGCAAAACGGTCGCACCAATTCTTGAGGCTTTGACAGAACTTTCTTAGTAGCAAAGAAATTTGAATAATTATACATTGGTTGCAGGTTACGCTCACCGATCCTGCTTGGTTGGGGGGTGTAATTTGTGGAAAAGAACTATTCCCAAGCAAACCGCCTGGTTGACCAATATTTGACACGTACTTGTTTAGCGTCCAAATCCAATTATGGTGGAGCAGTCAAAGAAGGCGGTGTTTCGCCAAAGCGCTGCAAACTGACCATGTAATCAAGGATGGGAACAGATTGTTGGCGACAAGTC
>JBGPQK010000148.1:0-2886 GCA_041489005.1 Anaerolineae bacterium
ACGTATGATGTCGCTCCGGATAGGCGTTTCCTGCTTAGCCTTAAGGGTGACGAGCCGAAAGATGCAGCGAATACTCAGCAAATTAACATCGTCCTCAATTGGTTCGAGGAACTCAAGCGCCTCTGCCCCACCGGAAAGAAGTAATGTGCGGCTGACTAGGTTCGTATGTCTTCCACGATAGAGTCCTGGCAGGCTTTTTTGATAGTTCGACCCTCAGTTCCCTGAAGCTTAATTCGGAACAACACTGTCCCGAAGTCCTAGAGTTGTATCGGGAGCGCACCAACAGCACAAAATTGCCTACAAGACCAGGCTGCGCGGTGCGCTCTCGATACAACGACTTGAAGGGGGGCGCTGATGTTTGCGGCGGATGCGTCCTATGCAATTTGAATTATAAATCGTTTAAGCATAGAGATTTGCCGGTTGGGATGCGATTCGACTTTGGGCACAATTCTGGGAAATCTATCGCACATGGCGGTACCATTATAGCACACGCGAAGCGTCCGCCGCGCAGCGGCTCAGTTCAAGTCAGGGTGAATTTGTTCAGTCATATAACTGCAATAGAATGAGATAATTATAGCCCACTCTGGACAACCTCCTCCCAATTTAGTATCCTCCCGAATGAAGAATGTGGGAAGCCCGAGTTGTATTCCGTACTTGGGGGTAACTCCGTTGAACCTTCGGGAGATTGTTGTCCGGCCCATTCGATCGTTCGAAGAGAAACGTTATCAGGAGCTGATGCGGGAACATCACTACCTGGGCTCTTTGCAGAAGATCGGCGAATCTCTTTGGTATGTCGCTGTCTGGCGCGAAGAATGGGTAGCCCTCATTGGCTTTTCCGCATCAGCCTTAAAATGCGCTGCGCGGGATCGCTGGATCGGCTGGGACTACCGCCATCAATATGGCCGCCTGAAGTTGGTCGTCAACAACAGCCGCTTTTTGATTGTGCCGCACTGGCATGTTCCAAACTTAGGCTCACGTATTCTGTCGCTGTGCCAAAGGCGTCTGTGCAGGGATTGGAAGCAGACTTTCGGTCATCCCGTGGTATTGCTGGAGACCTTTGTGGACCCTCAGCGCTTCCGCGGCACAGTCTATAAGGCGGCAAACTGGGTGTATGTAGGTAACACGAGAGGATTTCGCCGGACCTGCCACGGGTACACCGCTAAGCCTCAAGCACCCAAAATGGTCTTCGTCAAACCCTTACGTGCCGATGCCCGTGCGCTGTTGTCCCGCGCCATTCTCACACCACCTTATCGTACAGGAGACTTAAAAATCGTGCTAAATGCAAATCAGATGCAATCCCTGCCCTCTTTTTTTGCCGATATCCCCGATCCTCGCCGCGCCCAAGGACGGCGGCATCGACTGCGCACGGTTCTGGGCATTGCAGCCGGGGCCATCCTCTGTGGGATGCGCGGATACCGGGCTATCTGGGATTGGGCCAACAGCCTCGGCCAGAAGTCCCGGCAACGTTTCGGCTGCCGCAACGAAGGGGACCGTTACATCGTCCCCAGTGAGTACATCATCCGCGATGTTCTTATCCGCGTCGATCCCACGCATTTGGACCGCGCCTTGCAACGCTGGAACGAAATCTACGCGGGGGAGGACGAAAGTCTTGCCATAGACGGCAAAACCATGTGCAACGCCATCGATGATCAAGGTCATCAAATTCATGTCATGAGCGTCATCGGTCATCAGACCAAGGTCTGCCACACCCAAAAAAAGTCGGTACCCTGCCGGTAGAAGGCAGTGACGAAGTCAAACGTACCAACGAGATCAAGATGGCCATCCCACTGCTGGATGCCATCGATATCCAGGGCAAGGATGTTAGTGCCGACGCCTTGTTGACCCAGCGCAAGCTGGCCGACTATCTGGTCACGGAGCGCAAGGCGCATTATCATTTCACCGTCAAAGGGAACCAGCCCGAACTTCTGCAAGATCTGCAGCTATACTTTCAGGATCGGCGGGAACCGCATTTCGTTGAGTATACGCCCCCGGATCACGGACGAATCGAAACCCGAAAGATCTGGACCACAACCGAACTCAACGACTACCTCGACTTTCCCCACGTCGGACAAGCTTTCATCGTCGAGCGGCATCGCATAGAGAAAAAGAGCGGCGAAAGCTCTCTTGAAATCGCCTACGGCATCACCAGTAGAACATCCGAACAAGCCGACCCGCAGCGTGTGCTCAAGGTTAACCGCGAGCACTGGACCATCGAGAACAGCTGCCACTACATTCTCGATTGGAACTATGATGAAGATCGCAGTCGCATACGTACGGGATACGGCCCGGAAAACATCACCAGGCTGCGCCGTTTCGCCATTGGAGTGATCAAATCCAAAGGGGTACGCAGCGTCGCGCAGAAAATGCGCGAGCTGACACGCAATGTCCGTATGGTTTTCGACTACCTGCGGATGACCAATAATTCGTGCGTTGCCCACCAGCCGTTGCTATGAAAGAGCAGTGACTCCTCGGGCTGTTCAGACTGTAATCCGCTTCTTCTCGGAGTCGGAATCGGTAATCGCGGCCGACTCGCACGGTGACATATTGTCCGGCGTTTCCCGAACGGAGTAGCCGTGCTGTCTGAATAAGGTCATCTGTTTCCTTTCGATTCCGATTCCGATTCCGACCCCGATACCGGTTCGAACCAACGATCGAGATTCTTTCTGCCAGCTACATGAGTGATTACAAGGAGAACAAATTTACCGTGGTCGGAGGCCGGCGCCTGCCAGGAGCTCACGGAGTTCCCTGGCGGTCCAAAAATGAGCTCTCTTCCAAGTGCTGGCGCCCAGCCAGCCCCGGAATCTTCTCGCAAGGGCCCAGAGACTCCAGCGTCCAAGTTCTCCAATGATTACAGATCCGCCCGGGCGAAGCACCCGGTTCATCTCC
>JBGPQK010000149.1:0-2861 GCA_041489005.1 Anaerolineae bacterium
GTCAGGCAGACCGAGGTCCAGGATGATTACGTCCGGGCGTCCAGACACAGTGACGGCCAGGGTTTCTTCACCCGTGGCCGCTTCCAAAACTGTATATTGTCCACTGAGAGAAGCGTTTAGAAATCGCCTGATGGGGCGTTCATCGTCCGCCACCAGGACGCGCACTGTTTTTTCTTCCATACGGTTTTGTTCAACTTCCAGCAAAAAGACATTCGACGATAAAAAACACCTGCAGCCACAACAAAACAATCAGGATGATGAATTGTTGACCCAGCCGCTGTAACGGCAAAAAGACTGTTCCAGCGGCGGCTGCCAGAGGCAAGCCTTGAATAACCAGTTTCCAACCTTTGGGAATTCTTTTGCCATTTTTCATGTGGTCGGCCTAATCACATTTTGAATGCTTTAATGTGGAAATTGGATTTTCCAGACGGGCATGTCAAGCCGATGACAAAAACAAGCTGAAAGAAGTCAAGATTGTGTCAAGGCAATATGTTGGATTTTATACAAAATGGGGTCAAGCCAATGACAAGAAGAGGCCGAAAGGTGTCAAGGAATTGTCAAGATAATTGAGACGATCAATAATAAAAGGTCCACTTTTAGCCTGTATTGTAGGAAAGGGGTCGGCAGTCGTTAACTTCACGAGCAACTCAAAATTGAACGAATTGTTCGCTTGAGCAATTCGTTCAATACAGTAAATTTTTAGAAGCAATATGCGGCGCCTAACAGGCGATTGCTCTATTTTTTCTCACAGCTTGTTTAACACTCATCCCCCATGAGTTTTCAATCCTTTTTCCCTTCTTCATCCCCAGGGATAGTCTGTCTGGGTGCACCTCCCAGCCGGGGCACGCGGGGATTATTGTCGAGGTACTGTTGGAGCAGAGACGGGGCTTCGGGGCGGTCTATATGCAAGGCATGGTCGTAGTCCCCAGCTGACGCAGGCACATCATCCCGGATTGGGCGATGAATTCCGAATAGCGCGAAGAAGCGGGCAATCCAGACAATTACGCTATAACGGTATTCCTGCATCTTTAGGGATTGCCATTCGACGATGGAAGCCATCGCACCCTGAACACGCGCTTTCTCGCGCACTATACGGTAGATTTGTTTTGGTTCGCGATGTCCGATGGGGGAAATGAGAACCAGATTAGCTGTTATTGCCAGAATACTGAACGAGAACAGCACGATCCAGCCGCCCTCAGTCCATTTTCCGGCAATTTGACCAATAAACACAACGCCAGACAAAACAGCCGCGGATCCGGCTCCAAAGGCACCCCATGAGCGTTTTACGCCCTTGGGAAAGGTCTTCAAAATATGCCGGCGGATGGCAAAACCCATCATCATAATTGGCATAAACACACCGATACCGTAATATGGTATTCCAAGTGCCGTCTTGCCTCGGATAAGAAAAGTGATGATGATAACAACTACAAAAGCAATGGTGACTGAGCGGGTAAAGGTTCCGCGCTTATCGCGATAAACGATGATCTCAGGAATTTCCCCAATTGCCACATCCCGCCATTCTGTGGCCTGCAGGTCTTGGAAGGCCGTCATTGAGGCCGCAGCCAGCAGCGCCACCGCCAGGATTTGGTAAGCCCAGTAAAGGATTACTCCTCCCGGGATCTGACTAAAACCGATAAAGGATAGATTTGCCACAAGTGAGCGCCCAGCTGTGCCATCAAACGCGTTGAAGTGGATTGCAAAGTATGTCAGGAAGGCCGTAGTGATCCCACCATAAAATAGGAAGGAAGTCTGTACCATACGCCCGGTGCCCGACTTGCCGCTGTAGTAATTCCATAGACCCGATAAGCGCGGAAAATGTGTTTTTCCCCAATTTACCAGGGCGAAATCTTCGTTAATCACGAACTGAATACCATTGGACATGGCTTCCAGTCCACTCAGGGCCACCAAGCCTTTCATGGAAGCGGTCAGCATATGGTACAAGGCTTGCCAAATAGTAGGTGCGATGGCAGGAGCTGTATAGGGCAGTGCAGCCACCGCTCTGCCTTTGGCGATAAGAAGTCCGATGGCCATGGCAACTGTCAAAAAGATGAAGATACCCAGCATTGTAAAAACCACGCGCGCCGATTCCCCGCGCCCCCGGATGGTGAGCCACCATGTGATTGTAACCAGTGCAACCCCGAGAGCTACGTGGATGATCCAGGTGATGTTATAGGAGTTGGTCAAGGACAGCAGTTGATCCACGCCTGAAAGACTGGAGACAACAATGGTGAAGATGTAGTCTTGGAGCAGGACGACTGCCACCACCAGGCTCAAGCCGGGTGCCAGATATCGCATTGAAGCTGTATAGGAACCGCCACCTTCGTTGAAAACTCCCAGAGAATACATATAAAGAAAACCAAATACTGCATTGGCAACAGCAATGATAATGACGGCAATGAAAGCATATTTCTGCAAATTGTAGGGATGGAGGGCACTCATCATTTCGCCGGTGGCGTAAAAATAGGATGTGAAATAATCCACACCGAACAGGGCAATGGCGGCCAGTAGGCCGATCTGGCCAGCGCCATGCAACAAGGCATCATCCTTCTTTTCGACTGGAGCTGCTTTAAAGGCAATGAAAACAATCACGATAAGTAATGCAATGGAAAATATCATAAAGTTCCTTGGTTCTGTATATAATTATTCGGGTCAGATCCGACCTTTTATTTATCCGACGTTTTGAGACGGTACCCCACACCGGGTTCTGTTACGATATAGCGCGGTCGGGCTGGATCAGCCTCAATTTTTCGACGCAAGTTGCTGATGTTCACCCGTAACAGATGCGCATCCGCTTCGTAGCTGGTGCCCCACACTGCATGGACGAGTTGCCGGTGGGTTAGCACTTTGCCAGCATTCTGAAC
>JBGPQK010000150.1:0-2809 GCA_041489005.1 Anaerolineae bacterium
CACCAATTAAATTTTTACAAGCAGCCTCTACTACTCCACTACCTATCGAAAGATTATTTTGTTGATATTCAAAATAATTCATTCTGTTTCTGTTTTGTTGCAAATATTTTATTTCTTTTTCTATTTCAGGATCTTTACTAATACTACAGCGGATTTTTTAACCGCTGCTAATCGAAGCAAGGACCCTTTTTCTATGTGAGCGATAGGCAACATAGTTTCTCCTCGTATGGTATCTTACAATTTCCAGTGCATATGCGATCGTGAGGGTTCTGTGCGGCAACACTGCCGCAACCAGTATCCGCGCTTGCTGCAATGTCAGTGCCGGAGTTTTTTTTAAAGCGAATCCGCAACCGGAGCAAGAAGTGCAGTGCCAGGAAGACATATATCATATGTCGATGCCATGCAGGCCATGAACGGTGCTCATAATGATCCATTCCGACCTGGCTCTTTCCATCCTGGAAGCATTGCTCTATCGGCCAGCGCATTACGGCTGCTTTGCACAATTCCGAAAGAGGAGTATCTTCCGGAGCATTCGAGAAGGCATATTTTATCTGTCCGTCTGTAGTGCGTCTTAAGAAAAGCCAAACAGAGGGTCCATTAGGCAATCCATTACGGGACGGATAGACTCTGAGGCAGGCGACGTCGGCCAAGATAGGCCCTTTTGCCCCTTCAGCAAGAACTACCTTTGACCAGGAACACCTTTTGGACTTGGCTATTTTACCGATCGTATATGTCTTGCCCTTTATAATGCGCGGTTTGCCGGGCCGTCTGCCGAGTCCTTGGTAAGACGGTAACCCCACAGTAGGTTTATGCAGAAAGACCTTGGTATTGGAGCGAATACCGGCAAAATAGTATTTCCCCTGCGGCAAGGATTCAAGGAATTCCCAGTCGGAACCAAATGTGGCGTCACAGCCGATCCATTTGGCAGGGAATAAATTAGTCTTGTCGATTTTATCAATTAGGTCCACGGCAATTTGCGGTTTTGTCTGAAAAACAATATCTTCCGGAACCAGGTTGTCCTTGCGTCTCTGTTCCTGTTCTTTGGTAAACCAGCTCTCCGGCATATATAGCCTGCCGGTTAAAAGACCGTAACCCTTCCCACTGGAATAGCCGACGAAGACGCCGGATTGGCAGTTATCTACTTTGCCGAGAGTGCCGCAATACTGACGCGCAACTCCGACGGACTCTTTTCCCTTTTTTCCAAACTCGCTGCTGTCCACTGTGATCATACCGTCATCTAATGCTATTGTCTGCGAAAGTGAGGCTTGATGGTTCCTCTCCATTGCCTCGTGATCCCATCGGTAGGATTTCATAAACCTCTGCAGAGGTCGAACGGCCTTCTCATCCAGAAACTCAAGGGCGATGGGCTCCACAGATTTGGCTTCTTTGTTGCTCAGAAGCCCGGATATATATGCCAGGCCCAAACGCTGATGCTCCTTCCGCCCAAAACAATCGTGAAACTGCTTATGAAACTGCACAAGCTCTTCGGCGATTAACTCAATATCCGTTTCCGTAAGTTTCATCCAGGGAATAATATCGGGACTCCATCCGGCATGTCTTAATATCATTTGCAGCGCCTCCACTTTCTTAATTGATGGTGAAGGACGGTGAAAGAGATTGTAAGATTTCCTTTCGCATCCGATCATTTCCCGGAAGCGCGGCTCTAATACATAAACATATACCTCCTTGATGGAACCGTGATATACATAGCCTTTCCCAAGCTTGCCGCTGCCGAAGGTCTGACCAATGAATTCCCAATTAGCCGCACGGTAGCTCGTCCCTTTGAACCGCGCGGGATCAACAAAGGTCTCCACCAGCCATAAGCGTATTCCAAACCGCTCTTCCCAATCACGAGTAAGGCGGGCAAGCGCCAGGGCAAGTACATGGGAGGCAAGATTCTTCACTTTCACCCAGGGAAATATGAGAAACCGACTGTTACTGCTCATCCGCTCAAGATAGTTTTTCCGCTGCTCGGCGGACCATCCGATATACTTGTCCCGTACGCGCAGTTTCAATGCGGGAGCGCTAAAGGATAAGGCGGCTACTGGGCGCTCCTCCATAAATGCGAGATATTTGAGACGATGCCCTAAAAGCCTTTGATAGCCAAGATAATGATTACGGCGTACCAGTTCATCCCACACAATTTCCAGATTCGATTGACTTGCCATATGTAATTCAACTGCCGGCAGCGCATCTATTGCACCGCCAATAGGATTCGTATCTATTTCAATGTTTCCCTGCATCATGATCTTATCCCTTGTTATTGGCGCATAAATCCCCTGCCGCCGAGTGATATCATCTACCCCGACAAAGTATGCAGGCTCTCTTTCACGCGCCTTACTGAAATCTATATTACATGATGCCATTTTATTTGTCTATATAAAAATACGCTGTAGTATTAGTTACCCTTTCCCTTTCCCTTTATCATCTGATTTCCCTTTATCATGCGGGACTGTGACGTTTACGGTACCTTTTGAGCTATTGTTAGAGGCATCGGTACAGGTAACAGTGATTGTGTAAACACGGTCGTTTCCTTTTACTGAACGTTCGGCTCTTAAATTCACCTTGAGGTTTTCTCTGATTTTCCAGTCTGGAGCTGTGTCGCCATCTCCTAAGCCATTCTCTGGCTCGTTGCTACTTACTGAGGAGATCTTACAAAATGGCTTTGGATCACAGTTGTCTGACACAGGAATGGTCACATCAATTGGTACCATTTTGTGATTTGGTGGCCAGAGAAGATTTGGGCTATCAGTTATTTTTCCAATGCTCGGTGGAGTTTTATCAGCTACTTTAACTTTACTTGTACAAC
>JBGPQK010000151.1:0-2808 GCA_041489005.1 Anaerolineae bacterium
CGGCGTGGACCTGGTCTGGACGCCCACGCCGGAGGTCATGTATCCGTCCGGATTCCAGACCTGGCTCACGGTGGACGAACTGACCAAGGGCCTCGAGGGCGCGATGCGCCCCGGCCACTTCCGCGGCGTGACCACCGTTGTCGCCAAGCTGTTCAACGCCGTTCAGCCGCACAAGGCCTACTTCGGGCAAAAGGATGCCCAGCAGGCAGCCGTCATCCGCCGAATGACGAAGGATCTGGATTTCCAGGTCGAGATCGTGGTTTGCCCGACGGTGCGCGAGGCAGATGGCCTGGCCATGTCCAGTCGCAACGCCTATCTCAACCCCGATGAACGCCAGGCCGCGAGGGTGCTTTTCCGCGCCCTATCCGCAGCCAAAACTGCCTTTGAAGAGGGCGAACGCGACGCGGAAAAACTACGTCAGATCGTGCGCGAAACCGTTGCCTCCGAGTCATTGGCGACGCTGCAATATGTTTCCTGTGCGGATTACGAAACTTTGCAGGAATTGGAGTGCGTGGAGAGAAAAGCCCTGCTCTCGATGGCGGTATTTATGGGGAAGACGCGGTTGATAGATAATTTTGTGCTGAGGTATTGAATCACCCCCGCCTCTTGTGCTATACTCATTGCAGTCTTTCATCCAATTTCGGCCGATTGCGGCCTACTGCTCCTTGCATAAATTTCTGAACTGAAACAGCCAAAAAGCAGGGAGTCAACGTTCATTTGGCTTCAAATATTAACGCAGTACTCTGTAAATGCCTGATTGAATTTAGGGCGTTAGGCTGCCTGGAGACCGGCCATAAGCTGTTAACCCGCCAAACGGCGGGTAAACACATAGTTGGGCAGCCAAGCTCATGCTACTCACTGGCAATCCAAAAAAAGACGATTAAATCTATCGCTACTCAGAACTCCAGATAGCAGCTATGAATTATGATGAACTACTTCGAAAATATTTTGATTTTGATGAGGCGGATCTGTTCGCCAATCGTAACGGTGCTCTAACCCCCAAGCAACAAACACGTTTGGCAGAGGAAAAAAAGTTGTGGGGTAAAATTTCACTGATCGGCGGCCTTATTTTGTTGAGCGTGGCCATTCTACCGAGCATAATGATTGGGCTTGCAGTCGCTCCTTGTATCTCGAATATGTGCTCTGAATGGCCTTCATCACTCCGGCTTTTTTTAATCAGCATGGTGCTGATCTGGATGCCGATATGGGGATACTATGGGATCCGTGTTACTCGCAACGCCTTATCAACTCATAATTCCTCTTTGCTTCAAAAGGTGGAAGGATCAATCAATATTGTAAAGGTGGAATCCTACAACATCAATACTCATGCACAAAAAGAAGACTATGAGCTGCATGTTGGCGTGGAGGAATTCGATTGTGATTCAGAGCTCGCGGATATCATGATGCAAGGGGACATTTACGCAATATACTACATTAAGGACACAAAGGAGATCATGTCTGCGGAAATGCTTGCAAAAGGAAAATAGAAACAGGATCCAATGAGTGTATGCGGCCCACTGATGAGTTGCATTCTGACAACCACAAGCGCAAAGCGCAAAAGGCAAAACTTGCCCAACAACGGCTGCACCTGACCGCCTTCGGCGTGGGTACGCGGGCCGCTTGGGGCAAGCCATCGTTCTGGTTCTTGAAAGCGGCCATGCCAGAACCGGCGGCAGGTGAGCCAATCCGTTGAAACTGTCGAAAAAGTATTTATAGATTCGCGTAAAAGGATAAGGTTCGGTATACTCCTGGTAAGCATAAAGTGTGGAGAAACCGATGGCCAAATACAAACCCTACAACTTCGACCAACTGGTCATGATCCCCATTTCGCTTGAAGATCAACTCGAACCTGGTACGCTCGAATACACCATCAACGAATTGGTGGAGAAGAACATTGATCTGTCAGTGTTCGAGGGGCGGTATCAAAACGATGACACGGGTGCGACGGCGATCAACCCCAAGGTTTTGCTCAAAGTGATCTTGTTCGCTTATTCCAGGGGGATGATCAGCTCGCGACAAATCGAACGGGCATGTGGCGAGAACATCCTCTTCATGGCGCTCAGCTGCGGCTATCGTCCGGATCACAGCACCATTGCCCATTTTGTGTCCTCGATGCAGAAGGAGATCGAGAGCATCTTCAGCAATATTCTGCTGGTGTGTGCAGAGCTTGATCTATTGGGTGGCACTCATTTCAGCCTGGACGGGGTGAAGCTATCCTCGAATGCTTCCAAGGAATGCAGCGGGACATTCAAGGAACTGAAGAGAAAACGAGACAGGCTGCAGGATAAACTACAGCAGGTGCTGGCTGAGCACATCCGGGCAGATGCACTGGAGAGGCCCGAGTCTGAAAGGCGCCAGAAGCAGGTGCAGCGGCTGCAGCATCAGGTGGAACGGTTGAGCGAGTTTCTGCGAGAGCAGAAGCCCAAGGTTGGGAAGGGTCGCCAGGAGATCCAGAGCAATGTGACCGATAACCAATCGGCGAAGATGCCTACCTCGCACGGGGTGATCCAAGGGTACAATGCTCAGGCGCTGGTGGATGGCAAGCATCAAGTCATCATGCACGCCGAAGCTTTTGCCAGCCAGGACCATGAGAACCTGGCGCCAATGATAGCGGGAGCGAAGAAAAACATGCAGGCAGTCGGTGAAGATGAGAACTATTTCGAAGGAAAACAGATCACCGCAGACAGCAATTATCACAGCTACACCAGCCTGGCCTTGTGCAAGGCCGAGGGCCTGGACGCCTACATTCCCGACATCCAATTTCGCAAGCGCGACGAGCGCTTTGCCAGACAGCAGAGATTCAAAGAC
>JBGPQK010000152.1:0-2799 GCA_041489005.1 Anaerolineae bacterium
CCGTTTTCTGGAGTCCCTTCATGATCGCGGCATAGAACTCGGCATCTTCTCCGCCCATCTTACCCATGGCCTTCCCGCCGCCCGAGGCGAGACGGTGCTCATCCATCGCTTTGTGAAAACCGGCTTCATCCACCTCCAGACTCTGCTCGCGGGCAATATCACGGGCAATCTCCAGAGGCAAGCCGTAGGTGGCATACAAATCGAAGGCTTTGCGGCCATCCAGCGTCCTGCCACCCGACTTCTGCAACTCGTCCAGCATTCCCAGCAAATAGGCTGTGCCGGATTCGACCGTACGCGCGAAGCGGACCTCCTCGCGGGTCAGATTGTCGAGGATGGTCTCCCGGCTCTTGACCAGTTCCGGGTAGAAATCCCCATAGGCAGTGATAATTGCCTCAGCGGCCTTCGCCAGGAAAGGTTCGTGCAGATTGAGTTTTGTCCCAAATCGAGCTGCCCTGCGGATGATCATGCGGCAAATGTAATTGCGCCCCACGTTTCCGGGGACGACACCATCCGCGATAAGGAAAGCCGCGGCTCGCGCGTGGTCCGCGATGACGCGGTAGGGAGTGAAGTCAGCATACATTTCTTCGAGCGAGTCGCCGGTCAGGGAACGCACCGCCTCCAGCGTACCCTGGAAAAGGTCAATCTTATAGTTCGAGTCCACACCCTGCAAGACCGCAACAATGCGCTCGAAACCCATCCCGGTGTCCACATGCTTGGCAGGCAGCGGTTCGAGGGTGTCTTTGTCAATGCGGTTGTATTGGATGAAAACGTTGTTCCACAGTTCGAGAAAGCGCTGGCACTCACCGTTTACCCCGCACTTGTGCGGTTTCCCGGCCAGGTTGTCGAATTCCTCGCCCTGGTCCAAATGGATTTCCGAACAAGGCCCGCAGGGGCCAGTCTCGGCCATTTCCCAAAAATTTTCCTTCCGCCCGAAGAACAGAACATGCGACGGGTCAAACCCGGCCTGCTGTTTCCAGGTTTCGGCGGCTTCATCGTCTGTAGGAATATTGCCTTTGTCGTCTTTGAAACAGGTGGCGTAAAGCCGGTCTTTTGGCAGGCCCCAGACATCGGTCAGCAGTTGCCATGCCCAGGTGATAGCTTCTTTTTTATAATAATCTCCGAATGACCAATTTCCAAGCATCTCGAAGAAGGTGTGGTGGCTGTCGTCGCGGCCGACTTCATCGAGATCGTTGTGCTTGCCGGCCACGCGCAGGACTTTCTGCGAGTCGACGGCGCGGGTGTAGGGACGTTTATCCGTGCCGAGGAAAACATCTTTAAACTGAACCATGCCTGCATTCGTAAATAAAAGTGTAGCATCTCCACCCGGCACGAGTGAGGCAGAAGGGACGAAGGTATGGTTGTGCTCGACAAAGAAATCAATAAATGTCTGGCGGATTTGCGCGCCGGTGGGTTTCTGGATCATTCTGGCTCCAATAGCGTTGATAGAATGGGCGAATTATACTCAAAAAGCAATTGAATACCCATTGTTTTTCTCATCATAATGCGCTATTCTTATATTGGCTGACCAACTTCTCTCTGTTTCATTCCTCCAGTTTGATTCGATGAGGCAAATGAGGAAATCATTCACTGTCATTGGTATGACTTTCAGCCTAATGTTTTACTCATTTTCAGATGATATACTAAGTGTGGAGAGAAGGGACACCTATGTCTTCACTTAATGACCACCTAAACAAGCCTCTTATCGCCGCCATCATCCCGACTTACAACGAAGAGATTAACGTTACCGGTGTTCTCGAGGTATTACATGCCACCTCCATTCTCGACGAGGTCATTTTTGTTGACGATGGCTCGTCAGACAGAACTGTGGAGATTTTACGGCAGGCAGCTTCGATGGACCATCGATTCCGGGTGATCCAACATGAAAAGAACAGCGGCAAGGGGCAGGCTGTTTTCACTGGCTGGGCTGCCACTACCGCGCCGATACTCCTTCTTTTAGACGCTGATCTCAAGAACCTTACCCCCGACCACATCCAAGCCCTACTGAATCCCGTCATTAACCATCACACCGATATGACTCTCGGCCTATTCCGGGGAGGTCATTTCAGCACTGATCTCTCACATTGGATCACTCCCTTCCTGACCGGTCAGCGCGGCCTTCGCGCCGAACTGCTGAAATATGTCTCACGAGAGGCTTCCGCCGGGTACGGCTTCGAAGTCGCCCTGACTATGGCAGCCCGTCAGAATGGCTATCGAAAACGCTTCGTCAGTTTGAAAGGCGTCTGGCATCCGAGCAGCGAGATGCGCACCGAGCGAGGTTTCTGGTTTGGGGCTTATTGGAAGGCCCGCATGTACGGGCAAATAATCCGCGCCTGGTATCTCGTCAATCGTGAGCGCTACATCCATGCCAGAACTTTCTTCTCGGATATTGGTAAATTATTATAATGAAATGCAGAAGCCTGACAGCCATCGCAAACAGCGATGGCTTTTATTTTCCTGGCAAAATGGATAGAGTAATATGGGATACACACATGCGTGAAGTATTGATCATTTTTCCGGGTATCCTCCTTTAGGACTGCAACCTGCCCCACGCAACCCCAAACCTTGGGTTTACTCCCTTTCCCGACAAACCTGGCAGCGACCAGTCCTGCTATTACAATACGGCCACCCAGCCACTTTCTGACTTGAGCATAGAGGTACTGTCCGCACAGGAAGCCGCCGGGTTGAAGGGTGTGACCGCATCCGCCGAGGCATATAGCGAAAACTACATCACCGCAACAGGCATGATGGACCATTTCGCCGCCATGGAGACGGATTTTTGCATTACTGTGCAGGTCGCCC
>JBGPQK010000153.1:0-2770 GCA_041489005.1 Anaerolineae bacterium
CAACTTACGCGGCTTTTGTCGCGGAATAGCGGCCAGCGCTGCGCTCAAGGCAGCGCCGAACGCGGCCAGTCATCGCATCCACGAAAGCTCGCTACAAAGCTCAGCGGTGTGGATTGCCATTTGGAATTGACCCCTTTGTGCCACTGAAAACTGACCCACCTCCTTAGCTGTTTTCGGCATGCTGATTGTCCGGCTGTTTTGACGCCCTGTCAATTCCTTTCGTTCGCTTGTCTCGCATCCGGAAACTCTCACCCTGGACCGCGATGATATGGCTGTGGTGCAGCAGCCGGTCCAGTATCGCCCCGGCAATCACTTCGTCCCCGAAGACCTCGCCCCACTGGTCGAACGCCTTGTTGCTGGTCACCACCAGCGAGTTCTGCTCGTAGCACCGACTGACCAACTGGAAGCAGAGGTTGGCCCGCGGCTTGTCCATCGGCAGATAGCCCAACTCGTCGATTATCAAGAGGTCCCATCGAGAAAGCGCTTCCAACCGCTGGACCAGATTCCGCACCGCCTGAGCGGCGGTCAGCTCGTCCAATAGCTCCATCGCCGAGAAGAACCGGACCCGCTTGCGGGCAACACAGGCTTTGATTCCCAGCCCGATGGCCAGGTGAGTCTTACCTACTCCGGGCGGTCCAATGAGGACGATGTTCTCATGCCGCCCCAGAAACCCGAGCTCTGCCAGCTCTCTAACCAGCACCTCACTCAAGCCCGGCTGAAACGCATAGTCGAAGCTCTCCAGGGTCTTGCTATACGGAAAGTGAGCGTTCTTGATACGGCAGTCGACCGACCGCTCGGTCTTGGCCAGCAGTTCTTCTTCGACCACCCGGCTCAAGTAGCCGCTGTAGCTGGTCTTAAGCTGGACGGCACGGTCGGCTTCGTTCTCAAAGACCTCGGCCATTCGCTTCAGCCCCAGACGTCCGAGATTGGCTTTCAGGCTTTCGGATTCAGTCACGGGGCACCTCGTCCAGCAGTGCCTGGTAGCGGTCGAGTCCTCGCGTGATATCGAGCCTGGGCAGGACTCGCTCCTGCCCAAAGAGCGTCGGCTCCGGCAAGTCTGGTGCCGACTCCTGCCGGCTCAATATCCCGCACAGGAAGCGATAGGAGAAGGTGTTATACTGAAGCGCCTGCTCGAAGGCCAGCAGTATCGCCGCTCGGGGATAGCTGGCGAGGAGCGAGAGGATCCGCTGCAACTGGAAGGTGGCATTGAACTTGTACTGAGCCAATAGCTTCTCCAGAAACCGACCGGCACGTTCTTCCGGGAAGCGTTGCTGAAAGACTCGGCCGAGCCGACTCTTGCTCGAGCCGGGTTGTTCCCGCAGCCCCTGGTAATGCTCGCGGTCGATGTTGGTCGAGCCCGGGGCCGGATTCAGCCGATGCCGGGCCAGCACCGCGCCAGTCGGCGCCAGTACTACCAGGCCGAGGTCCCGCGTGAGCCTGATCCAGACGTGCTTGCCGGCATATTGCCAGGGAACTGAGTACCGGCTGCCGCCAAACGAGACGAGACAATCCAGGCTCACCTTCCGAAAGCACTCCTGAGCGGAGATGAACCGAGTCGCCGGCAGCTTGCCCAGGAGGAGTTGCTCCTTCAGCAGGCGGTCCTGCGGTCGCTCCTGGGTGGTACCGTGGATGCGGGCGTTCAAGGTCTCGGCCGCAAATTGAGCCAGGCGGCGGTTGAGGTCGGCCCAGTCGAGAAAGGCGCTGCCTTTGATGAACTGTTCCTCGACCATCTGAAACGGCCGTTCCACCTTGCCTTTGGTTTGCGCGCGGCCGGGCCAGCAGGCCCGGGGGGCGAAGCCGTAGAAGCGGGCAAACTCCAAGAGGCGCGGGTTGAAGACCAGGGTGGGTCGGGGACGAGTGACGAGCGCCCGGGGATTGTCGAAGAGCATCTCCTGCGGAACGCCGCCCACGCAGGCGAAGCTGTCCTCCAAGGCTTCGAAGATGGCGGCCTGACGGACGTGCAGGCTGGCCAGCAGGTGCTGGAAGCGACTGTAGCCCAAGACGAAGCTGTGAACATAGACCCTGGTCAAGGCGCCGCCCAGGAGTACGGTGTACTCGCTCCAGTCATACTGGCCCTGCCTGGCCGGCTCGGTCTCGAAGCGTTCCACGGCCGGACTGGGCGACTGGAGGGCCACCAGGCGCGCCAGACACCGGTAGAACGTACGTTGCGGGCCGCGGTAGCCCTGCTTGCGCAACTCGGTGAGAATCCGGCTGCCGATCAGTTCCTGCGAGAGCATCGTCTCGATGTCGTGCTGAAACGGCTCCAACTGAGCGTTGGGACGTTCCGGGCGCGCCGGGGACGCTGGCGCGGCAGGGTCGCGGAGATATCGGCGCACCGTGTTACGCGACAGGCGTAGCTCGCGGGCGATGCATCTGACACCCATGCCCCGGTCTCGGAGAGAGCGGACTGTTATCTGATCTTGCACTGAAATCAACCTTTCCTCCCGTGCCACCATGCGGTCCCGGCGACACGGAACATAGTCTACCAGGTGGGTCAATTCTGGGTGGCAAAGGTGGGTCAATTCTCAGTGGCAATCCACAGTTGGCTTTCGACCAAGCTTTGAAGAGAGCTCTGAAAAGAGCTTTGAATTGAGCTTTCAGAAAAGCTTTGACGCGTGCTTTCGACGGAGCTTTGGACTGAGCGATGAAAGAAGCGATGCGTTGAGCTTTGGCGCGAGCTATGCGCCAAGCGATGAAATAAGCTTTGACCTGAGCTTTGAACGATGCTCTGAAAGGAGCTCTTGAAGAAGCTCTGACTGGAGCCTTGACC
>JBGPQK010000154.1:0-2752 GCA_041489005.1 Anaerolineae bacterium
CTTGCTGTGTTGACTCATCATGTTCTCCTCCGGCATTGCAAAAGCTTCTGCCGTAGGGTAACATTCTTCTTGAGGCAACGATACTTTCAATAGTTACATTTAACTTGAGGCAATGCGTCCCAATCGTTAAGCAAAACAGGCGTGCTATAATGACATCGAGTCCATTACTCAATTTATCGGTCTGACCATGTCCTTCGCCCACCTCCACGTTCACACCGAATACTCGCTGCTCGACGGCTTCAGTAATATCAAGAAGCTGGTCAAGCGTGCCAAAGAGATGGACATGCCCGCCTTGGCCATCACTGACCATGGGACGATGTTCGGTGTGATCGAGTTCTACCACGCGGCCAGGGATGCCGGTATAAAACCCATCATCGGGCTGGAGGCATACCTGGCAGCCCGCACGATGCAGGAGCACGATCCGAAGGAAGACCGCAAGTCCTCGCACCTGCTACTCCTGGCAGAGAACAAGACCGGTTATATGAACCTGCTCCAGATCGCCTCGGCGGCGCAACTGGAAGGCTTCTACTACTACCCCCGAATAGATAAAGAATTCCTCGCCAAACACACCGAAGGACTGATCTGCACTTCCGGTTGTATGTCTGCCGAAGTACCGCGCCTGATCAAGCAGGGTCAGGTGGACGCAGCGCGCCGGACCCTCGACTGGTACTACGAAATCTTCGGCAGAGATAATTTCTTCCTCGAACTCCAGCAGCACGACGTTCCTGAGTTGGAGAAGATCAACCGCACTCTGCTGGAACTCGGTCCGCATTACAATGCCCGCTTTGTCGCCACCAACGACGCCCACTATATCAACCCCGAAGACGCCAAATACCAGGATATCCTTCTTGCCATCCAGACCGGGGCGCTGCTCTCAGACCCCGACCGGATGCGCATGACGGACGGGTCGTATTACTTGCGCTCGCCTGAAGAGATGGGGCGCCTGTTTGCCGAAGTGCCTGAGTCCCTCTCGAATACCTTGCTGATCGCCGATCGCTGCAACCTCAATTTGGATGTAAAAGAGTACCGCCTGCCGCTGTTCGAGGTCCCTCAAGGGCAAACGGCGGAAACGTACCTGCGGGCTTTGTGTGAGGAGGGTTTGAAGCGCCGTTACGGCGAACGCGCCGAAAGCGAGCAGGCTCAAACCCGTCTCGACTACGAGTTGGGTGTCATCGAGAAAATGGGCTTCTCTGCCTACTTCCTGATCGTCTGGGACCTGTGCCGGTACACCCGTGAACAGGGCATCTGGTACAACGCGCGTGGTTCAGCGAATGGTTCGATCGTCGCTTACACACTGGATATTACGCTGGTGGACCCCATCCAGCAAAACCTGCTCTTCGAACGCTTTCTTAACCCTGGCCGCATCTCGATGCCCGACATTGACCTGGACTTTCCTGATGACCGCCGGGCGGAAGTGCTGGATTACACCGTCAAAAAGTATGGGCAGGACAAAGTGGCGCAGATCATCACCTTCGGCACACTGGGGGCGCGTGCCGCCCTGCGCGACGTGGGCCGCGTGATGGACATCCCCCTCCCCGAAGTGGACAGGGTGGCCAAGATCATTCCGAACATTCCCTCCAAAGCCGTCCCGCTCCGGGACATCATCGCAGACAACTTCAAAGGTCTTCCGGAGCTGAAGGATGTCTACGAATCCGCCGACCACCTGCGTGAATTGATTGACACTGCGGCCAGGATGGAAGGCGTTGTCCGCAACGCTGGGACCCACGCCGCCGGCGTGGTCATTTCGGATAAATCGCTCGTCGAGTACCTGCCGCTGCACCGTCCGACCAACAACTCAGAAGAGACACCCATCAAGACCGTTACGCAGTTCGAAATGGGTATCCTCGAAAAACTTAAGATTCTTAAGGTGGACTTCCTCGGCCTGGCCACTCTGACCATAATGGCGCGCGCCTGCGCCATGATTGCGCAGCGTCACGACATTCAATACAACCTGGACAACATACCCACCAACGACCCGGAAACGTACAAGTTCCTGGGCGAAGGCAATACCCTGGGTGTCTTCCAGTTGGAAAGTACGGGGATGACCAAGTGGCTGGTGCAAATGAAACCCCAGTCGCTGGATAACATCATCGCCATGGTGGCGCTCTTCCGCCCCGGCCCGATGGACTTCATCCCGGATTACATCAGCCGCATGCACGGCGAGGCAGAGGTCGAATACCGGCATCCATCCCTGGAGCCGATATTTGGTGATACTTATGGGATTCCCCTCTATCAGGAACAATTGATGCGCGCCGCAGTTGAGCTGGCCGGGTATACGCCATCCGAATCGG
The DNA here is from genome assembly GCA_041489005.1 of Anaerolineae bacterium. Lineage (GTDB taxonomy): Bacteria > Chloroflexota > Anaerolineae > Anaerolineales > Villigracilaceae > UBA877. Next base: position 2,292 of record JBGPQK010000154.1, read on the forward strand.
ACGAACTGCGAGCCGCCATTTCAAAGAAAAAAACCAAGGAAATTGAAAACCATCGTCATAAGTTCGTCCAGGGAGCAGTGTCGCAAGGGTTGGAGCAAGCCACCGCCGAGGCCATCTATCACGATTGGAATGAGTTCGCCCGTTACGGCTTCAACAAATCCCATGCCGCCGATTACGGTCTTCTGGCCGTCCAGACAGGCTTCCTGAAACTGCATTACCCGGTGGAATACATGACCGCCCTGCTCTCGGTGACCAAGCATGAAACCGAGAAGATGGCCCTCTACGTTAACGACGCCCGCAACATGGGTGTCACTGTCCTACCGCCGGATATCAACGCCAGTGTTTGGGACTTTGCCATTGAAGAGTTCGACCCTTCGACAGCCTCAAATAGTCCCGCTGTTCAGCCGGGGGGATTGGCGGCCAAATCTGCCATCCGCTTCGGCTTGGGCGCCATTAAGAAC
>JBGPQK010000155.1:0-2703 GCA_041489005.1 Anaerolineae bacterium
CTAGCCCTGCGCGTGCCCCATATATTGATGCATAACAACAAGATCGATTGGTCCATCACCAAACAATATAGTTCCCAGTGCAATATCCTGGAAGCGCCTGAGCCCGCGTAGCAGCGTCTGTGGTCCGGGCGGTTCTTTTGCGCTTCTATTCAAAGCCCCTCCGAGACGACTGATAATGATCATTGCGGTTCCTATGCACAGTTTTTTTTCCCCGTCATTGTTTCCGGGGCCACCAGCGGCTGCAGTCGTTCGAGCAGCCTGCATTCCCAAGAAGAAAATAGCAACTCACAGGGCATTTCGGGAATTTCGCGGCCGAGCAATGCCAGCAACATCACCCGCCAGGCAATAACCGCGTCAATACATATAGCGCGCGCCAACCTATCCGCGCTGCGATGCTGATGGGATTCAATGTGGCAACCGCTTTTCAGAACTCGATGCCATTCTTCAATGCGCCAGCGCAACATATACCAGCGCAAGCAACGCAACGCCTCTTTGCGCGAGCCGATCGGGATCGTGGTTAACAATACCCACCGTAATGCTTTGGCACCCTCCGGGGGATGACGTTCCACTACGGATAGCGCGTATATTTCTACCGGCTGCAAGTCCCGGGTCTGCGTTGTTGCGGGCGGCGAAAGCGTCACCTTATCCCACTTCAAATCGACATGTGCCGTTCGGGCGGGCAGCGCGATACGTCCCGGTTTACTGGGCTTCGATTTCTTTTCCCGTTGTCGAGGAACCTCGATCCGCGCTTGGCCCATCGCCGGCAGGGCATCCAGATGATCGAATAGTTTCCGGGAATGTTCTTCCAGGCAACGATTGTGCTTGGCACGGACAAGCAACTGAACTCCGGGCGCCTTGCGCCGGCGGTAATCGAAAAGCTCGAACATATCGCTTTCCCGATCCCCAGTGGCGATCAATTCGGTTTCCGGAAGATACTCGGCTGCTTTGTTGAGGTCATCTATCATACTCAGCCAACGATACGATTCTTTCTCTTCGATGGGCCGGTCCTGCGGCTTCTCGGTTTCGTCATAGTGCGATGCATAAATCTGTGTCTTCAGCACCCCCAGAGGCAGACCTTTTTCCGACACCGCCAGGGATGAATGCATCTTCAGCCCCTTGCTTACGGCGCCGGTCTGGTTCTTGCCGATATCGCCGAGGTCGTTGCAGTGCAACCGTTCCGAAAAATCCAAGTCCGTCGTGTCCTGAATCACCAAGACTCGCTGACAGTTTTTCATGCGACCAATCGTCCGTTCCCGGTGCCCGTGCAGGATACTTTTCGGATTGATCTCTTCCCGTTTACTGCAGATGAGCCGATAGTAGGCTTTCAGTTCGTGCCGCTTTCCCGCGAAGCACTCCGTATACGGAGCCGAAGGGTGCTGCGCCTTGGCGGTGGCGATGCGCACCAACCGTTGCTCGAGGTCCTTATAACCAAAGTCCACATTGCCGAACTCCGCTTCCACCCAGTTCCCGTTGTGAAAAGCCTCTTCCAGGCTCACAGGCTTGATTTTTTCGCTACGGGGTGGAAGGCCCATGCGACTGCGCCAATCCTGAGTCAGTTCATAGACGTACACCGCCTTGGGCGTCTTCGACGGCCGACTCGAGTGCGCATTCCGCCCGAGTCCCGCCGTTGTACCGATGGGCAACCAGTTGGCCGCTTGATAACTCGTCCCCAAATGCTGTTCCGTGTCGACGAAACTCTCCAGCAGCCAAGGTTCGAAACCGTATCGGGCGGCAAAGTCACTCCCTACCCGTTCCAGGCACAGGCTCAGCACTCGACTGGCAAGATTCTGGCAGCGCACCTGTGGTCGGATGAGAAAGCGAGTCATATTAATTAACCGCTCCTGAAAGCTCTTGCGCGTAGAGGAATCCCATCCGATCCACTCGTCCCGTACACGCAAACGCAAAGCGCAGGAGCCAAAACCAATGGCGCCCAACCACCCGTGGTCCGAGCCGATCAGATAACGCAATTGCCTCCCTACCAATCGGCTATCCTTCAACGGGTGCTCGGTTAACATCAGCTCGTTCCAGGTCCGAAAAAGTTGATCCTCTCCCGTGCCGACCTCAACCAACCGCAGGCCCTGAACCTGCTCCACCTGCGCTGGTACCCCCGTGGGTGCGGGGACTGCCGTATTCAGTCTTCGAGGTTGCTGTTGAGTATGAATCCCACCTCGATGTTTGGGAAGTTTCCAGAAACCTCGCAACTCCAGTGTGCGCAAGGCCACATGGACTCCCGCGATTCGCGGCTTCCCCAAATGATCCGTGATATTGAGCGCCCCACACAAAAACTGCGCCAGGGCAGAACGTCCCTTGTTCTTGTTCTTTTGTAGCCAGTCTTTGACCTTTGCGACTGTGTTCTTGCTGGATAATAGTTCTAGAATGGTTTCGGCTGTTTTCATGCCTCTCTTAGTTATACTAATCGAAGCCAATTGTCCATCTTATTTTTACGGGATATGCGCAGACCTAGCGCGGCCTGTTCTCTCATGTCTTCAGATGATGCCTGCCCGTTGCCGCTGATCATAGTAAACTGTGTCCGCGCAGCATCACTTTGTTGTGCGCGCCTCAATAATAATATGGCTGCAACTGTCCGCCCCACGTTGCGTCCGGCATCTGAAGCCGTGGCGGTCATCTTCTTATAGCGAAAAACCACCGCCGGGGCTACCGGTTCAGGCGCAGCGCCGTCTCGAACGAATGCGTACCCGCGGC
>JBGPQK010000156.1:0-2676 GCA_041489005.1 Anaerolineae bacterium
TCCGCGCAAGTCACGCCGATTACGTGCCCGCCGGCCTCATTTGCGCCTCTGGATACAGCTTCCATCGTACCGATATACCCGCCGGTCAGGACGGTGTGACCTTGTGTGGCAAGCAGTTTCCCGAGTTCATAAGCTTCCGCGTAGGCGGAGGAGCCGGGCTGGGGTTGAGAACCGCCGAAGACAGTGATGTTCATAGAGATCAGAGAGAAGAGAACGATGAATAGATGTGGTGAAAAGGAGATGGTTAAAGGTCTAAGGCCTATCGTCCCAAGTGCGGGAGGAGTTTATTTCGAGTTTTTTCAAAATGGCTTTCTCGAGGTCAACCCCGGAGACAACCGCCAATTGCATAAGATATAAGGCAACATCAGCCAGTTCGCTGGCGAGTTCGTCACCATCATTAAGTTCGCCCTGCCATTGGAAGTGTTCCAGCACTTCACTGGCTTCCAATGAGAGCGAAATCGCCAAGTTGCGCGGCGTCTGTGGACGTTTACTATCCGGCTCATACCAGCCCTTCGAGCGGACAAAGGTATGCATCTTCTCGGTAAGATCCTTCAATTCCATTTTCCGCTCCTTCGTTTTTTGACCACCGGTTGCCGAGGAAGTATTGTCCATCATCATTTGTCCAATAAAAAACGACTCCTCAAGTCTGGGAGCCGCCGGAGTGCGTGACGAATTGAACCTAACCAGACCTGGTAGATTTTCGCGTGGTAGGGGCCGGGAGCGGGTTCAATTTCATGGCGTAGATTATACCCGATTACGGGAGGGTGAGAAAGAATTCAAAGTGCTATCCTCTAGAAAACTGTCTCAACAATGCAAGAACCCGTGTCGAATGTTTCATGGACCAGTTCCCTAGCTTCCTCCAATCATTCGATAGTGGAAAATAGAACGATTTGCTGACCTTTGACCCGAAATCCCACAAACCATCGGCGTCCGCTCTGGCGGTTGCCTGTCCTTATGCTACAATTATGACGATTCCCATAAGGTTGCCATGACCTTCTCCCGCCCTATAGATTCCAACCTATCCGCCCGACTCTTGGAAATGCTGACTCCCTCCCAAGGCAGGCTGCTCCGGTCGATTGCTGAAGAGGCTGCCCACGAGTGCCTGCCACTTTATATTGTCGGCGGGTTCGTACGCGACCTGCTGTTGGTTCAACCCGGGCTGGATTTTGACCTGGTCGTCGAAGGGGATGCGATTGAGCTGGCGCGGACGGTTGCTGCAAAACATGGCGGCAATGTGAGGGTGCACACCCGTTTTAAAACTGCCCAGTGGTTCCCACTTCCTGAACCCGGCCTCCCTGAATTTGTGGACTTTACCTCGGCTCGTTCAGAATCCTACAAACACCCCGCTGCCTTGCCGACTGTCAAACTCGGCACGCTGACCGACGACCTGCTCCGCCGTGACTTCACCATCAACACCCTGGCTCTGCGGTTGGATGGAGAACACTTTGGCGAATTACGCGATGAGCTGGGCGGGTTGGAAGATTTGCAGGCGGGACTTGTCCGTGTCTTGCAACCCCTCTCTTTCGTAGATGACCCGACACGGCTTTTCCGTGCGGTCCGCTATGAACAGCGTTATGGATTCCAAATCACTCCTGAGACGCTGGCTCTCACCCCGGATGCCCGCCCGCTGATAAACCGTCTGTCCGCTGCGCGCGTCCGCCATGAGTTGGATCTGGTTTTGGAAGAAGAAAAAGCAGCCTCCATATTAAATCGGCTGGCGGAGTTGGGCATCCTTGCAGCGGCGCATCCTTTTTTGGAATGGAACAAAGCCACCCAGACGCGTTTCATGAATGGGATGGTCGCAACGCAGATCCTTGAGCATCCTCCTTCCCTCCGCACCCTTGGCTGGACTATTTGGCTGATGGATGTCCCTCTTCCTGATCTGGAGAGTATCGAAAAACGCCTGCATTTTGAATCTGGTTTGCGGGATGTGTTGCGAGCCGCCTCCGCCCTCTTCGAGGATGTTAATTCTCTTGCTGGTGCGAAACCCAGCCGATGTGTTGCGATTCTGGATGGTATTCCTCTCAAAGCGGTTCAAGCGGTCTCTCTTGCCCTGCCTGCTGGTCCGGCGCAGTCGGAGTTATGCGCTTATCTCAAAACCTGGCGGCATGTCAAGACGAAGACCACCGGTCACGACTTGAAGAAGCTGGGTGTGCCGCAAGGACCGGTGTACCGATCCATTCTGCGCCACTTACGTGAAGCCTGGCTGGACGGGGATATAAAGACAAATGCCGAAGAAATGGATTTGTTGAAGAAATTAATCAAACCATAAGGTCAATGGAGCGGACAATTCCTCCGCTCCAGCCATTTATGGGTTCTGCAACTTGTCCAGCAGCGCTGCGCCGTGCAGGCCGAGTGCCCGCGCCGATTCTCCGTAAGCGACGATAAATTACTAGTGCAGTCCGTCACTTCCAGCCTGGAAGATAACGCCGATGTAACCGGAATTTGGTCCCGGCGTGACACGGGGCGGACCTGCGTCCAGCGCACCCAGGTTTTTTTCCATTAATGTCCCCAGTTCTTCACGGTTATTCAGGGGGGCGACCTGCACAGTAATGCAAAAATCCGTCTCCATGGCGGCGAAATGGTCCATCATGCCTGTTGCGGTGATGTAGTTTTCGCTATATGCCTCGGCGGATGCGGTCACACCCTTCAACCCGGCGGCTTCCTGTGCGGACA
>JBGPQK010000157.1:0-2637 GCA_041489005.1 Anaerolineae bacterium
CGGGCATTTCGCTCCTCAATCCGGACAGTGTTGCCGCGAATGTAACCATCGAGGTCTATAGGGCAGATGGAACCCGTGTCGAAAAGCTGGATCTTACAATAGATCCAAAGAAAAGGGTAACCGAACTCCTTACCGAACTCTTCCCGTCCCTGAAAGGCCAGGACTGGATTTCGGGATATTTGCGAGTAACCGCAGACAGAGGCATATCCGCTTTTGCCTTGTTCGGAACCCATAACCTGACGGCACTATCGGCCATCCCACCCCAAATCGTCCGATAGAAGAGAGAAAAATCACGTATTTGTGACCGGCGCGTGCTGCCCTGATCCGGGCCACCTTCAATAGTTTAGCCCGCTTTTCTCACCAGTAAGACCGGATAGGCTTTTCGCGCATTCAAGGAGGAATTAATATTCGAGGAGATGCCAAAAATCCTGTTCCGAGCTCTTTTTTACAGTGACCACCCTCCGGAGGATCGCCGTATTCCATTGATATTCCATGATTTCTCGAAAATGCACACACTTCTCCCCGAGCCGCACGCGAACTTAAGTTATATTCGGCTCCTCAGCAGCGCAGTGGCACCGTCAGGAGATTCCCGTACACCTGCTTAAACAGGTCCACATACGGATAGCCGCCAGCCAACGAAATCCACACCTTTCGCACGGTGACCTTTACCTGAGCTCCTACTTTGAGCAGCTTCAGCCGGATCGTGTTGCACTGAGCCGCTGCCATTTCTGTGCCCCGCAACCCAAGGCGTCGCAATGCCTGCATCAACAAATATGCGACTGAGGAAAAATAAAGCCTGAGTTGATTCGCTCGCATCCTACCCGCGCTCGTCCGATCAGCAAATAGCCACAGTTGCTGCTCCTTGATGCGGTTTTCCATGTCTCCCCGGGCACAATACAGTCGTTCGTAGAGGGACTGACCATCCATCACTTCCGCATCGATCGACGTGACGACAAACCGCGGATTGGACCCCTTGTCCAGATGCTCCGCCTTGGCTATCACCCGACGCTGCCGAGTCCAACTATCAAGCGTTTCGTAACGAAAGTCTTTGAAGACACGGGCTGCCTTTCGCGTCTCTTCATACGATTGCTGAGCTTGTTCGAGCTCCCCCGCAATCATTGACTTGAGTCGCTCGTTCTTCGCCAATCCGAAGACATAATCGATCTGTCGGGCTTCGCACCAGCTCATGATGCTGTCACGACAAAAACCCGAGTCGCCGCGCACGGTGATCTTCACTCCTGGCCACGCGCTGCGGATCCTCCCGACGATCCGCTCCAATTCCTCTACCGTGCCCTTGGATGCGTCGATGTTGCTCGGCCGCAAGCGCGCACAGAGCAAAAACTCTCCGCAAAATATGTATAGCGGCAGGTAACAGTAGTTCATGTAATAGCCGTGGAAGAATCCGCCTTCCTGCTTGCCGTGCAGCGGATCATCCGTCGCATCCACGTCCAGAACGATTTGTTCCGGAGGCCTGGCATGGGATTGTAGAAATACGTCTACAAACAACCGGTCGATCTCCTCCGGCTTCATGATGATTTTCTTGTAGCGAAGATCCACTGCCGTCGGTTCGGCAGGCGTAAGCTCCAGGCGGTTCAATGTGCTCTTGCCCGCCATCGCCTTTCCTTGGTCCTGCTGTCGGATCCGCCCTTCGCCTTCAGGATCCTCCTTGCCCACAAGTACAGCCAGAAGAGGATCTCGCCTCAAATCATCATGGTCATTCAGATCCTCATAGCCCAGGGCCAAGCCGTACACCCGCTGGGCAACCAATTCCGCCACTGTGTGCTCGATCAACTTGGGATCCCTTAAATCCTCGAAACACTTTGCAAATCCCGCCAGGATCCCGGTTCGCTTTTCTGTTTCTCGCAAAAGCAAGCCTCCGGCATCCGACGTGATGTTTCCTCCGTCGAATTTGCCCACCACTTCTCGTTTTCCTAATGCGTGAAATTCAAGCTGGGTTGGGATACACTGTGTTTCCATAGGGCTGTCTCCGGAAAGTGACACAAGTCGTTCTTGACAAACTTCTTATGCCATAAGGAGACAGCCTTTTCTACTTTATTGGTGAGATAAACGGGTTAGCGCCGCAGGCCTTCAAATCCGCTCATAGACCCGGAGGGAATCGCCCTGCGCATCGGCGACGAGCAGAAGGCCCTGGTGGATCAGCATGCCGCGTGCACAATAGTCCAGCTCCAGGAAGTCCAATTCGCGGCCATCGCTAGTGAACATCTTCAAGGCCTTTGTGCAGGCGTATTGATCAATCGCCAGCGTGCCATCGTCGTACTGTACCAGTGATTCGGGAAGTACAAGGGACGCTTTCCCCAAACCGCAACTACCTATCTCGCGCATGGGCCTGCCGCGATCATCTAATTGCTGGACACGATGGTTGCCCTGGTCCACTACCCATAGAGAGTTGCCGAGTGCCGGCGTACCCCTGGCCAGGGAGATAGGGTAGCGGAATTCACCAATCTTTGCCCCATGCCTTCCGCAGAGGGTGCCGATGCCGCCGTCATGCGCAAACGATACAATGCGATGATTACCCGAATCCACAACCAGGATTGAGCCGTCAGGGCCCCGGCATATGCCGTGGGGATAGCACAGGGGACCGAGCTCCGGGCCTAAGTTATCCAGGCAGCGCACGGC
>JBGPQK010000158.1:0-2620 GCA_041489005.1 Anaerolineae bacterium
AACCCCTTCCCGCGGTGACCACGTCCGGCGCTGCCCCGAACCAACCGAGGATGCTCCCGGACAGAAGAACCCCGGCTACTGCCAGCGGAATCGAGCCGGCCACAGCGAGCAGCAGGCCGTGTCTCAGGCTCTCCCGAACCCCGGTCCTGCTGTCCGCGCCGGCTGCGCGCGACGCGGTCGCGAGCACGCCGACGGTGAAAACCTGCCCGACCGAGTACAGCACGGACAGCACCGAGCCGCCGAGCGCGACCGCGGCAACAGTTGCCGGGCCCAGCCGGCCGACCCAGAACAGGTCAACGACCGTGAGCATTGTGTAGAGGACCTGGCCAATCATCACCGGCCACGCGACCTTCCATATCGCCGGGCCCAGCCGACCCGAAAGGTCAACCGCACTCAGACGAGTCTGTTCTGACACGAGCAGAGATGCTACTCGAAACAGAAGCGCGCGCAATGCAGGAAAGGAACCAGGGACGAGGGGCCAGTGGCCGAGTCCGGACCCCGACCCCTATCCCCTGTCCCCTAGCGTGACTTTCCCACTTTCTCGCGCATTTTCTGGCCAAGTTGTTAAGATTTGGCTACTTATGCAGATAGGGTGTGTATATACCAACTTGCATAGCTGCGTGTAGCCTCCTTCTTTCCTCAGACATCTCTTCAAGCTGACGCCGGATGCGCGGTTTGCCCGGACCGCCGCTGGCTTCAATAACCACGCTCTCCCGAATCCGTCCCAACTCGTCCAGCAGCCGCGCCGGACCGATCTTAATCCCTGCCCGCTTTGCCTTCCAATCCAGTAGTCCGACCATCATCAGTCCCAATAGACAGCAAAAGGTATGGACCCTTATCTTCTGATCCGTCCAGTGGTATTGTGGTCGTACCGCCAGATGCCAGGGATCCTTCAAATGCCGAAACACTCGCTCAATCCGCCCCAACCCATAATAGGCCTCAATCACCTCCCGCTCGCTCCAATCCCGGCGATTAGTGAATAGAATCTTCTTGCCCAACACTTCCGTTTTCAAGTGCTCACACTGCGGCTGGTCTACCTCATAGCTGATCCGCACCCGCCCGTTTACTTCTTCTACCGCCACCTTGACCACCTCGGCCAAATGCTCCCGGGCCAACAGCCGGGCAATCCGGGCCTGGATTGCTGCCGGGTTGGTGCGCCTTGGACCCGTCGCAAGAGAAGTCTTCAATGCCGCCAGTTCCTGCAAAGCCTGCGCCAAGGCCGAAGTAAACCCCCGCAATTGCCCGACCCGCAGTCGTTCGCTTTGGATGACTACGACCATCTGCTGCTGACCGAAAACCTCATGCTCGCAGCGGTGGGCCAGGACTTTGCTGCCATTGGCTAACTCAATCTCATAGAAGTCCTTGCTTGGGACCTCAAGCAGAACACGACGATAGACACTGGACAGCGATCCTACCCAGTGGAGTTTCAGTCGGCTCAGCGTCTCCTGAATCGCCGCCGACTGATTGCCTTTGTCCAAGACGAGCGTCAAATCCTCCACCTCCTGGCTGATGGCGGTCAAACGCCGGCGTAACTGCCCCAACAGCAGAGGAAATTGCCTCTGATCCGGCTGGTTCCCATCATAGACGGCGGAGAACAGCGGTATCAGAGTCGCCCGTGAAACCAGCAGCGCCAGGTTGAACTGCCGCAAATCCATCCGCTTCTGCTTGTTATGACCGCGTCGGCAGAGGTGACTTCGCTCATTGCTGCTGGCCAAGTAGGTAAAGAAGTTGGTCGTATCATAAAACAACAGGTCCAAGGTCAAACCCAACTCCGCAACCAGCTTCTGGGCCAGGGTTTCCTCGATTGACTCAAGCGCCGATTCGCTCACCGCCGCCATTTGATCCCAGAAGTGCTGACTGGTTAGCGCCGAGGGTGAGAAACGAGCCAGGACGGGTAAGGTCGTAGTCGCCGCCCACTCCGCGAAGCTGCGCTTGCTGGCGGGCTTCAAGACCCGATGGATTGCCGCCAGCGTAAGCGTCTCACCCACGCTCAGACCGTCTCGCTGTTGAGCCGGCAAGTGCTGGTTCAAAAGCGGTATCAGCCCGATTTCGGATGCTACCTGCCATAACGCGGCCACCGCACCATGAGCGCAACTGGTAATCCTCAAACTCCCGGCCCGAGCCCGAGCCAAGAGTTGATTTACCAGCCGCTCGGTTGAACCGAGATAGGCCAGCACTATCGGGCGGGGCTTGCCCTTGATTCGGCGGCACTCGACAACATACCAATAGGCACAACCGTGGCTTATCTTCTTCTGCAAAGTTGCCATATTCAGTATATACAATAGCAAAGAACGCTCCGCTGTCAAGCGATGACTGACCTGGGCCGGTAACTACCTTTGGCTCTTACAAGCAGACTGAGGTCGCGATATGATGGACCTTTGACAGCAACGGAGGACTCGTCTGCAGCAGCTTATTCAGTATATACGGCAGCCTTGATGCTAAGTACAGGTCGGTGCTAGGGTTACGCAGCGCCAGGAGCTACAAAGTAGGAAAGTCACGCTAGGGCTGCTCTGCCGCAAGACCTTTCTCTGGTTCGCCGGGTTCGAGGTCGGCAACGACCGTGACCTATATGCGGTGAAGCGCTATTCCTTCATCAACTACCTGCTGTTCAACTCGAAGC
>JBGPQK010000159.1:0-2619 GCA_041489005.1 Anaerolineae bacterium
CTGCGGTAGCTTTTGCAGTAAAAGCGTTATTGCCACGTATTCTCAGAAAATAGGTAGGAACAACTGCAGTAGCGCTAACAGTGATAGTCCACTGTCCATTGGCGCCCACGCTTACATCAATAGTTGGCTCTGATGCTTCTGCCCTCAGATATCCTGCAGGGAAATTTGCATGAAAGAATTTCCTGGCCGCTGCCGCGGCAGCGGCTGTGTCGCCTCCTGATGCGGCGCGGCCTGCAGCTATAGCAGCCGCGTCAACAGCAGAATTCAGCTTTGCCTTCACAGCGTAACCTATACCGCTGTCCAATGCAAGCCCCACTAACCTGCCTTCCGCAGTTTGGCCCTAATTTCGATGCAAGAGAGAGGTTAATCACCGACTGCCCCCGCATCATTGCTTGATAGTCAAGGAACCTGCGGTACAAAAGCGCATGTAGTGCCGACTACCCCCTTGAAAACAGGGCGATGAACTGCAATAATTTCGGCACGATGTATTTACGAAGACGTTGTCGCATCAAGGGCGGAATACAGTACGAATCATGGGCATTGGTGGAGTCCGTGCGGACGGCGCGGGGGCCGCGGCAGAGGACAGTAGTAACCGTAGGCAAACTTCCCGGTCTGGATGCAGAGGAGAAGATTGGCTGGGAAGAGATCGGCCGGGTACTTGACGGCAAGCCGGCAACTACAGCCTCTCTGTTTGAGCGGGAACCTGATATACCTTCTTGGGCTACCGTCAATCTCAAGGGCATACAAGTAGAACGGCTTCGTCATTTTGGAGATGTCTATCTTGGCCTTGCGCTGTGGAAGAGGCTGGGGCTTGAGGAATTCTGCGAACAACATATTCCTTCCGGCAGAGAAGACATCCAATGGTCGGTAATGGCAGCGGTTCTTAGTCTCGCCAGATTCTGTGCCCCTTCATCGGAACTGCAGATAGCTGATTCGTGGTATAGCAAGACCGCCTTGGATGATCTTTTGGGCGTGCCCTCTGAAAAAATAAACGTTGATCGACTGTATCGTTCGCTGGATGTGCTTCTTCCTCACAAGGACACACTGTGCAAGCATCTGCAAAAAAGATATGGGGAGTTGTTCGGTACGAAATTCGATTTTCTCATCTACGATATCACGTCGACATATTTTGAGGGGACGGGGAAAGCCAATCCACAGGCAAAGAGGGGCTACAGCAGAGACGATCGTCCTGACTGCGTGCAGGTCTGTATCGGGCTTGTGGCAAGCGCTGAAGGACTGCCGTTGGCTTTCGAGGTATTCGACGGAAACCGAACAGATGTTACTACGGTAGAAGAGATAGTGGAGCTTATGCAGAACAAGTACGGTAAAGCGGAGCGAATATGGGTCATGGACAGGGGGATGGTTAGCGAAGAGAACATAGAGTCATTACAAAGTTGCGGCGCCCGCTACCTTGTAGGCACACCAAAATCCATGCTCAGGAAATTCGAGCATGAGCTTATTGATAAAGGCTGGCAGGAGGTTCAGCCTGGGGTGGAGGTTAAGCTCTGTGCTGCAACCGATGGCATGGAGGAAAGTTTTGTTCTATGCCGCTCGGAAGGTAGAAAAGACAAAGAGACGGCCATACTCAACCGGTTCATTACACGATTGGAAACAGGACTTGACAAGCTTAAGCAACAAGCTGAGCAGGGAAGGCTCCGGGATCAGCAGAAGGCGGATCGCAGGATCGGGCGTCTTCTGGAGAGAAACAGCCGGGCCGCGTCTCTTTTTGATATCGCGGTAGAGGAACAGGGAACAGGCATTCGGAAACGCCTGAAGATAATCATCAAAAAGCACGAAGACCGCTATGAGTGGCTCCTTTCCACCAGCGGCAGCTACCTGCTTCGCACTAACTGGACAGAGAAAGATCCCAAGGAAATATGGAACACATACATTCAGCTTACTCAGGTAGAAGACGCCTTCCGGACCGCCAAAAGCGATCTGGGGATGAGGCCGATCTATCATCACAAGGCTGACCGCATGCAGGCTCATATACTCGTGTGTTTTCTTGCACTGGTTCTGTGGCGGACACTTCAGCAGTGGATGGAGTGTTCAGGACTGGGTACGGCTCCGAGGAAACTTATCGAGGAACTCCGTGAGATCAAGTCTCTCGATGTGCTTCTGCCTTCTCGTGATAACAAAACTATTCGGCTGCGGGTAGTTAGTACTGCGCCTCCTGGACTGAAGATTCTGCTTCAGCGCCTGAAACTACCGCTGCCCAACAGACCGAAAGTTATTGAAAATGTAGTGCCGACTTTGGCCGATTAAGCGAGTCAACACATTGATTTGCAAAGACTTTGATTTTCAAACTGCGGAAGATGGGCTAACACTAACAATAGAAGGAGGACAACTGCAAGGGTCACCAAGATTATGACCTGACCTTTACGGTTTATCATTTTAACTTTTCTCATGTCACCTCCGTGATTAGAGCGCTGGTCGGGAAAAACTGGACAGAGACATAAGTGATAAAGCTGCTCTAAAATAGGAACAGGAAGGGGTATCAGACATCGAGTCATGTTCTGATCTTCCTGTATAGGGCAAATGGCGAAGCCGATTTCTGCTTTATGACCCTACAAAGACCGAAAAGGAGCGGCTACGATGAAAAGACCGAGAAGGAATCAC
>JBGPQK010000160.1:0-2603 GCA_041489005.1 Anaerolineae bacterium
ATAGAAACAAATTCAGATATTTATGACTCCACTGCAAAAACGACTGGACAAAACTTGTCCACAATGTACTCTCCTCAACTGGCAGATTCTTTAATATAATAGGAGCAACCCACCGGCCATCGAGAGAAGCATGTTCAAGAAAAACACCAAACACCAGCAACCGGCATTGATTAGTGCCACCAGCGAACTGCCCGAAAAGCAACGCGAACGACTTAAATCTTCCTGGGCGGGCACGTTCTATAAGGAATTCTTCAGCCGCATGAATGAAGAAACCTTTTCCGTCTTGTACTCCGACCTGCCTTCGCGCCCGAATGTGCCAATCAACGTATTGGTCGGACTGGAAGCGTTGAAAGCGGGTTTCGGCTGGAGCGACGCTGAACTATACGATAACTATTGCTACGACCTGCAAGTACGCTACGCGCTGGGCTATGACCGGCTGGGCGATGGTGACTTTGAAATTCGCTCACTGTACTACTTTCGGCAACGCCTGAGCCAGTATAACGCCAAAACCGGCGAGAACCTGCTGGAAAAAGCCTTTGAGCAAATCACTGACGCACAAATCGTAAACTTGAAAGTTCGCACCGGAATGCAGCGTATGGACTCGACCCAAATCGCCAGCAACATCGTTTCAGCCAGCCGCTTGCAATTGCTGGTGGAGTCACTCCAGCGGGTGCAACGCATCCTGAACGAAGCGGACAAAGTGCGCCTGGCAGAAACGTTCGCACCCTACACCAAAGACAGCGCTGGACATTACACCTACCGGATCAAAGGCCAGGAAGCACAGCAGGAACACCTGCAAACAATCGGGAAGACCATCCACGCCTTGCTTGCAGATTTGAAAAGCGCTTATGCCGCTGAAAGCGCCTATCAGGTTCTCGAACGCATCTTTGCTGATAACTTTCACCTGCTCGAAAGCGGCCTGAAGGCCAAGCAAAACAAGGAACTGACCTCGGACTGCCTGCAATCGGTGGACGACCTGGAAGCCAGCTACCGCACCAAAGGCACAGGCCATTACAAAGGCTACGTCGCCAACCTCACAGAAACCTGCGACCCACAGAACCCGCTGCAGCTAATCACTAAAGTCCAGACGGCTCCCAATACCACTGACGACAGCCAACTGCTGGCCGATGCATTGCCCAACCTGAAGCAGCGCACTGAACTGGAGACGATCTACACCGATGGCGGGCATGGTGGCCCGGCTACCGATGCGGTCTTGCAGGAACAGCAGGTTGAACATATTCAGACTGCCATTCGCGGGATCACTCCCAATCCTGAAAAGCTGAACCTGGCCGACTTTACCATCAAGTTCAATGAAAACAACCAGCCCGTGAAAATCACCTGCCCACAGGGGAAGGCCGAGACAGTCCATAGCACCAGCCAGAAGAAAGCCTTCGTCGCCCACTTCACTGCTGAAGTGTGCCAAATCTGTCCCCTGGCAGACAAGTGTCCGGCCCGGCCAGGCAGCCGCGATCCACACCATCATTTGCGTTTTACCCAAGCTGACGCTCGTGCCTCTGAACGACGACGGCGCTGTCAGGAACAGCGCAAAGATGGCCGCAACTTACGTGCCGCCGTCGAAGCCAGTGTGCGCAGTCTCAAGCATCCTTTTCCGGCTGGCAAGTTGCCGGTGCGAGGCAAGTTCCGGGTGGCCTGTCTGCTAATCGGTTCCGCCTCCATAAGCAACGTGCGGCGTATCCAGCGCTACCTGCAGTCTAAATCGAAGGCCGAAACAGTGCAGCCAGTGGCTCCTGGTGCAGAAAAAGGCATCCAGGAACAGGCCAGGGATTCTTTTTGGGCTTTTACAAGAACCATCTTGGCTGCTTTGTGCGGCCTTGCCAGGTCAAAACTCTTAGCTGTGGGTTGTTAAAGTACAAGTTATTTCAGTGCAGTCATTTATGCAAGAAGCAGTAAAATGTCCCCTTTGAAAGGGCGACAGAATGGACCTACAAACGATGAGCAAAAAAGAACTGGGCCGCCCCGGTGCAAGGGCGTTGCCGCCCCGCTCTCGCAAAGTAGAGGTCCCCCGCGGGGAGACATCTCTACTTTGAGTTGACAGTGCTGCGCTTCACCGGCTGAATTTCTCGGAATGGGACCCAATCGAAACTTGCTTCCGGCCGGCTTTAATTCAATCCGGCTTGAATCTCTGTATGTAATTATGACGGAAATTGACATATACCACGATTAGAATAGAATTATGTTGCCTGCCGTCACAAGACACAGGAAAGATATCCTATGACGACTACCGCAACCCGCCTCATCACCCTCATCATGCTGCTCCAGCGCCACCCTAGCCAGAAGGCGGGGGAATTGGCGCGTGAACTTGGCATCTCCGTCCGCACCCTGCACCGTTACTTCGCCATGCTGGACGAGATGGGCATCCCCATCTTCTCTGAGCGCGGACCTTACGGCGGCTTCTCACCGGTACGCGGCTACAAGCTGCCGCCCCTGATCTTTACGCCAGAAGAAGCCGTCGCCATCTCGCTCGGAACAGGACTGGTGAAAGAAATGTGGGGACAACTATACCGTGAGGCCGCATGCGGCGCGCTGGCCAAACTGGAAAACGTTCTGCCAGAAGAACAGCGTCGCGAAGCAGCCTGGGCACG
>JBGPQK010000161.1:0-2582 GCA_041489005.1 Anaerolineae bacterium
CTCGTGGACAGCCTGCTCAAAGCCGACCAGACCACCGACCTGGGCATCAAGCAGCAACGCGAGCGCGTCGAAGCCCTCAAGCAGAAACTTGCCCACTCCAAGAACACGCAGGCCAAGAACCTGGCTGCCGTCGCTGACTCGTTCGTCAAGAAGTCGGTCTGGATTGTCGGTGGAGATGGTTGGGCTTATGACATTGGTTACGGCGGTCTCGACCATGTTCTGTCCACCGGTCGCAATGTCAATTTACTGGTGCTCGACACAGAGGTCTACTCGAATACTGGGGGTCAGGCATCCAAGTCCACGCCGCGCGGTGCTGTGGCCCGCTTTGCAGCATCAGGCAAGGGTCTTTCAAAGAAAGACCTGGGACTGATGGCCATTGCTTACGGCTATGTCTATGTGGCGCGCGTCGCCATGGGTTACAGTGACCAGCACACGCTGAAAGCCTTCATCGAAGCCGAGGCCTATGACGGCCCATCCATCATCATTGCTTACAGCCACTGTATCTCCCATGGCATTGACATGGCCAAAGGCCTTGAACAGCAGAAACTGGCCGTCCAGTCTGGTCTCTGGCCCCTCTATCGCTACGACCCGCGTCTGGCTGCGGAAGACAAGAATCCGCTTCAGATTGACTTTAAAGAGCCGACAGTGCCGGTGGAGCAGTATATGTACAACGAGACCCGCTTCCGCATGTTGACCCAGAGTGACGAAGGGCGCGCCGAGACGCTGCTTAAACTTTCCAGCCAAGATGCCAAAGCCCGCTGGAGCTTCTATTCCCAGCTGGCTGCCATGCACTACGGAGAAACATCAGAACAGAAATAACAGTTTCAAAATTGGACAGTGTGAAACTCTGTCCAATTTTGAAGAAAAACCAAGCAAAGGAGATACTATGGTTGACCTTTCAACGACCTATCTTGGTCTCAAACTCAAGAACCCACTGGTAGCTTCTGCCTCGCCACTGTCGGAAAAAGTGGAAACCGTCAAAAAACTGGAAGAGGCCGGGATTGCGGCGATAGTGATGTACTCACTTTTTGAAGAACAAGTCATCCATGAAAGCCTTGAGTTGGATCATTTCCTGTTTTATGGTTCAGAAATTTCTGCTGAAATTGACTCATTCTATCCCCAGAGCGGAAAATACACTCTCAAAGCAGATGCCTATATTGAAACTCTCAAGAAAATCAAGCAGGCAGTCAATATCCCTGTCATCGGCAGCCTGAACGGCGTCTCTTCTGGTGGCTGGATCAAATATGCCAAAAAAATTGAAGATGCAGGTGCAGATGCTCTGGAACTCAATATTTATTACCTCCCCACCGACCCGGCGCTGACTGCCACCCAGATCGAAGAGAACTACATCACTCTTGTCCACGATGTGCGCAATAGCATCAAAATCCCTCTTGCGGTTAAACTCAGCCCGTTCTTTACCGCCATCCCTAACATCGCCAAACGGCTGGTCGAAGCCGGAGCAAATGGGCTGGTGCTCTTCAACCGTTTCTACCAGCCCGATCTCGACTTGGAAACCCTAGAAGTGGCTCCGAACCTGGTTCTAAGCACCTCGAACGACCTGCGCCTGCCCTTGCGCTGGATCGCCATTCTCTACGGGCACATCAACGCTGATCTGGCTCTCACCAGCGGCATCCATACTGCTGACGATGTATTAAAAGCGTGCATGGCCGGAGCGAGCGTGGCAATGACGACCTCGGAACTGCTTGCAAATGGAATCGGGCGCGTTCCCGTCATCCTGGCTGACTTGGAGAAGTGGATGACTGGTCACGATTACGAGTCCATCAAGCAGATGAAAGGCAGCTTGAGCCAGAAGTCGGTCAAAGAACCGGCTGCTTTCGAGCGCGCAAACTATATGCAAGTGTTAAATTCCTTCAAATCTCTGCCGTAAGAATGGCCTTTACTATACACAGCCCCTGCATATGCAGGGGCTGTCTTTTTTAATGAGTGCAGACGGAACCGGTTATTCAACCGCCTCAGGTTCCCCGCCGGACTTTTTCTGGCGATAGGTGATACGTCCGCGGGTCAAATCGTAGGGAGACATTTCAACTTTAACATGATCCCCGAGCAGGATACGGATGTAATACTTACGCATCTTACCCGAAAGATAGGCCAAAACCTCATGCCCGTTATCGAGTCGGACCCGGAATTGTGTTCCGGGCAAAGCCTCGATTACCAGCCCCTCAACCTGAATCTTATCTTCATTTGCCATAAAGCCTCCAGTCCCGTTCTGCCGGTTTACTCAAAATCCTTATAAGCACGCCGTTTGTAACGTCTAATAGCCTTCTTTTGATCCATACGGCGTTGCTCACTCTTGGATACAAACCAGCGCTTACGGCGCACCGTGCTCAAGACTCCGTTCTTTACGATCTTCTTGCGGAAACGCTTGAGCAATTGATCTTGGGACTCATTGTTGCGTAAATTTACGACCGTCAACTGCCTCACCTCCTTCCATTTGGAGGAATAAACAAAAACTCGGCTTATCACAGACACAGCCGAGGGTGTTTAATGCTTTGATGAGTAATGATCTATCATCAAGAATTTAGCGCTGCACACACTCCTTGATTGCCAAATAATATGATCAA
>JBGPQK010000162.1:0-2539 GCA_041489005.1 Anaerolineae bacterium
ATCTTCACTTCACCGGGCGCTCCGCGTTCGCCATTTCCACGCCGAGGCACTAGGAAGTTGGGGTACAAGATATTGCCCCAGCATAAATCTACCGGGGCAGAGCGGGCTGAATTATAATAGTGTTGCAGTCTCCTGTCAACGTACTTTTTCCCTTAACAGCGGTGACGAACCGATTTTCATTGAAAATGCATCAAAGAGCAGAGCAAGAGTCAGCGAGGCAAAAACGGGTGTAATGGGAACGATTTTGAGTAAAGACAAAGCTCTGCCCTCCGACAAACGTGGCATAATAGGTACGGCCTCTTCAGTTGACTTCCAATAGGCGGTGGCAACGGAATGGGGCACAGCGTACCGGTCTGGGTGGGTATCTGGCGAACCGAGGCCGTAACGGTCGCCAGGTGATCCCGCCCAGCCGATACGCCAAAAGGTTTAGGAAGTATCGAAGCGGATCTGGAAATGAGCTGTAGACAGGTTCAGGAAGTCGCAAGTGTCCAGGGAAAGGTTGCGCCAGGCTTCCAACAAGCGAAAGGCCAGGTTCTTGGCGGTGCGCAGGCCATCGGGGAAAACTTGCCGGAGCAAACTGCCGTGCTGCATCAGTTGGAAGATCGTGCAGGCCAGTTGTAGGAGCAGGTAGAAGACTTTGCGAGCGGTGGGGTCTTGGCTGTAAGGGTGCTCCAGGTTCAGGTCGCTGTTCTTCTGGACATTGAAGCCTTCGTTCTCGATCTTCCAGCGCAAGCGGCCGCCTTGATTGGCCAGGTGATCGACATTGCGAGCAGTCAGGCTGAAGTTGGTGATCCATTTGTAGTGGAGGTTTGTGATCTGGGCACGGGTATCGGTACGGGTTTCCTGACACTCAATCAGGGCCAGGTGATGAACCCGATGCTGGCTATCGGTATAGCTCAAGTCTTGTGCCCAGCGATACTCCTGCTCTACCCATTCAGTTCGCTGTCCGGTGTTCACTTCCTGGAGACAAACGTTTTTGCGCTGGTCAGGGAGTTGGGGGATCACGGTTGCAAAACTGCGGTGCAGATTGGGCAAATCTTCTTCCCGCAGCACAATCAGGTACTTCCAGTCATAGTCGGTGCATATCTGAAACGTGGGACCACCGGCATACAGCCCGTCCAGCAGCAGGCAAATGGGCAGGCGCGGGAAACGGGCTTTGAGGCGTTTTGTCAAACGATAGAAGGCTTTCAATTCGCAGTCTTGTTTATCCGCCGACAGGTCATGGTTCTCGATGAACTCGGTCATCAGCGAGAAGGCAAAGCCATTGGATGTCACCAGCTTGGCTTCCAGCACCGGATGATAGTAAATGGTTTCGCCGTTGTGTAACGTCTTGGTCAGGCAATGCGGGCAGTGCCGCTTGCGGAAAGTCAGCACGCCGGTGCCATCGATCGCCACCAGAAAGTACACCCCCAGCAGTCGGAAACGATAGAGTACCTTCTTGCGAATCAGGGTTTCCACACTGCGACACACCACTTCCTGCACTTCGTCCACTTCCAAACGCTGATAGCCATAGTTGAGCGTGTCACCGTGCGGAATGTTTTGTACGCCAAACCAGGCCGCAAACTTGGCCTGCGATGGCCCATTGCCCCGCAACTTGTCTTTTACACCACGCCGCGACCCCAATCGGCACACAAACAGAAACATCCCCGTGAACAACAGGCTGACCAGTGGATAGATGATTAGGTTCGGTTGGCGTGGATCGCTTACCCCCGCAAACAATGTCTTCCACTTACCCCAAAAAATGCTGGACTGTGCCAGCAAAGACCCTCAGCAAAGACCGCTGTTCTTGCTCCTGGTTACGTTCTGGTAAGTCCCTATTCGGCTGCATCTCTTTTTCGACCTCCTCGAAATCGGCTAATACCACGAATATAGCCCGGAGGCCCGTTTTGGACAAGGTGCAACGCGAAAAATACTCGCAGCGATCTGGCGTTCGTTACCCGCTCTTATGAAGCATAGCCATCGGTTGTGCGAAAAATATACCCCTCGTCACCGCTGCAGGCGATCAATAAGGTTGGACAAGGGTTAAAAACAGGGGTATAATCGCCCACGCTTGCACGGGCAAGCGTTTGATTATGTATTACCACGCCCACACGATTGTTTGCTCGATAAGCGCCGCCAGCCCAAAGCTGGCATTTGTTTGAATACCGGAGGCTGAAGAGACGGAATGAAACAATACCGAATGCTAATCCTGATTATCGTCATCCTGATCGTGACCATCTGGATTGATCTGCCCAACAATCCGGGCATCCATGCACTTGGGATCGCTAAGGAGATCAAAACCCGCCTGGGTCTGGATCTGGTCGGTGGATTGCGGGTGTTGCTCGAGGCAGACGTGCCTTCCACCCAGGTAGTAACCACCGCAGAGATGGATAATGCCAAGACGATTGTCGAGAACCGCGTTAATGGCCTGGGCGTAACCGAGGCCGTGGTTGTTCGAGCTGGCGAGCGCCGGATCTCGGTTGAGCTGCCGGGAGTAGCTGACCCTGAACAGGCAAAATCATTTTTAAAACAAACCGCTCTGCTTGAGTTCGTGGATATG
>JBGPQK010000163.1:0-2512 GCA_041489005.1 Anaerolineae bacterium
ATCGGATGCCCTGCGGGCAGAGCTTTGCCAATGCCGTCTTTTTCCGCCTCGGGGTGATCGCCTACAATTAACCGTGAGCCTGTCGAACCGGCTCTTCCTCGGCTTCAAGCGCCTGTCCTGTCCCGAATGCTGGTGGCATCATACCATCGCCACCTTTCGTTGGAAGCTGATCCAGGTGGCCGGCCGCATCGTGCACCATGCCGGGCAGCTGATCCTGAGGATGGCCGTAGATACAGAGAAGCTACTGCTCTTTCGGCAGATCCGAAAGCGGTGCTTGGAACTGGCGGTGACCTGAGACGGCAAAAGGGATCGGGCAAACCTGACAGATCCTCGATGGAGGGAGGGGTGCCTCTCCCCTCGTCGGAAAATGACCAAGAGGTCTCTCTTTGGGACTGATCCAGGCCAGCCAGACCTTATTGCGCACAACGCAAAGGGAAACTTGGGGCTTTCAAAATCCTCGCAGCCCCTCAGGATGACTTAGGACAACTTCTATCGCTGTTCTTGGGGACGAACCCTAAAACAGAGTTAGACTCCTGAAAAAATGCAAAAGCCCTCTTGGTATCAGGGGTTTCGGTGAGTATAATGCTCACCTGTAAGGTGAAATCCCAAGAACCAAGGAGGGCTGAAGAGATGATACGACAAACCGTGTTGGAGTTCAAGATCGAAAGCACCGAGGAGGAGCTGACGGCCCATGGCGGCTTGGCCCTCCTGGCGGAATACAACCATGGCCTGGGTTTGAGGCAGCTATGCGATCGATATCTGCCGGCTCCCGGCAGCAACCGGGGCTATGCCCCCTCCGCCTTCGTGGAGAGCCTGGTCCTGATGCTCCAGGCTGGCGGGCAGACTTTGGAGGATTTCCGGGAGTTGGAGCGCGAGGCCGCCCTGATGAAGCTGGTAGGCCGGGAAGTCATCCCCGATCCCGACACCCTGGGAGATTGGCTCCGCCGGATGGGCGATCCCCAGCAAGCGGGACTCCACGGATTGGGTCAGGTCCGGGATCTCCTCAACCATCGCCTGCTACGGCACGATGGGATCTCCGAGTACACGCTGGATGCCGATGCCATGCAGATCGAGGCGGAAAAACAAGAGGCTCACCGCACCTATCAAGGAGTCAAAGGGTATATGCCCATGCTGGGCTTTCTCTTCGAGACGCCCATCTGCCTTCAGGAGGAGTTTCGGGAGGGCAATGTCTCTCCGGGCTCAGATCAGGTCGACTTCTATCGGAGGTGCCAGGCTCGGATGCCCTCCGGCAAGCGCATTGCATTCTATCGAGCCGATTCGGCCTCCTATCAGGCGGAGCTGATCAACGCCTTGGAAGCCGATGGAGTCTTCTGGGCCCTCACCGCGGATCAGGATCGGGCGGTCAAGGAGGCGATCCGAAAGATATCCGAGTGGGAGCAGCCCACCGTGGGCTGCGGGTATGAGGTGGCCGAGACGGTACACACCATGGCCCACACCCACCATGCCTTTCGCCTGATCGTCAAGCGGGAGCTACGCCGGCAGCCGGATCTGTTTGCCCAGGAGCGGTACTTCTACCATGCCGTGGCCAGCAATTGGCCCTCCGAGGAGAAGAGCGCCCTCGAGGTCTTGGCCTGGCACAACCAACGAGGGCAGGCGGAGAACTTCCTGAAAGAGCTGAAAGGGGGGTTTGGTTTGGATCGGATGCCCTGTGGCCAGAGCTTTGCCAATGCCGTCTTCTTCCGCCTCGGGGTGATCGCCTACAACCTGTTTCTGGGCTTCAAGCGCCTCTCCTGTCCCCAAGCCTGGTGGCATCACACGATTGCCACCCTTCGGTGGAAGCTGATCCAGATCGCTGGCCGGATCGTGCACCATGCGGGGCAGGTGATCTTGAAGCTGGCCCTCGATGCGGAAAAGCTCATGCTCTTTCGCTCCATCCGAAAGCGGTGCTTTGAGCTGGCCGTGGTGACGTGAGGCAGGGGAAAGGGATCTGGGAAGCCTGGCAGATCTCGGATGCAGGGAGAGGTTTCTCCACATCTGCCGGGACATGACGAGGAGGTCTCTCTGAGGAGCTAATCGAGGTCATCCAGACCTCTTGAGGACAAAGTAAAGGGACGTTTTGGACTTTTAAAAACCTCGTAGTCCCTTAGGATGACTTAGGACAACTTCTATCGCTGTTCTTGGGTCAAGGGAAATGGGTTGATTTTCCGGGAGCATATTGATATGATCTGCCCGTGCTTGTACGCCATACCTTTGAGCCATCACCACTGGGAGGAGTCACTGGGGGTTCCAATGCGTAAGATAACGAAAGTCAGTAAGTTTGCTGCTCTCCTGTTTCTCTGCTACGGAATTCTTCTGTTATTCCCGGCGGAGGGGAGATCTCTTCAATCCACGGATGTGAGCTATAGCGCGGCGGCAAACGACCTGGCCCAAAAGTTGGCCGCTGCCTTTCCCAAGCTGACCGGATATGTACTGTCCGCCGAAGGTGGAACCGTTTATATCGATTTGGGGGAGAAGGAAAGGGTTTATCCGGGAATGGAACTCACCCTCTACC
>JBGPQK010000164.1:0-2483 GCA_041489005.1 Anaerolineae bacterium
AGGGAGCCCCTTGGCACTTGGTCGTGTCGGGACTGTACGTCGTCAGCAAGAATGAGACAGAAAGGTCTCTGAACTAGGCCCAAAACAAGCGTGTTCTCTCAGGCTTCCATGCAGTGGAGGCGATGATTTTGCCGGGATGCACCATCCCTGTCCCAGCCGATTGGCCGGTTAAGTGTATTGCTTCAAGTTGTCTTTGTGTCATATGTTTCTCGTTTCTAAGATTCTCAAAGGGCCAGCAAGTATCGCAGCGTCCGTACCGCGACTTCTATAAGACTGCATTCTAACACCGCAGAGGATACCGCAATATGCTTAATCCTCGGAAGAGCACAACCAGCCAACGATTCCACGATAAGAGACGATACACGATCTTTCGGCCGGTCTTGATAATCTGACAGGGCAGCGCAATGATGGCATTGCGAAATGTCTTGAACTCCATCTTCAAAACGGCCTGTTTCTGCGACTCATACGTTGCCGACCAGCGTCCACTTTCCGGAAGCAGTAATGCAAACCATGCCTTGAGTGTCCAGGCTAAAGAAGCCATGACCATGTACGCCCAGTTGCTCACCAGTGTATCTGTCGGCATCCGCATCGCTTGGACGCCGTTCTTGAGCTGCTCGTTCAAGTTCTCCTGGTTGCACCGCCCGTTGGCGCCATGCACGATCTGGGCCGCCGAAGATAGCCGGTCATTGGTGATGTAGAAGAAATAGCGGATATCATCGAACAGAACGTGTTCCCCTTTTTCCACCGACAAGTTCTTTCGCAGAACCACGATGCGATACGTCTTGCGACACTTCGTCGGACGGTAGGCAAACTCCGCCACATCTTCAGAGCGTAAACGAATATTTTCATACTCCCGTTCGATGACAATGCGCTCTTTGACATTCTCAGGACGGCGTCTTGGCTGGGTCTTCACGGCATATTTCGCCGGACGCAAAAGCGGCCTCCAGAGGTCCTCATGCAGGTTGTCCGCTCTCTCTATTAGGTTCGGCATCGCGTTCATGCCAAAGATAAACCGGACCCCTTTATCATCCCAACCGTCCAGATACCCGGTCTGACTGAAGTCTGTGTCGCCCCGCAGCAGGATCGCCAGAAAGCCCGCTGTCAGGCATAAGTCTATGGCCCGGTCCAAATACGCTGCAGCTTGGTCACTGCTGGGGCAATTGCCGCTGCGATTGACCAGATACAACGGCTCGCCTGTATTGGCCAATGAAATCAGCAAGGGATGATAGCCCCAGATGCCTTTGTACGACATGTCCATGCCTTCTTTGCATTCTCCGGTCGTTTCAGCTATCGTGCCGTCGGCGTCAATGATCGCTTCCTTGAAGAATTCGGCAGACTGCTTTTTCCAAACCTTTGACCGGATCTCATTGATGATGTCCATTAAGATTTCGACATCTTCTCTTATGAATCGGCGGCAGAAGTCTCCGGCCGTGGTGGGATCGGGAATCCGCTGGGCCCCGAGGGCATCCAGGTATACTTCGTCGTTGCGCAGACGCTCGATGTCTTCAAGGCAGTCGCCGTTACAGAGAAGGTTGTAGGCGATATTCAGGACATGATCCGATTCGTAATAGGGCACATGGCGTTTGAGCAGCGTCAAGCGATCATTGAGGGCTTGGACCAGCCCGGTGTGTCGGGCCAGAAGCTGCATGCATCCAATCCCGCCATAGGCCAAACCGCGGCTTCGGTCTGCGATCTCGTAGTGAATGTTCTTGGCGGAGAACATCGGCTTGTCCTGTTCTTTCCAGTGAATATCCCGGAGTCGATATTGAATTCTTTGCTTGCGGCGCCTTAGTTCTTTTGCTATTTTCTTTTTCACTCGAAATGCCTCCTTGCATCTAAACATTGCTTTTAAGGTTTGTTTTGCTAAAGTCCTTTATAAGCAAAGATGCAGGGCATTTCGAGCATTTTTGTCACGCCATGCATAATAAAATTCAAGACGTCACGCTTGTATAGGGCCTAGACGCGAAACCGAGATAATTGACGTTGCCTTTGTGGACCCCAGCGCCAAAGATGCCAAGCTTATTGTGAATACTGTCTTGGAGCAGTATATAAAATACATTGGGGAGATGTCTGATGCGACCAGTGACAAGCTGTACCGCCAGTTAGTAGAGCAGTACAAGACGTTGGAAAATGAAATTCTGGGGCGGGAGAAGATATGTGCCGATCTTCGCAAATCGCTTGGCACGGGTACGCCGGAGGAACTGGTCTCCAGCAGGAGGGTCCGTCTGGATGAAACGCAAGCCCGCCTTAGCGAACTTCGACAGAACATCGCTATACTTGAATGGGAGATGAAGAATCCCAATACTCCTGATAGCAATGAGGCGGCGGTTGCCCGCACCGGCGGGATGGAGCATCAACTGGCCCGGGCAAAGCACGAGGAGCAGCTTTTGCGTGCGGAGTTCGACAAACAGCAGACAGAATTTGAAGGGCTTTTCGACAGCGCCCAGTTGCTCGAGAAAGAGAATAGCGTACTGGCGCAGAAG
>JBGPQK010000165.1:0-2445 GCA_041489005.1 Anaerolineae bacterium
ATCCACTACCGCATCGAAGCTGTGGCGCAGCGATTCTGGGCCGCTGTGTACGGCGTAGTGCTTCGCGGTGGCGACGGTTTTCAGATACTTCGGATCCTCTCCCTGCAGGCCTCGGATGAAAGCAACCGCCATGCGCCCGGTCAGATAAGGATCTTCGCCATAGGTTTCCATGCCGCGTCCCCAACGCGGATCGCGAAACAGATTGATATTGGGTGTCCAGAAGGTAAGCCCCTGGTAGATGCTCCTCTTGCCGCGCCGGATGAACTCGTGGTGTTTGGCGCGCGCTTCGTCGGAGATCGCCGTGGCCACGCGCAGCATCAGATCCACATCCCACGTGGCAGCCAGGCCGATTGCCTGCGGGAAAACAGTGGCGCGCCCGGCACGGGCAACGCCATGCAGGCATTCGTTCCACCAGTTGTATGCCGGGATGCCTAGCCTATGTTTGCGGGGTTTCGACATAGAGGGAGCCTTAAACCCATGAAAAATCAGGGTCCGATATCCGCGTTCGCGTTTTACATAGGGGCACCATACTATGTAGGTAGTATAAAATAATGCTTGATATTTGGCTTGATTTGTGGTGAAATGTCTCCATCAACGATAGGAGCACATGATGTACTTCAGAACCACCCGAGTCAAGCGCCCCGATGGCCACGTCGATGAGTACATCCGATTGGTAGAATCCTTCTGGAACGATGGCAGCCCGCGCCACCGAATCATTTGCAATCTGGGCCGGAAAGACATTTTGGCGCCGCATGCTGGTGCCCTCATGCGCATCCTGAAGGGCGAAAAAGCGTCGGCAGCGGGCCAAGACGCCGACGCCATTGGCGCCTGGGACTGGGGACCGATGCTGGTCGGGCGTCATTTTTGGCAGGAGCTGGGATTGCAGCGCATCATCGACAGCTGCGCGCGCCCGGCGGAGGATCGCGGAGAAGTTACCGATCGCGCTTTGGCCCTGGTGGTGAACCGCCTATGCGAGCCGACGAGCGAGCACGGGATCGCACGTTGGCTTGAGACCGATTATGTCTGCAACCGC
Source organism: Anaerolineae bacterium (assembly GCA_041489005.1). Lineage (GTDB taxonomy): Bacteria > Chloroflexota > Anaerolineae > Anaerolineales > Villigracilaceae > UBA877. The sequence goes on from JBGPQK010000165.1 coordinate 1,034, forward strand.
AAAGGGGAGCGGTGGCTGCCGGAATGGCGTGATGACGCGGAAAGACTCGCGAGCAAACGGCCGCGGGTGAGAGTCAAGGATCGGCAGTTACGGCAGTGGTACGGGACTCTGGACCGGCTGGTGCGCAGCAAGGACCAAATCGAGAAGGAGCTATTCCTATCCTTACGAAATTTGTTTTCGTTGAAGGTTGACATGGTGTTTTACGATCTGACCTCCACTTATTTCGAGGGCCATGGGCCGGTGGGCCTGGCGTACCACGGGCATAGCCGGGATGACAAGCCGCGCAATCGGCAGGTTCTCGTGGGCCAGGTCATGATCGATGGCTGGCCTATTGTTCACCATGTTTTTGAGGGGAATAAGCGAGACTCTACGACGGTCGCTGGCGTGTTGAAGGACATTGAGGAGAGGTTCGGCCTTCGGCGTGTTGTCTTCGTAGGCGACCGCGGCATGGTCACGTCGGACAACATTGATCTCCTGCGCGCAAAGCAGCATGGCTATCTGGTGGGGTTGAGCCGCCGCAGACGACCCGAGGTGATTGCCTACATCCACGCAGCGCAGGGCCCGTGGATCGAGTCCCCGATGGGAATTACCGCATGTGAGAAGACCAACCCACCCAAGACGCTGGTACAGGAGGTATCTTCTGGGAAGCCTGGAGTCCGCGTTTTCGTTGTGCATAGCGACGAAAGGCTGGAGTATGAGCGTGGTGAGCGGGAAAAGGCCATGCTGAAAGTGCGGGATGCGTTAGAGGCTCTCAAGACAAGAGTGGCTCAGGGAAGGCTCAAGGCCCCGGAGAAGATCGGGGCAGCTGCGGCCAGGGTATTGGCGCGCAACCACGGGACTCGCTACTACGACTGGCGACTCCAGGACGGCAAGTTTGAGCATTTCGAGCATCCGGTGAATCTTGCGCAGGAGAAGGCTCTGGAAGGCAAGTACCTCATCCAGACGGAGGAACCGAATTTTTCAGCTCTCGATGCCGTCGCGATCTACAAGGAACTTAGCGAGGTTGAGCGCGCGTTTCGCGGACTCAAGGATGTCATCGACATGCGCCCGATCTATCACCAGAAGCCTAACCGCGTAAAGGCGCACATTTTTGTAGCCTCGTTGGCATTCTTGCTCGATAGGGCCTTGGAGAAAAAACTGAAATCGGCGAGGATCGACATCTCTTCCGAGGAAGCATGGCAGCTGCTGAAGACCGTTCGCGTCGTAGAGATCGATCTGGGTAACGGTGAGCAAAAACGATCCGTTACTCACGGCAGCGCTCGCGCAGCACGAATCCTTAGGGCAGTAGGAGTTAAGAATCTTGATCCCGATAACAGAGCAAAGTCAGCCCAAAAGGCCGCATAGTGACACTTGCGAAAACTCGACCTAATGTTTCCAATAGGTTACGGCCCTACCCCGCAAACATAGGCTAG
>JBGPQK010000166.1:0-2394 GCA_041489005.1 Anaerolineae bacterium
AGCGATAAAGTCACGCAGGTACTCACGAGGCGTCATCCAGCCATAGAAAGCCGGTTCTTCGGGTAAGACACCGATCAAGGAGCGGACATCCGACCCCGGCTGACCTATCTCTTTATCCAGGATCCACGCCCGACCACTATCAGCACGCGCCAGCCCGGAGAGGATGCGCATGCTGGTGGTTTTTCCGGCGCCATTGGTACCAAGGAAGCCATAGACCACACCCGGTTCAACATTCAGGGAGAGGCCATCGAGGGCATGCACGGATCCATACGTTTTGACCAAATTCTCAATGCGAATCATATTACGCCTCGGCGTGGCGTCCCCAGGCCAGATAAACCCCGGAGACAATAATCCCGCTCGGGATGGCGAAGGCAGTCACGATCAATCCGAGCGCCCAGGCCCAACGGGGGCCGCGGGTCTTTGCACGGCGCGCCAGGTCGATCAGTGCATAAATGGCCATCCCAAGCTGGATGAGAATGATCGGCGAGAGAAGCAAAACAAGATTGAGGATTTCTTTGGTAGTCATGGTTTCTCTTCTCCTTCAAACACCGGACATACAGGAACTTTTAAGTCTGCGAGGTCGGTTGATGTTCCACGTGAAACATGGCAGTGGTGATGCTCTTATTGGCTGACTTTGCGAAGGTTGGTCGAGTCGAAGAACAGACCTTCGACTTTGTCGCCATCCACTTTGAACGTCATCGTTACAATGATGCTTTCCAGTTCATATTTGCAGGTCAGGCGATAGACGGCATAGCCCTGGTTGTTCGAGAGTTCCGGAACCGAGTCGGCACAAGAGACATAATTCCCGCTGGTTTTCTTGAGCAATTCAGCAAGGCTGGTGAACTGCGCCGCAGTAAAAGTGCTTTTCATGGCATCGCTGAAATCCTGTGTGAAACTCTGAAAGTCACCTGTATTGATCGCCGACAGAGTGTTTTCAATCACCTGAACAACCTGGTCATTGGAAAGGGCAGCCGGCTTGGCAGACTGGCAGCCGGTGAGGAACAAGGTTGCTACAAGCATAACACTCAAAATAGTGATTGGTATATTTCTTTTCATTTCTTATGGTTCCTTATGCGCTCAGGTTCTATTTTCCGGGACGGCAGTCCATATGCCGTCCCATTATAGTAATCCAACTATTCCTTTTTCTTGGGCAGGTTCTGCTGCGCCAGCGAGACCATGCCGCTGAGGCCGCCCAGGTTCATCGTGTCCACTGCACTGCTGGGGACGATGACCAGCGCTCCCTTTTCCTTAAGACCTTCGAAGAGCATGTTCATGGCGCGCAGGTGCAGGGCGGTGGGGTTATCGATGTAGGCTTTGGAGGCCTCGGCAAAGGAGTCAGCAATCTGCATCTCGGACTCGCCCAGGATGACGCGCGCCTGGCGTTCCCGTTCTGCCTGCGCCTGGCGGGACATGGCATCTTCAAGGTCAGGCGGGATGATCACATCGCGGATTTCCACGGACTGGACGGTGATGCCCCAAGGCGTAGTGCGCTCATCAATAATTTTCTGCAGTTCGGCGTCCATCTTAGCCCGACCGACCAGGATATCGGCCAACACGCTCTGCCCGATGATCTCGCGCAAGGCGGTCTGGGCGGCCCAGGCGATGGCGGCGCGGTAATCGGCGACCTCGAGGGCGGCCTTTTCTGCATCCCATATCACCCAGAACAGGACCGCGTCCACGTCCACGGGGACGGTATCCTTGGTCAGCGTTTTCTCGGCTGAGAAGGACGTGACCATGACGCGATGGTCGATCCAGTTGGCCAGGGTGTCAACGAACGGCAACAGCATGAAGATGCCCGGTCCGGCCAGCTTATGAAACTTGCCGAGTCGCAAGACGACTGCTTTCTCCCACTGCGAGGCGACCTTGAGCCAAAAAAGGAGAATTGTGCCCAAAAGGATCCAAGCAACGGTCCAGCCTCCTATCAATGTATCGCTGGTGACACCATTTTGGGTCATCAAGAGGACGCCGACGAAACAGGCCACCAGGCAGATAGCGAACAGGAATTGGGCCACACCGGGGATATGTTGGTCGGGCTTAAGGCTACCCTGCAACCGCAGGCTCAGGTCTTTAGATACTTTTGGGTTCATATTATTCTCCTTTTATTCATGATCAGGTTCAGGATAGTACAGGTGACCGGTTTGCTTCCAATGAGCCACCTGGTCAATCAGGATTTGGTCCAGTTCTTCCGGCGAGGCGCCAAACCGTTCCGCATCCGCCAGATATCGCTGGGTCAGCGCCTTCAATGCTTTTTGACGGATTTTTTCGGAGACTTCGGGCGGGGGGTTGTTCATGACATAGGTGCCGCGCCCTTGCTGAGTGGAGATGATGCCGACTTCGTCCAGAATGCGATAGGCCCGGGCAACGGTGTTGAAGTTTACGCGCAACTCCAGAGCC
>JBGPQK010000167.1:0-2351 GCA_041489005.1 Anaerolineae bacterium
CGACGCCTGCCGATTACCAATCATTACCGGCCTGACAACTATACATAAAACCAGGATCGTCTCGCCAATTCAGCCGTGCCCCGTCCAGCCAACAGAATTCTTCTACCCATCTCGTCGGACGTACCCATCACCACTCTTGTGGGCCCCTACCCCGTTGTGCCGCCAGCAAATAGACAGGACTGAGCCTTCTGCCCGCTGTGGCCCAAGATAGCAGACAAATCCCGCTTTGTTATACTAACCCGCATATTTCACCGAGGCGTTGAACTCTATGCGAAGGCGTGATTTTGAGATGAATGTTGCCAGATGCTGCCCCGCCGCCAAACTCAGCGCAAAGACCCCCTTACCCCCATACAAACCTACGGGATTTTCTTGCCATCAACCAAAACCAAAAGATAATCTCGGAACCCTCAACTCGTATATGCGACAGAGTACTTGAACGAATAATTGCTTCAATGGGTAACCCCCAGCCAAGTGAATCACAATCCGACGCACAGAATGCACAACCCTCGCCCCTATCTTGAGCAGCCTCAGACGAATCGTCCCCACCTGCGCATTGGCTAACTCACTGTTAGCAAGACCTTCCCTTCTAAGCGTATCCATCAGAATATATGCAGCCGCCGACAGCAGCACCCGAAACTGATTAGCGACAAAATCATGACAACTGGTCCTGTCGGCAAATAGCCCCAACTGCTGCTCCTTTATCCTGTTTTCTGCCTCACCGCGTTGACAGTAGAGTTCGTCGTAGAGCTTCTGTGCCTCACCATCAAGATTGGTAACTATAAATCTGGTATTGGCCCCCTGTTCGAGGTGCTCCGCCTTGACTATAACCCTACGCTGACGATCCCATGTCTCGGCTCCATACGAAAACTCACCGAAGACCCGCTGCTTTTGGCCGGTCTGCTCAAACTGCTTGGCCGATTCGTCCGTCCATTGCCGTGCAAGTCCTTCCAGCACCGCATTGCGGGCGATTCCCGTGATATAGCCCACATTGTTCCTGTCGCACCAACGCATCAGCCTCCAGCGACAAAAACCACTATCGCCCCGAAATATAATCTTCACATCCGGCCACTGCCGGCGAATCCTTTCTACCAGCAGCTTCAAAATGCCCTTGCTGTGCAACGCAGGGTCAATATTCGAGGGCCGAAGGTATGCCACAAGTAATTGAGTGCCACAGAAAACATACAATGGCAGAAAGCAGTAATTGTCGTAATAGCCATGAAAGAACCGGCACTCTTGATTGCCGTGCACAGGGTCATCGGTGGCGTCAAAGTCCAGTACCAGTAAGTCGGGTTCACTGGTAAAAGATGCAATGAAGGCCTCGACCAATACTTCGGCTATCTGTGCGAGAGCCTTACGGTCAACGCGGTTCTCCAATCTGCATAACGTCGGCGGTGAAGCCAGTGGCGTATCGTCTTTTATGCCTCGTTCTGAGAGGATCTGAAACATGGGATCTTCTCGCAGACTCTGGTGGTCGTTGAGGTCTTCGTAGCCCAGGGCGATGCCGAATATACGTTGAGCAAGCATGGTTTTTTGCTGATGGACTGTATAGAAGGGATTGCGTGGGTCTGGGATGCAATGGTTGATGGCGTCAATCAGGCCGATGCGTTTGTCAAGTTCCCGCAATAGTAGCGCACCCGCATCGGAGGTGAGGCTGCCGCCGTTGAAATCAGCTTGAATTTTCTTGCGTTGGAGGCTTGAAAACAGTAGTTGGTTTGTGTTACAGTCTGTCATAGAAATGGCCTTTCTGTTTGGGCATAAATGTTGTTACAACCTTCTCTGTTACAAACAGTTAGGCCATTTGTCTATAACAATCTCCACAATTCGGTGAAATATTCGGGTTAAACGCCACCGGCATCTGTCCCAGTAGTACGGCCCATGATCGATTTCAAGAATGGGTGCAAGCTGGCGTCTTTGAGAAGCTCTGGCAGGCTGGTCTGCTCGAATATGACAAGCTGAAAGGGATCGACTGGTCTTGGCAGGCGATGGACGGGGCCATGACCAAGGCCCCGCTGGGCGGGGGAAAAAACAGGCCCCAACCCCACAGACAGGGCCAAAGCGGGCAGCAAGCACAACCTCATCACGGATGCGAAGGGCATTCCGCTGGCAGCGACTCTGACGGGCGCCAATGCCCATGATGTCACTCAACTTATGCCCCTTATAGATGCGATCCCGCCAATAGCGGGGAAAGTCGGTCACCCGCGCCGAAGGCCCGACGCCCTGCAGGGAGACCGGGCGTACGATTCCGACCCTCACCGCGTAGAACTCCGTGATCTCGGCATCCGCCCCATCCTGGCCGAGCGGGGCACGCCTCACGGCAGCGGTCTGGGCGTCAACCGATGGGTAGTAGAGCG
>JBGPQK010000168.1:0-2335 GCA_041489005.1 Anaerolineae bacterium
CAGAGAAATCGAAAGCTGTAAACGAGTTGTTTAGGATAGGCGTGTGAGAATGAGGGGTTGCCCCCTCAGGGTTCGATGTTGTCCAGTAGATCCTTCAGGTCTCGGCCGCGCCGGTAGCGCGACCGCAAGAGTGCCACGATCCGGTTCCTCTCAGCCTGCCGGACGATTTCTCCATAGCGTTTTACTTTGAACAGCCCAAGATGTCCCTCCGGCGTGTACACCACGACGTTGAGCCCCCCAAGATAACCCCGCCCCACCACGAGCCTGACCCGCTCCCGCTCTTTGGCCCATCCTTCCTTGTCCTTCATCCGCATTATCCGCTCGGCATTGTACAGCATCAGCACAAACGCAATCCGCGCATAGTTGGCGGCAAACCGCCGCCCGGCCAAGACGTTGATCGCCCAGTCCTGCGCCAACTCCCGAAAGCCCTGGTTTTCTATCACCCACCGCCTGCGGTACAGCGCCCGAGTGCGGTACGCCCGCTTTGTCAACGGCAGCGTAGTCACGTAGTAGAAACGAGGACGCTCTTTGCCGTCTTCGCCCACGAGCCGCTTCCCCTTCTCGTCAAACTCGTCTGCCACCACCGCATTTACCCGACCCAATAGTTTGTCCTTCTTGTCGTACAGCGGCACGTCCTTCACTTGCGCTGAGCGGACCCGGATCGTCCCCAACCGGCTGTGTTCCTCGATTGTCTCCTGCCAGGTCGCATCCTCCAGCGCCGTCTCGATATAGTCCACAACCTCCAGCCCCTCGTGCTGGGCGCGCGTCACAACACCGATGCCATACTTCCCATGCAAATCCAGCAGGTACTTCGCTCCCCAGTAACCTCGATCCAACAGCAGTATCTGTAGCCACTCCGAAAGGGGCGCCACTTCCCGATGGAGACGCTCAAGAATCTCCAAGAGCATTGCCCGCTCGCTCGTCGGAAGCGGGGCAAAGGCAAATCCGACAATCCGTTCCTTCTCTTCCCGCACGTTGATCAGTATTACCAGCTTGAATCCATACTTCGCGCCCACCCGCCCAAGCCGCTCATGCCTCCGACCGTAACGCACCACAATCTCATGCGCATCCGCAGCATAGACTTTGCCCCGAATCAGACGCCGAGCTCTCATCTCCCGCACGTACTCGACAAACGTCCGCTGCGCCGAAGACGGGCTGATCCGACCCAGGTGATTGGCCAACGTCTCGGTATCAATCACCGACCGCTCCGAAGCGGCCGCGCGGCTGAGCCGGGCCAGGTTGAAACCCGCCTGCATCATCAGCCGGGTGTCGGACAAAACTCTGCCGCACTGCTGAATCCGTCCGATCCCGGCCAACTCCCGAATTACCTCCACGCCGTTCAAGACCGCCGGACGATACCCATTGCGGCACTTCAGGCCGTCTGCCTGCATCCCGGTCAGAATCGTCCACAGCCCGCTCGCCATGAGGTAATCCAGCACCGAATCGTTATTACCATAGGCGGTCAGCTCGGCCTCGGCCGTCCGATTGGCAAGCAATTCCTCCTCGACCGCCGCATCGTTGCGCAACCAGACCTTGAAGCAACCGGACCGCTCAATCATTCTCGCCCGATGAAGGCTCATCCGCCTGGGCCTGCCCCAACTCCCGCCAGAGATCTGCCAGCTTCTGATTCAGCTTTACCCACCGGGCCAGCAGGTGGTAGTACTCGCTCCAGGCCCGAGTCCGAGGCCTGACTTTGGACACCGCCTTCAGTCGCACGTACTTCTGAACGGTCCGGCCCTCACGCAGAAACGACAGGTAATAAGCCGGCGTCTTGCGCTTCCCGTCACCAGCGCTCAGATACCGCTCAACAAAGGCGGCGCGCAGCATCCGCCGGCGCTTGAGCAAACGATACTCCAGCCGCGCCCGCTCCGAGCGCAGCCCGGCTATCTGCTGCCTCAACCGACTGGCCAGAGCTGGATTCATTAGTACCCGCCATAATACAATTATATTGGTACAAGTCAAGCAAAAAGATAGCTCCGGCCATAAAGCCGCAGCCGATGTCAGCTAACCAGTTGAGATACGCTCAGATGCAGAGCTTTCGATTTCTCTGGGCCGACAACCCGAATCCCGATGTAGAAAGCCACGAAGCCAAATGAACGAAGCCGATGCTCTCTGCACCCATCCGTTTCGTATCTCTCTGCCTTCGTAGCGTCCATGTCGGTTTCCGGGGACAGTGCGGCTGGGCTGTGATGCCCGGGAGGCCACAAGCCAGGCATTTTCCTGACCCACCCCTACACGCGACTGGTCTGGGTGTTTCTCGGAGTAGCGAAGTACGGTCGGGGTTGGCGAGCGGCGTGGCCGGTGGCAACACTATGGCTTTGATTGCGGCACGTAG
>JBGPQK010000169.1:0-2334 GCA_041489005.1 Anaerolineae bacterium
GCAATCGCCCTCCCGGGTGGTCCCGGCACGCTCACCGAGATTTCGCTGATCTGGAACCTGATGATTGTCGCCGCTATCCCGCCGAAACCGCTCATTTTAACGGGTGCAGGCTGGAGGTCCGTGATGGAATTGTTTTACAATTCATTTGAGGTTTACATCCCACAAAATCAGCGTGACCTGATTCTGTTTGCCCAGGATATCAAAACGGCAGCAGCAATGCTCCGCAAGTACTAATCCTTAATCCCTGATTACCTGATTACCGAGGAACTATGTCCGACGAAAAACTCACCCCCCGCAATGTTGACTTCTCCGAATGGTACAACCAGATCGTCCTGCGCGCCGAAATGGCCGACTACGCTCCCGTGCGCGGTTGCATGGTCGTGCGCCCGTACGGCTGGGCGCTGTGGGAAAACATTCAGCAGGCGCTCGACAGACGCTTCAAGGACACCGGTCACGTCAACGCCGCCTTCCCGCTCTTCATCCCGATGTCCTTCCTCGAAAAAGAGAAGGAACACGTGGAAGGTTTCTCGCCCGAACTGGCCGTTGTGACCATCGGTGGCGGCGAAAAACTCGAAGAGCCGCTGGTGGTGCGCCCCACCTCCGAGACCATCATCGGCTACATGTACTCCAAGTGGATCAAGTCGTACCGCGACCTGCCGGTGCTCATCAACCAGTGGGGCAACGTAGTCCGCTGGGAACTGCGCACGCGCCTGTTCCTGCGCACACTCGAGTTCTACTGGCAGGAAGGCCACACCGCCCACGCCACCGAGCAGGAAGCCCGTGAAGAAACCCGGCGCATGTTGGATGTCTACGCCGACTTCGCCATCAACGAGGGTGCGGTACCGGTTATCAAAGGCGTCAAGTCACAGGCGGAGAAATTCGCCGGTGCAAGCCTATCCGCCTCCATCGAAGCCATGATGGGTGACACACGCGCCTTGCAAACCGGCACATCGCATTTCCTTGGCCAAAACTTTGCCAAGGCCTTCAACATCCAATTCCTCGACGTGAATAACACCCTGCAATACGTCTGGACGACCTCCTGGGGCCTGAGCACCCGCTTTATCGGTGCCATCATCATGGCCCACGGCGACGACCAGGGGCTGGTCCTGCCCCCTCGCCTGGCACCCATCCAGGCCGTCATCGTCCCTATTTTCAAATCGGACCAGGAAACTGCTGCCGTTATGGAGACAGTCACCCGCCTGCAGGCAGAACTCAAGGATGCCGGCATCCGCCTCAAGTTGGATAACCGCACCGAAGTTACACCCGGCTTCAAATTCAACGATTGGGAAATGCGCGGTGTACCCCTGCGCATCGAAGTCGGCCCCAAGGATATTCAAAAAGGAACCGTTGCCCTAGCAAGGCGCGACAAACCCGGTAGAGAAGGCAAGTCCTTCGTTCCCCAAGCGGGTCTTGCAGCAACGGTTGCGGACTTGCTGGTTGAGATTCAGAAATCCATACTAGAACGCGCCACCGCCTTCCGCGATAGCCACATCTTCGACCCGAAGGATTACGCCGAACTGACCGAAGTCGTTCAGGGCGGCTGGGCTTACTCCTATTGGTGCGAGTCCGCTGAGTGCGAGGCAAAGGTAAAGGAAGACACCAAAGCCACCACCCGCTGTATGCCTCTCGACCAGTCCATTGGAAAAGGCAAATGTATTGTGTGTGGCAAAGAAGCGGAAGGAAAGGTGTTTTTTGCAAGGGCATATTAAAGGGTCAAGTATTCCCGTGCCAAGTGTCAATTTAAGTCATCCCCGGAGGAGACACTTGAATTCGTGACACTGGAATACTCTTAGGCAGGTCAACATGAAGATGAGTCAATTGTTCGGCCAAACCCTGCGCGACGCCCCGGCTGAGGCTGAGGTCACCAGCCATAGCTTGCTCATGCGAGCCGGATTCATCCGTCCACTCGGGGCCGGGATCTTCTCGTACCTGCACCTAGCCAAACGCTCGATGATGAAGATCGAGGCCATCTTGCGCGACGAAATGGACAAGATCGGCGGACAGGAGATCTCGATGCCGGTTGTGCATCCCGCCGAGATCTGGAAAGTAACCGGACGCTGGCACCAAATCGGCTCGGAGATGGGAAGATTCATTGACAGGAATGAACACGACATGGTGCTCGCCATGACCCACGAGGAAGTGGTTGCTGATTTGATGCGCAGGGAAATCCAATCTTACAAGCAATTACCGCGTCTGGTCTACCACATCCAGACCAAGTGGCGCGACGACCCGCGTCCACGCGCCGGGCTCATCCGCGTCCGAGAGTTCACCATGAAAGACAGTTATAGCCTGGATGCCGACTGGGACGGCCTGGATAAACAATATCGCTCTCAC
>JBGPQK010000170.1:0-2316 GCA_041489005.1 Anaerolineae bacterium
CAAAATCCATCTGGTCGTTCCGGTAGTTCAGTTCGTGCAGCCGCGCTTTGAGACTGATCCCGACCAGGTATTCCATCACCAGAAAAGCCAGACCATGGTCAGTGTCAAAATCGTAGACGCGGACACTATTCGGATGCTCGAGTGCGGCGATCGCTCGGGCTTCGCGGCGGAAGCGCGCGGCGAACTCTTCGTCACTCGTCAGGTGAGGGTGCAGGATTTTGATGGCGACGTACCGATCCAAGTCGGGCTGGTAGGCCTTGTAGACCTGCGCCATCCCACCCTGCCCAAGTCTCTCGACCAAGCGATACTTGCCGAGTGTCGTGCCGGTAAGGTCAGACAAACTTGGTCGCGTCGAATTGTTCAATAGATGTTGATCGTCCTGCTGCTCTTCAATCATGGCTAATCTCCGACCTTCCCTCTAAAAAAGGTCGTCGCCGGAATTACGGGGACACCTCCTGCACTTTCCGATTGCAGAAAACGCCAACACCCGGAGACAAGGATGTTGGCGAATACCCCATATTGAGACTGCTTAAAAAGTCGGGGCGAGGGCGAGTGAGTCATGAATCCGTAACGATTCAATCGGCATCTTGGAAGGCATCCGGTCCACTTTGGTGTTGCAAACAAGATGTGCGCGGTCTGTAACGGTTCTCCATCTGTCGGCGTTGCCTGCGCTACGGTCTTAGCCCAGCGCCAAGGCAGACTCATCCCTTGGCGTATCGGTCAGCAGATGCACGATGCGCTTGATGTTGACCACTATCGCGCTCAGCAATGCTTGAATCTTGACGCGCAGCCGACCACGATAGCGGGCGTGCCGCAGGTCATGACGCCGCACCAGCTCCGCCCACTTGCGTTCAATGCGCGGATGTTGTACGCGCACCGCTTGGTACTCGGGTGTCTGGGCTTTGGCACGCGCGGTAGCATACTCCGCTTCATAATCGTTCTTGAGCACGGTCCGTCCGTGCTTGTGCGGCGACTTGGCCATACAACGCTTCAACAATGGGCAACCCGCACACTGCTGGCACTTGAACGTAAACACCCAGCCGCGCTCGTTTGGCGCACGGTGACGGTCCGTTGCCTCTTGCTCAGCTGGACAACGGAGGAGCGTGCCCTCGCTGTCCAATTGAAAGTCGGCGGGCGTGAAATAATCGCCGCTGCTCGTGGGCGCGCTGGGCGGCACATAGACGTCCAGTGCTAAGCCCGCGGGGTCGCTCAAATCCCGCAAGATCTCGCCGCGAAAGCCGGCGCCATCGATCGAAAGGGCCTGTACGTCATTGCCCTGCGCTTGTTCTTCGCTCGCGATCAAGTGATGAGCGTCGGCGGCTTCGTCCGCATTGGCGGGCAGCACGTTGATCGCCGTGATCAGTTCGCTATCAGCATCCAGGCTCATATCCACCAGGTAGCCGTCATACCATTCGCCATGCTTGTTTCGTCGGGCTTCCGAGTCCACCACACTGCGCACTTGATCCTTGGCTTTCGGCTGGGCGCGATCGGCCAGCACTTTGTGCGCCAACGCCAGCGCCTCGTCAAACCGTTGGCGCGTTGGCTCGACGGGTTGCGGCACTGCGCCGAGTGTCGTCTGCAGTTCATCGGCCCAGGGCACGATCTGGCGCAGGTGCTTGACGCGTTGCACCAAGCGCTCAGTATCGCTCAAGTCTGCCGTCGCTGCGCGAATCTGCTCGGCGGTGGCTTCGTCCGCGCTGACTTGTTGCGGCGCATAGGGACGGGCACTCTCCAGCAAACGCGTGCGCGTCTGTGCGACCAACTGGATGGTCGAGGGGACTGCGATGTTGGCAATAATGTGCGTCGCGTCTTTCAAGCGCAAGCGATCTTTGACCAGACCATAGGCGCGGGCTTGCGCGACCAAGTCGTTCAAGATCGTTTCGTGACGATCGACACCCAGGCGCGTGCGAAACTGCGAGAGCAAACTGGGCACAGGCAAGGCACTTTCTAAGGAAAGGTCTAAGAAGAAGCGAAAGGCTACGTTCACCTGCGCGTCCGCGATCACTTCACGGTCAGAGAGGTTATACTGAATCTCCAAATACTCCAGCTTGATCATGCGCGCAGGGTCTTCGGCTTGTCGGCCCATCTCGTCATCATAACAATCGCGCACCTGCTTGCGGAAGCGCGCAAAGTCAATCGCTACCTTGACCTTGCGCAGGTAATGGTTAGCAGGCACGAGTTTTTCAAAAATGAGTTGGTCGAGTTCAGTCGGCTCGGTATAGTAATTCGCTTTGAGCATGGTGCGCCATCCATCCGTCGAGAATAGGTCTATCTTATCTCATAACAGCCGAACCCGGCAACTTTTTAAGCAGTCTC
>JBGPQK010000171.1:0-2283 GCA_041489005.1 Anaerolineae bacterium
ATCGGGACTTGAACTAAGCCGCTGTGCGGCGGACGCTTCGCGTGCGTGACCGTGAAGGGGTTGTGAAATCGCGGTATTGTAGGGGTCATCAGGAGGTTTCCTATGACCCATTTGCGCAAGATTATGCTCGAAGAACTCGAGCGCCGTAACTATGCTGAAACGACCAAAGAGTGTTACATCCAGGCGGTTGAGGAGTTCGCCCAGTATTTCAAGCGCCCTCCCGACCAACTGGGCCCCGAGCACATTCGGGAATTCCAAGCTCACTTATTCACCGACAGAAAGCTGGCCCCCAATACGGTCAACCAGCGACTCGCCGCATTACGGTTTTTCTTCGTTAAGACTCTGAGACGACCCTGGAACACTGCTGAGACCCCCTACCCGAAAAAGGTGGTCCACCTGCCCGTGGTGCTGAGCCGGGAAGAAGTCACATGGCTCATTGAATCAGCAGATTTACCTTTTCATCGTGTTCTGCTGATGGCCCTATACGCTACGGGAGCACGGCGGGCCGAATTGACTCGTTTGAAGGTCAGCGACATCGACAGCCAGAGGATGATCATTCGTATCCGGGGAGGGAAAGGCCGTAAGGATCGTGAGGTCATGCTCAGCGAGAAGTTGCTCGAAGCCTTACGGGAGCACTGGCGTCGGCACAAACCACAGGAGTGGCTCTTCCCGGGAGGTAAAAATCATAAGGCCAATCACCCGATCACCACTAAAGTACCCTGGCAGGCGTGCCAAAGAGCAGCCAAGCGTGCCGGACTCGAAAAGAAGGTATATCCGCACATTTTGAGACACTGCTTCGCGACACACCTGCTGGAAGCCGGCGCCGATTTACGCACAATCCAGCTGTTGCTGGGTCACAGTGATCTGGAAGAGACAACGATCTACCTTCACATATCGAAACGGCATCTGAATGCAACGGCGAGTCCGCTGGACACGCTGCAGCTTTCAGGCACCCCGAAAGAAGCAGAACCAACGGAAGAGCCCTAGATGAGCCGACCACCTCTGGAGGTGGCCGATATCATCCGCGCAGCGGGGCAGAAGTTCATCGAACGCAGCCGCGAGTGGCTCACCGGCCAGCATCTGAAGGTCTTACGGGCTATCGCCCGTTGCCGCACGGCCGCTCTCGGCGGGCATTTGGATCTATGTACCTGCTGTGGTTATCAGCCCATCTCTTATAACTCGTGTAGAAACCGGCATTGCCCCAAGTGCCAGGCCAATGCCCGATTGCGCTGGATCCAGAAGCGCAGTAAAGAGCTCCTTCCCACGCCCTACGCTCACGTGGTCTTTACCCTGCCTCGCCTCCTGGCACCCCTTGCACTGCAGAACAAGAAACTCGTCTACAGTCTGCTGTTCCGCACCAGCGCTGAAACGCTGATCGAGGTCGCTCGCAATCCCAAACGTCTCGGCGCCGAGATCGGCTTCTTCAGCGTGCTCCATACCTGGAGTCAGAAGATGGAACATCATCCGCATGTCCATTGCGTCGTTCCCGCCGGCGGCCTATCGCTCGATCACAAGAGCTGGGTCCATCCGCGCCATCGCTACTTTCTTCCCCAAAAAGTGCTCGGGCTCGTCTTTCGAGGCAAATTCAGGGCAGCTCTGGAGGACGCTTTCAAAAAAGGCAAGCTCGGCTTCCACGGCCGGCTTCAGCATCTTTCGGACCCGAAGACGTTCCACTCCTTTGTCCGTCAAATGTTCCGCCATCAGTGGGTCGTCCACTGCAAACGGCCCTTCGGCGGCCCGGAACATGTTCTCCGCTATCTCGGCCGCTATACCCATCGAGTGGCCATTTCTAACCATCGCCTGGTTTCCTTTGCGGATGGGAACGTCACATTCCGCTGGAGAGACCGCGCGCACGGCAACCGAGAGCGGCCGATGACGCTCCCGGCAGATGAGTTCTTGCGCCGTTTTCTCCTCCACCTGCTTCCTCGCGGCTTCGTTCGTATAAGGAACTTCGGCTTCCTTGCCAATTGCCGGCGCGCCGTTCTCTTGCCGCTTTGCTTCCAGGCCCTCGGATCTGCTCCGCAACCCTCCACTACTGCAGATGGAGCCGACACCGACTGTGTCTCGCCTCTGCGGGTCTGCCCAAAATGTGGTGGGCCGATGATCATCATTCTGCTCATGGCCCCGGACACAATATTGCCGCGCTCTCCACCGGGCGCTCTCGTCACGGCTTATGAAACGAGCGTCCACGCATAGAAATCGCCCGCGCTTTTGGCGCGATCAGTTATCGTTCGCCTTGTTGGGACGCGGACGGGAAAAAACGATGGCTAAATCATGCGGATC
>JBGPQK010000172.1:0-2271 GCA_041489005.1 Anaerolineae bacterium
CTTGACCAGCGCGTAGACTTCGTTGTAGAGGCTGAGGTAATTGGGGAAATCTTCGGGGTGGGTGTCGTTGTAGGTGTTAATCTCCGAAGCCAGTCCAAGGTAGCGGGGGCGGAATTCGCGCACAATCCGCAATGTATAGTCTCTGAAAGCCGCGCGTACCTGCGGGTTGGCGAAACTGGCCTGCCAGTCTGCAGGCAGACCTTGGAATTCGCGCCGGTTCAGCCCGTTGAGCGGATCCACCACAAAAATGACCTCCAAGCCATTCTGGTGTGCAAGGATGTACTGGTTATGGATATCGTTAATAGCCTTGGATTCGGCATCCGTGCTGGCGGCGAAATCTTCCCACGGGATGTTCTGCTGGAGCAGAGCCACATCCCCGTGCTGGCCGATGGCTTTGTAAGTGTCCATGACGCTTAGAGTGGTGGCTTCGGGCGGGGACGGGAAGAAGCCGTAGACGGTGCGGCCCAAATCGTAGGGCGATGACTTAAGTGTGGGGATGGGGGTGGGCGTACCCGATCCACAGGCCAGAGTTGCCAGGAATAGGATAAGAAGAGCGGCAATCAGTTTGCGGTTCATTTCTGGACTTCTCGTCTGCCGCGCAATAAAGCGGCGTTTCCCACCCCCCAGAGGATCAGCGCGGAGACAGCCAGGAAAATCAGGTTGGCGGTTGATGTTTGGAAGTCCAGGCTTGGTAAGCGGTAGTGGATGGTTGGCAGTCCGATGGGAGCGATTTGCAGTGTGAAGGCAGTGAAAATATTTGGCAGATTGACGAGTGGAAGCAGGTTTCTAACAACAAGAATTGTCAATCCAAGTGCAATCCCGGTTTGAACTGCCAGGAAGAGTCTCCAGCCCGGATGGATCTTTTGCTCCGGCAGGCGGTACAATACCAACGGCGTCAGGTCGTGGTGAAGAGCTTCTTCTGGTATCTCATCGAGGGTTTGGAAGAGGCTTCGCAGGATTTCCACTTTGTCGCGGCAGTCTGCGCATCCTGACAGATGCTTTTCGACAAATTGTTGTTCAGGCGTCTTCAGGGTGTTGTCCAGGTATTCGTTGAGTTGGGATTCAGTTAGATGGTTCATGACAGTTCTTTCAATTCTTCTGCCAGCATTTTGCGGGCGCGGAACAGGTCCGATTTGACATCACTTACCGGGCGATCCAGGGTTTCGGCGATCTCAGCGTAACTCAAATCCTGGAAGTGACGCAGTTCGATGACAGCCCGGTATCGCGGTGGAAGGGTCAGTAGTGCACCGCGTATTTCGCGGCTGCGGTCGCGCTCGATGGTCTGCGACTCAGGTTCCAGGCCTATCCCGTGCTCAGTCGAGGGATGTGTGGAAAAATATTCATCATCGAGCGGGAGCGCTGGTCGCTTCTCCAGACGGTTCAGGCTAACGTTGACGGCAATCTTTCTGAACCAGGGTCCGGGCGGACGGGTTGGGTCGAGGCTCACGATGGCGCGGTAGGCATGGATGAACGCCTCTTGAGCGGCGTCTTCGGCGTCCTGGCGGTTCCCGGTCATGCGATAGGCTGCGTTGAAGACTCCAGTCTGGTGAAGGCGCACCAGTTCACCGAAGGCTTCTTGGTCGCCGCGTACTGCTTTCGTGGCTAGGTCGCGGTCGTCTGTCATATTTCTATAAGTTATACAGGTGGGGGGATGAAAAAGTTGCAATAGACATTATTTGTGTCAACCGTCAAGTTACTAAGAATGCCAAGAAATCCCACAAGGTCGCCACATTTGCACCTGCTGTACACCTGCCCCGGGCGCAGGTACCGGGGAGTGCAGGTGAGAAAAGACCTTCGCCGCTCAAAACGCTCGGATGACCTGGCGGATACCGCCTCCTGCCAGTCGGATACTTTTAAGCGTGTGCCAGGAGGACGAAAAGAGAAAGATACCAATGGCCGATGAAAGAACCGCCGGATGAGAGGCGGTCATGATGGTGATTAAGGGACTGCTGTGGGCGGTGTAACGGGTATGTCTGATTGGCGTTTTGTTTTGATAAAGGTTGAGCCAATCCATGCTGCCAGACCGATTGCAAGCAAAATAATGGCCTGGAGGACAATCCCTTTAGTAATAGTGATAACGATGGATCGGACCAGTTCTTGGCCGATGCCGGCAATATCTGCCGAGATGAAGGGCGGAATTCGGGGAACTATGAACATGGTCCAGGCGGCGTTTATGGTTGGCAATACTGAAATCCCCAAAACGAGGGCTATCGTTCCGGAAACAAAGATGGGAATGCCCCACCAACGCATCCAACTTTTGAGAGTACGGAC
>JBGPQK010000173.1:0-2270 GCA_041489005.1 Anaerolineae bacterium
GCTGAGGAGGAAGGGATTCGTATTGAGCCGGATGTTTTGGAGGCAGCAATGGGTATGCCTGTTATCCCCATGACGGCGACCCGCGCCTCGGGAGTAAAGGATCTGCTGCGTGTCGTTCGTGAGATGTTAGCAGGTCGGCGGGTCTCCATGCCGCATTTGCCCGAAATCCGCTCGGACCACCATAAAGTTCTGAATGAGATCTTGCACCATATCCTCGGTTACGTTCCCGCCCCCTATCCATCCGAATGGACAGCGCTCAAACTTCTTGAAGGGGACGCTGAAATGACCCGCACCATGCGCAGCGCTCTTCCAACTTCGAACTGGGAAGCGGTAAACGCTGTGCTGGTTCAGCATGACGATGCTTTTCTAGCGGTGGCCTCAGGACGCTATGAGTGGATTACGCGGATGATGCGCGCAGCGGTTGTACGCCCCAAGGTGGGACAGATAAGCCTGACGGAGCGGCTTGACCATTGGGCAGCGCATCCCTTCTGGGGACTGGTGATCCTGGCCGGGATTCTTGGACTGGTCTTCTGGCTGACTTTTGCGATTGGTTCGCCCGTTCAAGCATGGCTGGCAACTGAAGTGGTTTCCCGGCTGGGAGGGATGGTCAGCGCCTGGCTGGTTAACGCCCCAACCTGGGTGCATAGCCTGCTGGTGGGTGGCGTCATCGGCGGTGTGGGGGCGGTGATCACTTTTATGCCTATTATGATTATCTTTTTTGCGACTTTTGCCTTGTTGGAAGACACCGGGTATATGGCGCGCGCCGCTTACGTGATGGACAATTTGATGCATCTGATGGGCCTGCACGGCAAGTCATTCCTGCCGCTCTTTTTAGGGTTTGGCTGTAATGTACCCTCCATCATGGGGACGCGGACGATTGACTCACGGCAGTCGCGCCTTCTGACCACTCTCATTGCTCCGTTGGTGCCATGTACAGCACGAATGGCGGTGGTTGCCTTTCTGGCTCCGGCCTTTTTCGGTGCAAATGCATTATACGTATCCTGGGGATTGGTATTGTTTTCGTTATTGATGCTGGTCATGAGTGGAACTTTACTTAACCGGGTGATTTTCCAAGGGCAGCGTTCGGCCTTTATCATGGAGATGCCACTTTATCACATCCCTAATGCGCGAACTATTGGTTTGCTGGTCTGGCAACGATCGATGTCCTTTGTCAAAAGGGCTGGGACGACTATTCTGGCAATGGCTCTGGTTGTCTGGGCGCTCTCGTATTTCCCCAACGGCGAGCTGCAAACCAGTTATCTGGTCCGATTTGGTCATTTTATTGAACCGGTGGGACGTTGGATGGGCTTTGACTGGCGTCTGACAGTGGCGCTTCTAACCAGTTTCCCCGCCAAAGAGAATGCGATTGCCACGCTGGGTGTCCTGTTTGGCAGCAATCCGGCCGGCGGCCTGTCGCAGGTTCTGACGGCTTCCTTCTCCGCTGCCTCGGCGCTTTCCTTCCTGGTAGTGACAATGCTCTTTATCCCCTGTATGGCGACAGTGGCGGCTGTTCGCCAGGAGACCGGTTCGTGGCGCTGGACCCTGTTCAATGTGGGTATGTTGTTGGTGATTTCCATGGGCGCCGGAAGCGCAGTCTATCATCTGGCGCGTTACCTGGGGTTGTAGCCATGCTCGAACAATTGTTAAACGAAATCCATGCTGGTGGAACATTGGAAACCAATGCTCTGGCCATTCGACTGGGCGCTTCTCCCCAGATGATACAGGCAATGCTCGAACATTTGCAGCGCTCCGGGCTTATCCGTCCGTATTATTCCTGCTCGGATGGCTGTCAGGGCTGCAGCTTGCAGGCAGCCTGTAATGTGGAACAGCGTGGAAGTCAGGTGCGCTTGTGGCAGAGTGTTGATGAATCGCCTGCTTCTCAAGCATAAAAAAATTCCCATTCTGGATCTGTCACCTGGCGCATCCAAAAGAGCCATAAGAAGCAGTGTCCCTTTCTTTATGACGCCTTTCCATATCCTTTACAAAACCTTTACTTTGACGGGTTATGATAGAGAAAATTGAAAAGGAGATAAAAAAATGAAAAACTTCTGGAAATGGTTTCTCGGCATTGCCCTGGTGCTGGTTCTGTTCTTTGGGCCTTATTTGTTCCGACTGGTATTCCCTGCAACGGGATACGGCTTTGGGATGATGGGCTATGGACACGGCATGATGGACGGTTTCGGCTTTTTCCCCTTCGGCATGGGCTTGATGTGGCTCGTTCCCATGGGAACAATCGCCCTGATAGTACTTGGTGTCGTTTGGCTGGTGAA
>JBGPQK010000174.1:0-2245 GCA_041489005.1 Anaerolineae bacterium
AGGACATCTGAAACGTGCGGACAAGGCCCACCAGGCAATAGGCCGATTGAAGGAACGTTATCCTCGCGTGGCGCGCTATTACTCAATTGAGCATGATGCCGGCGGCAAGGGCATCAGTTGGCATGAAGACTCAGACAGAAAGGCTATCGCAAAGAAACTGGACGGCAGCTATGTTCTCAAAACCGATCGTCAGGATCTTACTGCCGATGAAATTTGGCGCACCTACATTCTACTGACACGAGTGGAAGACGCATTCCGGGATATGAAAAGTCCACTGATGGAGCGGCCGATTTTCCATCATCTCGATCATCGCACCCAGACGCACATCTTTCTTTGCGTGCTGGCATACCATCTGCTGGCGGTTATCGAGCAGTATTTTCTGGATCAAGGGATTCATACCTCTTGGGCCACATTGCGCGACGAACTGAGTACGCACCAAGTTGTGACCGTGGCGTTGCCGACGGAATCGGGAGGGGTACTGAGGATCCGAAAGGGCACGACGCCCGAAGCTACGCATCGACTCATCATCGAAACATTGCGAATACCGGTGGATGTCATGACGCCGGTTAAAACCTGGGCCCCGGCACCTTGAATATAGTGACTGAAAAGATTTGTAACCCCTCATCAATAAAGGATTCTGCTCCGACGAATGAGGAAGCTGGGCTAGGAATCGGAATGGTACCTGTAGCCGAGCCGGTCAGTCCACCAGCCGGTACTTAGGGGCTGCGCATAAATAACTTGGCAGTTTGGGGTGATCAGTTGGGTCGGATTGTGTAGTTCCATGAGGGGAGTTCTGAGTGGTTGGATAGTGGAATCTCTTTGAACAGGTGATCGGGTACCTTCTTGCCCTTGGCGTACTTACTTTCGTTGAGAAGTGCTGTTACTTGGAGACCGGTTTTGGTAGTGGTGCCCTGTATGTACGTAATCATCGCGCCCAGAGATCGGAGCGGATGGCCGGCCCACTCCAGACTGATGAAACTGAACAACCGATGCTCGATCGGATTCCACTTCGAGGTGCCGGGAGGGTAGTGGCAGACCGTAATGCTGATGCCGTGGGCTCGGGCAATCGTATGGTACAGGGCATATTTCCAAAAGCGCGGCCTGTAACCATTGCTGCCTCCGCTGTCACACAGCAGCAGGATTTCCTTCATGCTGGGGTAGGCGGCCCAGCCAATTTCACGTATCCAAATGCTCAGGCAGTCCACCGCAAACTCCGGAGTATCCGCGGAGAGGCCGATGATGATCGTGCCCCGATTCCGAACCGGCTCGTAAAGCCCGTAGGGAGAAGTGATGGCCGATGCGTAACTACGGAAATCGTGTTGGTTGACGTCTTCCGGCTTTTTACTCCAGGCTCGTCCCTCATTTCTGAAGTTGCCGATGAGCTCCTTCTTCTTGGTGTCCATGCTCAAGATGGGACAGCCGGCATCCTCGAATCGCTTCCTGAACTCGGCGATAAGTTCGAATTGTCGGTTGCGGTCGGGATGTTGGGTCTCGGCAATGCTCTTGCGATTCACTCGAAGCGAGTACTTTCCGCACTTGAGTAACTTACCCGCCGTGTTAGGACAGAGGCTCACGCCACGCATTTTCAGTTCCCGGCTGATTGATCGCGTGTCCTTCCGGCTCCACTTCTTGTCACTCATCGGATCGCCGGCCGTGTCCGCTTTCATCAGTTCGTCCAGGAGTGCCATCACGTCGTTTTTTTTTAATCGAAGGACGGCCGCCTCCTACATCTCGGATGCGCTCGGCCGTAACGCTGCGCGCCTGCAGCTCTTGACGCCCCCGGGCGATTGTCTTCACATTGACTCCCGTAACGAGGGATATCTTAGCGTCTCCCCCATGCCCGAGCCTGATTGACTCGAGTCCCAAGTAGAGACGACGTTGTTTTTCGTTCAGCGCCGAGAGCAACAAACGCATGCTTTCGCCCAGCTCCCCTGATATCTCTTGGATGCCATGAGATTCCTGCTCGTGGGCCTGTTGGATCGCGTCGTAACGCTCTTCCAATTGCTCCTTACCGCCAGTCGGTGACACATAGAGGTACCGATCCCCAATCTGCTCTCGGGCCAACAGCTGCGCGCGATACAAGTGAGCCAGTGGGTTGTGGACCCGGACTTCAACCAGGGCCTGCAGTTCTGATGCAAAATAACCCTGCACTGAATGATCGACCAGATGGAGAATCGTCCGCAACAGGGTCCCTTGTCTGGAAAAGTGAACTCTGCGGTAGCTCCACAGGCCGTTTCTGTCGTAT
>JBGPQK010000175.1:0-2244 GCA_041489005.1 Anaerolineae bacterium
ATCGGTGCAAACCCCACTTAAGCAGGTTGATGCCGATGAAGGTGAACATCATTGCAGCAAAAGCCAGGCCAAAGCCCAGTACCGCCAGCCAGCGCCGGGATTTGGCGCCGGCCAGTTGCAGCCCGGCCATCACCATGGTCCAGGTCAGCAGGGCCCAGGATTCTTTCGGGTCCCAGCCCCAGTACGTGCCCCACGAAGAATCGGCCCACATCGCGCCGGTCAAGCTCATCTTCTACAGTTCACTTTTCTAACTTCCGGAATTTCGGTTAGTTGTGCGCGCAGGGATTGGTCGTGGCACTATGGCTTGAGGGCCACGACCGATGGTGGAGCTGCTATGCCAATCGCCGACAGCACCTTCCCGCATTCTCCTGGCAGCGGATTCCTTAGCAGGTAGCGCCTTCCTTCCTGCTCAACCTCCGTCTCACACAGCGCGTCCAGGTCTTGTCTGATTGCATCCCAACTGACGTTGGGGCCGACGGCCTTCAGCAGTTCCTTCATCACCACCAGCGCCAGAAAACTACAGAAGACATGCCCCTTGATCGTTAGATCATACTTGTGATACACCGGCCGCGTCTGCAATACACTCTTCACTTCCCGAAACACCCGCTCGACCTGCCATAGCTCTTTGTACTTCAGCGCTACCGCTTCAGCCACGAGCCCCGTATTCGTCTGCAGCACGTATTTCCCATCAAAGCACGCTGCCGCCGCGATCTTCTCCTCGTCAATCGTCACCGCCGTTTTCTCAATCTTGAGATACTGCCGGAAACCACGATTGCCGACGACGCTCGCTGGCCACTGCGCCAGTTTCTGGCGTAAACTCGCCACGATCGCGGCCCGAGCTGCCGCATCCCGTGCCGCCTCGTCCGGATTGAAGCACACGACATAACGTTTACCGGCAATGGTTACTTCTTTCACCTGAAGGTCGTCTTTGACTACCCGATAACCACCGCCGGCGTCCGCGACCGCGTCCCTGAGTTCTCCTCTTGCCTGCCGCATCCGAACGCCCAGAATATAGCCGACCTGGGAGGCTTCCAGCCATTGGACCGTCCTCTTGCTGATCATCCCGCGGTCCGCCACGACCACCACATCCTTCACGCCAAACCGGTCGCGGAGGCGTTGAATCACTGGCTGCAGGGTCGTGACATCTGCCGTATTACCAGGCCACATCGGGCAACTGATCGGCCGACCCGTCGCATCGATAACCGCACCAACGATCATCTGCCGTTCCTCCGGACAACCGTCCTTGGAATAGCCATGCCGGCCCAAGCTCTCGCCTCCATGACCCTCAAAATAGATACTCGTCGTGTCAAAGAAGACCAGATCAAGCCCGGTAAACAGACTCCGGTTTCGAGTAAAGAGCCGCTCTTCGACTTCATCCTGCACTTGGCCCAGCCACGCCATTGCCCGGTAAAGCTGATGCAGCTTTGGTTCTTCAGGTAGGGCAAGTTTGTAGTCGCGCGCAATCCGCAGTGCTCGGCGGTCGGAACCAGGGAAAAAGAGCCGACTTAAGACCGTGAAGTAAATCATTCGTTCGACCGCGTAACTATGGCGGCGGCCTTTCAGGAGACCGGTGAAGACCTCGGCCAGTCCCAGTCGTTGCCAAAGTCGGGCCATGACCAGCGCCGGACCAATCCGCTTCACGGAGCGCGCGGCAAGATGCCCGTTTGTGTGAGCTTCGACGACCTTCACTTTCTCGGCGAACCGGGACAAGGAATTGATTACGCCGTCCACCTGGCCGGTGACTTGAAGGCGTTCCAGTCGTCCGAGTGTGGCAATGACACGTTGCCGGGAGCGGCCGGCTTCCCAATGATTCTCGACGATCTGGAGATAACGACGACCTTCGGATTGCTTGATTCGTACAAACATGACACCATGACAATAGCGAAACAGCGACGGCCTGTCAAGCAGAAAATGCACTTGGCAGCAAAGAACGTGGCACTATGTTTGGCGGCCATTTCCGCAACCGACGCAGCAATACCAAGGGGTTACAGCCCGACAGTCACCTGAAACTGTAGAAGATGAGCTGAACTCGTGTCCGAACTCGTCAGGCTGCGCCTGAGGCAGGCGCAGGAGACGCTCGTTGATGCACGTACTCTGCTGGAGGCCGGCCGGACGCCGAGGAGCGTCGTCAACCGAGCTTACTGCGCGATGTTCTACGCCGTGATGGCCCTGCTGTTGACCATCGGCAAGGCGGCCTCAAAGCACGCCGGGGTCATCAGCCTTTTCGACAAGGAGTTCGTGCAT
>JBGPQK010000176.1:0-2211 GCA_041489005.1 Anaerolineae bacterium
ACTCCTACTACGTGATCATGACTAATTTCAGCGACCGGACTCCGGCGCAGGTCGCCCGCTGGCATCGCCGACGGGGGTCAAGTCCGACTTTTCCTGTAAAATCCCATCTCAGGCTGACATCTTTTGGCCAGTAGTCTGAGGGCCAAGCTCCGTCTTTCGGTCCACTGCCAATCCCAGTATCCGCCGGAGCGTGTCTAGCTGCTCGAGCTCCACCGAGGTGAACCTCACCCGCGCCCAGTTCTCGCTGGCTCGAATCAGTGCGGCAAACACCAGCTTCAGGCAGGGCTTCTCGGCGAAGAACCGCGGGATCACCTTGGTCCGCCGCCGCCCTTCCTCGAAGGTCCGCTCCAACAGATTCGTCGAGCGTACCAGTTGCCTGAGTCGCACCGGCAGCTTCAGGTGGTTTAACGACGCTTCCGCATCGTCCTCAAGGCAGGCCATCGCGCTCGGATAGAGGCCCCGGTACTTGGCAATCACTTCCTGCATCCTCACCTGCCCCTGCTCGAACGTCGCTGCATCCCGAATCGTATAGATCTCCGCTTCCACCTCCGGCGCCACGTCCCGGGGCAGCTTGGCCCGGATGTTACGCATCTTGTGCACCCAGCAGCGGATCCGCAGACTCTTCGGATACGCCTGGTCGATCGCCTTATTGAGTCCGGGCGCACCATCCGCCGTGATGCTCAGCGGCACCTTCAAGCCGCGGCTCACCATGTTCCGTAGCATCTCCAGCCAGGCATCAAAGCTCTCTTTGTTGCCCAGCGTCATGTACAGCAGTATCTTGCGCCCGTCCCGCAGTACTCCCCAGGCACACAGCACCGCTTCTTTCACGCCCGCCCGCAGCCGCAGCGCCTCGTAGATGGCGTCCAGGTACAGACACTCCAAATCATAGCACGTCAGGTCGTGCTGCTGGAACGCCTCAAACTCCTGCTCAAGACTCTCGGTTACCTCACTCACCACGCTCCGGGACAGCAACTGCTCCCCGGTCGCACTGACAAAGCACTCCTCGATGTCACGGGCCGAAAGCCCACGGGCATACATCTCGGTCGCCAGCCGCTCCAAGGCTCCGGTCCGACCCTTCAACTCGTCCAAGAGCTTGGAACGAAACGGTTGCTTGGTACCACGGGTCTGCGGAACCTCCAGCGGCACTTTGCCGACCGTGGTCCGCAGCGCCTTCGGCTCGTAGCCATTGCGCCAGCCATGCCCCTCGGCCTGATGCTCGTAGCGCTCCCGGCCAAGGAAGTCGGCCTGCTCCTGCTCGACTACCTCCTGGAGTAGCCGCTTCATGGCCAGGAGCAAGAGGCTTTGTTCTCTCTCATCCTGGCTCTTGGTGGGCGTCTTGCCATTCAGCAGCTCATCGATCTCCTTGCGTACGCGCTCACTCGGTGGTATTCTTTCCACGGCGTAAGTACCCTTTCTGCCGGCCATCGCCGGCGGTTGTTTAACGGACAATGGAGCTTACGCCCTCTTTCTTCCCAGTCAAAATCGTCCCCGAATTTACAGGAAGTATAGGACATCACCTGGCAGCCATGCGCCTAAAGCCCCAAGCCACAAGCATATAGGCCAGAACATCCTGTCGGCGTCTTGTATCCTTCTTTGCATACAAGTCTGAAACCGAGCTGCCATCGTCCGCTGGCGTACAGGTCGAACCGGCCAAGGAGCGGGCGCGGCCTGTGGTATGTTGATAATGCCAATGTCATTGTCGCATGTTATTGATATTATCACTGTCTAGATTAAGAATCTTCATCTTTAGCGAAACCTTTCGTTGACATTCTGCGTCTGAAGGATATGATGACAGACATGAATGGATGCCGAAAGACGAAAGCCGACATGGTTGCGGCTGCGGCGAGCCAAGGATGTCTGTTGGGGGCAAAGTGGGACGCGAAGGGGAAAGTGGAAATGACAAAGGTCGAACACGAAGGAGAGAAGATGAAGATGTTGAGTGCGGGAATGGCTGCGGTGCTGGTGATGGGCCTGTTGGTCGGCGCGGCCTTCGCGGTTGCGAATGGTCGGGCCAACGCCACTGCCAGCAGTCGGGGCTTGATGCCTGAGGTGGTTGTCACGGCTGAGATGCCGAGGCTGGTAATGCCGACTGTCGAAGTGCACGCGGTCCGGACCGTGGCGCTGAGCGGGTCGGACCTGCGCGTGAACTAGGGACGAAGCAATGGCACGC
Source organism: Anaerolineae bacterium (assembly GCA_041489005.1). Lineage (GTDB taxonomy): Bacteria > Chloroflexota > Anaerolineae > Anaerolineales > Villigracilaceae > UBA877. The sequence continues at coordinate 2,171 of JBGPQK010000176.1, forward strand.
AAAGGATTGGTGTCGCGCTGCCCGGTGTGCGAGTCGGGCAT
>JBGPQK010000177.1:0-2203 GCA_041489005.1 Anaerolineae bacterium
CTTCCGGGAGTTCCTCATCCTCGAACAGAATCGGCGCCAGAACCCTGCGCATTTGCCACTCGACATAGTAGGCCAACAGGCACAAGAAAATATGCGCCGGCACCCGCTCCACGGTGCGATGGCGAATCGGTCGAACCAACACATCAAAAACCCCTTTCAGGCATCGGAAGGCGCGCTCCACTTGAGACAGACTCTTGTAGTTGCGCACGGTATCTTCGGCCGACAGGCGCTCTTTGGGTTCGCTCGTTCGTATTACGTAAATGCCGTCCAACTTCGCTTCCTGCTCGATCGACTCTTCTTTACGGGCCCATTGAAAAGTCCCATTTCCAATCGTGTAGTTGTAATGCTTGGCCACCTTGTAACGCCCGAGAGACTTCCCCAGCTTGAGCGCTATCTCCGATTCCTTCAGCGGCTTCTTGGTGCGCCGCGCCACTTCCTTGGCTATCTTGGCCAGCCCCCGGTCGGTAGCTTCCAGTAACTCCCGGCGCTTGCGACTGCGCTCGTCATCCAGCAGCGGGTTGTAGCAGGCCATCAACCGCTCTCCCGGATAATCCGGCGATGAGATCTCCGCCAGATTCTTCTCGTCAAACAAAGACAGCTGTAACGCCCCCTGCTCGAGCAGACCGCGAATCGCACCGCTCGTCAAAGCCGTGATCCATCCTATTTCCGGATGCTGCTTGATCTTGTCGAGCTGCGGCTGCGTCAGCATCCCACGATCTCCCACAACCACCACTCGAACCAAGCCGAATTGCTTCCGCAGCTTGTCCACCTGGTCCGCCACTGTGGTCGGATCTCCAGTGTTGCCCGGATAGATCTCAATTGCCACCGGACGCCCCTCGGCATCGGTCAACACTCCGTAGACGATGATCGGCAGCCCCTTTTGTCCATCTCGGTCGTGACCAAAGCGTGCCAGCGGGCAGGTGCGGCCTTCGTAGTAGCTGCTCGAGACGTCGTACAAAACCGTGCATCCCTCGGAAAGGTGGCGCTGGGCCAGCTTTTTTTCAATGCGCTGTTTCCGTTGCAGCAGCCAGTCCATGGCTTCGTAGAGGTCATCCTCATCGGCGTCCTGCACCGACAACTCTTCGGCCAATGTCGTGGTATGCCACTCTCGCGTCGTGGCCAGCTTCGAGCACGGGTGGATCAACCGTTCTGCGATCATCGCCACCACCAGGTCGCGCTCCCGGCAAGGCTTCGACGAAATCACTGACTCCAGCCCAAGCTTGCGAATCGTGCCCAGGATCGCTTCGACGCGGCCGTGCGGCAGTGTTCGCTCGGTGCGGAAGAGATCGTCCGGAGAAACCAGCATCTCATCCCGGAGAAGCCGGCGCAGGGTTTCAATCTTGGCCTGAGGCCATTCGGAGATATTCGCCAGCGTGCGTTTGCGAGTTTTCTTGCCTTCGCGCCAACCTTCGCGCAACAGGATCGCGGGCGGGGAATTGCGGTTAGGAACGGTTTCGATATACATGGGAGCTATTATACAATATAGCTACGCCATGTCAAGGGAATAATCCATAGTTACATGGGAACATATGGAAAAGTACATTGTCGCCCAAGTCTTGAACCGCCATAGATTTGTCGCGAGATTTAGTTCAATTCGCCGGGGAACTTCGGCCTAACCAATTGCTATTATTCGAGTAACGTTAGGACACTAATGATATTGGACATGTCCCCATCATTGATCAAAACCGGCGCAGAGGTGAGGTGCTGCCCATGGATCCCGCTCAGGCAGTGCGGTATAACGAGCGCAGTTCGGCTGAGCGGGTTAACTCAAATTTGAAGGACAACTATGGGGGTCGCTTCGTGCGGGTGCGCGGAGCTGCAAAGGTAATGGCTCATTTGATGTTTGGAATAGTGGCATTAACGGCGGCGCAGTTATTTCAGTTGCTTGAATGAAAGGAATAGTTTGTAGCAGAAGCGGTTCCGAAGGTAACCCCAGGGTGCGAGGGCGGAGCTTTGTCGAAGATTGCTGCACCAACATGAAAATTTGATTCGGCAACCGGCTTTGATCGGGCAATCGTGCTTTTTGACGCTGGCCAGAAGGGCCACAGGCGGACCATGTTCAGAATGCCGGGGGTTTTGCAATCAGCTCTGTGGAGTGGCTTAGAATCATGACTCGTAAAGGCGGATTTAAAAATATCAAACTGGGCAAGAACGTTTATCGACAGATGAAGCGTCGCGGCCCTCCAGATCGCCCCACGAAACA
>JBGPQK010000178.1:0-2187 GCA_041489005.1 Anaerolineae bacterium
ACCAGAGTCCCACTCGCTCCAGTGCCACGTTAGCCATGGCCGGAACTTATACCTTGACAGTAACCAACAGCACTACTGGCTGCAGTGCTACCAATACCACCAGCGTGACAGTCTATGCCAAGCCCACAGCCTCTGCCTCAAACAACGGCCCGGTCTGTGAAGGAGTTACCCTCAGCCTGATCGGTGGCCCCAGTGGCGCTTATAATTACAGCTGGACTGGCCCCAATAGCTTTACTAGCAACCAACAATCACCAACGGTAAGCACCAACGCTACCACGGCCATGGCAGGAACTTATAACCTGACCGTGACCAACAGCACTACTGGCTGTAGTGCTAGCAACTCCACCACCGTGATAGTCAACGCCAAGCCCGCAGCGGATGCTGGGCCAGATGAAGATGCCTGCATAGATGCCGCGGCCTTCAACCTCAGTGGCCAGTCTCCGCTCGGAGGCACATGGTCCGGAACGGGCATAACCGATGCCAACAATGGAACCTTCGATCCTGCCACTGCCAGTATCGGCTCTCACACCATCACCTACACCTACACCGATGAGCAGGGCTGTACTAACTCAGATACCAAGAACGTGGAAGTCTACGCCCTGCCAACGGTGGACCTGACCAAGACCGCCGACCCGCTGACTCTCCCAGAGCCGGGCGGTAACTTCACGTTTACCCTGACCATACACAACACCTCACCTCAGCCAGTGACCATCACGGCCCTTAACGATACCAACACCCTGTCTGCGGGGTGCCTGGCCCTGGTGGGCGCCACGATACCCGCCGGTGGGACCGTATCCTGCACTTATAATGTTACCCACACCGAGGCTGGCAGCTACAACAACACCGCTTCCGTGACAGTTACAGACAATGAAGGCTGCACGGCCTCTGACAGTGCTGATGCGACAGTCACCGTGATGAATGTCTTGCCAACGGTGGACCTGACCAAGACCGCCGACCCACTGACTCTCCCAGAGCCGGGCGGTAACTTCACGTTTACCCTGACCATACACAACACCTCACCTCAGCCAGTGACCATCACGGCTCTGACCGATGACAATCCGCTCTCGGCAGGGTGTCTGGCCCTGATCGGCACAGTGCTGACTCCTGGCCAGTCCGTTTCCTGCACCTACGATGTTACCCATACCGAGGCCGGCACCTACAACAACACGGCTGAGGTAACAGTTAGAGACAATGAAGGTAGCACGGACTCTGACGATGACGATGCCACCGTCACCGTGACTGTGCTCCAGAAACCGTCCATAGATGTAACCAAGGATACTGACCCGACCACCTACGATGAGGTCGGGGATATCATCACTTACACCGTCACCATCAAAAACGATGGCAACGTGAGTCTGGGCAACGTGACCCTGGAGGACACCCTGGTAGATGTCAGCGGCGTCACAGCGACCGAATCGATGAACGATGACGATATCCTGGAGGCAGGCGAGACCTGGACCTACATCTATGCTTACACCATCACCCAGGACGACCTGGATGCCGGCTCAGCATACAACCAAGCCACCGGCTCAGCCTACTTCGGAGAGACCGAATACACCGACAGTGACGACGCGACGGTGACAGCCACGCAGACACCATCCCTTGTTGTGACCAAGACGGCTGATGTGGCCACCTACGACGAGGTCGGCGATGTGATCACCTATACCGTGACCATCTACAACGATGGCAACGTGCCCCTGACCAGTGTGAGCCTGAATGACACCCTGGTGGATGTCAGCGGCGTCACGCCCACAGGCGATGACGGCAACGGCAAACTGGATCCGGGCGAGACCTGGACCTACATCTATACTTACACCATCACCCAGGACGACCTGGATGCTGGCCAGGTAGACAATACCGCCACCGGCTCAGCCTACTTCGGCGAGACCGAATACACTGACAGTGACGACGCGACGGTGACGACCACGCAGACACCGTCCATAGATGTGACCAAGGATGCTGACCCGACCACCTACGATGAGGTCGGGGATATCATCACCTACACCGTCACCATCAAAAACGATGGCGAGGTGAGCCTGGGCAACGTGACCCTGGAGGACAGCCTGGTGAATGTCAGCTCAGTCACTCCGACCGAATCGATGAACGATGACGATATCCTGGAGGCAGGCGAGACCTGGACCTACATCTATGCTTACACCATCACCCAGGACGACCTGGATGCCGGCT
>JBGPQK010000179.1:0-2180 GCA_041489005.1 Anaerolineae bacterium
GCTATCAGATATTTATGAGGTGAAGCAGATTGAAGAAAATAGCTCGGATTCAGAAGTCCAGAAGCACATGGAAGGTCAAGGCAGTTCTTCGGGCAACGCAGCTACGCCATCAACGCAAGAAGTCGGTCCGTCTTCAGAAGCGACAGGACGCACGTCGTCTTGAGCTGGAAGAAAGGGTTAGCTTTCTCGAGTGCGAGAATGCTTCGTTGCAATCAACTGCTGTGAAGCATCTCCCTGCGGTCATCGGTGGGAGTTCCTTTGACTCACGCCGAACCTCGTGTGTCATGATGGTGATCGAAGGAACCATTTCTTTTCGGGCTGTTCCACGGATATGGGAAGTGCTCCAACGGCTTGGTTGGGTAAAAATTCAGATCCCGCATTTCACCTCAGTGATCCACTGGACGTTGCGCGCTGGAATGGCTGTCTTCAACGCGGTCGGCCACGCGGACGAACCCTGGCTTGCCATCATTGATTGTTCAATCGACATTGGAACGAGGAAGGCCCTTGTCGTTTTGCGTGTGCCGCTATCGGCGCTTCACCAAAGAGAAGGCGCCATCGGGCTACAAGACTGCGAATGCATTGGTTTGAAGATCGCGACCCGGTGGAACGGTCCACTCGTCAAGGATGCCCTGGTTGAGATCTTCGGCAAAGCAGGGATGCCACGGGGCATCATCAAGGATGGCGGCACAGATCTCAAGAAAGGCGTTCAGCTCTACCGAGAGGTGAAAGACACAAAACAAGTGTGGGTGATCGATGACGTCGGCCATGTCGCGGCAAACGCTTTAAAAGCCGAGTTTGCGGAGAGATCCGCTTTTTCCAAATTTCTGGAGATTGTGCGAAAAGGCGCGGCTCGGATCAGACAAACCGATTTAGCGGGGCTGTTGCCTCCAAAAATTAGAACCAAGGGAAGATTCCAGGGGATCACTGAATTGGCGCAGTGGGCCGAGAAGCTCCTCAATTTGATGGGCGGGCAGGGCCGGTCCAAAGAGAACAGCGAATTGGGCATGCTCCGAACGGCCTTTCGCGGGCTCTCCCAACTGCGTTTATTTCTGGAGCAATTTGGCGCAACATGCCGGGTAACTGAACAGTTCCTGAAACTCCTGAAGCTGAAGGGACTCAATCAAGCCACTTGCTCGGAAGCAAAAAACCTCTTGAAGCAGCTCCCGGAAAGATCGGAAGTCCACACCCGACTGTCATCCTGGCTTGACCGGCATCTCCATATCCAGTGCAGACTCGCAATCGGACAGCTCCCGCTTCTTGTCAGCAGTGACGCCATCGAATCTCTGTTCGGAAAGTTTAAGACAATCGTCCAGAGAAACCCGCAAGCTGAACTCAATAGACTCGTTTATATTATCCCTCTGCTTTGTGGTACTCACACCAGCGTTCAGATCGATCTCGCTTTGCGAGGCTGCTCCCACGGCAAAATGCTCGACCAGCTTGAGCAAACCATACCTCCCACGCTGCGGCAGCAGCGCCATCGAATACTCAACGCAACTTCACCCGACCAGGTACCAGAAACCGGGAATCTGGCAAGGCTCAAAGCAGGCTGAATTTCTACACCCTAGTACCCGGCTATGCCTCAGTGATGATTCCTCAGGATCGGATTCAAAGCATGGGAATAACTCTGGCGAAGGCCGCCCGCATGGAGTTGGATCAGAGTTTTCGGACTTATGGCCGAATTACCTATGACGAGACCAGAGTGCATCACGTTCATACGAAATTCGAAGGGTTTATTGAGGATCTCTACGTAAACTACGTGGGACAATATGTAAAAAAAGACGAACCACTGTTCAGCATTTATTCTCCGGAGCTCTACGCAACTCAAAATGAGTATCTCCTCGCTCTTCGGGCCCGGGAGCAGATGCCCACGTTGGTGGGAACTGACGGAACCTTCAAGACAGCAGGCAACGTGGATTTAGTTGCCGCCGCGCGACAACGGCTGGCGCTTTGGGACATTGGAGAACAAGAGCTTAATGAACTCGAGAGAACACGCAAACCAATAAGAGCTCTTACCCTCCATTCCCCGATTGCAGGTTATGTAACCGGGAAAACAGCCTTTCAGGGCGTGAAGGTAATGCCGGGAGACAATCTGTACGACATTGTGGATCTTTCGACTGTCTGGGTGTTGGCGGATATTTACGAGGTAAGTCTTCCGTTGGTCAAGGTAGGTCAACCGGCGA
>JBGPQK010000180.1:0-2175 GCA_041489005.1 Anaerolineae bacterium
CAGGTTGATACCTCAACAGCAACGCTAAAGCCTCTTGTTGCCTCAAAATGCTCTTTTTGGAAGTAGGTGTTTCCATGGCATTGGTGGATATTTCAATAACATCAAGCCCTGCCTCACCCAATTGGAGTATTTTTTCTTCATTCAAGAGTGTTCCATTTGTTGTCGTGAGAACTATCATTCCATTGGAGTGTAGACCGTCAGCGATAATGGGACACTTTCAAGGCCACTAGAACCGTACACTTTGGGTAGTGGCGCAAGCTCCTGATGGGGTAGTAGACTGACTTGCCAACAGAAAGGAGCTAACATGTCCCAGAACAAAGACAAAGCTAACGCTGCCGAAGCCAGAACCCAGGAAACCAGGGGCTTCATGCAGCAGGTCAGAGTGGCAGCGAGGCGCAAGTACACCCCGGAGGAGAAGGTCCGTATCGTGCTGGAGGGGTTCCGCCGGGAGGTGGGAGTAAGGGATCTCTGCCGGCGGGAAGGGATCAAGCCAGGGGCCTTTTACGCCTGGACCAAGGACTTCATGGAAGCAGGGAAAGAGCGGCTCACCCGGGACGCCGCAAGAGATGCCACGCGTCAAGAGATCGACGAGATAAAGCGGGAGAACGCCGAGCTCAAGCACCTGGTGGCTGACCTGTCATTAGAAGCTTACCGTCTCAAAAAAACGGCTATTCCTCCGCTGGGGAACCACGCCGGCGACGGCGCATGAGCCCCGCGGAGAGGGCTCATGTCCTGGATCAGGTGGAAAGCCATTCCGGGTGCAAGCGACAGGCGCTGGCAGTGCTGGGGGTACCCAGGAGCACCTACTACCGCTGGCGACAGGGGCAACCAGGTTCGGGCTACAGAGGAAGGCCGTGGAACCGGATCACTCCTAACGAGGAGCGCCGAATACTGGCGGTAGCCCGGGAGTACCCTGAACTCTCCAGCCGGCAACTCTCAGCCCGGATTACGGACTACGAGGGCTTCGCCGTGTCCGAATCGACGGTGTACCGCATCCTTAGAAGGGAAGGGCTGGTGAAACGTCAGGAGACTGAGCTTTCGGCCGCTAAGGAGTACCACACCAAGACAACACACCCTCATCAGATGTGGGCCACCGACGCCTCCTACTTCCGGGTGGTCGGCTGGGGCTACTACTACCTGGTGACCGTGATGGACGACTATTCCCGCTTCATCCTGGCCTGGAAGCTACAGAAAGACATGTCGGCTGATTCTCTCATCGAGGTGATTCAGGAAGCGGTGGACGCCACCGGTATGACCGAGGTGCCCGTCGAGGACCGTACCAGACTCCTCTCGGACAACGGTGCCGGCTACGTCTCCAGGGCCTTCCGGAACTATCTGCACCTGGTGGGTATCAAACACATCCTGGCCGCGCCCTTCCACCCCCAGACTAACGGCAAGGTGGAACGCTACCAGCAGTCTTTGAAACGAGAGGTGAACCAGTTGCCCTATGAACTCCCCAGCCAGCTGGAGAAAGCTATAGCTGACTTCGTCGACTACTATAACCACCGCCGCTACCACAAGGCCCTGGGCGACGTGACGCCCGCCGATGTCCTCCATGGCAGGAGAGAGCAGATCCTACAGCGCAGAAAGGAGGTGCGAATACAAACGCTTAACCGCCGCAGAGACTACAATCAGGCCCTCAAGGAGCTTGTGCACGCCGCCTGACTATGCCAAAGTGTTCGGTTCAAAAAGTGTCTCATTTCGCTGATTGACAACAGCCGAGACAGACGTAGTCCGAGCGCTCAGGTGACGAAAAGCCAGATCGTTCTAGCCAAACAGATTGCCAGGCACAATCTTCGGCACTATGACCTTCAATGATGAGGGTACTGTATGAATAGCGACAGGGGTCTTCGTAAAAGGCTCCCCATCCAAATGGACTGGCAGTGAGCACGCTGACTCAATAACTATCTCACTGCACTGATAGTACTCTATCTTCGGGTCTCGGAGATGTCTGTGCGAGAGCACGTTCAAGGCGTGCTGCACAAAGGTGAAGAAACCGTCTCCCTTGAAGACGCACACATCCAACTTTCCATCGTTCACACAAGCCTTAGCCCCAATCGACCCAATCCCAGTGAGTGGCACCTGCCATGTTTCTTGCCCCACGGTGGTCCGGCACTTCGGGACTATTTTCCTATTTCCGGGGTGTGCAGAAGAGCCACTTGTTTGAGCCACCGG
>JBGPQK010000181.1:0-2175 GCA_041489005.1 Anaerolineae bacterium
CTGATAATCATATAAGAGCAAGCGGCCCGATTCGATGCGTGGGCTGAAAAGAAGAGTTGGATCGGGAAGAAAGGCTTGAGTTTAACGCGTTATCATCCATAGCACTGTTTAGTGCAGTCTGCTAAAAAAGAAGTGGGCAGCGGATCGGGCTGCCCACCTGTGCTTCGGATCTTGAGTCGGCGCTCAGGTCGCACTCCTGCGTTGCCTTATCCTCCGCCCAAGCCAGGCCATTATAGCATGGAGGATGCGAGCGCCTGAAAGGCAGGGACCTTGTACTACGGCGCTATCGATTTGCATTCGAACAACAGTGTTTTGGGCGTCATCGATTGTAACGGTCAACGGCTCTATATGGGCAAGATGGCCAATGACCTGGGTGTGATAAAAAAAACACTTGAGCCCTTTGCTGCGGAACTCGAGGGGATCGTGGTGGAATCAACGTACAACTGGTACTGGCTGGTAGATGGATTGCAGGAAGCAGGATACAAACTGCATCTGGCCAATACCACGGCCATCGAGCAATACAGCGGACTCAAACACACCGACGATGAGAGCGATGCATGGTGGTTGGCGGAGTTGTTGCGACTCAAGCTGTTGAAAGAGGGATACGTGTATCCACGAGCCGGGCGAGCGGTACGTGACCTGCTACGAAAACGGGCCCATCTCGTGAGGCAACGGACCAGAAACGTCTTGAGCATTCAAAATCTGACGTGCCGTAATTCAGGCGATCGTCTAAATGCGAACCAGGTGAGACGTCTAACTGCGGAAGGCGTTGAACAATCCTACGGCCAGGAAGAGGATCGGGCGCTGGCGGTCACCTGTTCTGTGCACATTATCGAGGCGCTCGACGAGGAAATCAAAAAGATCGAGAAGCGGGTGAAAAACAAGATCAAGTTGTCCGAACCCTATCAACTTCTGCAGACCGTTAGCGGCATTGGCGAGATCCTTGCCATGGTGATCATGCTCGAGGCGGGCGATATGTCCCGCTTCAAAAGCGTCGGGAACTTCTCTTCCTACTGCCGTTGTGTGAATAGTGTCCGGTTCAGCAACGGCAAGAAAAAGGGGGGCGGCAACCGCAAAAACGGCAACAAGTATCTGGCTTGGGCTTTCGTAGAAGCGGCAAACTTTGCCATTCGGTACGAGCCGGTAATCCGGAGTTTTTACCAGCGCAAAGCAGCGCGGAGTATGATCGTATTGGCACGTATGGCGGTGGCGCACAAGCTTGCCCGTGCCTCTTATTATGTGTTACGTGACCAAGTACCCTTTGACGTTACGAAGTGTTTTGGTCACTGAGGATGTGGCTGGGGCAGTGAACCAGGAAGCGCCGGTGGTTTACAACCAGTGTCTCTGATTGGAACCTGCCCCATCCACCACAAAAACCTGGAGTTTTATCGTGTTTGACGGATGCGCCCAGGCTGTGAACCACCGAAGCGCTGGACCGCCGGCTTGCCGGCGGAAACCACAAATCTGTACAAAATATTTGGACACGGTCTGGTACCGAAGATTCTCTGGAGCTGAAGTTTAGCCAAGGGCTGGAGGAGTTTGCCGCCCTACCGGCCTAAATCCATATGGGTGCCTGATGCGCATCGCCCTAGCGATGCAGCTGATAAACTGAGAGAACGGGTGCGCAGAGGTGAACACGATAATGCAACGGGTCACTGTCAGACTTCGCTCCGTTGGGATCGGCATTGGAGCAACGAAGACATTGTTTTCAGGATGGAGCCTCAGCGCATTCGAAAGGTTCAGAAGCCTCTTAGCTCCAAGATGGGCGCTAAGCCGCCAAGATCCTTTGACGAAAGCTCTGAATCCACAACAGGAGAAGTGTATTTTCTTGACAAAATTCTCTTAATGGGTGCCGGCGCTTCGCGCCTCCGTGCTCTGCGTTCCGGTGGTGCAAGGGGACTTTTGCCTTTCCTCTGCAAACAGCAGATCCGAAAAGAAATCGCCAATCGATTGAAATAATCCGAGCCGTGCGGAAACACATGATGTGCATGCCAGGCAGGTGGATTATCGAAGCTGCGGTGGTTATATTATGGGTATGAAAACAGCGATCTCGGTGCCGGACAAGATTTTCAGGGAAGCGGAGCGGTACGCTCACCACGTCAAGAAATCCCGGAGCGCCTTATACAGCGCGGCGCTGACGGAATATCTTGCGCGGCACGCGCCGGAAGTGGTGAC
>JBGPQK010000182.1:0-2168 GCA_041489005.1 Anaerolineae bacterium
GAGTCTACAAGAGATCCGAACAATCGCTAAATCAATCGCGAAGGTACGTGATGATCTGATGGAATTTACCCTTGCGGTTGATGTTGTATTGAGAAAGAATCAGCCAGAAAAAAAAGAGGAACAATCTGAGGCAACGTGATCCGTCGCTCTCAACCATAAAAGCGAGCCCGTCAAGTAGCGCGAGCGATTTTCGTTTTGGTAGAAGCAAAGAGATGACTACTGTGGAGAAACCACAATGACGAAATTTCAACGGGTAATCATTGGAATTCTGACTGTGGATGTAATAGCGGTTTTTGGCTGTCTTGCTTTGTTTGTCGTGACTTCTGGGTCAGGATTGATAGCTCCAGCCAGAAACAATTCGCTCGTAATCGCGACGGTGACACCATATCTGGAGCGACCAACCTCGACGCCAGTACCACCAACTCGGACTCCTTGCAATGTAAAAGAATACTTGCGTCTGGCCGAACCAATTTTCCAAAGATTCTATGATGCAATGAAACTCGCCGGGAACACACCGCGCATCAGTCTCAGTACATGAAGATTTGAGAGTTCACGCATGAATTATGATTTGGCGCATTCCTGTGGTAACCTTGCACTCCATACCACAGGGGTGTCGGATGAAACATCGAATCTCACGAACTCAGCAGCCTTTGGCGCAGTATCCTTCTTGGCCACAACTCTCGGACCACGACGTGCATCAGGTGATTTCTCAGCAACTGGCACAGTTGATTCCAGAGACGGTCAGCGGTTACAAATGCAATCAGCAAACGGTCAGCGATATCTTACTCAAGGCCTCCGTGGAAGGGCGTGCCATCGAAGGCACCTGCAACGACTTGGCGGCGGCACCCACCGGCGTCACAATCCGTGGTTGTCTGAACGAGAGTTTTCCCGTCACCGAGTTACAGGTCCTCGCGCGCAAACTCCACACCCAACTCCGCGCGCGTTTGCCCAAGCGACTCTGGCGCACGCCGATCGATTTGGCCGGAGATTTTCACAACGAACCCTTCTACGGCAAGAGCCCGATCTTGCGCCAATATGCCTGTCGGGGCGAGGCGCACGCCGGCACCACGTGGTTTTATCGCGTGGCGACCGCCTATGTGATCCATCACGGCGTTCCCTACACGGTGGCCCTGACCTTTGTATTGCCCGGCGATACCACTCTGGAGGTGCTCCAACGCCTGCTGGCACAGGTCCACGGCTTGGGGCTTCACATCCGCTGCCTCTATTTGGACAAGGGCTTCTGTGTGAACCCCGTCTTGACTTACTTGGAGCACACGGGGCAACCTGCCATCTTGTCATGCGCTATCCGGGGCAAAACCGGCGGCACGCGCGCCCTGTGTCGGGGGCGGCGGAGCTATTTTACTCGATACACCTTTCCCGAAGGCAAGTATCCGGCACACACCGCGCGTCTGGCAGTGGTGCGTACGTACGAGAAGAAGAAAGGCAAACGGAAAGCGGTCTGGTTGCTCTATGTAGTGATTCACGTGAAGGCGCAGAATCCGCAAACCATCCGTGCGCGTTATCGCTCACGCTTTGGCGTGGAAACCAGTTATCGCTGTATGCGTCAAACGCATGCGTCCACGACCTCGCGCAATCCCGCACTGCGGTTCGTCCTAATCAGCCTTGCCTTTCTGTTGGTGAACCTCTGGGTCACCCTGCGTTGGCACTTTTGCCAAGTCCCGCGCCGTGGTGGTCGGGGGGTGAACAAAAAGCAGTACGAGCTCCAACGACAATGTCACTTCTTGGCTCGTGTGATTGATCGGGTCTACGGCGTCGCCACCAGTATTCAAGCTGAGGTGGCTCCGTTAGATCCATGAGTGTAAATCTTCATGTACTGAGACTGTTCATTCGATCAGCAAAACCGGCTTAATCTTTCATCGAAGGCCAAGTAGCTGCAAAACCCTGATAGGTCACGCGTCCGAGCAAAAGAGCGCCGCTCGCGAATAGTTCATCGAACTTGAACTTGCCGATTTCTTCGTTCCAGTACGGAAGGGTCCAACCGCCGTGCTTGAACTTTTCGGCTCCGCCTGGGTCTTCCATGACGCCATCCAGCGACACGAACTCTGATACGATTATTTTTCTCACAATGAACCTCCGAAGAATTCAAGCAACACGGGCGCGATAGCTCCGAGGCGAGGGACGTGCGACTGTTGCCACTGCTCGAGCGC
>JBGPQK010000183.1:0-2154 GCA_041489005.1 Anaerolineae bacterium
GCACTTTATTACATCGAATCATATCCGGGCGATCAGGATATGGCTTCCGTTATCGAGCATGATCCGTGTGATGAAGGCTGTTTGGAACGGTTATTGACAGCTATTCGGGAAAGTGGTTCGATTGAGAAAGCGCTCAATGAAGCCGACCAGCACGTAGTTCGCGCGATTAATGCACTTTCCAGCCTGCCAGACTGTATCGAGCGCTTATCCCTGATAGAATTGGCACGCTATATCGTGCGCAGAAAGGTGTGACTACTCCCCACGGCTAAAGCCGGGGGCTTCTAGGACTCTCGTCCAGGCATTGTAGCCCCAATGCCAAAATGTTTATAGCAGCGTTTTCGTCTCGGTCGATTTTTAGACCGCATACAGGACAATCGTGAACACGAACAGAAAGAGCTTTCTCAACCAAATTGCCACACCGCGAGCACATCTTAGACGTATTGCGAGGAGGTACCGGCACGCACTCTCTACCAGCGTTCACAGCTTTGTATTGGGTGTATTGAGCCAGTTGATTCCAGGCTGCATCCGAGATGCTTTTCGCCAGACAATGGTTTTGAAGCATTCCTTTGGTGTTCAACTTTTCGAGAGCGATGATTCCAAACTCATTGACCAAGCGGCGGGAAAGTTGATGTGCGAAGTCTTTACGGCGGTTAGCGCTGCGTTGATGGATATGGCAAACTGCCTTGCGACGTTTTGCCCGTTCCGGCGTTCCTTTGTCCGCCTTCGAGAGTTTCCGTTGGGCCTTCGCAAGTTCGTTTTCATCCCGGCGAAAGAAACGGGGGTTGTCAATCTTCTCACCGGTGGAGAGTGTGGCAAAACTTTCCAGACCAACATCTACCCCAACCGCTTTCAGACTTTCGGGAAGCGGCGTCGGTTCGACCTCGCACGAGAAGCAGGCATACCAATTCCCTACTGCATCCCGGCTGATATTCAGAGTCTTGATCTTCCCTTCAATAGGACGATGCTGCACAATCTGGATCCCACCAATCTTCGAGAGCAGCAAACCATTGTCGCAGACTGTGAAGCCTGTTTGAGGGTAGGTGAAACTATCGTACCAGCCCCACCCCCGGAAACGAGGGTATCCAGGTTTTTCACCAGCCTTCACCCGTCGAAAGAACGCCTTGAAAGCCAGATCAACTCGCTTACAGACTTCCTGCAAAACTTGGGAATAGACCTGCGACAATTCTGGTTTTTCTTTTTTCCACCCAGGAAGCATCTTGATTGTATCGTAGCAGGAAATAGATTTCTTTTCCTGTCCCCAGGCATTCTTACGTGTTGCAAGTGTTTCGTTGTAGACCCAACGACACAATTCCAGCGTATGGCTGAGCAAGGTGCGCTGGTGGCGGGTTGGGTTCAGGCGAAACTTGTAGGTTTTCATCAGACGTTCTTTTGGGCCTCAATGTATTGCTTCAAGATGGCAATAGGTGCGCCACCCACTGTAGATACAAAATATGAATTCGTCCACAGAGTTGGCAGTTTGCTTTTCAGTCGCGGAAACTCCTGTCGAAGCAAACGAGAGCTTCTCCCTTTGACCCGTCTTACAAATTTATGCACTCCGAATTGTGGATCGACCTCACAAAGGAGGTGGACGTGATCTGGCATTACTTCAAGCTCCATTACTTCACAAGCCAACTCTGTGGCTACCTGGTAGATGATCTCTTTCAGGCGAATATCCACTCCCTCAACAAGTACCTTGCGGCGGTACTTCGGACAAATGACCACGTGATATTTGCAGGAGTATGACACGTGCCGATTGCTCTTGAAACTCTTATTGTCACTCATATGACCTATTATACAGCCATATGCTATATACTGTCAAGGTTTGCGCCTTCCGCCCCCGCCCCACGCCTGAAGGCGGGGGTTTTACGGCGCTCTTTGATAATTATGATATAATCTACCTTAATTATCATTGTTCCACTTTACATTCACTTTACAATAAAGGGTCTTCCGTTTTTGGCGTGAAGGATTCCCGCATTTGGGGTGTGTGAGCGTGCGAAGCAGGATCACACACCCCAAATGCGGCACCTTTTCACGGCAACGTCGGAAGAGCCAATAAAAAATTAATTTGTCTAGTTGTATTTGCATTTTTTGGAAAACTCATGTAAAATTAATCTAAGGCGCAGATAGCTTTTTGCTGCCACCGGGGGGAAAAAC
>JBGPQK010000184.1:0-2135 GCA_041489005.1 Anaerolineae bacterium
AGGGTCCATTCCCATTTGGTAGGTAATCCTTCTTGACGCGTCTATGAACCCGCGCGTGCGCGCATTCAGAATTTTACCGAAAATTATTTGGGGTCAAAGGGCGTTACCCTTGTTGCAAGACAGGAGCAACACCCTATGACCGAGCTGGAATCGCAGAATGCCCTTAAGAATATTGTGGATGATTGGCGTCGGAACAATGAGCCAAAGATTCTTGAGGGTCTGAAGGTAAAAACCCCGATGGAGCTATTGAAGCTCGAACAACTTCTCCTGATTTTGGTGATGCAGCTTGGCGGGCTGATTATCGCATGGATATTGATGACAAGGAATGAGAACAAAGGTTTCCAAAAGCAGACAACGAGGGCATTTCTCAGAGGACACACGGAATACCGACACCAGTCGAATAAAGCAACGCCGGTACGGACCCTCTTCGGTAATGAGATCAAGCTGAAAGGCAGGTTCTGTGTTTTAAAACATCCTGACAAAAGACATCGCCCCGGCAAAAACGGTTCTAGCGTCTATCCAGCGTTGACCACGCTTGGCATCCGGCACCATACAACCCCAGCGCTTGCAAGCGAGGTGGCGAGGAATATGACCGAAGGATCATCAATAAAAGCCGCACAGGACAGGCTCGCAAGGTATGGAATCGTCCTTGACATCAAGGTGATAAAAAGGATTTCTGAATATTTCGCCCGGGTTGGATTGTCCGTCAGAAACGCCTGGCTGAAGACTGGGGGAGAAGCGCCATGTCCGTTCATGCCAAAGGACGAGACACTGGCAGGCAAGCGTGTTGTATTAGGAACCGACGGTGGACGATTGAGAACGAGAGAAACAAAACTTGGCAGGATTCCAAATGGAAAAAAGAGGCATGGCTACAACGCTGATTGGCGAGAACCAAAAGTACTCGTAATAAGAATATTCGATGAAGAAGGCAAGGTTGTCCGAAATGAACTCCCTATCTATGACGCCACGCTCGGCAATGCCGACGCGCTGTTCGAGCTTCTGAGGGCGCATCTGAAGGCTCTTCACATCGAGGACGCCCTCGAAATCGTATGCGTTTGCGACGGCGCGCCCTGGATCTGGGAACGTATGAAACCGATGTTGATGGGACTTGGCGTCGATTCATCCAAGATTACAGAAGTGCTTGATTTCTATCACGCCCTCGAACATATAACTTCTGTAGCTGATGGTCGAAAGATATGGTCGCCGAAAAAACGTTCAAGATGGCTAAACAGCATGAGACAGCTCCTCATCAACGGCAAACTCGATGCGTTGCTTTCCGAGATTCGAAAATTGGCACGAGGAAGGGCTGCCTCGAAGGTGAAAACCGAGATCCGATACTTCGAGCAGAACCGGGAGAGAACTCATTATGACGTGCTTGCCAAGAAGAAGTTTCCGATTGGGAGCGGCGCAACGGAGAGCGCCATCCGGCAGATCGTGAACATGAGGCTCAAGGGAGCCGGGATGTTCTGGCGTATCGAGAACGCAGAAGCTTTCCTCCACCTGAGATGCTATCTGAAAGCGCGGCGCTGGAATGCGATGGAAAAGGCAGTATTTGGAAGTGCGATTTAGGCGGTGAATACACAAATGAGGCGGATTCAGGAGATTGTGACTGGGGTCGATGGTGTCTTACCGACGATGAGTTCCACAGGAAATATACCTAGAATCCGGGAATGCACCCTTTGAGGTGGAGGATGGCGGCGAGCTCCACGGGATGCAGCTTCTTCTTGTTGCGGTCGTACCATTTGAACATCTCCATCAACAAAGGGTAGACCTCGACGGGGCTTGGCGGCATGTGTTTCACTCCCGAAATGTAGACTTGATAGTTCCGGATCTTGCCGGCAATATCGGGCTTCGTTGGGCCGAAAAGGCCATGGTGCCAATCAAGGATGAGCTGGAGCGATAGGTCCCTGTTCGTTTTGAGCATCTCGCGGAAAACGGCCTGGTGGGCTTCTGCTTCCTTCACGTCAGAAAGCGGCCGCTTGGACGGGGTAATATTACGGTCCAGAAGGTTGGCGGTCTCGCGCAGGCTGAGCGTCGATCCTTCTATCCTGTTGGTGTCGTAGGTAAACCTCACGGTGAACGACTGATGTACCTTTTCGCGAACCGAGGCCGGGAGCGAGCGTTCCTCCGCGGCG
>JBGPQK010000185.1:0-2127 GCA_041489005.1 Anaerolineae bacterium
CTATGTTGTGGACGATAGTAGGCATAGCCGCAGCCTCATTGACAATGTTCGGGTTTGTTCCGCAGATCATCAAGATGTGGAAAACCCATTCGGTCAAGGATGTGAGTGGATTAACAATAGTTCAATTTATTGTAGGGGCTACGTTATGGATGTTGTACGGAATACATCGCCAGGATTTCATTATTATCGGTGCAAATGCCGTATCATTAGCTATTCTCTTAATCGCCTTAGGATTGTATCTGAAGCTCAATCAAGGCATCCAACGCAAGAGGGTATGAGTGGTCCACTATAGACCCCAATTCGGAGGAGGACTGAGGGTCGGGTCTCTTTTCTTTGCATCCGGGTCTTACAAGGGTAACTGGGGGTAATTCCGGGGACATCCATGATAAGAAATGTCAAGGAGGAAAACGGAGATTTCCCTTGACCTGCCCGGATGCCGCCGGTGGTTATTTGTAACGCCTTTTTCTCCGTCCAATCTTTTTCATTCTTTCTAGTGGGTCAGCCTGATGATCAGACGACCAGACATCCATTTACGGTATCAGGTCACAAATGCAACGGGGCATTCGGCTTGATCCCGCTAATGACCTTTGCCGAAGATTGAGTTTGGGCCAACCCGCCAGCCTCGAAACACCATAAATGGCGTGAAGTCTTTTGGACTCACGCAGTCCCCAAGAAAGCGAGGACCAGCGGGAAGATCGTTCGGTAAAAAAGGTTATGTCCGCTCCTTTCAGGCCGCCAGCTCCAACGGCACAAAATCTTTTTGTTGTCGTTCAACCGCAAGCATGTATTCCACCAGTTTGCGGGCTACAGCCAGGGTAGCCCGGTTACGGTTGCCACGGTTTAGTTCCTTCTCGTGAAGCGCTGTCAATTGCGGATTCCAGCGCGGCGCCAGCTTGGCTGCCTCGATCAGCATGGTCTGTAAATGTTTATTACGCTTCTTGGAAATAGGCCCGCGTTGCTCCTTCCCTGCCGATTCCCGCTGGGCGCTGCAAAGACCACAGTAACTGATGGCTTGACGTGCACTATGAAAACGCGATGAATCGCCTATTTCCAATACCCAGGTGAGAGCCATGACTTCCCCGACGCCTTTGATGCTCATCAGCCTTTTAACCCGTTCATGGATCAGATTGTCTTCCCGCAACGTATGAATAAGTTTCTTCTGAACGGCCTCAAACATCTCCAGACTACTGCGGCTCAGTTTCAACATGTCCTTTACAGAATCGGGAACGTCCTCAACCCGTTCCAGCAAATCGCTAAAGTATTTCCGGCGGTGAAGCTTCCCTTTGTCATAGGTCGCTCCAACCTCCATCAGCAGACCAGATATCTTGTTTTTCATCTTGACGGCTGTCCGCACGATCATGTTCCTGTAGCGCAGGATTCGACGCAGTTCCCGCAGTTCTTCAGAAAGCATGTAGCATTCAGGCAACAGATTGACCCGCAGCAGATCCGCTATCTTCTCCGCATCGGCACAATCATTCTTCTTTTTCGCCGCCGTAATCGCCTTGAGCATCGCGGGATGGGCTACCTTCAGCTCTACAGCATGGGGTTTTAGAAAATCATAAACCCAACCGGTAAATATGGTTGCTTCCATAGCCCCCAGCCAGGGTCCGGGCAGACCTTCCATCCATTTGAGCAGTGCCTTGCGTTCGGCTGTTATTTTCCCCTGTTGCACAATAGTACCGTCAACCTTCTTTACACAGCAAGAAATTGTCTTCTTGTGAATGTCCAAACCAATGTAGTATAATCTTTCCATGGAAGCCTCCTTTGGTAATTTGATTTCGGACGGCTATGCCGATCCGACCGCTTTAAGCTATCAATACCATAGGCGGCTTCCTGTATTAATTAGTTCTTATACATTCTAACACCATACTCAATTCCACGCGGTTTGCAGAAGCGTTTCTTGACGGATAAAGGCATTCTGCCAGATTGCCTTGCGGTCTGGAAGATGTACGGTTTCTCCGAACCGTGCCCTTGAACATTATACATCAAATTTGATGTTGACAAACGATGGAATTTACGGTAGAGTTTTATGAGGCCCATTCAGGTCGATGTCCTATGCGGGAGTTCCTGGACAAGCTCAAAGAGGTAGATCCAGGCGATTTCGCATCGGTTGTGGCAGGGCTCGCC
>JBGPQK010000186.1:0-2125 GCA_041489005.1 Anaerolineae bacterium
ACATGACTTTCGGCTATTTTGATTGTCCAACGAATATATGCGATACACTCATGCCTTAAATTCAATCGCTCGTCCTTCAAGGTCATGAACCTGCATTGAATTTAATATCTGAAGTGCTTTATAAAGTTTAGCCATCAAATCTGGTTCTTTCGGATTCATTTCCAAATCGATAACCTTCCTATCACTTGAAACAGATGCACTCCCATCAAGCTGGAAAATGGATTCCATCAAGGTCAACAACTCAAACTTTTCATTGTCAAAACAATTTATCAAAAAGAAACTGCATAGATTTACAAATGACATCTTGAAACATGTCATGATCTGATCAAGTTCAATATCTATCCTATACACTTTATCCTTATCACGGAGCCGCTTTTCTTCCTCAAAGCATCGTCTATATTTTTCAAAATCATCCTTATTCTCCTTTTCAATTTTCGTTTTCTGACGAATGCATCGATTGATATTGGATTCACATTCTTTCAAACATATGGCATCAGCATCATCCAAAATTCTTTTCCCATCAACAATCTTGGATTTTTCGCGAAGTATTCTCTCTTGCTGATAGAAATCAGTAAGTTGAGCTTCGATCGCATCAATTTCCTTCAATGGGACTTCAAGTTTTAATTTGAGATTTGTTATTGTCTCACATATTTTTCTATGTCTTTCAGTCATTTTATCGTAAGATTCAATCTTGGTACCATAACCTATAATATTCTGGATTTTCAAACTGGATTTTTCCTCTCTAAATATTTTTTCCTGCAAAGGCCACCTATCAAAATATTTCTTCACGACTTCACTTTCATCCAATAATTCACGAGGTATATCAGTTATAATCACTGCTTTTCTTCCGTTATCCCAATTCACAATCACGGCACGGGATTCATAAATATAGTTCTTTTCAGACGAATCCATAAGTTCAATTTGACAGTCAATAAGATTGGCATTTCCATATTTATACTGCGTTTCCAATCGCTTTTGCTTGAATTTTCTGTCCTTTGTCTGGTTTTCATCAAGAATAGTGATATAATACTCATCGCTTTTGTCAAAATCTCTAAGCGTTTTCACACCGTTACCTCCAGCATCAAAGACAATAATCCGATTCACCTGAATGTGAGCTGAGGGATTATCCAACATCTGATTTAATTTAGTTACCATGTTTAATGCATGCTTACCAATATCAGCGTGTCCTTGAAATGTCTGGAAATAAAGTGGATGTCCTTTACCGTCATGGATAAATACATTTTCGAGACAATTCATAACTCTTCCAAGCATTGTCACTTTACCTTTGTAATGACTGTTGGATGACCATAATGGTTTCGTGTTGCCATCTATATAATAACATACAAAACATGTTTCTTCATTTTGCTCTTTTTTCCAGAAGTTTATCCAGAATTTTGCTGTTTCAAGGATTAATTGATCAGAAATCTTAAGATATTTAAGTTCTCTAAGATATTTATCAAGTGCAGCATCTTTATAGTTGTAACCAGAGAGAAATGCTATATCGTTTCCTCTTACACGGTTTATCCTGCTTGATTTTCCATTTGATGTGACCAGTGGAAGACAGAGTAAAGCAAGATTGTATCTGGATATTATTTTATTCGACTTTAGAAATATATTCATTGAAGAGAGATTTTTTAGAGGTATTTTTTCATCGATAGATTTGAATCGGTTATTCCTTACATCCTCTTGTTGATTGTACTCTCTTGTAAATTTTCCATGGTTGCGAGCTTCTGGATGGTCAGGTTTGAATGTTTTGGCTCGATCAATGGATTCTGTTTGATGAATTTCGTCCCTCCTCTCGATTATTGTTTTCGTGATGATCTCGATTATGCCAGTGTAGAATGCAAGGAAGGTAAGAATCTCTCCACCACCGGATTCTTGACGTTCATATTCTGGTTTCTTAATTGGGATTCTTGTCAATGATTCTGATTCTCTGAAGATATTTATCGTGTCTTCAGATAGGCTTATACCAAAAATATCTAAAATTTTACTCTTCAATTGAGTTGATGAAATACTTCTATTTTCTTTGACGGTAGATTGGATATAATTTTTTATTGTCTGAGTCAGCTTCGTTTGATTTCCGTCTTCTCTATGATCACGAAGCCCTTCATTCCCATATTTCTGC
>JBGPQK010000187.1:0-2123 GCA_041489005.1 Anaerolineae bacterium
ACACGTGCTTGTTGAACTGCTCGGGGCTGTCGAATTGATATATATGACGCGGCAGTATCCCCGTGCTGCGGCAAAAGGACAACTTATCAATCGCCTTAAACGACGGCTGCTTCAGCCGAAACTTGACCACATACTCGCCGACTTTCTCTACCCCCGCAACATCTGCATATTGGCCGGCTATGTTGGCCGCGTCTATCTGCGGATTGATTATGGTCTGGAATGTGAAAATAACATCCTCAGCCGTTACCGCTGTGCCGTCTGAGAAGTGGGCATCATCTCGAAGCTCAAAGCTGACCTCCAACCCATCGGCTGAAACCTCGTAGCTCTTTGCCAGACAGCACTTGAGTTTCCCTGAGTCGAAGTCGTATGCAAGCAGCGGCTCTAATATATACGTGATGGTTATCCAGGTCGTATAGATGTCGGCTTCCGCACAGATGGGGTTAAGCGTCCGAGGCTCAACGCGGAACGCCCAGATAAGCCGGCTGCCGTCATTGACAGCAGGGCCTTTCCTCACAGCAGGATTCTCCGTCTCATGCTGGCGCTGCGTCAGACTGACGATGTTGTTTTCAAGTCTGTCCAGCCTTTTGTCCAGCCGGCCAGACCTGACTAACAGCACAATTTGCAGCAGAAGGATGACCGCCAGAGAAACGAAAATCGCCAATCCCTTGGCTGCCCCGCGATTATTCATGCGCCCAAACTATACCCCTACCCATTGTCAAGACAGAAAACTGAAGGATTTAAGGTGGACTCATCGCCATAGGTTAGTGCCGTTGGTACGGAGGGAGCCCGTAGGGCGACCGGAGTGCCAACGGCAACGCCGTATACCTCGGCCGGGGTGCGATAGTCCAAGGCCTGGTGCAATCTCTCGTGATTATACAATTCAAAATACCGGCCCAGGTAGTATCTCGCCTCAGACACAGTCTGGTAGTCCCGCAGATAAACTTCCTCCACTTTCACCGACCGCCATAAGCGCTCAATAAAAATGTTGTCGAAGACCCGTCCTTTGCCGTCCATACTGATTTGGACGTCTGCGTCCCGCAAGATGCCGGTAAATCCAGTAGAGGTAAACTGGCTGCCCTGATCCGTATTGAAAATCTGCGGCGTGCCCGAATGCAGCGACTGCTTTAACACCTCCACACAGAAATCTGATTCCAGCGTGGTCGAGACGTCCCAACCCAGGACATACCGGCTGAACCAATCCATCACCGCCACCAGATACAACCAGCCGCGATACATCCGAATATAAGTGATATCCGCCGACCAGACCTGATCGGGCCGTGTAATCAGAACGCCTTTGAGCAGGTATGGGTAAATCTTGTGGTCTTTGTCAGGAACGCTTAAACCACGTTTTCGGCGGGGATAAACCGCTTCTAAGCCCATCTGACGCATCAGACGGCGAACACGCTTGTGATTGACAAAATGGCCCTGTCGGCCCAGCCATTCGACCATCTTGTCGATGCCGTAAAACGGCGTCTTGATGTATTGTTCATCCATCAGCTTCATTAATTGCTCGTTATATTCCGTTTCGCCTTGCAGATGATAATAGGCACTGCTTCGGCTTAACCCCAGCAATTCACATTGGCGATAAATCGGTATCCTATCGTGTTCTGAGTCAATCGCGTGTCGCTTTTGCTCAACGGTCAAGTCCAGATTTTTTTTTGAGCCAGTCAAGTTCCACCTTCAACTGGCCAATCTGCTGGTACAATTCCGCGGTTAACGCTTCCTGATCCTGCTGCTCGTGCTGCCGTCGGCGGGAAAATACTTCCGGCAGGGATTCGAGCAACTGCTTCTTCCATTGCGTAATCTGGTTCGGATGAACCTCATACTCGCTGGCCAATTCTGCAATCGTTTTCTCACCCTTGACCGCCGCCAGAGCTACTTTCGCTTTGAAGACGGCACTGTGGTTCCTTCGCTTGTTTTTCATGAATCTGTCTCCTGAAACTGTTATCGTCTCAGGCGACAAATCCACCTTAATCATGCGCCCAGTTTTTGGGGAGTATTATAGATATCCGCCGACCAGACCTGATCGGGCCGTGTAATCAGAACGCCTTTGAGCAGGTATGGGTAAATCTTGTGGTCTTTGTCAGGAACGCTTAAACCACGTTTTCGGCGGGGATAAACCG
>JBGPQK010000188.1:0-2116 GCA_041489005.1 Anaerolineae bacterium
CCGCCCGCCTCCAGGAACCAGATGATGGCCTGGATCTTGGGAGCCATTGAGCCCTTGGCAAAGTGCGTGCCTTCGGCCAGGTATTGCCTGGCTTCAGCCAGGGTCATACGATCAATCCATTTTTGATAGGGTTTGCCGAAGTTGAGAGCCACTTTCTCGACCGCGGTGGAGATGAGCAGCAGGTCGGCTTTGATTAGGCGGGCCAGCAGGCTGGAGGCAAAGTCCTTATCAATGACGGCTGCCGTTCCAGCATAAGCGCCCTCACCCTTGTCGATGACCGGGATGCCGCCACCACCGACAGTGACAACCACTGTCCCGGCTTTGATCAGGGTCTTAACCGACTCGAGTTCGACCACTTCCTTCGGGAGGGGCGAGGCTACCACACGCCGCCAACCGCGCCCGGAATCTTCCACCACACTCCAACCGAGTTCCTTCTCGCGCCGCTTGGCTTCAGCCTCGTCCATGAAACCACCAATCGGTTTGGACGGGTTCTTAAAGGCCGCATCGTTTTTATCCACCAGCACCTGGGTCACCACCGTGGCTACCGCCTTCTTGATACCGCGTTTGAATAGTTCGTTTTGAAGAGTCTGTTGTAAGGCGTAACCGATCGCACCCTGGCTGTCTGCGCCGCACACGTCCAGTGGGATCTCGTGCATGCCTTCGACTTTCGCGGCGATCTCGGAGCGGCGCAGGATAAACCCGACCTGGGGGCCGTTGCCGTGGCCGATGGCTACATCCCAGCCCTGCTCGATCATATCGGCAATATGGTAAGTGGTTTCCTTGGCAGCCTGATACTGGTCTTCCACAGTTTGGTGGCTTTTATCTTTAATTAACGAGTTGCCGCCGATGGCAACAACAGCGACTTTCTTACTCATGAAATGTTCCTCCTAACTCATGGTTAAGGCCAGGACGGCCTTCTGGGCGTGCATGCGGTTCTCTGCTTCATCATATACCACAGACTGCGGCCCGTCCATTACCCCATCCGTGACCTCGATGTTGCGGTCAGCAGGCAGGGGGTGCATGTAGATGGCATCTGGTTTGGCAAGAGCCATCTTGCGCTCGTCGGTGATCCAACGCGAGTACTTCTTGATGATCTTTGCGCCCTCATCTGGGTCCGGGGTGTGGACCATCGCTCCCCACGACTTGGCATAGACAATATCCGCATCCTTGAAAGCGGCTTCCATATCATCCGTTATTTCAAAGCCAGCGCCAAACTTGCGCGCCTGTTCCTGGGCTTGTTCCATAATCTCAGGCATCAATCTGAATTCCGGTGGGTGCGCCAATACCACGTCCAGGCCAAAGCGCGGCATTTGCAGGATGAGCGACTGTGGGACAGACATCGGTTTCTGGTACGAAGCTGCGTAGGCCCATGAAACAACCATCTTCTTACGGCGCAGGTCGCGGCCTTTTTTC
Source organism: Anaerolineae bacterium (assembly GCA_041489005.1). Lineage (GTDB taxonomy): Bacteria > Chloroflexota > Anaerolineae > Anaerolineales > Villigracilaceae > UBA877. The sequence goes on from JBGPQK010000188.1 coordinate 1,414, forward strand.
TCGACGATGGTCATCAGGTCAGCCAGGCACTGGAAAGGATGATAAATATCGCATTGCATGTTGAGCACCGGGACGCGCGAGGCCTTGGCAACCGCATTGAGATAGCCATTGCCTATGCCCCAGTCCACGTGTCGGATGGCGATGCCGTCATAGTAGCGGCCGAAAATTTCACCGATCTCCTTGGGCGTATCGCCGTGCGAAATCTGGGTTGACTTGCTCTCGATGAACGCGCCGTGCCCGCCTAACTGGGCCATGCCTGCTTCGAATGAACCGCGCGTGCGGGTGGACGAGAAGAAGAACAACATCGCCAGTACCTTGTCACGCAGGTAAGGATGCGGCTCATTAAGGGCGCGCTTGCGCTTCAGGTCGAAGGCCACGTCAAGGACGGTTTCGACTTCTTCTTTCGTAAAATCCAGATCGCCGATCAAGTCACGGCCGTGAAGAAAGGTTTGCATAAGTTATCCTCCTGGTTTTGTAGTTGATTGGTCATTCACCGCGCTTTCTACCAGCAAATCAAATCCTCAAATCGCCTGACCTTCGTCATCCCAGCTTTTTCTCTATCAGACTATTTGACTATCCGACTATCCGACTCTTATTCCATCGCACCCAGAACCAGCGCCAGCAGCGCCATGCGCATGACAACGCCGTTGAAGGCTTCCTGCCAATAGCGCGACCAGCGGGTGATGTCCACATCGGTCGGGAC
>JBGPQK010000189.1:0-2102 GCA_041489005.1 Anaerolineae bacterium
AAGGAAGCCGAAAAGCCCGCCAGCAAGCCTGCGAAGGAAGCCGAACAACCCGCCAAAGATGGTGACAAGGTTACTCTTGATCAGGTGACGAAGGCTTGGAAACAAATCAGCGCGCTGATTAAACCGCAATCCCCATCGCTGGCTGCCTTGCTCAATTCCTGCAGGCCGCTGGAAGTTAAAGACAATGAATTGGTGATTGGGTTTGCAAACGAACTGGTTCGGTCAAAAATGGATATGGCGGCGCAAATAGAAATTACCCGTAAGGCGATTGCGAAAATATGCGGGGGTGAACTCTCGATAAAATGTGTGGTTACAAATGCCAAACAATCCCCTCCGCCGGATGTCAAAGCGGATGGTATGGTCGCTGCGGCAATCAAGGCTGGCGGCGAAATTGTAGATATTCAGGAGTAATTATGGCTAAAGGTTTTAATCGTCCTGCCGGCGGTGGAGGGCAAACCGGAATGATGCAGCAACTTCAGCGCCTGCAACAACAGATGGCTGAAGCACAGGAACATCTGGCGCAGGAAACCGTTACGGCCACAGCAGGTGGCGGCGCGGTTAAAGTCACAATGACCGGCGACCAGAAATGCCAGTCGGTCGAGATTGACCCGGCTCTGCTTAAGGACGCGGATGCCGAAATGCTCCAGGACCTGATGCTGACCGCGGTCAACCTGGCGTTGGATAAGTCGCGCGAGCGCCAGGAACAGGTCATGGGGCCGCTGGCGGGCGGAATGCCTTTTTAAGAGTTTGTAGGTGCGGCCAGTCGATCGCGCCTACCGGATGACAATTATGCTTCCCGAACCTATTCAAAAATTGGTTATTGCCCTGGAACGTCTCCCTGGCATCGGCCCGAAGACGGCCTCCCGGCTGGCATTCTTTCTCCTGCGCGCCCCGGATGAGGTCTCCGGCCAACTGGCCGAAGCGCTGGCTGACTTCAAGACCAAGCTTACCTTCTGCCCGGAGTGTTTCAATATCACCTCCGCCGGGCGCGAACGCTGCGAGATATGCGAAAACGGCCAACGGGATGGGGCCATTATCTGCGTGGTCGAGGAGCCGCTGGATCTGCTGGCATTGGAACGCATAAGCGCTTACAAAGGAAAGTATCACGTCTTGCAAGGGGTTCTCTCGCCCATTGAGGGCATCGGCCCGGATGACTTGAGGATCAAGCCATTGCTCGAACGCATCCAGCGCGGAGGCGTGCAAGAAGTCATCCTGGCGACCAATCCTTCCATGGAAGGGGAGGCTACGGCGCAATACCTGCACCCGCGCCTTCAGTCACTGGGTGTGCGTGTGACCAGGCTGGCGCGCGGCCTGCCGGTTGGGGGTGATCTGGAATATGCTGATCAAAATACGCTGCTACGGGCGCTTTCCGGGCGGCAGGAGATGACTTAACCTTAAAGAATCCAAATTGGGGGTGCAAATTCCTTGACAACCTAGTTCGATTGCGTATAATAGGCAAGCACAATGACCCCCACGCAGATCTCGTCCACATGGACAGATCGTTGACAACAGAGTAACGTCTCACGTCAGAGTCACAAACCAGAAAGTTTCGTAGTCTGACGAGCCGATGTCACAATAAACATCGGCGATTTCGTCTCTCTGGGCTTGACAGTGGAGGGCCTTGCGGGTAAAATGCAGCCCGCTTTGTAAACCGGACCTTAACAACTGAAAAGTGATAGGAAGTAAGCCTGTCGTTCTATTCCGTAACTTACACCCGCAAGGGTGATTTTTTTGCGGAGAGTTTGATCCTGGCTCAGGATGAACGCTGGCGGCGTGCTTAATACATGCAAGTCGAACGAAGAGCCTTTGTAGCAATACGGAGGTTTCTTAGTGGCGAACGGGTGCGTAACGCGTTGGTGACCTGCCCCGAAGTGTGGGATAACAGTTCGAAAGGACTGCTAATACCGCATGCGGTCATTGGGTTTAGAAGCCGATGACTAAAGCAGTAATGCGCTTTGGGAGGGACCTGCGTCCCATCAGCTAGTTGGTGAGGTAACGGCTCACCAAGGCTACGACGGGTAGGGGACCTGAGAGGGTGGTCCCCCACACTGGCACTGAAACACGGGCCAGACACCTACGGGTGGCAGCAGTAGGGAATATTG
>JBGPQK010000190.1:0-2085 GCA_041489005.1 Anaerolineae bacterium
ACCCTTTTTCCCTCCCCTTGGAGAAACTTGATTTCCAGTTTCAGGTTTCCAGGAATTTAACTTGTTCCTTGAACCTTGATGATCTCGTAAAAAGTCGGGAAAGCCGTCACTCCTGCGAAGCTTGTCCCGGCGAAAGCCGGGAGCAGGAGTCCAGAACTACCTGAATTAACTATAGGGGTAGGAACGCCGCATTGATTTGCAGCGCCCCTCCCTCCGAACCGGACTGGCGGATCTCCCGCATCCGGCTCTCCGGTCGGTGGTCTTACCCCGAAGAGGACTGGAGTAGAGTCCGATGGGCCTCCACAAGGCTATAAAGCCCATGTTCCCGAAAGAATTCGTTAGGCCAGCGTCGATGATCAAGTCCACGGCTAATCCCTTTAAGGCGCTTACGCCTGCGCATGATACTCCGAAGGCGTCGGCGTATCCACTGATCCATGGCCGGAAAGGTCCATTTATGGCTATGTTTGAAGTATTCAAACCAGCCACAAAGGGTACGGTTGACGTCATCGATGATGTAGGACAAGCTATGGCCATTGCTACGACCGGTCTTGACCCGAATGGCGTCTTTGACTTTTCTCATGCTCTTCTCGCGTGGCCAACGAGTGCCCCGCTCAAAGTGGTACCCAAGGAAGTCAAATCCTTCTCCGGCAACCGAGACATCTACCAGCCGGGTCTTTTCAGGGTGGAGGACCAACCCTCGTCCCGTGGCCAACTGCCGCAAAAAGTCCAGTGCCCTATGGGCCTCGGCCTCGCTGCGACACATCACCACGAGGTCATCTGCGTAGCGGATCATCTCATAGCCAGCCTTACCCATGGCCACGTCTACCGGGTGCAGATAGATGTTCGCAAGAAGGGGGCTGATCACCGCCCCTTGCGGACTTCCCTGGTCCGGTGTCCACCGGGCCAATCCCTCCAGGATATCCTGCTTGAGGAAGGCTTCCAGCAGCCCCATCACTCGTCCATCTGCAACATACTGGCCAATGTCAGCCAACAGGGGGCTATGGGGAATGCTGTCAAAATAAGCCTTAAAATCCGCATCCACCACCTGCGTGTATCCTGCCTGGAGAAGCCTGGCCACTTCCCGCAATGCATCTTTGCACCCACGCTCCGGTCGAAACCCATAGCTGTGAAGAACAAACTCCCTCTCGAAGATGGGTTCGATCACCAGTCGCACCGCAGCCTGAACCACCCGATCCCGCACACAGGGGATTCCCAGGGGCCTCTTCTCCCTACTGCCAGGCTTATTGATGTACACTCGCCATATCGGCCGTGGCCGATACGTCCCAGCCCGAAGCTCTTCGGAAAGACGCGCCATCTCTTCCGTCAGATTCCGCTCAAAGGCTTTGATGCTCTGATGGTCCGATCCTGCTTTTCCCCCATTCCTCTTGACCGTTCTCCAGGCCGCCTGAAGGGTATCAGACCTGTAAACTTTGTCAATCAGGCTGAACCATACGCCTCCTTTCACCCCTTTGGCGAGGGCCTCCAGCATGCGCTCTGTCCAGACCGAACGTTCCACCCAACCCCACTCTATGGGGCAGGCTTCTCCCGGCTGTTTAGTCGCTTGCGACACTGTCCCGGGGGTTCCTTCATCCGGTATGGTCATCGCACATCCACCTTCCTACACCCCTTTGCTCCACGGGCGTTACCCCGTTTCATCGCTCCTACGGGTGCTCTGACTCCTGCCAGGGGGGCTCTTCGTACCCACGCTTGGGGCAATGAACACCCACCTTGCCCCCGACAGGTCTCCCTGGTTCACACGGCACGACCTTCCATGCATTCCGTCACCAAACACCTGACGCGCCCTGTCTTCGCTTCTGTGCTGCCCACCCAGCGTGACAGGCTTCCTGATCTTCGCTCTGCTGGGTTCGCCCCATCGGTGATCAGGTCTGGACTTCGCCCTTTATCCGCAGGCTCGTCGCAACGTGCGGCCGAATCGTGTTCGTCATCCTACGGACTGCATGTTCGCCTCTGGTTGCTCTCCACCCCGTCTTACGGCGACGCAGTTACCATCGGCTACCGGGAGCGGGCATCTCCCGGAGGAGGACTTTCACCTCCCTGATCGCGCCTGCTCCCAGGCGCACGGAT
>JBGPQK010000191.1:0-2066 GCA_041489005.1 Anaerolineae bacterium
ATTTCCGCATCGGTGACAAAGTGCAGGTGTCCTTTAACCTGGACAAGTGCCACATGTTCGACCCCGAGACCGAGCAAGCCATCCGCTAATCTGGCTTGATGCCAAAATCCGCCAGGTACATGTTGCCTGGCGGTTTCTTATGACTGAGGTAATAATGGGAAAGAAAATTAAACTCGTTTTGGTTCGTCATGGACAAAGTACTTGGAACTTGGAAAATCGTTTCACCGGCTGGACTGACGTTGATCTGACCGAGCAGGGCCACCAGGAAGCCCTCACGGGCGCCCAACTCCTGCACGATAAGGGATTCACGTTTGATATCGCTTATACGTCCGTTCTGAAACGGGCTATTCGAACGCTGAACATCATCCAGGAAGAAATGGGGCTTGATTGGATCCCCGTAGTACGCGCCTGGCAGTTGAACGAACGCCACTACGGAGCTCTCCAGGGCCTGAACAAAACCGAGATGGCCGTCAAATTTGGCGAAGAACAGGTAAAAATTTGGCGACGCAGTTATGATGTCCCGCCTCCGGCGCTGGACATGAACGACGAACGTCACCCGCGCTTCGACCGACGTTATGCGGAACTGACCTCTGCTCAACTACCAGCTACCGAGTCGCTCAAACTCACATTAGAACGCGTCCTTCCTTACTGGCACAGCACACTGGCTCCGATAATCCAGTCAGGAAAGCGCGTGCTGATCGCCGCACACGGCAACAGTATCCGGGCGATGGTAAAGTACCTGGATAATATTTCAGATAAGGAAATTACCGAACTAAACATCCCGACCGGCATTCCATTGGTCTATGAACTAACCCAAGATCTCAAGCCTGTTACGCACTACTACCTGGCGGACGAGGAAACTGTCCGAAAGGCGGAGGAGGCTGTGGCTGCCCAGGGAAAAGCGAAATAAAACCAAGAACTGACGCTTCATCGGCGTCAGTTCTTTATTCTAAGGGATATTTTATTTACGTCTTCGTCCGAGAAATGCCAGAAGCGCGGCAATAACCAATGCAGTGACAACAATCGCAATCACTGCACCGTGCGCCGCTGAGACAGGCAATCCTAATGATCGGGTTGGCGTTGGCGGGATTCGCGTATTGGTGGATGTTGGGGAAGAAGTAGGCCAGGGGGTGATGGTGGGGCGCCCAGTGGGTGTAGACGTGGGCAGGGTGGGCGTGGGAGTGTACTCTGTGCGGATGATGATTTTTTGGCCGGGGTAAATGACGGAATTTTCGGTCAGGCCGTTCAGGGTGAGAAGTTCACTCAGGGATATATCATAAGACAGGGCAATGCCAAGTGCGGTGTCGCCGCGCTGGACGATGTAGGTAATGGAGCCGTCTGCGTTAGGCGTGTTCGGGATGAGCGTAGCGACAGGAGTGCTGTAAGACTGTGGCGGTGTGAAGGGACGAGGAGTACCCCCGGTGGAGAGGCCACAGTCAATCACATAGTAGTAGGTGTTTCCAGTAGAAGCCACACCTGCGCCAATATCTTGCAGATTGGTGGAGATCATGGTGTTCAGGTGGGGGTCATCACCCGTCCATATCTCCACTGCCTCCGCAGCAGTCAGCCCGACACCCGCGACGATATTTTCGGAGAACCAACCAGGGCTACCATTACTAATATCGCCTGCCACCGGGTAGCCGGCCTGCAGGGCACGCTGGAAAGGCTTCAGCCCATCGGCACTGATGTGGATGGTCATGCTGATGGACAGGTTGTATTCCGCCTGTCTCTGGGCATTGTTCATCAGGATGGAGTTTGGCGTATATGGAGGCAGACCGTTGGAGGCGCGCAGGGCATTGACTGCGTCGATTAATTCGGAAGCAGTCGAGAGGCTCGGGGCGGACGCGGATTCAGCGTGGGCAGGTCGCGGCGAGAATGAAAGCGTTAGAGTCAACAAAAGAGTTAAAAGAACTGGAGTCAATTTATGCATAAGGCAATTATAACGTCAGGGAGACAGGTGAGCAAACTGGAATGTAAGGGGGATGTTCGTCCTTCTGCAAAGTGACATTGTTCATGATTTAGAGACAATGCGAAGATGTACAATTATCTGTCAGGAGACAATTATG
>JBGPQK010000192.1:0-2040 GCA_041489005.1 Anaerolineae bacterium
CTGTCGCGAAACGCCTCAAAAACCGCATTTTTGCTGGCATTTGGGGCTTGTTCAAGAATGATCATGTCAGAACCGGGCTGATATTAGCCCAACGGCAGCAGAAATTGTACAGGACTGCGAGTTTATCAGTGCTGAGCAGACACCACTCCACCAAAAAGCGGTTTATTAACTCCTTGATGAGCCTATGCGGCTCGGCGGCGGCGGCGTTTCTGCTTTTCGATCAGCAGTCGTGCAATGACCATGAGGTTATTCGCAAGCACAGCGGCTCCCACCAACAGTTCGAATCGCTCACGGCCTTCGGCGAGGCAACGCTTCATGCCACGACCGCGGAAGAGAACGGAAATTCGCCCCTCAATGCCGGCACGGAAGCGCTGCCCATCCTTGAATGTTGGGCTTTTCTCGTAGGCTGCTTGAGCCGCCGTTTTTCTTCCGCCACGCTGAGGAATGCACACGAGTTCGACCCCAGAGTCTTTGCACTGCTGGATATTGTCTTGGCTGTAAAATCCCCGATCGGCACTGTACACGCTCGGTGCATCACCGAATGTTTCTTGGTGACGCTTCAGGGAGGGTTCGACGTGGCCGTCATCCGAGGGATTCCCGTCGAGCACACGGTATTGAGTGATCAAACCCCGGGCGCTCTCCGCAATGTAGACTTTATGGCCGAATTCCACCGGCTTCATGATTTTGCCTCGCTTGATCAAGTCGGTGTGGGTTTCGAAGATAGAAAAGATCTTCTCTTCGTTCGGAACCTGCTCCCCGTCCAGCACGCGGCGACGTGCTTGATCAATGACGCGGTCCCCAAGGCCACAGTGATGGTCGATCTGATTTCGAACGGCCTTGATCGCAATTTCGGTCATCAGGTCGATGCTACTGACTCGTTCCGTCTTCTTGAGCACGTCGCGCGCGTTTCCGACCACCTGCTCCGTGGTCCGGATGAGTTCGCGATATTTGGGGATCAGCCGTCGATGCCGCTCTTTGGGCGTCATGCGCTGAATCTCTTGCATCCGGCGCCGGGCGCTCCGATTCCGAATGGTGAATCCCGGCACGCCCTGGGGAAGCAGGTTGTCGAGATTTCCGACCAGGCGGGTGACGACGCGCACGGTGTCCCACAACAAGGTGCTATCTGTTGGGTGGTGAATGTCGGTTTCGACAACGGTGGTATCGACACGCAATTTCTTGCCGTTTTCCAGCCCGAGAGCAACGGCAGACTTGACGACCAGCTCGTTGATCACTTCGAGCGTCGCCGGGGTAAGCCTGTTAAAGGCCCGGTTGAAAGCATCATGTTTGGGAACGAGTTGGCTGTAGAAACGAGCGAATCTCCGCAAAGTATATCCGTCAGCGATTCGTTCTCGCAGTTCGCGGTAATCCCAGTTTTTCACGCGCTGGAGGACAAAAGAGCGAAGTACTTGTTGTGCCGTGAGACCATTCCGCCCGGTCGTGGGATTTTTCAAGCCACGATAAAGATCCCGGCGCACCTTGTCTATCAGGTGTCCGTGCTCGTCAATGAAAACGGAGATGGCCTGCAACATTGGCTCCAGGCGGACACCTTGATCGAGAAATTCCAGATCCGCAAAACTGAATTGGGAACTCGTTGATCGTGTCATTTTTTGACCTTTTGGATTTTGGCGGTTCTCTCATGTTTAAGAGCTTTGGTATAGCGCAGGGCGGTCTGGTAAAGCAGTTCTTGAAGTTCGCGACCGTTGTCAAGAGACCGCTGCACATCGGGTACGAGTTCGTCGGGAATATAGATCGTGAATCGACGTCCCTTCATTCGGACGTACAGAACATGGCTGGGGTGCTTTTCCCCCTTCAGGCAGGCCTCGCAGCGCTCACGGATGCAGGGACTCCGCCGCAAACTCAGAGAGCCCAGAGCAGCAGGCCAGAGATTCGCAGCATGATCCCGGAACCACTGTTCAACGTCTGCAGAAGATTCTTTTTTGGTTGGCATGCAGTACGTATGCCATAGAGCATACGTACTGTCAAGAGATTTCTAACAAACGCTGTTATAGCAATGATTTACGAGTTTCGCGACAGAAACTA
>JBGPQK010000193.1:0-2037 GCA_041489005.1 Anaerolineae bacterium
GATCAATTCATCGGGATAGAAATTTGGATCGACATCAAGCAATTATATAATGATATATTACCAAATCAATACAATTAATGAAAGGTATTCCGATCACTCACCAGAAAGTAAAACGATTTGTTAAAGCTACCAGGGGCTGTCTAGAAAGAACGGCTAGGCAGCCCCCAAAAATGCCCTGAGCGACAAATAAAGCGAAAGACAAAAAAAACTGGCAGGATCAACCCGCCAGTTTTCGCATATTATGGGCAATACATACCAAGCCCCATTCTGTTTTGACCTTCTCTAACCCCCTGAGACTGAACCTGCGGAAGCGCATATTGTGTTTTACCTGGCCAAAGACCGTTTCAACCTCGATGTTGCGCTGAATTCGCAGGATTTTGCCTTGCTCAGAGAGCAAGTTGGCTCTGGCTTGTTCCCGGAAACGCCGCAAGCGGAAACTCACTCGCATGTGGCGGTTATTCTTGGCTCGGGTGCATTCGGGCTTGAGTGGACAGGTGTTGCACCCATTCGCTTCATAGTGGCGTAGTTCGGTCCAATATCCGTTCTCGGTTCTTTCATGACGCGTGCTGCGATAGGTCAGGCGTTGGTTGGCCGGGCAAATGAACTCGTCTCTTTCGGGATCATAGGGCAGGTTCTCAGAGCGGAAGATAGTTTTGCGGATCAGTTCGGGTTTGCGATGCTTTTGTTGTTCTCGGTGAAAGGTATTGTATTTGACATAATTGCCCAGCTGGTGGTCTTCAAAATAGGCATAGTTCTCTTCGCTGCCATAGCCAGCATCGGCGGAGATGTTGTGGGGTAGGCAGCGGGGCTGATCATGCTGCTGGGGTAGCAATTCAGGATTGCGCCTGGCAATGGCCCTCAAGTTGGCCTTGACCCCTTCCAGATGGGGGATCAAGCAACTGGTATCCCCTGCCCGCTGGTGCAGGCTGAACCCAACCACAAACTGACCTTCCGTCCCGGTCTGGATATTGTAGGTGGGTTTGGGCAGCGGTTTCTCGGCTCCCCGGTCTTCTTTCATCCGCATGAAGGTGGCATCTTCATCGGTCTTCGAGTAGCTGTTGCGCCCAGCTAACTTGCGTTCTTGCTCTTCATAGCGCTTCTGCCGCGGCAGGTAGTCCCTTTCCATCTTTTTCACGGCCTTCGCCAGCTTCTTGTCTTCTGGTTTCTCTCGCAACCGCTGGTTCAACTCGGCAATCTTCTTCTCCAGCTTCTCCGCATCGATCCCGCCGCCACCTCCCATTTCTTCCAGGTCTTTGTCCCCATACTCCTCGTTCTCGGCATCATTCACTGCATCGATCTCTTTCAGCAGTTCCTTCACCTTCTCCCGCAAACGCTCCTGGTATTTCGCCCGGCTCTTGGCCCATACCACCTTGTGCCGGTTCGCATTGGCCTCGATCTTCGTCCCATCTACAAAGTAGTTCTCCAACTTCACATACCCTTCTTCCACCAGCAGCTCAAGTACCAGTGTGAAGACTTCCACGATCGCACCTTTCATCTTCTCCCCGCGAAAGCTGTTGATCGTCCGAAAGTCTGGCTGATTCCCGCCGCTCAACCATAGATAATTCACGTTCTCCCGCACCGCCTTGGCAATCTGCCGTGACGAGTAGATCCGCTGCGTGTATGCATACACCAGCACCTTTAGCATCATCCCCGGATGATAACTGCTCGTCCCGCCCCCTTTGTACTTCCTCAGTAGCGGTTCCAGGTTTATTCGCTCTATCGCCCGGTTGACCACCCTCACCAGGTGGTTTGCTGGGATAAGTTCATCCCAACTCGTGGGTATCAGGCTCGGCTGTGCCATCGTATATGGCTTGAAGACTGGGGCAGTTGGTTTTCTTTTCATACCCCCTATTGAATCACATTTCTGCTAAACGCGATAGGGGCTGCCCCAACTTTTGGGACAGCCCCACATAGTATTATCTAGTACGTCTGGGTTTCGATATCAAAAGGTCGCTACATATCCTTCACCAGTGTATTCACCCCACCTATATAAGATGCGTACGATTTATGAAATCGTCTACAAGCAACTCATTTACC
>JBGPQK010000194.1:0-2014 GCA_041489005.1 Anaerolineae bacterium
GTTCCGCCACACGGCCGCCACCCAATTCAACCAACTGGCCGGCATCGATCTCACCCAGGCGCTCCTGGGACACCGAAGCCGAAAATCCACGGATGTGTACGTGCATCTGAATTCCAACCGGTTCGCGGATTACATGAAGGCCCATATCTATCACCACAGGGAGGACGGCCATGAATGAACTCATCGAACTGTTCCGAAAAGAACTTCTTGAGATCCGCCTCCTTGCGGACAATACCGTGGGCATCTACACCACAAGCCTGTACCGTTATGTCGAGTATGCCCGTTCCGTTCTCCACATCGATCCGTTGAAGCCCACGGCGGATCACCTGAACCGCTGGATCAAGGAACTGAAAGAACACACCAGCTTCTCCCGGCTCGAAAATTATCAGTCGTCCCTCAAATCGTTCTTTACTTTCCTGATGAAATTGGGTATCATGGATCACAATCCCGCTTCCATGTTATTGCCCGTGAGGAAAGCCATGTCGTCCGTTCAAGCCGTTTCCAACGAATCCGCGTTCAGGCTGCTCGACGTCTTTGACCGATCCTCCTGGACCGGCGAGCGCGATTATCTGATCGTCTCCATGCTCTGGGCGCTGGGACTGCGCGTCTCGGAACTGGTGTCCTTGAAGATCGAAGACTTTGACCCGGCCTGCGACGCTCCGTCTAAAATCGGATTGCTTCTCGTCAGGGGAAAGGGGAGAAAAAACCGATCGCTCTTCGTGGTGGACAAGCTGTACGACAACCTCGTCGGTTATCTGAAACGGGCCGAAACGCCGAAAGAGAAGTCCCGTCCTATGTTCCCCACGGACAAGGGAACGGCAATCTCAAAAGACAGGCTGAGGCGCATGGTCAGACAGACGGCGCAAAAAGCGGGCATTGCGGAAACGATCACGCCTCACATGCTGAGGCACTCCTTCGCCACGGTTATGTACCACCAGGGCGTGCCCGTCGAGGCCATCTGCGACATGATGGGCCACGAGACCGTCGCGGAAACCGGCGTTTACATCCACGTCTCAGACGAACTCAAAAAGCAGGCATTGGAGAAAATCTCCATTCCGGGAGGCCATGATGAACCTCGCCGCTGACACCTTCTTCGCCCATGTCGGAAACTTCATGGAGTATCGCGAGACCGTGTACGAAATCAGCGAGAACACCTCACGAAGCAACCGGATCGATCTGAGCTTGTTTCAGGAGTTTGTCAAGGAACGCGCTCTGGATGCCATCACCGGACCCGCGGTCATGGATTTCCAGTTCTACTTGAAAAAACGGCGACACAACTCAGGCGCTTCCATCAATCGAAAACTCTTCACCCTGAGAAGCTATGCCAAATACCTCGAATGCCAACAGGTTGCTAAGGATCTTCCTTTTCGGGACATTCTGAAGGTCAAACAGGGTTACCGCAATCAACCCCATGCATTGACCGAGGAACAGTTGAAAACCTTCTTTGAATCCATCGACAGGACCAATATCCTCGGCGTACGGGATTATTGCATCTACGCCCTGATGTACGGCATCGGTCTCAGGATCGGCGAGGTGTTCCGCCTTGACCTGTCGGACATGGATCTTGAAAACAAACGGATCACCGTCATCGGTAAGGGCGGCAGGCGGCGTACCCTGCATCTCGTCGAAAAGCTCGTTCAGATCATCACCGAATGGATTGCTGTGAGAAAAGCGTTCTTGAACAGCGATAAAAGCTCGGCGCTCTTTCTCTCCAAAAAAGGACATCGGTTGTCCATCCGGACCATCGAAGACAACATGGCGAAGATCGTTGGTAAAGCCGAGCTCTCGTCATGGCGCAAAACTACTCCACATACCCTGCGACACACGTTCGCATCGCATCTGAACGACAAGGGGGAGGATATCTTGGTCCTTCAGAGTCTTTTGGGCCACATCTCTCCCAGGAGTACCGTCGTCTATATTCATCCGTCCATGGACCGGTTGAGGGAGGCGCTTGAAAAACTTCCAGCTGTGATCTTCGTCAATCAGATGGTGCGGACAAACGCGTTGAACCTCA